>CATKXV010000004.1 GCA_949840955.1 uncultured Anaeroplasmataceae bacterium | reverse complement strand
GGCTTCTCTTTGTTTTATATGCCTGCATAGCTCAGTTGGTTAGAGCACATGACTGTTAATCATGGTGTCGTAGGTTCGAGTCCTACTGCGGGCGCCAGTATTTCATTCCCTTTTGGAATGTTTTTTTTATGTCTTAAAGCATTCTAAAAATGTTTATATAATTCATTGAATTAAAATGGCGAATGACTTATAATAGAGAAAAGAAGAGAAAAAGGAGTCCATTCTATATGAAAATTAAGTATTTAGGAAGTGCAGCCTATGATGCGATTCCTGCACCATTTTGCTGTTGTGAAACCTGTAGAAGATCAAGACAGGCAGGAGGAAAAAACATACGCACTCGTACACAGGCTCTTGTTGATGAGGATTTGTTAATCGATTTTAATTCAGATACGGTGTCTCATTTTTTACAATATAACATTGACACCCTACAAATTCAGCATTGTCTAATAACTCATAATCATTCGGATCATCTCTATGTTCCGGATATGCTCATTCCACAATATAGTAGGGAAGCAGTCAAGGTGATGTATTATGCAGCTGAAAGTGGCTATAAGGAAATTCAAAAGGGAATTGAAGAAACACCTCTTATGTCAAAATTTGCTCATGCCTATTGTGTGGAACCCTATAAACCATTTTATTGTGGAAAATATCGTGTTTTACCTCTTCCTGCAAATCATGATCCTCAGGCCTCTCCTGTTTTTTATGCAATAGAAAAGGATGAAAAACGATTGCTTTATGCTCATGATACGGGCGTATTTTTTGAGGATGTTTATGAAGCATTGAGAAAATTTGGTAGGTTTGACCTAGTTTCACTTGATTGTACTGGTGCCTTACAACCCGATTATAGAAATGGACATATGTGTGTTTCTACTAATTTGGAGGTCATAGAAAAATTGAAAAAAATTAAAGTAGTGGATGAGCATACGATACTTGTTATCAATCATTTTTCTCACAATGGTGCTGCTACATATGATGATTTAGTTGAAAATGTACCAAAAAATTGGATTGTAGGATATGATGGCTTAACTCTTGAGTTTTAACGTAAGATAATCAAAATAAAGATCTTAAGATGAGGATATCATTTGTGAAAATTGTGATATTGTTAATTTAAGTAATGAGATAATCAATATTCAAGTTAAATTTGATTTGTTATAATAAATGAAGAATAACTTATCCTTACCATATTGGATTTGTTGGAGGAAATTAACATGAAAAATGTCAAATATTTTAAAAAGGATTATCCAAGAGTACAATTTTATAGAGACTCATATTTAAATTTGGATGGGAAATGGGATTTCAGATTAGATTATGAGAATCAAGGAGAAGAAAAGGGATATTTCAAGGGCTTTGAAAAGGAATATGACATTTTAGTACCTTTTTCTTATAATTGTGAAGCATCCTTAGTTCATATAGATAAGAGATGTGATAGTGTTTGGTATCAAAAAAACATTAATTTTTTATTATTAGATCCACAAGCTGATGTTATTTTGCATTTAGAAGGCAGTGATTACATTACGACACTTTATGTAAATGGTCATAAGGTAGATCGAAAAAAAGGCTGTACCTATAGGCAAAGCTATGATATTACAGAATTTATTCATCTAGGAAATAATTTATTGGTTATCCATTGTCAGGATTCCTTTTCTAAGGAGCAGGTAAGAGGAAAACAGCGATGGAAGGATCATAATTTCGAATGCTATTATAAGGAAACTACAGGAATTTATAAGACCGTATGGCTAGAATATGCCCCAAAAACAAGAATAGAGAGCTTAAAAATAGATACAGATTATGATAAGCAATCTGCTAATTTGACTATAAAGTATTTTGGAGAAGAAGACAATTTATCCTTAAGGCTTATGGTTGAAAAGGATAACAAAATTCTTCAGAATACGACTTATGCTATTCATAAGAATCAAAGTGACATAGAAGTCTTATTGAATGAAGACTTTGAGGCATGGGACGTATTTCATCCAGCCCTATATGAGCTTACCCTGATGCTATATTCTAAGGATAAACTTTTAGATGAGATACATTCTTATTTTGGTATAAGAAATATAGAAATAAAGGATGCATTTATTTATTTAAATGGTAAAAAATTATATCAAAAGCTTTTATTAGATCAAGGCTATTGGGATAAAAGTGAATATACAGCACCTTCAACAGATGCATTATTAAACGATATAAATGCAATGATTCAAATGGGCTTTAATGGAGCCAGAAAGCATCAAAAAGTAGAGGATGAAAGATATTTATATTATGCAGATGCTTTAGGGTTTTTGGTTTGGGCAGAGATGCCTAGTATGTATGAAAATACAGAGGCAAGCAGACAACAGTTCCTATACGAATGGGAAAAGGTTGTAAAACAGCAATATAATCACCCATCCATTATAACCTGGACTCCGTTAAATGAATCCTGGGGAATAGAGCACGTAAAAACTAGCTTAGTTGAACAGAAATTTACTCTAGATGTATATAATCTAACGAAGAAGATAGATCCTTATCGGCCCGTAATCACCAATGATGGGTGGGAGCATACCATAAGTGATATTCTGACCCTACATCATTATGAACAGGATGGCAAAAAATTAAATAGCTATTATAATACCTTGGAAAAAATCATTTCGGGAATTTGGCCCGCACACCATAAAGGAGCCTTTGCAGATGGGTATGGATATAAGGGACAACCCATTCTCATATCTGAATTTGGAGGCTGTGCCTTCAGTAGGGACGTTCAAGGGAATGATTGGGGCTATGGAGAATCTGTAGAATCAACAGCTGCATTTTTAGATAGATTCCAGTGCTTGATTGATAATATCAAAGCCATACCATTGATTTGTGGATATTGCTATACCCAATTAACCGATGTCCAGCAAGAGGTGAATGGATTATTCGATGCTTCACATCATCCGAAATTTAACTTAAAGGATATAGCAGATATACAATCGGATTCAATATTAAAATAATTTGGGAGGTAGAAATACCTCCTTTTTTCTATTGAAAAGACCCTATACAGTAGAACACTTTTTTATGTATCTACGATATAGGGTCTTTTTGATTTTTCAAAGCAATAGCTTAAGCCTTTTTCTCAAATGGAGAAATGATTTCTGTCTTTCGTATCCTTTGTCTCCATTGCTCAGGAGACATGCCATTAAATTCAAAAAATTTTCTATAAAATTGAGAATAATTGTTGAATCCTGATTGAATGGATATATCAATGATAGACATAGAGGTAACCTCTAAAAGATACATCGCATTATTGATTTTTAATTCTAGGATGTAGCTTGTAGGAGTGGTATTGTATTTATCCTTAAAAATATTAATGATATGATTTTTGGAGTAAGCAAAATGTGTGCTCAGCTCATCTAACGATTTGATTTCTAAAAAATTTTTTCTTAAGTAATCCATTATTTTAGAAGCTAAGGACTCATTTTTGGGATTTTTTAATAAGGAAAGAAGAATTGTATAAAAGGAATTCAGTTTATCAATATAAAAATTATTTGTTCCAAAATAGGAGTTGACATTTCTAAGGTATTTTTCTAATTCATAAAAGGAGAAATACCCTCGATAGGGAAGAACGTATTCAGAATTATCCCAATTTGCTTTAAAATGAATGAAAAAATATTTTGGAGAAGAGCTTGGCTTTGTTCCCTTTTGAATTGTTCCTTTTCTTTGAATATAGTATTCTCCACTTCGTACCTCAACCTCTTCCCCGTCAATATTGAATCGTAGAACACCCTCATATACTAGAAGCAAAACATCACAATATCCGATACGATTAATATGCCGATCGTCCTTTTTAAAAAAACGTTCAGAAGCATGAAAAAAGGTTATTTCATCATTTAAATCTATTCCATACATAAAATTCACCACGAATATATTATATAATAAAAATTGTGATATTGTCAATGTAAGCGTTGACATAATCAATTTAGATTTTTATGAATTTTGTTATAATTATTATATAGAAATTGTAGTTTGCTATATATGTATTCCATAGGTAACCTTATCCATTTCCTAACTTTTTTTGAAATATTTAAGTACTATGATATGAATTTTGGCACTAGGATTTGGGTTTGGGAGATTATTTTTTGAAATAGTCAATGAAGCATATAGAAAAAATTTACAATAATTCAAGTATTTCAAAATTGTATAATTTAAGTATAAAAATATGAAATGATGATCTTTTAATAATGGTAGGCATAAAAGAGAAAGGAGAAAAAGATGACAAAAGTATTAAAACGATTTTTATGGATTTTACCTCTTGCCTTATTTTTGGCTGGATGTAGTCAAACCACTACAATTTATGATTTGGTTTTTGGCGAAGAAACAGTCATTAAGGATGGAGAAAAGGTAAAGGATGATGTAGATCCTTTTGGGAATAAGGGGCTTTATACTGACCCAGAACTAAAATTGGATGGGGTTCGAGATGAGGCGTATGATTATCCAACAGGTAGTGGAAGACATCTTGTTTATGCTAGCGAGACTGAAACTACATACGTATCCATTCATAAGGGTGAAAAGGCAATTTATTTTTTATTTGAGTGTGAGGATGATTCTCTTTCTACTTTAAATGTGGAGGACATCAATTTGGTAACAGCTCAATCGGATTCTGTTGAGCTTTATGTGGATGCCTATGGTACAGGTGGACAAAAAAGAGGAAGCAATCAATATGAATTCCGTGTTACTGCCTCTGGTCGTATTTATTCCTATCTGACAGGCTTTGTTGCGAATGTATTTACCTATGGAACGGTAAATGATCATACAGATGTGGATCAGGGCTTTAATGTAGAGGGCTATATATCCTATGCTGTATTAGGAGAAGATGTGAATAAAAACACACCAACCTCCTTTGCTTTTGCAAGAGTTACAAAAACAGGAAATAGAGGATATAAATGGAATGGTGAAATTGATCCACAAATTCCAGATAATTATTTGGTTCTTCATAAGGATAATAAATTCTATAAGCTAAATGATTGTCCATTAACTGGAGCCATTCGTGGAAATCTTGTGGATTTGGCTGGCAACCCTGTTGCAGGAGCTAAGGTATCTGCAAAGGGGATAAAAACAACTTATACCAATTCTAAAGGAGAATATGCTTTGGAGTTTGAAAATGCCTCAGATGATTTTGAAATCGAATATTCCAAATCAAACTATCTAACGTATTCTAAGCGGGTATCTAAAGCAGATATACGCTTGGCACTAAATAATGAGTTTGATCTAGGAAATACCATTTTCTTATCCTTAAGTGAAGCCTCCTATCAAACCACTATTTCGGGAAAGGTAACGGAAAGAGATGGCAAAACGCCTATCGCAAATGCTTTGGTTGAGTTAAACCATGCAACAACAAAGACGGATTCTAATGGAAATTATACTTTATTTTCGGATTGTAATGGGTATAGCAATGTTATCTCTTACTCAGAGGCTCAGCATTTAACCTATCAGGCGAACTTGGGTATTGCTACTGTCAATGTTGGTGGAACAACAGAGCTTTCTTCCGTCCAATTGGATGAAGGCTTTGGAGATGTGATTGGCTTTGGAAATTCAATTGTAGGCTTTGCAACAGCACGAGTAGTTCGTGGAGAAGACGCATTTAAGGTAGTATTAAAAACAGAAGCGAATATGGAATCTAGTGAAGCAGCAGCCTCCTATTTTGAGCTTTTCATTGATACAAAGGAATCCAATGGAATGGATATGAGAAATGCTACAGATTATTTATTCTGTCTAGGCTATCGTGAAAAGGGTGTAGTCAATATAACCAATTATGGTGGGAAGAGCACAAACGAAAGTGGTATAAAAACAACCTATGGAAGAATCAATGATTTATATTATGTAGAAGCTGATATTCCTTATAACAAAATAGGGATAACTAAGGAAGAGATATTTGGCTTATATTTTGGTATCAAGAATAATTATAATTGGGCAGGAATGTATGATCAAAAGGGTGCTTATATTCAAGCAGAAGCAACAATCAATTATGTTCGATTGGATAAAGCTTCAAAATTTTTTAAAGGCTCTTGTAATACCTTGCCATTTGAAGAATTGAACTATACTGATTTAGGTATTATAGGTAATTTAGCTGCAAGCTTTGAAACGGTTGGGTATACGGTAAGCTACGCGAAGGCTCAGGATTATGTCATGCTAAAGCTAGAATTATTGGATAATGGTGTTGGCATGCTGGATCAAGGACATTCTCTAAATATTTATCTAGATATGAATTGCTCTGCTAGTAAATCCAATCGAGACCAGAATTGCTATCATATTTCCTTATATCCTGGAAAGCCAGTATCCTACTATAATGGATTTGATGTGAAAACGAATAAAGAAAGCACAACTAAAAAATATGAGCTCAATGCTGTAGAAACCTGGACTTATTTATATGATAATACCATTTATATTAAAATAAGCAATTCCATTTTTACAGGAGAACAAGGAAATATTGGTTTTGCTGTTGGCTTATACCATGATACTTTAAATAAAAATTCATTTTTAACGGTCAACAATAAGCCTGTCGATTTTAATAGACCAAGCACGTATTTTATCGTGGATGACAACAAATAGGAGGAAAAAAGAATGAAGCATTTAAAATTAGGATTAATATTAGGATTATTCCTCCTTGTGGGATGTTCTAGTGAAGTTCATGAAAATGTAGAATTTGTAAGTAATCCCGAGCTTAAAAATGTTCCCGTAGAATTTGAAACCTATCAGAATACTTTTTTAGAGGATCGATTGGAAGGACAATGGGGAAATAATTATGGACTGGGTGATCCTTATATATATCGATTTAATGGAGTTTATTATTTAATTTGCTCTACCCAATATGGTCAAAAGGGAGTAAAGGGCTGGAAGTCAGTTGATTTAATGAACTGGGAGCCTGTTGATAATGGAGTCAATAAAAGAGGCTATATTGTTAGTGATTCCATAGATGAATCCTTTGATGCATGGGCAAGTGAGGTTTATTATTTGGATGGAACCTTCTATTTAGTTGAATCAAGAAATGGAAAAGGTCATTATGTAATGAAAAGTGATTCTCCTGAAGGCCCATTTGAGGTGCTTACCGATCAAATGATTGATAATAACATAGATGGAAGCATGTATATGGATATTGATGGTAGAATGGTTTTGCTTACAGCAGATAGCTATATGGCAGCAGCCTATTTTGCGGATGATATGAAATCGGTTGGAGATAAGGAATTATTAAGAAATGTGACTATGTCTGGATGGACAGAAGGTCCAGAGCTTATTACAGTGAACGGTATAAGATATTATTTTTTCACTGGAAATGGAGTAACTCAAAAGGCCTATCGTATGGATTATTGCTTTAATTCAGCGGATAAGTCAATTACAGATCAAAATTCAATTCAGCAAGGAAAAAATATTTTATTAAATACAGAGGATGACTGGTATGGCTTAGGTCATGGCTGTCTTATTATGGGACCAGATTTAGATAGCTATTATATGGGCTACCATAACTCCTTTTCTGAAGGAAATAATACAGGTAGAAGATTTAATTTGTCAAGACTTCTCTTTAATGGAACCGATGTTATGATGCAGCATACGGGATTATATGACAACATCGTACCTAGCCTTGCAGATTATGTTGAAGCCGATTTTACGAGATTAACGAAAAGTGAAGAGCTTTTATTGAGTAGTGATGCTACAAAGGATTCCTTTACAATTGAATTCAATGTGGCAGGCTCTGGTAAAATGATATTTTCTTATCAAGATCATAAGAACTATGGCTATATAGATTTTAATGGGAATACACTTTCCATTCATAAGGTAAGCGATGGACAAGACGAGGTGAAAGCAAAAGTACCGACCTATCGTAGCTTTAATACTGAGGTTTTACATGCAATACGTATTGGCTATAAGGATGGACTTATGGATGTATCCTTTGATTCCCAGGAAATTGCAAATGATGTAGAGGTAGGAGAATTTCGCGGTGGTAAGGTTGGCTATACCGATTCTTATGCGATAAAGGGTTGTTTAACCTTTAATAATACAGCCCAAGGAGATAGTGATAAAAAAACTGCAAAGCAAGAAAACATTCCTGCAACCTCCTATGATTTAGTATTGAGCCATCTTACAGAAAATAGTGGAATTGTTGCTGTAGAAAACACAATTCCTCAGGATGTTTTAGACGGAAGCTTCGAAATGAAGCTTGCAAATAAGGGAGACTATGCTACATATTTAGAGTATGTTACAGAAACAGGCTCCTATGGCTTGGATATGGTTACATCCTATGCGGATTATGGAAAAAAAATTGGTATTCAAATTGATGGTGGGGATATCATGAAATGGACGATTCCAGACTACAGCAATCAGCTTTATAAGGGATATTTTAAAGATAAGGTTGCAGATTTATATTTAGAAAAAGGAAACCATTATATCACATTGATTTCCTTAGAGGCTGAGTTTTCATTTCAAATGCTATATTGTGAAAAGAATTATAGTACAAGTGGAACAGAATATGTGCATGATCTGAAAAGCTATCCAGACAAAGGTATTCAGTATCCAACCTTTATGAACTCTACAGAGGCTGGATTAGTAACAACAAATACAGCTCGATATTTGTGTACCTTTGGGAATGGCACTCTAGAGGATGTAGAAATGAGCTGTGATATTAAAATTACAGGTGATAATGGTACAGGAACCCTAGGTATTGTTCTTGCCTGTGATGATTGGGCTTTAAATAATGTTGATTTAGATAATTATAAATCCATTCGAGGGTATTATTGTGCATTAAATACAAACAAAATAACCATTATAAAATCAAATTATCAGTATTCTGATGAAACCTGTCGTGATATTTATCAATTCAAAACTGGAGAAACATACAATATTAAGGCCATTAAGCAAGGGAAAGTCATTACAATGTATGTGAATGGGACAAAGGTTTTAGAGACATTTGATCCGATGGGAAGGACTAGAGGCTATTGTGGATTATATTCCAATCATATGGAGGTAACCTTCTCTAATCTTAAAATTAAAACCTTATAATGCTAGAGATAAAGCATAATGGAAGGCAATACACTTGTTGATTAGATCAAGTTAAAAAATCTAATGAATTCTACAATATAAAAATGAGGAAAAGGAAATGAAAAAAAGATTAATTTTGTTATTGTTTATCATTACAGGTTTATCTTTAGTTGGTTGTAAAAAGGATGAACCACCAGTAGTTGAAAAGCCACCAGTAGTTGAAACCGATGAATTAAAAACGCAAAGGGAAGCTGCTGTTAAGGAAGTGGATGGCTATGTAAAAAATATGGCTGTATACAGTTCTACCAATCAAGCAGAAATAAAAAAGCTGATTGCTACTGCTAAAACAAAAATAGAAGAGGCAAAGACAGAGGCTGATATCAAGGCTGCCGTTTCTGCTGCAAAATCTGCGATAGATAAGCTTCCTACTATAGAAGCAGAAGACTTAGCTAAGGCCATTGCAGATGCAAGAAATGAATTGGATTCCTATGTGAAGCTATCTGATTATAGCAATACCAATCAAGCCAAAATCACTAAAGTGATTCAAGATGCTAAAGCAGCAATTGAAAAATGTACAAAGGCTTCAGATGTCACTCCACTTGTAGCCTCTGCTAAAAAGGAAATCGATGGAATACCTACCCTTGCTACAGAAGCGTTAGCTACAATGAAAGCTGCTGCCAAGGTAGAATTGGAGGGGTATATTCAGGATAAGACACTTTATAGCAAAAAGGGCTTAGCAGAAATTGAAAGAATGATTCAGGATGCGAAGGAAAACATTGATGCTGCCACAGAGGAAGCTGTGATTACTGCTATATTGACAGATACAAAATCGGATTTAGATAAGGTATTAACCATAGAAGAAGAAAAGATACAAAATGCCCTAGACTTTAAAAATGGATTATTTGCGGATACCGCAGGGGCCTTAGATTTCGTGACACTAGAGAACAATAAGCTCACATTAAATTCGAAAAATCAAGGTACAGTAAGGTTGCGTCTAGGTA
The DNA here is from genome assembly GCA_949840955.1 of uncultured Anaeroplasmataceae bacterium. Taxonomy (GTDB): domain Bacteria; phylum Bacillota_I; class Bacilli_A; order Acholeplasmatales; family Anaeroplasmataceae; genus Pelethenecus. The sequence goes on along the minus strand of CATKXV010000004.1, from coordinate 165,204 downwards.
CTCAGGATACCAATCCATACCAAGTATTAGATGCTAAAATAACTCCAAATTATTTAGGTGTGGCAGGCTCTAGCTTTTCTATTCGATTCCGCGCTTGGGATTTATCTCATGGCTATTTGATGAAAATATATGATGATCATATCGATATATATTCTGCTGTTTGGAGTAATGATTTAAATGGAACTTTAGAAACATTATTGGTTCATAATGAATTTGGTATGAAGGATAACCAAGAATATCATCTTCAAATTATAGCTCATGAATGGAAGAAAACGGTATTAATTAATGGGGAATGTATATTTACCATTGAGGAGGAAGAACGCAGTGTAGGCTATACCTATATTGAAACTTGGCAAACAGGATTTATCCTATGTGATCCTTATTTTGCAGAGCCTAAGGATAGTGCAACCCTCAAAGCAGATTATGATGAGCTATTGTGGAAGGAATGCATCAATCAAACTGAAGCAGAAAAGCTTGCAGCTGCAAAGACGAATGCGAAACAGGAGCTTGATGATTATTTCAAAACCTTTGATAAGAGCTTATATAGCCAAGCGAATGGAGTCAAGCTAGATGAAGCCTTGGCTTTAGGAAAAGAAAATATTGATGCTTGTACTACGATAGAAAATGTAAATCTAGAAGTAAAGGACATCAAAAAGGTATTAGCTGCGATTAAGACACTAGAAAGAGAAGCCTTTGATACAGAGGCTATAGCTAAGAAAACTGAAATCGAAGAATATATTACCGATGTAACTCTTTATTCTAAAGCAAATCAGGAGCTCATTGCAAAAATCATTCGGGATGGCAAGCTAGAAATCGATGCATGTAATAGTTTAGAAGAAATGGAAGAGGTATTGGCTTCTGTTAAAACAGCCTTAGATGAGGTTTTAACCATTACAGAAGAGGAAGTTGAAAGAGCAAAGGCCTTCAAGAATGCTTTAGTTAATGAAACTTCAGGAGCTATAGAAAACTATATTACTACAGATGGAAATCAGGTTATATGGAATACAAAGGATGTAGATTCTACAATTGTTCGATTTGGAAATCAGGCTGAGAATAAATGGTCTGTATTGGATACCAAGCTTAGAGTAGATTATAGAGGAGAAGGAAGCATACTAACCCTCAATTTCCGTGCATGGGATACAGCGATTAACTATAAGATGACCATAACAGAAAATGAAATTCTATTTTATTCTCGTGCAGGTGGTATTGATACGCTTCTAATGAGAAATGCCTATGGAATAGAAAATGGAAAGGAAGTCCATTTACAAATCTTATGCCATGAATGGCAGAAAACTGTCCTTCTTGATGGAGAATGTATCTTTAGCATTGAGGAAGGAGATAAAACGGTTGGACGTATATTTATTGAAACCTGGAAGACAGGTGTAACCTTAATCAATCCAACTTATTTTGAACCACAAAGCAGTGCAGAAATGAAGGAAGACTATGAAGACTTGATTTGGGCACCATGTGTGAATTTATCAGAATTTGAGCTTTTAAAGGAGAATTCCAAGACAACATTAGATCATCATATTTTTGATTTAACACTGTATAGTGAAGAAAATCAGCAGGTTATAGCGAATATCCTTTCTGAAAGCAAAAAGACAATTGATGCTTGTGATACAGTTTCTAAGGTCCATGCCGCAGTAGAGGATGCAATCCGAAGATTAAATGCAGTTAAAACTCTTGAGCGTGAGCAATTTGAAGAGGATACTACCGCAGCAAAGAAAGAATTAGATGACTATCTTCAAGCCTTCAGCTCAGCAGAGTATAGTGAAGCAAACTGGGCTAAGCTTTTAAAGCTTATTGAGGATGGCAAGCTAGAAATCGATGCTGTTACAAGTGTTGATGAAATTGATCCTATTGTAGCCCAGGTTAAAGAGGCAGTTGATGCAGTTTTAACCATTGTAGAAGAGCAAGTGAAAAATGCAATGGATTTTAAGAATAGTCTAGAAGAGGCAGATGTGGTTTTAGAGCATTTAGCTTTAGATGGAAACAAGGTTGTTTTTGATACGAAGGCTTTAGATTCTACCTTTAGCTATATCGGAACTCGTAATGATAGTAGAAAGGGTGCCTCCTTCGATACAAATCTAATCATAGATTATGCAGCTTCTTCCCAATTTATCATTCACTTTTCTGCTTGGGATAAGGGCTTTGGATATAAAATGATTATCACAGAAAACTCCATTGTGTTTTATGATTGTGATTCAAATGTAGAAGAGCTTTATATGAGTAATGCTTATGGAATAGAAAATGGAAAAGAAGTACATTTACAAATTTTATGCTATGGCTGGACAAAATCCGTTTTACTCGATGGGGAATGCATATTTAGAATAGAATCTGATAAAAACGTAATTGGCCGTACATATTTTGAAACACGAAATACAGGAGTTACATTCATTAATCCTATTTATACAGAGTATGCGACGAATTTAGAATTTGAAGCAGCTTACAAAACTGAAATTGAAATGGATTGTATCAATCAAACGGAATTAGATCTTACTAAAGCAGCTTCTAAGGTAACATTGGAGAATCACATATCTGATTTATCGCTGTATAGTGAGACAAACCAACAGGTTATAGCAACTATCATATCTGAAGCCCAACAAACAATTGATGCTTGTAATGCGGTTTCTAAGGTTCACGCCGCAGTAGAGGATGCGATCAAAAGGCTAAATGCAGTTAAAACTCTTGAGCGTGAGCAATTTGACGAGGATACTACCGCAGCAAAGAAAGAATTAGATGATTTTGTAGCATCACTGGATTCTACTCAATATAGTGATAAGATGAAGGCTGAAATGGCAAAAATAGTAGAAGAGGGTAAGTTAGAAATCGATGCTGTTACTACTGTTGATGAAATTCCTGCTATATTAGAACAAACAAAGCAAAAGCTTTCTTCTATTTTAACCATCGAACAAGAAGGTGCTTTAAGAGCTGAAACCTTTAAAAACCTAATGTTTGAAGAAACAGAGGGTGCTTTAAATAATATAACAACTGAAGGAAATAAGGTAATTTTTAATACCAAGGAGCCTAATAATTCTACCATAGTACGTATTGGATCACAGGATGGAAAAAATCATGTGGCATTGGATACAAGAATTATTGCAGACTACAATAATACTACATGGGATAGCTTTACCATTCGTTTCCGTGCTTGGGATACAAATGATGGATATAAAATGGAAATCAAGGATAGCTCTATTGTAATTTCAAAATGTAAATGGGGAACAGATGACGAGGTTGTTGTTGAAAAGAATTTTGGAGTTAAAAATGGAGAAGAAACTCATTTACAGATTTTATGCTCTGGTTGGCAAAAAACAGTTTTAATCAATGGACAAGTTGTTTTCTCCTATTCAGAGAATCAAAGAACTGTAGGTTATACCTATATTCAAACCTGGGAGACGGGATTAACATTTATTGATCCTGTTTATACAGAGTATCCTGATGAGGCTTCCTTTATGGCAGAATATGAAGCTCTTATTTGGAAAAAAGAAGAATAAATGATGACCCGAATAGGCAATTGAAAGGAATTGCCTATTCGGTGTATATAAAAATTAGGAGGAAATTTAAAATGACTAAAAAAATATTATTGCTTGTAACTTTATTTTTTGTAGCATTTTCTTTAGTATCTTGCGGACCAGAGAATTCAGATAATCCAAAGGAACCTGAATTGGAAGAATTTGATCCAAATAAGGAATATCAGCTTGATTTCTTAGGATGGGGCGGTATTGCTGAACAAAAGAACTTCCAGGAAATGATTTCAAAATTTATGGAAGAATATACGAATGTTAAGGTTTTCTATAGCGCGATTAGTGATACTACGGTGTATTCAAATAATCTAGTAAATAATGCGAATTCCTTGCCAGATGTTTTTTATGTTCCAGATTGGGATTATATTAAATGGGTTGATTCTGGTAAATTATTAAATTTAAAATCTTATTTATCTGAGGAAGAAATAGGGAAATTGTGGCCTATGTCTATTGACATCTTTCGTTGGGATGCAAAAACAAAAACGGTTGGTACAGGAGAGGATATCTATGGATTGCCTAAGGACTTAGGACCATCCTCTATCGTCTATAATAAAACTTTAATGCAGCAATTGATTAAGGACCATCAGTTAAATGTGGAATTGCCTTCTGCAACACAGCCTATGACCTTTACAGAATTTAAAAATTTTTTAAAGGCATTTAAGGGCTTAAAGGTGGATGGAACCCGTATAACCCCGATTACTCATTACGATGTTAGTACGGCTATTTATTCAAATAATGCCAATTATTATACAGATGATAGTGCAACAACAAGTGCAATAACAGATCAAAATTTTATTGATGCTGTACAATTTGTGGCTGATTTATCTATAGACGGTCTAGCCTCAGATTATGCAACAGCAGGGACTTCCAATGCTCTTACTCGCTTTGCTTCACAGCAATGCTTATTTACCTGGATGGGACCATGGGATATGCGTACCTATTGGGAAAGCTTATCCTTTGAATTTGATATTATGCCTGTTCCAGTTGGTGATGCCCAAGGAGCAAAGTCAACAACAACCATAGGGACTGTTGCTTATTCTGTAAGTGCTGCAAGCCAAAATAAGGCAGCAGCAGTATTACTTGCAAAATGGTTGGCAACTAGTGAAACAGCAGCTACAATGAATTATCAATTAGGACAGGCTATGCCAAATATTATGAGCATGGCCAATAATGAATGGATGAACAATGTGGGCTTATCTGGAGTTAAATTATATCCAGCAACAAAATCTGTATTTTTAGATCATGTAAAGGGCACAGAAACTATGGGTGGAAAGTCTCGTCCATATTATTATACATATGAGAAAACAGCATGGGATGATCTTATGGATCAGCTCAATCCAGTTTGGGCTGGAACAAAGAAAGCAAAGGATGCGATTCAAGACTATGCTCAAACCTTCCAGGACAAATTAACAAAGCTTCATAAAAATCTAGAGTAAAGGAATGTGATATTCTATGCAAGAAATGAAATTATTGCATAAACAAAAATTCCATAAAAAGACCTTTAATGCAAAATTTAAGGAGCATTTCTTTGCTTATTTATTTATTGCTATCCCTGTTATAGGATTTTTAATGTTTACAGCCTATGCCTTAGGATATTCCCTTTTTATGTCTATGACGGATTTTAATCCAATAAAGGGGACCTATAAATTTGTTGGCTTTGATAATTATGTAGAAATCTTTAAGGAAGAAAATTTCAGATCGGCTGCAATAAATACCGTCTTAATGCTTGCTAGTATCCCAGTTGGTGTATTTATTGGCTTGATTTTGGCTGTGTATTTAAAGCGTCTAGCTAAAGGAAGAACCCTATTGACGATTCTCTTTTATCTTCCTGCTGTAACCTCAAGCATTGCCATAATGATTGTATTTAAGGAGCTATTTAAAAATGGAGAGGTCGGATTAATCAATAGCCTTTTTGGAACAAAGCTAAATTGGATTTCTAATGATCCATGGTTAATTAAAATTGCAATCGTTATAAAAAATATTTGGGCAGGGATAGGTGGAACGATGATTCTATATTTAGCTGGATTAAATAATATTCCTGAATCCTATTATGAGGTTGCAAGAGTACAGGGGGCCTCAAGATGGCAGCAATTTGTTGATATTACCTTACCTATGAGCAACTCCACCTCCTTTTATTTAATTGTAACTGGAATTATCGGAGGATTACAAAGCTATGCAGATAGCACAATTATGGGGGCAGGCTTGCCAGGAGCCCGGACGATTGTGTACTATATATGGAATTATGGAATCAATCAATCCAGATATGGCTGGGCCAGTGCGGCTTCTATTTTACTGGCAATACTGATTTTATGTATCACTATTGTATTGTTTAGTAAATCCAATATGTTTAAGGACGTGAGAAAATGACCTATAAAGAAAATATGTTTTATAAGAATGCCAATCTTACAAAAAACATCAATCGAGCTCTGCATATTTTTGCAACCATATTGGTATGCTTTTCAGCATTTTTGATGATATTTCCTTACTTTTATATGATTGTAAATTCATTGAAAACCCAAAAAGAGATTATAGGCTCTAGCTCCATGCTGAAAGACTTTTTCCCAAAAAATCCGAATTGGCATGTATATATTGAAATCTTTACAGGAAACGATCGATATTCTGTGAAGCAATTTAACTTTTTATCTAGCTTAGGAAATACGCTTCTTATCGAGATACTTGTTGTTCCAATTGGGACATTTGTATCCTCCCTAGCAGCCTTTGCTTTTGCAAAAATGAGATTTAAGGGAAAGAATATCATCTTAATTATTTTATTGGTTTCTATGATGATTCCTTATGCAGCAGTTATGCTTCCTCAATATAGAGTTTGGTTAGATTTAAAGCTAGTCAATACCCTATGGCCTTTAATTATTCCAGGCATGTTTGGAAATATGGGGATGATGCTATTTTTGATTACGTCAATTAAAGCCTCTGTTCCAGATTCCTTAATAGAGGAAAGTAGAGTTGAGGGAGTAAGCTGGTTTGGCACCTATGCCAAGGTGGTCTTACCGTTAATCAAGCCAGCACTTATTGCACAAATGCTTTTCTGGTTTGTGGGTATTTGGAATGATTTCTTTGGACCAAGTATTTATTTAACAGATCCCAATATAAAAACAATTCAGGTATTAATTATGGGATTAAATTCAACTGCTGGTGCTGAGGCTGGAGACATGCCATTTGTAATGGCTGCTTCCTTTATATCCTCCTTACCTATTATCATCTTATTTATTATTATGAATAAAGCATTTGTACAGACAAATGCCAATTCAGGAATCAAGGGGTGATTCTATGAAAAAAAACAGAATCCTTATTACACTTTGGCTTTCTATTATAACGATAATCCTTTTGACTATGATTATCTATGTAATTTATGCAGCTAAAAATAATCCGTACTTTGGCAATACATTAGGAATATATTTATGTGGAGGTAGCTTATGAATATAAAATGGAAAAAAACCAAACAAAATCAAATAGAAAAGCTTCGTTCTGATTTCTATAAAAATAAAGTTAGAGAACAGGCTTTAAAGGAGAAAGAAGAGCATTTACCAAATCATGAGGATACCTTTGTCTGTCTAAACCATATTCAAAAAATATATCCGAATGGATATTATAGTGTTGTAGATTTTAATTTAGATATCAAAAAAGGTGAGTTTGTTGTTTTAGTAGGGCCATCTGGCTGTGGAAAAACCACGACGCTACGAATGATATGTGGATTAGAGGATATTACAGCAGGAGCACTTTATATTGATGGTGTCTATTCTAATGACCTAGAGCCAAAGGATCGTGGAATTAGTATGGTATTCCAAAATTATGCTTTATTTCCTCATCTTACAGTGTACGATAATTTAGCCTATGGCTTAAAGGTTAAAAAGGTTTTAGCAAAGAAGCTAGATAAAGATGGAAATCAAGAAATTGGAATAGATAATAGAGCGATTCAAGAGCTAATTCAGGAAAGAAAGTGGTATATCAAGCATCATCCTGAAAATGAGGAGGAGCTTGCCAATATAGACCATGATATTCAGGAATATCAAACAAAGGAAGTGCCTCTATTTGTTAAAAGAAAATTAACGAAGGCAGAAATTGATGAAAAAATAAAACGAGCAGCAGAAATTTTAAATTTGGAGCAATTGCTAGATAGGAAGCCCTCTCAATTATCTGGTGGACAATGTCAAAGGGTTGCTTTAGGAAGAGTTATTGTTAGTGATTCTAAGCTTCTTTTAATGGATGAGCCTTTATCTAACCTAGATGCCAAGCTAAGAGTTAGTATGCGAGGGGAAATAATTAAGCTACATAAGGCTTTACATGCAACAACAGTATATGTTACTCATGATCAGGTGGAGGCTATGACGATGGCAGATCGAATTGTGATTATGGATCGTGCTCATATCAAGCAAATTGGTACGCCAGTAGAGGTTTATGAAAATCCAAATTGTTTATTTGTTGCCAGCTTTATTGGATCTCCTCAAATGAATATTTTTGGTGTAACTTATAAAAAGAATGGTATTTATATTGCAGATACCTTAATACAAGAAAGTCAAACCATAGGCTTGAAAATTGAAGAGTTTTATAAGGAAATGCTAAACCAGGAAAAGAAAAAATTAGATAGCTTAGATCAAATATATACCGATGCTTTATTAGAGGATGAAAGAAGCAAGGCCTTGCATTGTATAGAAAATTTAGAAAAAATAATCCATGAGCAGAAGTATCCCATTCAGTTTGGGATACGACCTGAGCGTGTTACTCTAGTAAAGAATAAATCCAATTGTATTCGGCTAGAAGCAAAAATTTTATCCTCTGAATTATTAGGGGATGAATATCATATTCACGTTTCAATTGAGGATGCCCTTATACTGATGAAATTGCCCAATACATACAAATTTGAAATAGGAGATCGGATTCAAGTTACCTTTGATGAAACAAAATGCTATCTTTTTGATTCTATATCTGGTAACAGAATTGTTTAGCATATGAAAATAAAGGAATTATATAAAATACCCACAACCTCTGTAGGCACACTTCCCTTGACAAACTATTTTGATGTTGAGGGCGGCTTCAAAGAGGAATTAAAGGAGTGGAAGTATCATTATCAAGAGGAATTTGATTTTGAAAAGGCAATAGCCGTATCCTGTAAAAAGCAGATTCAAGTTCCATATATGGCAGAATTAGATGGGGATGGGAATCCAGTATATTCTAACGATAGATACTTATTTCCCTATTTTCCACCGTATATATTAAAGAAAACAAGTGCACAGGTATATACGAAAAAACTAAATATAAAAAAGGATGATCTAGATATACTGATTCAGGTTGAAGGAATAGATAATGCCTATTATTTATTTGTGAATCAGGAGTTTGTTGGTTTTGCAAATATATCTCATGCCGTTTTTCAGTTCGATATTACCGATAAAGTGGTGGATGGAGAAAATGAAATTCGGATTATTGTATTAAAGTTTACCCCATCCTCTTATCTAGAGGATCAGGATAAAATTCGATTGTCTGGAATTCATCGACTGATTTATCTTTTAAAAAGAGTGAAGGATCGAATAACAAATTTTAAAATAAAAACAGATATTCAAAATAACCAAGGGCTTGTCTATATTACCTTAGATAAGGAAGCTAGGCTAAGTCTAACTGGCTTTGGAACGAAGCTTGAGGCAAAGGGAAAAGAGGCTTGTTTTTCCATTCCTGATGCAAAATTATGGAATGCAGAGGAGCCGAATCTTTACCAATTAAAAATAGAATATAATCATGAAATCATTTATCAAAATGTTGGTATTCGTAAAATAGAAATTCAGGGGAACCATTTATTATTAAATGGTCGAATCATCAAAATGCATGGTGTGAATCGACATTCCTCCTCCTTAAATGGGTATGCTGAAACAAGGGCTCTAATGGAAAAGGATATTGAGCTTTTTAAATCCTTAAATATTAATGCAGTTCGAACGTCTCATTATCCTGCTGATCCTTATTTTTATGATTTATGTGATAAAAATGGAATATATGTAATTAGTGAAACAGATTTAGAAACTCATGGTGTTGTTCGCCAGGACGGTGGCTATGATATGAAGCTATGGGATGAAATTATTTCTCATCCACAATTTTATGATCAAATCATTGAAAGACAGCTTTCAAATGTAATCACGCATATCAACCATCCATCTGTCATTTTATGGTCCTTAGGAAATGAGTCTGGATTTTCTGAAAAAATCATAGAGTATGGCAAAAAAATAAAAGCGTATGATGACAGACCGCTTCACTATGAAGGAGCATATAGAAATGTAGATGGGAATGGATTTTTTGAAGAAAATATTTTAGATGTTTATTCAAGAATGTATCCACCCATTGAGTATTGTAATGCAGAGGTTCCTAAGCTCAATCGGCCTTTCATTTTATGTGAATATGCACATGCTATGGGGAATTCCTCAGGAGAATTAATGGATTATATGGATTCCTTTTGGAAGCATGATAATTTTTCAGGAGCCTTTATATGGGAGTGGACCAATCACTATATTGTCCAAAATAATTTAGAATGCTATGGTGGAGACTTTAAAGAGGAATTCAGCGATGGAGATTTTTGCTGTGATGGGCTAGTGAACCTAGATCGTAGCTTGACACCTCAGGTATATGAAGTGAGAGAATGCTATGCTCCTGTTGAATATAGCATAAAAGATCATACAATTTATGTAAAAAACAGAATGGATTTTGTTGACTTAAATCAATATCATTTTGAAATTGAATATTTAATTAATGGTAAGTCTATGGAAACAAAATCCTTAATCCTTGCAGCAAAGCCAAAGGAAACGGTTCCTTTAATAGAGATGCCTAAGGAGGATTCAAACTATAATTCATACACGATACGGCTGTTCGAGGCAAGTGGTATCCTTGTTAGTGAGCAAAGTATTGTATCTAAGCCTAAGGAAGCCTTATATTTACCTGCTAAAAAAGCAGATTGGCAAGTTTCCTTACATGAAGGTCTCATATCTTCTATAGTAATAGACAAAAAGCCTATATTTAAGGATATGGAATTTGTATTAACAAGACCTTATGTTTCTAATGATATTAAAACAAAGGTTGAATATGAAAATCTAAGAATAAAAAATGCAAGATTTTATTTGTTTTCAATAGAAGAAAAAGAGAATCAAACGGTATATAAGGGCTATTTAGGGGTTGCAGCATTATCCCCATTTTATGAGGTTGAAATCATTTATGAGGTAACAGAAAGCCAGATAGCTATCCATATTGCGGCAGATAAAATAATGCGCTTTAAGGGACCCTTACGCTTTGGAATTCGTTTCCGATTACCTGAAAATTATGGCTCTATATCCTATTTAGGATTAAAGGGAGAAAACTATATTGATCGGCATGCCTCTAGTGTATTTGGACTTCATTCCATTCATATCAAGGATAACTATAGAAATATTGTTCCACAAAATGCGAATGATCATTATGGTACAGTATATATCAAGCTAGATGAGGATGATATTGCCATAAAATCAAATAAGGAATTTAGCTTCTGTTATGATTGCTTTTCCTTTGAGGATTACCGTAAGCATAGAAATGAAATGATAAATAACGGGAAGCGATATTTATATTTAGATTATAAAATGAGTGGTGTAGGTACCGCAGCCTGTGGACCCGAGCTGAATGATAAATATAAAATAACAGAGGATCATATTCAGTTTACCTTTGAATTCTTAAAAATAAAATAAACAAGAAATAAGAAAGGCTGTTCCTATAAAAAGTGATGTATATTTTTCACTTTTGCTAAAGGAGAAATGAAATGAGAATAAATGAAAAAAAAGTGAAGAATGTAACCTTTCTAACCTTAAATAATGAGCAAGGAATGGAAGTAACCCTATGTACCTTTGGGGCATCCATTTATAACCTAAAGGTCATAGATAGGAGTCATAAAATGGAGTCGATTGTTTTAACTCCTTCTTATTTAGAGGATTTTTATAAGAGTACAGGCTATTATGGAAAATGTATTGGTCGATTTTCTGGTAGAATCGACAAGGGAAACTGTACAATACATCATCAGAAATATGAGTTGGAAAAAAATTGGAATGGAGTTAATGCATTACATGGGGGAAGTGATGGCATTGCTTTCCAAAACTTTTCCTATCAAATCAAGGATTTAGAAAAAGAAACAGATATCATTTTTACCTATATAGAAAAGGAAGGAGATCTTCCAGGGGATGTTTCTTATTGTATCACATATCAAATAATGAAGCAGAGCAATGAAATCAATTTGGTTTTTGATGCGTGTACAACAAAGGATACTTTAGTCAACTTGACGAATCATGTTTACTTTAATCTTTCTGGAGATATAAAGCGTACAATCTTAGATCAGGAATTACAGCTATTTTGTGATACCTATACAAAATTAAATGATGATTTAATCACTGAAGCCATAGAAGAAGTATCTCCTGTTATGGACTTTAGGAAAAGTCATGCCATTCAGGATTATATATATGATGATGGTCTTCAAAATCATAAGGCGAAGGGATATGATCATTGCTGGATGAAATCAGATGAACAAAAGGAGCTTATCGCAGTACTTTATGATGATATAAGCAAAAGAAAGCTATCGGTAAGTACCTCCTATCCTGCGATTGTGTGCTATGCTGGCTGCTATCCTGAAAAGCTATTATTTCAGGAGAATCAGATTTCAATTCAACCCTATCATTCCATTTGCTTAGAATGCCAATTCATACCGAATGGCATTAATATGGATAAGGTTGATTCTGCCATTTTAAAAAAGGGAGATCGATATCTTCATAACATACACTATAAATTTGAGGTAAATGAGGTAAAGCAAAATGAATAAAGAAGAGCTGAAGCAAAAATTTGATACAATATTTTATAATCCTGGAAATTTAAAATATTATTTTTCTCCAGGAAGAATCAACCTAATAGGAGAGCATATTGATTACAATGGCGGTCTAGTATTTCCCTGTGCCATATCTTTAGGCACCTATGCTGTAGTTTCCTTAAGAAGAGATCAAAAGATATCTCTTTATTCAGAAAACTTTTCAGAAGCGGGAGTGGTGAGCTTTGCGTTATCTAAAGATTTAAAAAAAGAGAATCGATGGACAGATTACGTAAAAGGAGTTATTCATGAACTATATAAAGCGGGGCATTCCCTTTATCAAGGCTTTAATGCCTATATTGTAGGTAATTTACCCAATGGGGCATCCCTATCCTCAAGTGCTTCCTTAGAATTGCTTTTTTGTGAAATTATTCGTGATTTAAATGATTTAGAGCTAACAGATTTGGATTTGGTACAAATAAGTCAAAGAGCAGAAAACAACTTTGTTGGATTAAAATGTGGTATTATGGATCAATTTGCGATAGGTATGAGCAAAAAAAATCACGCAATCCTACTGGATTGTGCTACATTAGAATATCATTATGCACCTCTTGATTTAAAGAATCATGTCATTTTAATTCTAAATACAAATAAAAGACGAGATTTGGTTACTTCAAAATATAACGAAAGAAGAAAAGAATGTGAACAAGGACTTGAATGGATAAGAAGCTCTTATAAAAAGGTAGATTTTTTATGCGAGCTTGAGCCAAAGGATATTCATTTTCTTGATAAAAATTTAGTAGATGAAACCATCTATAAAAGGGTATATCATGTCATAAGTGAAATGGATAGAGTGAAAAAAACGTATAAAGCCTTACTTGAATTAGATTTAGAAACAGTAGGAAAGCTACTTAATGAATCACATCAGTCCTTAAAAGAAAACTACGAAGTAACTGGAAAAGAATTAGATACCATTGTGGAAGTGACTCAAGCCTCAGCAGGTGTTTTAGGGGCTAGAATGATTGGGGCAGGCTTTGCAGGCTGTGCCATAGCTATAGTAAAGAAGGAAGCTGTGGATGAGGTTATATCTAAGGTAAAGAAAGCATATCTAGATAAAATAGGCTATGCCTGTGATATTTATCTTGCTGAAACGAGTAATCGAACAAAAAGGATTGCATAATGAGGAAATCAGGGAATTATCTTATCAATCAGCTTTTGGAATATGGCTTAAGAAAAGGCTTAATAACTGAACTAGATTCCATCTACTGTGCAAATCTTTATATTGATATTTTAAAGGAAAGTACCTTTTATTTTGAATCCGTAGAGCAACAAGATATCTATACTTTATTAGAGCATATTTGTGATTATGCATATGATAAGCATATCCTTTGTGATAATACGATAACCACCTACGATTTATTTTCAACAAGGCTTATGGATATCATGATGCCCAAGCCATCTGTTGTAGTTCAAAACTTTATGCAAATGTATGCTGTAGACAAAATTCAAGCGACGAATTATTTTTATGATTTAGCTATATCATCAAATTATATTCATATGGATAGGATAGCTAAAAATATATGCTATACATATTCCTGTGCATATGGCATTTTGGATATTACCATCAATTTAAGTAAGCCTGAAAAGGACCCCAAACAGATTGCCCAGCTAAAAAATACACCTAGCTTAAATTATCCCTCCTGTGCATTATGCTATGAAAATTTGGGCTTTGCTGGAAATATAAAGCAGGATGCAAGACAAAATCTTAGAGTAATTCCTATAGAATTAAATCATGAAAAATATTATTTTCAATATTCTCCTTATTCATATTATAATGAGCATGCTATACTCTTTAATAAAAATCATGTTCCCATGAAAATTGAAAAGGACACAATTATAAAATTGCTGGATTTTGTCGATCAATTTGAGCATTATTTTATTGGATCTAATGCGGATTTACCCATTGTTGGTGGTTCTATTTTATCTCATGATCATTTTCAAGGAGGAAGATATGAGTTCCCAATGTTTAAAGCAACCCTTCTAAAGGAATATAAGCTGAAAAAATATGGAAATACACGTATTGAATACATCCATTGGCCCTTAGATACACTTTGTTTAAAAGGCAGAGATAGAAAAGAAATTTTAGAGCTATCTAGTGCAATCTTAAAGACATGGGAGACTTATAATCGTCCAAGCATTGAAATTATTTCATCATCCAATGGAATACGGCATAACACGATCACTCCAATCGCAAGAAAAATTAATGAGGAATATATTCTTTATTTAACCCTAAGAAATAATCGAGTAAATGAAATCTATCCTGATGGTATATTTCATCCAAGACAAGACCTCCATCATATCAAAAAAGAGAATATAGGATTAATAGAGGTTATGGGATTAGCTGTCCTTCCAAAACGATTAAAGGAGGAATTGGATCTTTTAAAATGGATACTTCTAAAAAAAGAGGATATAAGTACTTTAAATAAAGAACCTTTATTAAAGCATAAGGCATGGGCACTCAGCCTTATATCTAGATATCAATTTAATGAAGATAACCTACAGAGTATTTTAAATTGTGAGGTTGGAAAGATTTTTCAAAACGTATTAGAGGATTGTAGTGTATTTAAATTTGGCAATAAGACGATAGAAATGGACCACTTTATAGAAGATTTAAATTCATAATTTTACAAAATATGTTTTTCATTGTATAATATATTTGGGTGATGATAATGAAAGAAAATCTTGAATTGAAATTTTTTAAGAGATTAATGATCATATGGAATGTAGATGTACTAATTATAAGTGTGATATATTTTATCCCCTCTCTTTTGTTGGGATGGGGAGCTGTAGGCATTGTGCTTGCACACATATGTGCTTTTGATGTTTTAGTTATGATCTATCCATTATATAGATACATTTATATAAAAAAGAATATAAAGAAGATGAAGGTATATGTTGTTAGATTTGGTCAAGCAGAACATCACATATTATTTAGAGCATTTTCCTATGAGGTTCTTTTTAAATTAGAGGATGGTACTGAAAAATCCATACGAACAACACATATGTTTTCCTACCATAAATATTCTATAGACTGTTACTTTACTCAGGACTTTGATGGGAGAAAAATGAATATAGCCTACGATTCTAAAAAAAATCGAATTGTAGTTTTATCTTATAATTTAGAGCCTTAGCGTTTAAATTAACATTATTGTAACAAAAAACTTTTATAGAAGATTTAATTTCATAATTTTACAAAATATGTTTTTCCTTTTATAATATATATATATAGGTGATGAAAATGCAAGGAAATCTTGAATTGAATTTTTTTAAGAGAGTAATGCTCATATGGAATGTAGGGGCACTAATAATAAGTGTGATATTTTTTATTCCCCTCTTTTTGTTGGGATGGAGAGCTGTAGGCCTTGGGCTTGCACACATATTTGCTTTTGATGTTTTGGTTACAATCTATCCATTATATAGATACATTTATATAAAAAAGAATATAAAGAAGATGAAGGTATATGTTGTTAGATTTGGTCAACCAGACCATCACATATTATTTAGAGCATTTTCCTATCAAGTTCTTTTTAAATTAGAGGATGGGACTGAAAAATTCATACGAACAACACATATGTTTTCCTACCATCCACTTGATATAGACTTTTACTTTACTTATGACTTTACTGGGAAAAAAATGAATATAGCCTACGATTCTAAAAAAAATCGAATTGTAGTTTTATCATATTATAAAGAGCCCAAACGTTTAAAACAAATCTCCTAAAAGCGAAAAAATAAATACTTTTTATCTAAAACAAAAAATTTTACTTGATTTCTTGTGGTTTTAGGTTATAATAAGAAATGCAAGTAAATAATTGGAGGTTTAGCTCAGTTGGGAGAGCATCTGCCTTACAAGCAGAGGGTCGGCGGTTCGAGCCCGTCAACCTCCACCATCTTGCCGAAATAGCTCAATTGGTAGAGCAACTGACTTGTAATCAGTAGGTTGAGGGTTCGATTCCTTTTTTCGGCACCACGAAGTGATTTACTTTGATATGAAAATGTCAAAGTTTTTCTTTTTTATGACATTGGAAAGTGATATTAGGGAAGTAGGTATACTTATGAAAGTTGTAGATTTGAATGAGGAACAAGTAAATAAGATTGAGAATCACTTAAGTGAATTTGACGAAAAACAAATCAAATATAAAATGGATGGAAAAATCCAAATAGGTATTGAAGTAGATGGCAAAATAATTGCAGGGTTAGATGCATGTATTACAGCATATAGAATTTTATATGTTTCGACAGTATTTGTTGAGGCGGAGTATAGAAGAAAAGGGTATGGAACCCTTCTAATGAAGGAAATGGAAGTACGTGCTAAAGATATGGGGATAAATACCATTCGTCTTGATACATTTGGTTGGCAAGGAAAAGAATTTTATGAAGCATTACATTACGAAATTGTAGGTGGATATGAAAACACCACAGATGGTTACGCTGAATATTTTTTCTTGAAAAAAATATAAGAACAGGTTTAGTTTATGTGAATACTTTTACGAAGAGTAGTGATTTTTTTATTGTTTTGTGGTAATATTATAGTAGAGGTGAAGTGTATGCGTAAAACAAAAATTATTTGTACTTTAGGACCAGCATGTGATTCTGATGATATGCTGAAAAAAATGATAAGAAACGGTTTGGATTGTGCAAGATTAAACTTTTCTCATGGCACTCATGAGGAGCAAAAGGTAAGAATGGACCGAGTAAAAAGAGTAAGAGAGGAATTAGGTATTCCACTACCTATTTTATTGGATACGAAAGGTCCTGAAATTCGAGTACGTCTATTTAAAAACAAGAAGGTTGAATTAAAAAAGGATCAAGAATTTACATTCTGTTCTGATTATGATTTGATTGGTGATGAAACAAAGGTAGGATTGACTTATCCAGATTTGGCAGTTTATGTAAATCAACCAGGAACTAAAATATTAGCGGATGATGGTAAGGTATCCTTTGAGGTTTTAAGAACTGAAGGAAAAAATGTTGTATGTAAGGTATTAAATGATGCATCCTTATCGGATCGAAAATCTATTAATATTCCTAATGTTATTGTGGATATGCCATATATATCAGAGGTTGATCGTTCAGATATTATCTTTGGTATAGAGCAGTGTGTAGATTATATAGCTGCCTCCTTTGTAAGAAGAAAAGAGGATGTTTTAGAATTAAGAAAGCTATTAGATCAATACGATACTTCAGGGAAGATAAGAATTATATCCAAAATTGAAAATACTGAGGGTATTGAAAAAATGGATGAAATTATTGAGGTTTCTGATGGTATTATGGTAGCACGTGGGGATATGGGGGTAGAGGTTCCGTTTAAAATGCTTCCAGCAATCCAAAAGGAACTTATTGATAAGTGCTATAAGGCTGGAAAGATTGTTGTCACAGCAACTCAAATGCTTGACTCTATGCAAACTAATCCTAGACCTACTCGTGCTGAGGTAAGCGATGTTGCTAATGCAATTTATGATAAAACTACAGCAATTATGTTGTCTGGTGAATCAGCTGCTGGAAAATATCCTTTAGAATCTGTTACTGCTATGAAGGATATTGCAACCTTTACAGAAAGTAATATTGATTTTAAAAGGATATTTGCTCAAAATCATTTGGATTTGGGAGAAGATTTCTTATCTGCGATTTGTAATGCCGCAGTAAATGCTGCTTATCAGGTGGATGCTAAAGCGATCATTTGTGTTACTGCTCATGGATTGACTGCATTTAAATTATCTGCTTATCGTCCTGACTGTCCTATAATTGCAGTAACAGTAAATGAGAAGGCCTGTCGTCAATTAAATTTAGCATGGAATGTATATCCTGTATATGCAGAAAAGAAAAATTCAATAGAAGAGCTTTTCACCTATGCGATAGAAAAAGCATTAGAAACGAATGTCGTTCATAAAGGGGATAAGGTAATCATTACAGGAGCATCCTCTGTTGGAAATGCTATTACAGATACAATAAAACTTCATATATTATAATAACCCATACCAATTTGATCTTGCTTCATATATTATTACTGTAGCAACTGCTACGAAGGGAGATTTAAATATGTGTCATCAAGATCATGATTGTAGAAACGAAGGAAAACAAGAAATTTTAGTAGGGAATACTACTTTCAAATATGAGTTGAATCAAATTAATGAAACAACTTATGATTTGGTAGCTACACCTTGTAATGTTCCTACCTCTGTTTATTGTATAGCAAGAATATCTATTAGAGAAAATTGCTGTAATAATATGGAATATTATCAGGCATTTATCAATACAGATCCTGTTGAAATTATCCAGGATTGCAATTTATGCGATATAATTGCTCGTGCTATCGCATTATACTTTGATAATACTCCTACAATTCAGACAGGAAATACCTGCTGCAATCGCAATTCCTTTGGATTCTTCTAAATGCATCTATGTAAGCTAGAGGGTTTTCCCTCTAGCCTACATATAAATCTACCTTTAAGACTGAGTTTCAGTCTTTATTTTTATTTAAAAAATTTATAAAAGCACTTGCATTATTATATTGATTGTGATACAATATACGAGCGTGAAAAAAGATTTTCACTTAATCGAATAGATCGGAAAGTAGCTTAGCTTGGTAGAGCGCCTGGTTTGGGACCAGGAGGTCGCAGGTTCAAATCCTGTCTTTCCGACCAGTTACAAGCAAGCGTAGTTTAATGGTAGAACCTTAGCCTTCCAAGCTAATGACGAGGGTTCGATTCCCTTCGCTTGCTCCATTTTTTTATATAAATATCTTGATATTTCAAGTTATTTTAAAAAGGATAGCGACGGGAGTCCGATAGAAAAGTCGCTACAGGAATAGAGCAACAATTCCAGCGTTATCAAGCCTAGAGTCTTATGATTGAATAAGGCTCTATTTTTTTATGCTTAAATACATTTGATTTATTTATATTTCATTATATGTTAAACTTTCTTTGATTCTTAAATTGAAATTTCTGTGCTTAATTGATTAGGATAAAAAAATAAGCATATTTGTTTAATTATTCTATTTTAGATTTTGTTTGGTAAAGGACAAAAATGACATATAAAAATGTTTTTTTGAATTTTAAATAAAGTATTTTCTTTCGATATAATCAATTATAGTAGAAGCTAAAAGTAAAATAGTTAGTAATGCAAATTCAGTTATGGTTTATGCTTAATGAATATAGGAGTTGAAGATTTGTTTTGATTTTTGATCTTTGTATTTTTTTCTTTTATTTTACTAGAAAATTCATTATAACATTTAAATGTTAAACTGGTGAAAGTTTAAAGCAAAAATGAAATTTCAGTTTGCTTGCAACTATTTTTAAGGCAAAAATGAAAATTTTTCCATATATGGTTTTATAGAACGATTCTTTTTTAAAAAACATTAGAAAAATGTTATAATTTTTTCTATTTTTTGTAGAAAAAAGTTTTGCTTTAGTTTATAATAGAATATAGAATATAAATGAATGAGGTGTCTAGAATGTTTTTAAATTTATTAGCAAGTAGTGGATTTTTTACAAATCAAGTTGACATTGTGTTTTTCACTGCTATTTTAATTGCTTTAGCTCTAGTTGTTATCGTTTTAATTGCATCCAAAATAGTACAAAAGCAAAGAGATAAGAAATATGAGGCTTTAGAAGCACAAAGCAAACAGGCTTCAGCTGAAGAATCAAAAGAAGATGAATCAAAGGCAGATGCAGAGCCTGTTAAAGAAGCTGTTGTAGAGGAAAAAGTAGAAGAGCCAGTCCAAGAAGAGCCAAAGGTAGAGGCTGAACCAGAGCCTGTTGCAGAACCTGTTGTGGAAGAAAAGAAAGAAGAGCCAGTTCAAGAAGAACCAAAGGTAGAGGCTGAACCAGAGCCTGTTGCAGAACCTGTTGTAGAAGAAAAGAAAGAAGAACCAGTTCAAGAAGAAGTAAAGGAAAAGAAAGCTCCTGCCAAGAAAAAAACAACTAAAAATGCTTCAGCAAAAAAAGCAGATGCAGAGCCTGTGAAGGAAACGGTTGTAGAGGAAAAAGTCGAGGAACCAGTCCAAGCTGAAGAAAAGAAGGAAGAAAAAACTCCTGCGAAAAAAACTACTTCTAAGAAAACTCCTACTAAAAAAGCCGAAGCGCCTAAGGAGACAACAAAGAAGGTGGAAACTGTAAAGAAAGCACCAGCAAAAAAAGCAGAGCCTAAAGAAGAACCAGTTAAAAAGGCTACAACAAAAAAAGAACCAGCAAAGAAAACTACAGTTGCCAAGAGTGAGCCAGCAAAAAAAGCAACAACAACAAAAGCTGCAAGTAAAGCAGCTCAGCCAGCAGCTAATGGAAGAACCTATACGGGTAAATTCGAAGTATATCCTTCTGGTGATGGATTTCAATATAGATTGAAAGCTTCCAATGGTGAGATTTTAGTTGTAAGTGAGGTATATACCACAAAGGATAGTGCCTTAAAATCAATTGAAGCTGTTAAGCGTAATATTGAAATTGGTGAAATACGTATTTTTAAAGATAAAAAGGGTCTATATAAATTTAAATTAACTTCTAAAAACTATAGAGTTTTAGCTTTGAGTTCTAGCTACACTACTGAAAAGAGTGCTGTTCGTTCCTCTGAATCATTTAAAAACTTCGCATTAAAGGCTACCGTTGTAGAAATTGATGCCCCTAAAACCTCTGATAATATCGTTGAGGCTTTTCTAGATACCTCTAAGGTAGAAGAAAAGCTTGGTGGGAAATATGTTGTTGAGAAATTTGATGGAGAATTCAGTTGGGATTTAAAGGCTTCCAATGGCCATATCCTTTGTCAAGCTGAGGGCTATACCTCTAAAAATGGAGCATTAAGCTCAATTGAAAGCTTTAAAAAGAATGTTGAAACTGGATCATTCAAAATATTGAAAGATAAAAATAATAATTTCCATTATAATTTATATACAGCAAGTGGAAGACTTGCAACCGTAGGAGAGTCCTATACTACAAAGCAATTGGCTGAATCTGCAGCCTTATCTGTAGTCGCATATTTTAAGAATGCTGAGATTGAGGATTAATACAATTTAAAAATTAGGGACATCAGATTTCTGATGTCTCTTTTGTTAGAAAGGAGCTTTTATGAATATAGAATTTCCTAAAGATATGATAAAGGGGACATTTTCTATTCCTGTACAAAAAGAACAGCTCTATCAAAGGATAAAGCTTCAAAGAATTTTAATAAGAAATCAAGAGGTAATACAAATTAGCTCATTCACGAAGCAACAGGTAATTCATGAGAATATAGCTTTGGATCAAATCGATATGTATTTAAATAATATTTTGGATACATCCTTTATGAGCTTAGAGCTTTATACTCAGGATTATAAATATGGCTATAGAAGAACGAAAAAAGGAAAAATACTAACGAATAAGGTTCGTCAGCAAAGTGCGTTTGTTGTATTAGAGCATAATAAAAAGAAACAATATTTATTAGAAGAGGGAATGATTATTCCTCCTCTAATTGATTTGGGAATTATGACCCCTACTGGAAAAATTGTTAAAGCCAAATTTGATAAATATAAGCAAATCAATCGTTTTTTAGAAATGATAGAAGATGAAATACAAGCAGAAACGTATCTAAAAATTATTGATTTTGGCTGTGGAAAGAGCTATTTAACCTTTATATTATATTATTATTTAACCTTTGTCAAAAAAATTCAATGTGATATTATAGGATTGGATTTGAAAAAGGATGTAATTCAGCATTGTAATAAAATTGCTAGGGAATATAATTATGATCAGTTACATTTTATAGAAGGAGATATATCCGCTTTTAAAAATGAAGAAAAGGTTGATATGATTGTGACATTACATGCATGTGATACAGCAACAGACTTTGCATTATTTCATGCAATACAAATGAAATGTAGATATATCTTTTCTGTGCCATGCTGTCAACATGAGGTAAATCTTCAATTGAAGTCAAATTCTATTTTACCTATATCCAAATATGGTATTTTGAAAGAGAGATTTTCGGCGATTCTAACAGATTCCATACGAGCTGCTATACTGGAGTATTATGGATATAAGGTTCAGGCCCTTGAATTTGTCGATTGGGATTCAACGCCTAAAAATATTTTGCTTAGAGCTGTCTATTCCGGGCATAAAAAGGAAGAGTCGCTACATCTTGTTAAAGAATGGATGAAGCAATTAGGCTTTCAACAAAAATTATATGAGCTATGCTTTACTAAAATAAAAGACGCCTAGTGAAAATACTAGGTGTCTTTTATCATATACGACTAATATACAACCTTATGGGCTAGTCTCAACTTATCTGCAATCATAGCAATGAATTCTGAATTTGTGGGTTTGCTTTTGTTATAACTAATAGTGTAAGCAAAAATTTGAGAAATCGCATCTACATTGCCTCTATTCCAGGCAACCTCTATCGAATGACGAATAGCACGTTCTACACGAGAAGAAGTCGTTTTATATTTTTTAGCAACCGTTGGATATAAATATTTCGTGATTGCTCCTAATATATCTACATTATTATAAACCATAGTTATGGCTTCACGCAAGTATAGATATCCTTTAATATGTGCAGGAACTCCGATTTCATGAAGTATTTCTGTAATCTCTGTATCCAAATCCCCACTGGATTCTTTTACCTTTTCTTTCAAATTATAGGTAGTACCCTTTGCTGTCTCATCATTGATGAGCTGGTTAAATGTTTTTTGTAGATTACTTAAATCAATCGGCTTTACTATAAAATAATCTGCTCCTAAGGCTGACGTTTTTGCCATAATAGATTCAGTATTAAACGCTGTTATAATAACAATTTTACTTGGTCTATTATATTTTGAATTTGTTTTAATCTCATTTAGGGCATTAATACCGTCTAAATCAGGCATAAAAACATCCAGTAGTAGAATATCCGCGGTATTTGTCTCTAAATAATTCAGTAATTCCTTACCACCAGAAAAAGTTTTGACAACCTCCATATTAGGTTGCATTTTTAAGAATTCGCTGACCATGCTTAATATTTCCTTATTATCGTCAGCTACAACAATATTTGTCATATATATTCATCCTCCCGTATTTACATGAGATATAATAAAATATATTTTTGTGAAATACAAGAGAATTTTTAAATTTTATAAAAACTTTTTATCAAATCGACAATCTTTTACATTAAATACCAATCGAAATTTGCCGAGTTTTATCTAAATGGTCGAATGGTGTCGAAATATATACATTCCAATTATTTCTTTTTTATAAAAGACAAAAAATCTATAAATTCTGCATAATATTTTGTCGCTTTTGTAGAATCTAATATTTTTGCCCAAGTAACACGGTGACTCAAATCCTTAGAAGGAGTATATTCAAAGAATCTAGCTGTCTTGTCACGATTTGTTTGATTCCATTTATTATATCCCTCTGGTAAAATATGATCATCCATATCACATTCAATGAATGCTGCACAACCATAATCTCTCCATGGTCTTGCTAGATACGCAGGCTCACTACCAATGAATTTACACTTATGAAATAGATATCCAAATGGCAATTCTATAGGATGAGAAGGAGCACAAACATAAGAGGCATTTGGATTATTTCGTTTTATGGTTTCAATCGTACATTCCTCAAAGAGAGTAGTAGCACATCCAAAAATAAAATCTACATCACCTTGAATTAAGCATTGATTATAATATTGTTTAGAAGGGTTTCCTATTAGCTTTTGTGGCGGATAAAATCCTTGATATCTTTGTAATAAATCAGCGGGCATAGGACCTGTAAACAGGGTATCCTGAGCACTTCTTATTATACAATTATCACATATGAATTCATCTCCATCAACATGTAAAGCAACTGCCTGTCCATAAATAGAAGAAGGAATTGCTTCATTTTGAATAACCAAATCCTTTAAGCAAACCTCATTTGATCCTATATATAAGGTATATGTTCTAAAGGTGTTACATTCATTATTATCCTCCATGATTTTATGAGCATAATCCTTATTGGTTAAAATGGCTTTATGTGGATGCTCTGCACGTATAGTAATTTGTGGAACCCAAACCTCTATCTTTTCTTGATAAATTCCATCCTCCAAAACCAGAACATCTCCTGCATGAGTTTCCTGTAAAATTTTCGATAGTTTCATTTTAGAATTTACTTTTTTTATCATAAATTTTTCACCCCTTTTTTCATTATACCACATTTCATTTAAATTGTATTTTTAAATTCAAATTGAAATAAATCAAAAATTGACAAAAAAAGTTAAGCGTTTTCTATTGACATTATTTACCAAAGGTATTAAAATATTGATATAACTTATGTAAGCGCTATTTTAAAGCGCTTTATTTGGGTAAGGTTATATGTGTTGTTCTGTAGGTCAATGAGGTGGTATTATAAAAAGCTTAAAGATATATATGATTCAGGATTTACTATTGCTCGTAGTGATAGGCTTTGTATTAGAATCCTTATGTACGAAGATGTCAGGCTTTGTATTAGATGCCATACCAACAACAACATTTTCATTATTAATAGTATTTATTGCAGTTGTACGATGGAACCTTTGGGGATTAACGACCATTCCAATTCTAGCAGCTGCAACCATATTAGGGGGACATTTCCATGTAATAAAGGGCTTAGCTTCCGTTTATGATTGGAAATGCTATCTTTCTATAGCATTAGGATTATTGGTCATAGGGTTAGATGTGATTGTTTTCAAAAAAAGGGGAACAAAGAAAACAGTTCGTTCGATTGGTTGGTTGATAGGGATAATGCTATTCAATTATTTCTTATATAATTTTGTACAGCTTTTCTTTTATAGGTTAATTGCAAATGGAAATCCGTTTGTGGTAGGAGAAAGCTTGTATACTGTTGTTGTAAAGCATCCTGTAGATGGAACCGATATAGTAAGTAATTATTATATGGATTATGGGGTTGTTTACAACCTGCTAGGCCTAGCTATTTCTATAATAGGCGCAATTATTTTAAGGTCTCAAGGAGTTATGAACAATGTTGTTGATAAACTCGTTGAAGATAAAGAAAATGCTGAAATGCTTAAAAAAGATGAGGAAGAGTTTAAAATTCTAGAGTCCTCTGAAGCAGTTGAAGCAGAAGAGGAGTCTAAACCTGCAGTAGACTCGGAAAAAAATTAAGTTAAAGGACGGTGTTAAAATTTATGCAACAAGTAGTTGAACGTGATCAAAACGTTATCGATGAAGTCGAACGTACAAAGTGGAAGCGTACCCTTCAGACTCTAATTAAAGATTGGCGTTTATATGTTTTACTAATTCCTATGTTGCTGTTTTTGGTATTATTTAAGTACTTCCCAATTGGCGGATTATTAACAGGCTTTAAATGGGGTAGTGATACTTCAATGTACAATGGAGAGTGGGCAGGATTATATTGGGCTCAATATATCTTTTCAGGAAATATGAGTCCTAGATTTTGGCTAGCTTTTAGAAACACTTTTGTAAATAGTATGTATGGTTTGATTTTAGGATTTCCTATTCCTATTTTCTTAGCCTTACTATTTAGTGAAATTAAATGTACAGGATATCGAAGCTTTTTGCAGGTTGCTTCTTATTTACCACATTTCGTTTCAACAGTAGTTGTTACAACAATTATTGGTTTATGGTGTGAAGGAGCCACTCAAAGTAATCCTAGTGGTGGTATTTTGTATATGGCATGTAAAGCAATGAATTTGACATATTCAAAGGAAACCTTGTTAGCTCAACCGAAATTTTTTAGACCAATCTATCAAATTTCAGGCATTTGGGAAGGAGCAGGTTATGGATCTATTGTTTATTTTGCGGCTATTTTAGCCATTTCTCCAACAAGCTATGAAGCAGCAAGAATAGATGGAGCATCAAAATTACAGCAGATTCGTTATATAACATTCCCAGGAATGGCACCAACACTTACAATTATGCTTATTATGAAAATAGGTCATATTTTAAGTATCGGTTATGAAAAAGTAATCTTATTAATAGGAGATAAGCCTTCAGCATATGAAACAGGAGACGTAGTTTCATCCTTTGTATACCGAATGTCAGGAAAGGATCCGGATTATAAGGGAGCAATTATTGCCCAAGCAGGTATTGTTGCAGACTTGTTCAATTCTATTTTAGCAATGGTATTAGTTCTTGGAGCTAATGCAATCAGTAGACGTGTTTCCACAACGTCATTATTCTAAAGTATGAGGTGAAAGAATGAAGAGATTAGATTCAAGCGAAATTATATTTAAAATTTTGTCTTATGCTATATTGACAATATTTGCCTTATGCTGTTTATATCCTTTTGTGTACATTTTATCAGCATCTGTTTCGTCTAAAGATGCTATTGATACAGGAAAGGTATTTCTATGGCCAGTAGGTTTTAATGTATCTGTATATCAATATGCATTGAGCCAAAAGCAATTTTGGTTATCCTATTGTAATACCTTCTTTATTACAATATATGGAACCTTAGTTTCTATGCTAGTTGCAATAACTGGTGCATATGCGCTATCTAAAACAAGATTAATGTTTAGACGTGGTTTTAACTTTATGCTATCCTTTACGATGTGGTTTGGAGCTGGTATGATTCCAACTTTACAAAACTTTATTCGTTTTGGTGTAAATAACCGCTATATGTTCATTATTTGCTTAGGCTTTAATGCATTTAACATGATTTTGTTGAGAAATTATTTTAGTGGTATTCCAAAGGAAATAGAAGAAGCCGCTACAATCGATGGTGCAACAGAATTCCAAATTTTGACTAAGGTATATGTTCCTATGTCAAAATCATCCATTATCACCGTTGCAATGTTTTTTGCAGTAAGTCGTTGGAATGGATATTTATGGGCTCAAATGCTTTTGGGCGAATCAGACCAACCTTTGACAGTATTTATAAAAGTTACATTGGCTAAAATTATACGTCAAATAGAGGATGGTACTGTAGTAGATTTTTCTACTTATGCATTACAATATGCATTTATTGTTTGTTCTATCATTCCAGTTATCATTGTATATCCTAAGTTGCAAAAATATTTTGCAGCAGGTGTCAATGTTGGTGGAGTTAAAGAATAGAAAAAATTAAAAGGAAAGAAGATTTAAGGAGAAAAAAATGAAAACAAAAAAAGTAGCTTTATTTGGTTTGGCTGCAGCTTCTTGTTTAGCATTAGCAAGCTGTGGACCTAGCGATAATGCAAATTACGAAGAATGGGATGCAAAAATTGATGATGGTCATACCTATGTAAACGCCCCTGCTGATGAAGTTTATGATTCAGACGGTGGACGTGTTGATATCAATCTTAACTATAGTGGAGAATCTGGTATTACTTATGTAAGTGCACAATCTTACAAAAATAAAGTAGATGGAAGAACATATGTTAAGGGTTCTTTATTACCTACTTGGAGAGCTATAGGAGAAAAAACAAGAACCAATATAAAGGAAGCTTCAAGCTATACAACTGATGGTTCTACAAATACCTATGCAAAGGTTGAAGCAAATAACTTTGCAAGTGAAACTTCAGCTAAACAAAAAATTGATTTATTATCTCTTGCAGATAAAGAAATCTCAGCCATGAGTTCAGCTGGTAAGGCTGTTAACCTAATGGATCATATTGATGAAATGCCAAATTTCAAGGCATGGCTTAAAAAATATCCTTCACAGGCAAAGTCTTTAATTAAGGGATATGGTACAAATAATGAAACTTTATACTATACTCCATATTATGAAGGACAAAACAACCTAGAGAGAATGTTTGTAATGGACACTCAATTAGTTGAATTTGTTTTAGATGATGAAAAAGCAAAATATGATGAAGGAAAGACAAATGGTGGTTCAGATCCTGCTGCTAATGTAGTTCAAACAGGTGCATATAAGCCATTTATGGATTCTGCAAATAATTATAAAGAAGCAACAACTTTAAAGGTTATTGACGATAATAATAAGACTGTAGATTTAAAAGTTAAGCTTGTTAAGAATATTGTTTTACAGCAAAATGAATTACTTGCTGCTGGATGTACTGGTAAACAATTAGCAGAACAATTCAATAAATATTTAAAAGATGCTTATGGAGATTACATGGGTTCAGGAAAATTATATGCTAAACCATCTGAAATTTTCACATCAAAGAAGGCTTGCTACAATGTTGATGAATTAATCGCTTTAATGCGTGTTATCAAGGCTAACCCAGGCTTAATTTCTGGTGATGAGTCAAAAGAAATCGTAACATTCTTTGTACGTGGTGAAGCAGATAACCGTGTTAATACTGTTAACCAAATTGCTCAATTATGGGGAGTTCAGGGTGTTTCTTCAGCTCAACAAAAATTATATTTCGATGCTAACGGTAAATTACATGATGCTCAAACTACCATTGGTACTTATGAAGCATTAGAGTATATTTCTCAAATGTATGAAGAGGGATTAATCCTAAAGGAATTCTGGAATAAACCATCTTCAACTTCAGGAACTAGATATATTGATAGATATTATTATAAGAATAATTCCGATTGGGGTTATGGATTTATGTGTTGGGACTTTGGTGCTGCTACAGCTGCTACTAATGATAAGGTAGAAGGAATTGGTACTGATCCAAGCACAAGAAAAGTTCAATATGAATCAAAAGGTGTACGTCCTGTATTACCTCCATTCACTTATTGGGCAACAGAAAAAACTTGGAAGCATGATCAACATTTAACAGATATGACTGGTAAGACAATTACACGTTATGTTGAGGCTAATACAGCTTTAAAGACAGGTTCTTGGGTTATTCCTACAACAACAGACAATCTTAAGGGTGCTTTAAGAATTATGGATTATATGTTCTCTAATATGGGTACCTATATTCAAAGCTTTGGTCCAGAAGAGTATTGGGCACATCCTACTGGAACTGAAGAAGGAAAAGCAATGGTTTCTACTGATTTATTAGGTGCTGCTTCTGCAACAGATTGGGATAATTTAACACCTGTTATGTCACCAACGACTAAGGAAATGTTCTCAAGCAGTGGTAAAGGATTCTATAACTTTATGCGTGAAAATATTGGTGCAACTCATGGTATTGGACATATTCGTTCTAAAGGTTGTGATTTACAAGCTACAAATGCTTATGGACGTGTTGGTTTAAGTAATCTTCAAGCAGCAATCGCAGCTGGTGTAGTTGTAAAGAACGTAACCGATGTTGAGGGTGTTGAAGGATTTACTTGGAATACTACAGTTCCTAAGTCTGGTTCTTATACTGATGCAAAAAATGAATATGGTGCTATTACCGCATTCTGGGCAAAGGCATGTAGTAATCCAGCTTCTGGATGGGTAATTGTAGTTAATACTAAGGGTGGCTCTGCTGCATTAGGAACTGCAGAAATTTCAAAAGAGGATTATGGTAACTTTACTTATGCACAATCTGTAAATGCAACTATATTCTCTGTTAAGGATAAGAAATTCTTATATGCTTATGCAAATGCAATCAAGCAATCTGCTGGTTATGATTGTATTCCTGATTATGCAATATCATAGTTGAATGAACGTTTAAAATAATTTTTATGATTGATGTTGGTGGAAGTGTTTCACTTTCACCAACATATCATAACCTTAATAAAGGAGGTTAAAAGGTGAAAAAATTTTTTTCTAATCATAGTAAGATTTTTTTCATAATCTTTTTGGTGTTAGGTTTTGCTTTACTAATTTCATGTGTGGCTTATGCAACTGAGTATACACATGTTCATGTTTTTTATCAAATTTCAAATGGAAAAGTATTATTTTCTCAGGATTATGGTAATGATGTGTTGGGTTTGACAAATCTAAATGTTTATCAAGGTTTTGAAAAAGCTAAAGATGTATATCCAAATGGTTTTACCGATGATTTAGCACGAACAGTATATGATTTTCAAAAGAATTTAGCATCAGTAAATGATTTCATTGTTATTTCAGGTATAGTGACTTTGATTGCTGTAGCTGCCTTGTTTATATTTTCAAATCATAGCAGAAAAGTATATTATAAAAGTAATTTAATTGTAGGAATTGTTTCTCCTGCTATAGTTATTATATTTAATATTGTTTTATTAATTAGAAATGCTCTTCTTATGGGGAGATTCAATGCAAATTATGATTTGTTAAATTGGGTATCTGTTCTACAGAATCTAACAACTACAACATACGCATCACAGCATCCAGAAGTAATACCAGATCTATATTCTTGTACATCTACAACGTTTATCATTTATACAGTAATATTTATTATTATGATTGTATATTCTGCATTAATAATTGCTTATACTGTATTTAAGTATAATGAGACTAAGGAAAGAAGAACTCAAATTATAGAAAGGGCGGTAGCTAACAATGACTAATGAACTAGAAAATCAAGCGTCTTTAGATATGACACCTGAAGAAGTTCGTCATATAAAGTCAGAGATGCTACGCTATAGAGCGAATTCCTTAACCTATTGGTTAGGCTTTGGTGCTATTGGATTCAGTATTTTTGGATCTTTTATTTGCTTAAATAGTTTTCAACCAACTACTGTCTTAGTAATTGTTAAAATATTATTAAATATTGTAATCCTATTATTCGGATTCTTGTCTTGTGAAAAGGCAAAAGCATATTCTAAGCAAGCATCTATATCTTTGATTTGTATTGGTAGCGTATGTGCTTTAAGAATCTTATGGGTTCCATTACAGTTAATGATTTATTTTAATAAATTTCTTCCAGCCCAAACTTGGCTGAATGATCTTCAAGAAAAATTAAAAGAAAATCCAAATTATGCTTTTGATGCAGGTGTTCAAGAGGCTCAGCAGGAGATTGTTAATGATTGTTCAAATTATTTAGGAGCTACAATTACAGATTACTATAAAGGAAATGCTGGAAATGTCAATTGGTTACCTGCTGATGGAAACTTTAGAGCTATATTTGCTATGGTTTTATTTGTATGTGCTGCTTTATTATTTATTAGTGCTGGAGTAGTTGGACTTGTTCGTTCAAATAAATTAAGCACTTATATGGAAAGCATTAGAAAAAAGGATTAAAGGGGGTATCATGATGGAAGAAAAAGACGTTGTTTTAGAAAATGAAAATGACGAAATGAATTACGACTTCGAAAAATATGATGTCATATTAAAAGACGTAAATAAAGTATATCCCAATGGATTTCATGCCGTATATGATTTTAATATAGAGATTGAAAAGGGCGAATTTATTGTACTTGCTGGTCCATCTGGATGTGGAAAATCAACCACACTAAGAATGGTCGCAGGACTTGAAGAAATATCTTCTGGAGATCTATTTATTAATGGTAAGCGTGTTAATGATGTGGCTCCAAAGGATAGAGATATCGCAATGGTGTTTCAAAATTATGCCTTATATGCTCATATGACAGTTTATCAAAATATGGCATTTTCCCTAACAATACGTAAGGTTGATCCAATTGAAATCCATAAAAGAGTAATGCAAGCTGCTGAAATATTGGGCTTGGTTCCATATCTAAATAGAAAACCAAAGGAATTATCTGGTGGACAAAGACAACGTGTTGCGTGTGGTCGAGCTATTGTACGTGATCCAGTGGTATTCCTATTAGATGAGCCACTATCCAATTTGGATGCAAAATTACGTGGTACTATGCGTAAGGAATTAATGCTATTACATGATCGTTTGAATTCAACATTCCTATATGTAACCCACGATCAAATTGAGGCTTTAACTTTAGCTTCTCGAATTGTTGTTATGAATGAAGGATATGTTCAACAGATAGCTACACCTAAGGAAATGTTTGATAATCCTGAAAATCTATTTGTTGCAGGCTTTATCGGAACTCCACCAATGAATTTTGCAAATGGAACGATTTCCTCAGATTTAAAATATTTTGAGCATACATCTGGAAGCAAATTAAAGTTAACAAAGCACCAATCTGAAATATTAAAGGATTATGCTGGCAAACAAGTAGTAATGGCTTCTAGAAGTGAGTATATTGCTATTGATGATGCTTCATTGAGTGAAAATCCTAGCTCTACATTTGAATTAGAGGTGGATTATACAGAATTCTTAGGTGCTTACACCTTGATTTATGGATATTTTGGTGGTGAAAATATCATCGCTAAGGTTTACTCAAGGAAACCATTAAATGATTTGAAGACCATTAAGGCTTGTTTTGATATGGAAAAGATTCATTTCTTTGATATTGAAACAACGATGAGAATACGTTAAGGAGGTTTATATATGGAAGAAAATAAATTAGAAGTTAAAGAAGAAACTTCCTTAAAAGATAGTAATGATAATAATGAAGAAAATAAGTTTCTTAAAATTTTAAAAATGTTTGGAAAATATATACTTGATATTTTCTTGAACTTTAAAGAATCCTTTAAATATAACAATATGAAGTTACCTGCTTTACTTATTGCTATTCCAGGGTTGTTATTAGGCTTTTTCTTGAATTTTCACTATAGTGTAGTAGTACAATTATCTTATTCGGCTGGAGATGTAAATTATCCAGGAATGCCTTTTGATTACAGTGCTATTGTATTATTTGCATTGATGTTGTTTGGAATTTTGAATATCTTTTCTGCAGTTTCAATGTCTGGAAAGAAAAATAAAAAGTCAGTAGTTCTTGCAACAATTTTATCTTCATTTATAGTTGTATTTGGTATTGCTTATATTTATGCTGTTGTTTATTTCCTTATGCTTGTATACAGCAGTCAATTAGCTTTACCTGATTTCTCATTTGATATCAATTATATTATGTGTTTCTTATCTGTTGGAGGATCTATGGTTTTATCTATTGCTGGTTGTGTCTTAGGCTGGCTACGTTATGATCGAAGCTATGTTGAGGTAAATAGATAATGAAAAAAAACGAGAAACAAGATATGAATGAAATTGATCCTAAAAAGGTCGATAGAATTACTAAAATTCCATCTTGGCTTACTATTCTCGTACTGAAATACTGGGCAGCTGCGGCTGCCGTTTTCTTTATGGCAGTAGGAGGAATATCTTTAGGCTTTGACTATTCTCAATCCAATATGGAGGATCCATATGCTGCTATGGCTAGCAGTATAGCCTTAATTATAATGATAGGCTTAGGGTTGGCTTTGGTTAATAATTATATAATACGTCCTATTATAAGAATGATGTATAGCCGGGTGAATAATACGAAGCAATTTCATATGATAAACTTTGGTGGAATTCTATCATTTTTTGCTTCATTGCTTTACTATGGAGTTTTATCTATCATTATGTTTTTTGTGGTGAATTTTTTGAGTTCTAAGCATTTAATTCCAGATTTATTTGGTACGGCTAAGGGTATGGGTATTGAGCCATTTAGCTATGCCCTTTGTTTAATTGCGATAGACTATGCTTTTGTATATATTAAAAATTTAATTTGTTATATATCCAAAAGAGTTAAATATAAGAGACAGATGGAAGGAGAACTTGCCTAATGAAATTTCATATTTTATTTAAAAGCTCTACTAGTGTTACAATTGAATTAGAGAATAAGGATATTTGTACAACCCAAAAATATAAATTATTTTTAAATGATACATTATACCTTGAGGATAATAAAAATGTTGTAAGCATCTTTTCCTTAACCCCTTCAACCGCTTATCAGCTTTTATTAGAGGTAGACGGAATTAAGGAAAGGCTAACTTTTGAGACGGATAAGGAATATGTATGCTTAAATGTGAAGGATTTCGGTGCTAAAGGTGATGGGAAAACCATAGATACGGCTCATATTCAGGGTTGTATTCTATCCTGTCCCGATGGAGGAAGAGTATATTTTCCTAAGGGGGAATATTATACAGGACCACTATTCCTTAAAAGCAATATTACTATTGAGGTAGCAAAGGGTGCCCTTTTAATCGGAGATATTGATCGCAACCATTATCCTATATTACCAGGTATGACCTATACCTCTGATGAAAAGGATGAATATAACCTAGGCTCCTGGGAAGGAAATCCGATTGATTGTTTTGCAAGTATCATTACTGGAATTCATGTTGAAAATGTGAATATCATTGGACAAGGTATTATCGATGGAAATGCTCAAAACTCAGATTGGTGGATTAATGTCCGAGATAAAAAGCTGGCATGGAGACCAAGAGGCCTATTTTTGAATCATTGCAAAAATGTATGTCTTCAAGGTGTTACATTTACCAACACCCCTTCATGGAATCTTCATCCCTATTTCTCTGAGGATTTAAAATTTTTAGATTTGAAATTGATTAATCCGAAAAACTCTCCTAATACAGATGGCTGTGATCCTGAATCCTGTAAGAATGTTGATATCATCGGTGTACATTTTTCTGTAGGAGATGATTGTATAGCAATCAAAGCGGGAAAAATTTTTATGGGCAGAAAATATAAAAAGCCTTCTGAAAATTTTGTAATAAGAAATTGTTCAATGAACTTTGGTCATGGAGCTGTCGTTTTAGGAAGTGAAATGTCTGGTGGAATTAAAAATATAGAGGTTTCTCAATGTTATTTTAATCAAACAGATAGAGGATTACGTATTAAAACTAGAAGAGGCAGAGGGAAAGATGCCATTATTGATGGTATTACCTTTGAAAATATAAAAATGAATGAGGTTTTAACTCCTCTTGTTGTAAATATGTTTTATTATTGTGATCCAGACGGACATACAGAGTATGTTTATTCCAAAGAAAAACTTCCTGTTGATGATCGCACGCCTTATTTAGGAAAATTTAAATTTAAGGATATAGAGTGTGAAAATGTAAATGTAGCTGCTGGTACATTCTTTGGATTGCCTGAACAGCCTATTGAATCTATATCCTTAGAAAATATAAGCTTTACTTACTCAAAGAATCCTCAAGTTGGCTTACCAGCTATGATGGATGGCTTGGAGAAAATGAGTGGCAGAGGACTAATTTTCCAATATGTAAAGCATGTGGATTTGAAAAACGTAATTTTCCATGATTTACAAAATGAAGAAGTAGAAAGCGTAGCTGTGGAAAATTTTAAACGCAATTAAAATGATGATTTGACTAAGAGCTGGATATGGATAGCTCTTAGTTTTTTCATTTCGTGGAGTTGCAGTCTTAGACTCGCATGTGATATAATATAGATGTTAATGATTTAGAAAGGAAAATATATTTTTAAAAAATATATAAATTGAAAAAATGAAATTTGAAAATCCTGTAATATTATCTGATTATAGTGATCCAGATGCCATTCGCTATAAAGATTCTTACTATATGATAGCTTCCAGCTTTAATCATGTTCCAGGGGTTCCTGTATTAAAAAGTAAGAATTTAGTAGATTGGAAAATTATAAATTACGTATTCGATAAACTCCCTTTTGAACGGTATAATAAGGTTTGTCATGGAGATGGGGCATGGGCACCCTCTTTGCGATATCATAATGGGCTTTTTTATGCTATAATCCCTTTTCCAGATGAAGGAATATTCATTTCCTCTTGTACAGATATAGAAAAGGGAGATTGGTCTCCTCTATGGTGCCTATTTGAAGCGAATGGAGTCATTGATCCATGTCCAATCTGGGATGGCGATAAGTGTTATTTGGTCGTTGGCTTTGCCAAAAGTAGAATAGGGTTTAACTCTATGCTTGGTGTATATGAGGTAAGTCCCGATTTAAAAAGAAAGCTAACTGACTACAAAATAGTGTTTGATGGCCATTATACTCAGCCAACCATTGAAGGACCTAAGTTCTATAAAAGAAATGATTATTATTACATTATGGCACCTGCTGGTAGTGTAAAGACTGGCTGGCAGGTATGCTTAAGAAGTAAAAATATCTATGGTCCATATGAGGAAAAAATTGTGATGATGCAAGGAGCATCTAAGACCAATGGACCTCACCAGGGAGCATTGGTTGATATTGATGAAGAGCATTGGGCATTTCTTCATTTTCAGGATATGAAGGCCTATGGAAGGGTTGTGCATTTACAGCCTGTACAGTGGCTAGAGGATTGGCCTGTATGTGGGAAAATAGGAGATCCATTATTACCAGGAATACCTTATGAGGTATGTGATTATTTGATAGATGAAAAATCAGATTATACCATTCCAGTTTCTGATGAATTTGTAGGAAAAGAGCTTTCTTTTATATGGCAAACTCCAGCAAATAAAACAGGACATTGGTATGATGTAGATCATGGACTAACCTTATATTGTTCCTACTTTGATGAGGAAGCCTACCATGCATTAAATCTTACGCCAAATTTATTTTTAACAAAGCTAGCCCTATATTCCTTTACCATTCAAACAAAATGTCATCTAAATTTAATTCATGATGGGGATGAGGTAGGTCTATGCTATATGGGAAGTAGCTATGCTTATGCTTGTATTACACGTAGGAATAATGAAAATTATTTTCAAATTCGACAAGGTAAATTTAAGCAAGCTATGGATGAGGTACTATTTGAGCAGCCTTACTCTAAGGAAACCATTCTCTTTACCCTTGAATATACTGGACCAGACCAATATCAATTTGGATTAGATGACATCAAGCTACCATATCAATTTACAGCTACTCCAGGACGCTGGATTGGTGGAAAGTATGGTATCTATGCAAAGGGTCTTACTCAAGGAGGAAAGGCTACATTTGATTATTTCAGAGTAGAAAAGAAGAACGCTTAGCTTATGAATATCCATGTTAAAAGACCATCATTTCTAGATGCTGAGTATAATGTTTTAAACTTTGGAGCACAATCCTCCCTGCAGTATAATAATAGGGAAGCCTTTCAAAGAACTATTGATTTATGCTCGAAGCAAGGTGGAGGAAGAGTTTTTATTCCCTCAGGCTATTACCTTACAGGGCCTATTGAATTAAAGGATAATGTTCATCTGGTATTAGATCAAAATGCGTTTGTAAAATTTACAAAATCAAAGGAGGAGTATCCCTTAATTTGGACAGAATATGAGGGAGAAAAAAGAATTAGAGCTACCTCCCCTATTACAGCAGACCATTGCCAAAATATTGCAATAACGGGATATGGAATTCTAGACGGCTCTGGAGATTTATGGAGAGAGGTCAAGCAATCTAAGGTTTCCAATGCATTATGGGAGGAGCTATTAAAAATAAGTCCATATGTAGTTCCTGTAAAATCGGGTGGTAAGTGGTGTCCAAGTGAATCCTATTATAAGGGAATCCTCCAAGGAGAACCAGATTATGAGGATGCTCATGCCTTAGAGATTGCTAGAGAAATTTGGGATTATTTTAGACCTGTTTTTGTTTCCTTAAGACACTGTGATACCGTATTAATCGAAAATGTGACGATTCAGAACTCTCCAGCTTGGAATCTTCATCCTTTATATTGCACAAATTTTACACTTCATTCTGCCCATATTAAAAATGTTTCTTATGCTCAAAATGGAGATGGGCTTGATTTAGAGTCCTGTAGGAATTGTGAAATTAGTCATTCCTATTTTGAGGTGGGAGATGATGGAATATGTATCAAGTCCGGGAAAAACCGTTCAGCAAGAGCCATCCATGCTCCCACGGAAAATGTATGGATTCATGATTGCAAGGTATTTAATGCTCATGGTGGATTTGTTGTAGGAAGTGAAATGAGTCGTGGGGTACGAAATGTATTGGTTGAAAACTGTATTTTTTCTGGAAGTGATGTGGGTCTACGCTTTAAATCAGCTATGGGAAGAGGCGGAGTAGTGGAAAATATCGTTGTTAGAAACATAATGATGTCTCAAATTAAAGCTGAAGCGATTCTGCTAACTATGTCCTATGTGTTTCATAATCCAACGAATCCAAATGAACAAAAAAATGTAACCTATGCTGAGGATGATATTCCGGAATTTAAGAATATATCCATAGATAGGGTATATTGCGATGCAGCAAGAGATTCAATTAAAATAGAAGGATTAGAACAAAAGCCAATTCATCATATAACAATTTCCAATACCACAATACAAGCAGAAAATGATATTTTAGTAAAGAATGCTGAGGACATTCTTTTGGAAAACGTATGCTTGAATGGAAAAGTATGGAATACCAAATATGAAAAAAAATAAAGGAGCTGTGAAAGCCTACTTTTAATAGGTAAGGTTTTTCACAGCCCCTTTATTTATTTAATTTACTTTTAATCGCTCAATATAAGCCATGATAAATGGGCCAACGCCCTTTGCATCGTTTTCTACGATTGGCTCAGATATATAGTATTCAAAGCTTCCGTCTCTAAATAAAGCATTTCCTAACCCAGCAAGTAAACAAATACCACCTAAATTTATTTTCCCCTCCTTGACACTGAGATAGGTATTACATATTCCATCAAAAACCTCTAGACCAATGGCTTGATATTTAGGAGGGAGTACACCTAACCGGCTTCCTTTTAATAAAACATAGGAAATCATTGCAGATCCAGAGGTTTCTAAATAATTTCCTTCTCTATCCATTTGGTCGATAACCTGATAAAACATTTTTGATTTTTTATCCTGGTAAAGAAGAATTCCATCTATGGCTTCTTTCAATAGGTCTTGATAAAATGGATAATCCTCATGCGTTGAATCCATATCCGATAAAAGCTCAACAATAGAAGTAATATACCATCCTAAGGCTCTTAGCCAATAGCCCTTAGAAAGCCCTGTTGTTTTATCACACCAAAAGGATTGTCTGCTAGAATCATATCCGTGATAATAAAGCTTTACTTCCTCGTTATACATAATTTTACGAACATTCTCATATTGATGTCGAATGTCAGAATAGTGGGACTTATGATTCATTTGTGTTTCATAGCGCATATAAAATACCTGAGCCATAAATAAGCCATCTAACCACACCTGATGTGGATGCCGAGGCTTATGCCAAAAATTTCCTTCCACTGTTCTTGGATTGGTCTTGATTTGTGTATAGGTATATTCAATAGCTTTTCTATATTTTTCATTTTGAGTATATTCCCATAGATCAAAAAGAATTCTAGATTCACTTAAATCATCTAGGGAATAGTTGGATGGATCATAGGTTTTTATTTTGCCATCCTCTGAAACAAAATAGTCTGTATAATGAATTACAAAATCTAAATACTTTCTATCTTTTCTTAAACGATATAGCTCTAAAATGGATGAAAGCATGCAGCCATCTATATAATTCCAGCTAGGCTCCTTCCCCTTTAATATTTCTACATTCCAAATAGGGCTCAAAGGAGTAGATTCATCTAATAATCTTTGAATATATTCTTCTATAATTTGAATTTCTTTCATGAAAAGCACCTCTCATAAAATTATATCATGAATTGGATATTGAAGCAATCATCTTGGTGCTTTGTTTATTGAATTTCATGGCCAATTATGGTAAGATTGTATGTAGAAAATGTTGGAAAAGAAGATGAAGTTATGAAACTATATTTGGCAATTGATATTGGAGCTTCTTCAGGAAGACATATGATTGGTTTTAAAAATGAAAAGGGAGAAATTGTATTAGAAGAGCTATATCGTTTTTCTAATGGAGTTGTTCTTAAGGATAACCATTTTATATGGAATATGGACGAGCTATGGAAAGAAGTAAAAAACGGAATACGAGTATGCTTAGAAAAATATCCTAAAATTGAAAGCATGTCCATAGATACATGGGGTGTAGACTATGTTTTGTTGAAGGATAATGAAATAATACAGCCTGTATATGCGTATCGTGATACTAGGACAAAGGATAGTATCGATGAGGTTCATCAGAGGATTTCCTTTGAAGACTTATACCAGATTACAGGTTCTCAATTTCAGGAATTTAATACAATTTATCAGCTGTACTGGGATAAAAAGCAGGGAAGATTAACGGAAGCAACCGATTTTCTAATGATTCCTGAATATCTTATGTATATGCTTACAGGTATAAAAGTAAAAGAATTTACGAATGCTTCAACAACGGGATGCCTAGATGTGAGGAAGCAGTGTTATTCGAAAAGGATATGGGAAAAATTAGATTTTCCAAAGCAATTTTATACGGATTTAAAAAAGCCAGGATACGAAGTTGGAAGCTTTAAGGAGAGCATTCAAAAAGAGCTTGGAGGAAATATCCCTGTTGTATTATGTCCAACACATGATACAGCCTCCGCAGTAGAGGGGATTCCCAATCTATTTTCAGAGCCTTATATATCGAGTGGGACGTGGTCATTACTTGGAATAAAAGAGAATACAGCTATTACAACTGCTCAGGCTAAAGAGGTAAATTATTCAAATGAAATGGGACCAAGCTATGTACGATTTCAAAAAAATATTATGGGGCTATGGATTATCCAATGCCTTGCAAAGCAAATGGACTTAGCTTTTCCTGAGATGATTGCGATGGCAAGAAAAAGTAATTTTTTAGGGCTATATGATGTTAATGATCCTTGCTTTCTTTCTGGGTTACATATGAAAGAAGAAATCCAAGGATGGTTTAAAAGAAAGCAAATGGATATTCCTCAAACGGATGAGGATATTCTATATACGACCTATCGTTCGTTAGCCTACTCCTATAAGAAGGCGATTGATGAGCTTGAGCATATTTTAGGTAGAAGCTTTAGTTCCATTTCTATTGTAGGTGGAGGCGCTAAAAATGAGCTATTGAATGCTTTAACAGAGGAATTTACTCAAAAAAAGGTATATGCCTATGCCATAGAGGCTACAGCCTTAGGAAATATCATTTCACAAATGAGGAGAACAGAAAAATGAGAAAAGAAGTAGTGCAAATTTATAAAAATTATGGAATTGATGTAGATCAGGTTTTAAAGAAGCTCGCAGAGGTAAAAATCAGCATCCACTGCTGGCAATTGGATGATGTGGCTGGATTTGAAAATATAGGAACACTTTCTGGAGGAATTCAAACTACAGGAGATTATCCAGGGAAGGCAAGAAACTTTCAGGAGCTGACAGAGGATTTAGATGTAGCTTTAAAATATATACCAGGAGCTAAGAAGATTAATTTACATGCCTCTTATCAGGTTGATCCGATTGTGGATAGAAGTGATATTAGCATAAAGCAATTTGAGCCTTGGCTGGAGTATGCTAAAAAAAGAAAGCTTGGATTAGACTTTAATCCAACCATTTTTGCATCGCCTATGCTAAAGGATGGACTTAGCTTGTCTTCCCCTGATGAGCGCATTCGTTCGTATTGGATAAAGCATTGTATCCAGTGTGTTAAAATCACAGAGGAATTTGGGAAGCAATTACATCAAAAAGCCTTATGTAATATTTGGATTCCAGATGGCTTAAAGGAGGTTCCAGCAGATCGTATGGGGCCTAGAGCGCGATTAAAGGATTCCTTAGATCAAATTTTGGCATGCTCATATGATCCTACCTTTATGGACATATCCGTAGAATCCAAGGTATTTGGAATTGGGGTTGAATCCTATACCGTTGGTTCGAATGAATTTTATTTAAACTATGCTGCTAAAAATAATATCCTTTGCTTATTGGATACAGGACATTTTCATCCGACAGAAAATGTCGCAGATAAAATATCCTCTATGCTATTGTTTTATCCGAAGCTAGCCTTTCATGTTTCTCGACCTGTTCGTTGGGATTCGGATCATGTTTTAAAGCTGAATGATGATTTACAGGATGTAGCAGATGAGCTTGTCAAATGTAATGCTTTAGACAAGGCTTATATTGGATTAGATTATTTTGATGCTTCCATTAACCGAGTTGCTGCGTTAGTTATAGGAGCAAGAAATATGGAGAAGGCTTTGTTAAAGGCTATGCTTACCCCTTGGGAGGAGCTGAAGCATGCCCAGGATACAATGAATCATACGAAGGTTTTAGCCTTACAGGAGGAGATTAAAACCTTACCATGGACTGAGGTATGGGAGGAATATTGTAAAAAAGAGGGCTGTTTGCAGGAAAAAGAATGGTTTGAGCAGGTATGCCTCTATGAAAAAGAAGTACTTCAAAGGAGAAAATAAGAATGAACACAATACAGGATGTTATACAAATCATAGATTTATTATATAAACACAATTGGGATGAGCGAAATGGTGGTAATTTATCCTATCTCCTAAGCGAAGAGGAGGTAAAGGATATTTGTGATATCCATCATCCATTAAGAACCTTTTCCTATAGCTTCGATATGAAGGAGCTGATTGGAAAATATATTTTGATTACAGGAACTGGAAAATATTTTAAAAACTGCCTAAAGGATCCGAAAAATAATTTAGGAATTTTACGTGTTGAGGATGCACATACCCTTTCTTTACTATGGGGATATGAGGATGGAGGAAGCCCAACCTCAGAGGCTCCAACACACTTAAAATGTCATATAGAAAGATTAAAGGTAGACCCTTTGCATCGTTTGGTGATACATTGTCATCCAACAAATATCATTTGCATGACTCATATTCATTCCTTGGATTCCAATCGATTTACAGAAACCCTATGGAAGATGCAGACAGAATCTATTGTTGTTTTTCCTGAGGGGATTGCTGTATTACCTTGGATGCTTTGTGGTGGAGAAGAAATTGGAGATGCAACCGCTGCTCATATGAAGGACTATCGTTCTGTAGTATGGGCTCAGCATGGAATTTTTTGTACAGGAAAAACGTTAGATGAGGTTTTTGGACTTATTGAAACCATAGAAA
This sequence comes from uncultured Anaeroplasmataceae bacterium, assembly GCA_949840955.1. Taxonomy (GTDB): domain Bacteria; phylum Bacillota_I; class Bacilli_A; order Acholeplasmatales; family Anaeroplasmataceae; genus Pelethenecus. The sequence continues at coordinate 122,378 of CATKXV010000004.1, read as the reverse complement.
AGGCAGCAGAAATTTATATGAAAATTTGTGATAAAAAAATAATCCAATCCATAAAAAATGAGGAGCTAATTCAGCTGGCAACCGCCTTTAAGGTAGAATATAGGAAAGGGATTATAGATTAAATTTATGAAATCTGCTTTTGTTAAACAATTTGATGTTATCCATACTATCCTAGATAAAGAAAATCCCTTGACCATTGGGAATGGGGATTTTGCTTTTACCTGCGATATTACAGGATTACAAACCCTTTGTGAGGAATATACGACCATTCCACTTTGTACAATGACAAATTTAATTTGGGGGAAGCAAAAAGGGATAGGAGACATTCCTTATCGAACATACAAAAAGGTATCGGATCATACAAATATTGAATATATGACAGATACAGCAGCTCCTACATATGAAAGCTATCGTGATGATTGGTTTAAATTTGATTTGTTCAAGCTGGCATTTATTTATGAAAATCGTCCCTTAGAATCAAAGCTGATTCAGAATATAAATCAAAGGCTAAGTCTATATGAGGGTGTTATTTATTCCTCTTTTTCTTATTTAAATCAAAGGATTGAAGTAAGAACTAAGATTCCACAGAACCATCATAATATTCAAATTGAAGTGAAATCAGAATTGGAAGGCCTACAGGTAAGGCTTTATTTTAAGGAGCCAAGCTCAAATCGCTTTGGTGCCTTACCAAAGGAATCCAAGGATTATAAAGTTGAACAGAATAAAATTATTCGTTCTACGTCCTATGCAGAATATATTTTATATTATAGGACCAATATGGAAGAAGAGAATTTATATTTTAAATGTAATGGAGCTTCCTTTTTAACGATTAGCTTGACCAATGATTTTGAAGATGATACTTCTATGCAGAGCTATTTTGATAAAGCCAAGGCTTTAGATACCTTAGATGAAGAATTGAATAGAAGAATGGTATTGTCCTTATATTTGATGAAGGTCAACACCCTGGGTATCTATCCTCCAGCAGAAACAGGGTTAACCTGTAATTCCTGGTATGGAAAATTTCATTTAGAAATGCACCTATGGCATCATTTGGGACTCATTCGTTTTGGTTTATACGAATATGTAATTCCATCCTTACGGTGGTATCTAAGTATCATAGATTCTTCTAGAGTACGGGCAAAGCAACAGGGATATTTAGGAGCAAGGCTTCCTAAAATGACAGATCCAAGAGGAGTAGATACACCATCGAATATTGGCTGCTTATTGATTTGGCAAATGCCACATCTCCTCCTTATGCTAGATGAAATTTTACAACAGGATAAAACAGCACTAAATCTAGAGGAATACCTTCCTCTTGTTACAGATTTAATCGATTTTATGAGTAGCTTTTATTATTTAAAAGATGGAAAATATCACTTAGATTCACCTCTTATCCCCGCAAATGAGAATGTTGAATTTTCTTGTGATACCCCTATTTTTGAGGAATGCTATACACTTTATGCCTTTCAGGTCTTTATGAGGTGGGCAGAGGAATATTCTATAAGCTATGACTTTACAAAAATCAAGGATATATTAAAAAATTATGTTCCTTTGGAAATAAAAAACAATTGCTATGAGGCTTATATTGGATGTGAGGAAACCTATACCAAATACAATCATGATCATCCGATGATGATTGGAATGTATTCTTATTTTCAAAGCTCTATTGTTCAGCCCGAGATTGTTTATAATACGCTTTTAAAAATCTTAGAATGCTGGAGCTTGGATGATACCTGGGGTTGGGATTTTCCAATGCTGGCTATGGCGGCTAATCGCTTGGGGCATAAAAGGCTTGCTATAGAGATTTTGAAAAAGCCAGCTTTAAAAAATGGATATTTAAAAAATGGTCATAATCCACAGCTTCCTAAAGAAGCATTGCCTTTATATTTGCCAGGAAATGGAGCATTTTTACTGGCGATAACACATCTATTTGAAGGAGGACAAAAGAATGAAGGTTAAGAATCCAATTTTAACAGGCTTTAATCCTGATCCTGCAATATGTAGGGCAGAGGACACCTATTATATAGCAACTTCAACCTTTGAGGTATTTCCTGGGATATGTATACATGAATCTACAGATTTAGTAAACTGGCGACTTGTAGCGCATCCCCTTGCCTCCAAAAGAATTCTAGATATGACAAATAATCCAGCATCCTCAGGCGTTTGGGCACCCGATTTAACCTATAAGGATGGGAAATTTTACATTGTATTTTCCAATGTTGAAACCTTTAGTAGAGGTCCCTTTAAGGATTGCTATAATTATTTGATATCCGCACCCTCTATTGAAGGACCTTGGAGTGATCCTATTTTTATCAATGCCAGTGGATTTGATGCCTCTTTATTTCATGATGAGGATGGAAAATCATATTTTGTAAATATGGAATGGGATTATAGAGGTGTGAGAGGAAATCCTTGCTTTACTGGAATTCTGGTACAGGAAATAGATTTAAAAAGTGGAAAGCTGATTGGAGAGGCTCATAAGATTTTTAAAGGAACAGAGCGTGGCTTTGTGGAAGGCCCCCATATTTACAAAAGAAAGGACTACTATTATCTATTTTGTGCTGAAGGAGGAACAGGCTATAATCACGCAGAAAGCGTAGCACGTTCTAAAACGATTTATGGTCCATATGAAATCCATCCGAAGCAGCTGTTAATCAGTGCTAAGGATACAGATGCTTATTTACAACGAGCTGGACATGCTTCCTTAGTGGATGCCAAGGAGGATGGCTGGTTTATTGCTCATTTGTGTAGTAGACCTATCGATAGAAGATGTATATTAGGTAGAGAAACTGCCTTACAAAATATTCGGTGGATAGAGGATTGGCCTTATTTAGCCCATGGTGGAATGATTCCAAGTGCGTATTATGAGGTGGAAAGAGATGTTGAGGTAATTGATTTTAATGAAGAGATTCATTATGATTTTTTATCTAAGCAGTTTGATCTGGATTTTCAGACCCTTCGAATCGATATGAATCCCTATGTGAAAAAAACAAAGGATTCTATCACCTTGATTGGCAAGCAATCCTTTGATTCAACCTATTTGCAAAATACATGGCAAAGACGTCAACAGCATTTTCATTGTGAATTTGGATGCAAATTAGAATTTCATCCAACCTATTTTGGACATATGGCAGGGTTGATTTATCGATATCAAGAGGGAGATTTATATCTTTTATATTCTACATATGATGAGAAATTGGGTAAAGTATTGAGGCTTCACGCGGAGCATGAATTTCAGCCAGAATATTTTAAAGATGTATGTATTCCATATGAGGATTCGGTTTATTTGAAAATCGTTGTAAGAGAAAAAGAAGCACAATATTATTATTCCCTAGATGGTCAAGAGTATCATTCCATAGGGCCTATTTTAGATGCTACCCTCCTTAGTGACCAATATGTAGTTCATGGAGGCTTTACAGGAGCCTTCTTTGGAATCTATGCTTCAGATTCCTTATACGCAAAACAGGAAGCTACCTTTTCTGATGTTTATTACAAGAAATTATAATTTCAATTGGATATTTTCACTTAAAAAAATAAGAAAAATCCATTTAGTTTTTCTTTCTATTTTTTTTAAATTGTGATATAATTCTTTTGATATAATAGAAATGGTATTTTATGGAAAAAATATCATTAAGAAAGGGGGTCTTTTTATGAGGATTTCAATGGGGTGTGACCATTCAGCCTTAGATTTGAAAAATGAGATAAAGAGCCATTTAATAGAGCTTGGATATGAGGTTCAGGATTACGGAACCTTTACAAAAGACAGCTGTGATTATGTGGATTTTGGACTCAAGGCTGCTCAGGATGTACAAGCTGGAACAGCAGAACGTGCGATTTTAGTTTGTTATACTGGAATTGGTATGTCCATCATCGCAAACAAGGTAAGAGGTGTTCGATGTGCTCTTGTGGGCTGTAAGGAAGCAGCTGTTTTGACAAGAGAGCATAATGATACCAATTGTTTAGCCTTATCTGCAAAATTCACGAATACATCCGATGCTTTAGAGATTGTTCGGCTTTGGCTTGAGACTCCGTTTTCTAATGGTGAACGCCATAAAAGACGCGTAGAAAAAATAAAAGCATATGAGGAGGCAAATTTATGAGTTTTACGTTACTAGATCATCCACTGATTAAGCATAAGCTTACAAATATCCGTAAGGCGGAAACAAAAATGAAGGATTTCTATCAGAATGTGGAAGAAATCGCAGGGCTAATGGCTTATGAGATTACAAGAAATTTCCCTTTAAAGGAAGTAGAAATTACTACTCCAATTTGTAAATCAATTCAAAATGAATTAGCTTTAGATGTTGTTATTGTTCCTATTCTAAGAGCAGGACTTGGTATGGTTGAGGGAATAAGGAGAATGATTCCTACAGCTAAAGTTGGTTTTATTGGTCTATATCGAAATGAAGAAACTCTAGAGCCTTGTGAATATTATGCAAAATTTCCAGAAACCATCACAAACTCCATCGTTTTGGTTGTTGATCCAATGCTAGCTACTGGTGGAAGTGCAGCAGCTGCGATTTCTATGCTAAAGAAAAGAGGCTGCAAGGATATTCGATATGTTGGCTTGGTAGGCGCTCCTGAGGGTGTTGAGGTATTAAAGCAAAAGCATCCTGATGTAGATGTTTATTTAGCAGCCTTGGATGAAAAACTCAATGAGAAGGGATATATCGTTCCTGGATTAGGAGATTGTGGAGACCGTTTGTTTGGTACAAAATAATGAAGTTTTCTAAATATGCAAGATTTTATGTTCTGGCTACACAAGGGATTATAACAATAGTCGTTTTAGCTGTTATTGGATTTTTTATTGGCCGAGCCATAGATAAAGCTTCCATATGGTCGGGAGTTCTTGCTGCAATAGGGGCCTTATGTGGGCTAGCAAGCTTTATATGTACCCTCTTAAAATTATTAAAAGAGGAGGATAAGATAAAGAATGAAGGAAAAAATGAATCTAAAGATTAGTATACTTGTTGTTCCTATAACCTGGGTGGTTGCTGCGATTGTAGCCATAGTTCTATGGGCAACTCATTATGATTGGATGTATTATTTAATCGGGGTGTGTACAGGCTTATTAAACTTTGGATTGATGATAAAAATGAATAGAAGAATTGTACGTATGTCTGAGCTTTATCCAGATACGGCGGCTATTATGGCAAAGCGTCAGGCCTGGATAGGTGTACTATTAAGACTTCTAGTTTTTACAGGTGTATTTCTAGCCATCTTCTTTAAGGAAGTATATAAAATGCCAGAGGATGATGGGATGTGGAATCTTGTTATTGCCTTTGGAGGATATGCAACTGTAAAGGCTGTATTGATTGTTGTGTATTTGATATTTGGAAGGAGAGTGAGTCAGTAGTGTCAGAATTTTGGCGTAGCTTTTGTGATGTGGGAACGATTTCTAAGCCAGTGCTATCATCCCTTATCCTTGTTGCTGTGCTGTCCATTATCTTTATTCTAATGAGCTTTAAAATCAAAAAGGTGGATCCGCTAAAAAAGACGCCCTTATGGCTTTTACCCTTTATGATGCTTGTTGATTTAATCAACACCTTTATTAAGCAGAATATAGGAAAGCGATGGAAATCCTTTTCTCCCTGGTTTTTAAGCTTAGCCATCTTTATATTTATATCGAATATATCGGCTGTATTTTTACTTGAAAACCCAACAAGCTATATTATAATTACATTAGCTTTAGCACTTACCTCGTTCTTTGTAATTCAAGGAGCAGGAATTGCTTCGAATGGATTTTTAGGGTATTTGAAAGGATTTTTAGATCCAAATCCGGTAATGCTACCTATGAATATTATCAGTGAGATATCTTTACCGATATCCCTATGCTTACGTTTGTTTGGTAATATTATCAGTGGATCAGTTATAGCAATTTTGGTAAAGGGCTTTGCTGGATGGTTTGCCATCCCAATTATGCCTGCTATTAATATCATATTTGATATTGGCTTTGGTTTAATACAAACCGCTGTGTTTGTTATATTATCGATTATCTTCACGTCGATGAAAATAAAGGATGAAGAAAAAATATTTAATTTAGATTAAAGGAGAAAACATATGCAAGTTTTAACATTTATTACAAATTTTCTAGCAGAGGCAGCTGCTTATAATGAATATTTTAGAAGTGGTATGGCTTATATAGGAGCAGCGATTGCCGTATTTACAGGTATAGGAGCAGCTCTAGGTGAAGGTAGTGTTGCTGCAAAGGCAGTAGAGGCTATTGGTCGTCAGCCAGAGGCTTCTGGTAAAATCACAATCACCATGCTGATTGGACAGGCTGTATCTGAAACAACAGGTCTATATGGCTTTATTATTGCATTAATGCTAATTGGTAAGTAAAAACGAAAGAAAGGAACATTGCTTATTTAAGCAATGCTTATAAGTAGAATGAATGAGATATTAGAAAAGATTGCTGAAACAGTCAATCGTTGTTTAGGTCCATTAAAAGATTTAAAAATAACAGGTTCTGATGTTCGTGATTTACTCATTCAACTGTTTGCAACTATTATTTTATTTATTATTGTTCGTGTCTTTCTTTGGAAGCCAATCACGCATATTTTAGAGACGCGTAGGCAAGCTGTAGATAAGGCTTTAGAGGATGCCAAGGAAGCTAAGGATAATGCGAAGGCTTTAGAATCAGAGCTTGCTGATGAGCTTTCTAATGCTAAGGCATCTGTTCAAGAAATATTAGCTAAGGCTGAAAAGGATGGCAATATAAGAAGAGATCAAATCATTGCCGAGGCTAAGCTAGAGGCAAAGCAAAGGCTTGAAAATCTAGAGATAGAATTAGAACAAGAAAAGAATAATATGCAAAAACAAATTCGTAAGGAAATTATAGATATTGCCTTCGCGGCTGCTGAAAAGATTGTGGCTAAGGAAATCGATCAAGACAAATATATGGATGTTGTTGATGAGATTTTGAAGGGGGCTAAGGAGTAATGGTTGAATACGAATATGCCAAAGCATTATTTGATTTAGCAGTTGAAGAGAAAAAAACAGATCTTTTTTTGGATTGCTTAAATAAAGTATTAGATGTTACGAGTACAAATAAAGATTTTTATAAGCTACTAGCATCTCCCCTTGTTGATGTTAAGGATAAGCTAAAGGTTATAAAAGAAGTCTTTCAAGGCTTTGATCCTACGTTTGTACAGTTTTTATGTGTAGTCGTTGAAAGAAATCGATTTGTTTTACTAGAACAAATGGAAGAAGAATATAGTCATCTTTTTGGTGAATATAATTCGATTTTAAAAATAGAAGTGATTAGCTCGGAACAGCTTACAGAACAAAGACAGGCTGAAATAACGAGAAGTCTTAAAAAGCGATATCCAGATAAAAAGCTTCTTATAGAAAATACAGTGAATCCGAAGATTTTGTATGGATTACAAATTCTTTGCAATGGACAAAGATTGGATTTAAGCTTGAAAAATAGGCTTACAAAATTAAAGAATTCACTATAGGAAAGGGATTAGATATGGCAAATATGAATTTATCTGAAATATCAAGTCTGATTAAAGAACAAATCAAGGCTTATAAAGAACAGATTTATACAGAAAATGTTGGTCGTGTTGTTGAGGTTGGTGATGGCATTGCTGTTGTATATGGGTTAGATAATGCTATGTCCTCTGAACTTTTAATTTTCCCTAATGATGTCTATGGTATGGTTCAGGATTTGAGAAAGGATAGTGTAGGTGTTATCCTTTTAGGAGATTCCTCTAAAATTAAAGAAGGGGATATTGTAAAATGCAGTGGACGCGTTTTAGAAATACCTGTAGGGGAGGAATTTATTGGACGTGTTATAAATCCACTTGGACAACCCTTAGATGGAAATGGGGCTATTAAAACGACAAAAACAAGACCTATAGAGGTTAAAGCAACAGGTGTTATGGACCGAAGCAGTGTCAATACACCGCTTCAAACAGGAATTAAGGTTTTAGATGCACTAGTTCCAATTGGACGTGGACAAAGAGAGCTGATTATCGGGGATCGACAAACAGGGAAAACAGCAATAGCCATTGATACCATTTTAAATCAAAAGGATCAAAATGTTATTTGTATTTATGTTGCGATTGGTCAAAAGGAATCTACGGTTTCCAATGTTTATGAAACCTTGAAGAACCATAATGCAATGAAGTATTCTATCATTGTTTCTGCTTCAGCATCTAACCCAGCACCATTATTATATCTTGCACCCTATGCAGGAGTTTCTCTAGCAGAATACTTTATGTTTCAGGGGAAGGATGTATTAATCGTTTATGATGATTTATCTAAGCATGCAGTAGCCTATCGAGAAATGTCATTGCTACTTCATCGACCACCAGGAAGAGAAGCTTATCCAGGGGATGTATTTTATCTTCATTCAAGATTGTTAGAGCGAGCTGCAAAATTATCAGATAGGCTAGGTGGAGGAAGTATTACGGCCTTACCTATAATAGAAACACAGGCAGGAGATATATCTGCCTACATTCCAACCAATGTAATATCCATAACTGATGGACAAATCTTTTTGCAGTCAGATTATTTTTATAAAGGAATTCGTCCAGCCATCAATCCGGGTCTATCTGTTTCACGTGTAGGTGGAGCAGCACAAACCAAGGCAATTAAAAAGGTATCAGGTACACTCCGTTTGGATTTGGCCTCCTATCGTGAGCTTGAGGCCTTTACTCAATTTGGATCGGATTTGGATGCCTCTACAAAGGCTCGGTTGGATCGAGGTAAAAGAACTCAGGAGATATTAAAGCAGGGCTTACATAAAACTCTAGCAATGGAGGAAGAGGCACTCATTTTATACTGCTTGACTAGTGGACTTTTAGATCATATAGAGGTTGAAGATTTGGCCCGTTTTGAAGAAAAGCTATATTTAGATTTAAAAGTAGATGAGGCTGGAAAGGCAATTGCTGATTTTATACAAAAGCAGAAAGTATTACCAGATAAAGAAGAGCTAGATACGTATTTAAAGGCTTTCTTAAAGCGATTTGAGTAGGTGTTTTTATGGCAAATTCTTTACGTGAGGTTAAGCAGCGTATTTCTTCAACAGAAAGTACTGCACAAATAACAAAAGCAATGTATATGGTTAGCTCATCTAAGGTAAAGAAGGCAGAAAAAATCTTTAAAGGCTATCAGGATTTTATGCATCGCAAGGCTGAATTGGTTTCTCAAATGGTTTCAAAAGCAAGTGAGGATACACTTCATCCTCTATTAAAGGCTAGACCAATCAAGAAAACCGCCTTTTTACTTGTTACCTCAGATCGAGGTCTAGCAGGAGCATATAATTCATCCTTATATAAAGCCTTTGAAGAAAAGCTGATCCAGGAAAACCTAGGAAAGGATGATATTCTTTGTGGTTCTATTGGAAAACAGGGCCATGCTTATTTAAAAAGAAATCATTATCCTGTCATAGCATCCTCTCCAACCCTAATAAGAGATGATGTTATGTTTATAGATGTTTTACCCTTGGCTGAAAGCTTTATTAAGGCTTACTTGGCAGGTGAAATTGATCAGCTGGTGATTTGCTATAATCATTATGTGAATAGCTTATCCTTAGAGATTCAATTTGAAAAGCTTTTACCTATAGCTTCCTTAGATAAAAAAGAATCTTCTATAGATTATGTTTATGAAACAGGAATAGATAAAACCTTAGATATTGTATTGCCAATGTATATTGAGGATATGATTTATGGTATTATTTTAGATGCCAAGGTATCTGAGCATTCTGCTCGAATGAATTCTATGAGAAATGCTACAGATAATGCAGAGGAGGTAATTGCAAAATTGCAATTGCTATATAATAGAGCTCGTCAAAGTGCGATTACTACCGAATTAATCGACATCATTGGTGGAGCTAATGCGATAGGAGGAGATGCTTGATGAATGGAAAAGTCATTGAGGTAAAAGGACCTGTTGTTGATGTCTTATTTGATGATGGGAACCTACCTAATATAAATGATGCTTTAACCATTACAGTACCTAAAGAAAAAAATCATGATGTAGAAATCCAACTTACCCTTGAGGTTGCATTACATATAGGGAATAAGACTGTACGTTGTATAGCAATGGATTCTACTGATGGACTTGTCCGTGGAATGCAGGTAATTCCTACAGGACATCCGATATTAGTTCCTGTGGGTCAAAAAACCTTAGGACGCTTATTTAATGTTTTAGGTGAGCCAATTGATGGAAAGGATGCTTTACAGGGTGAAAAGCATATGCCAATTCATAGAGAAGCTCCAAAATTAGAAGAGCTTTCTTCTCAAGTAGAAATTTTGGAAACAGGAATTAAGGTTGTTGATTTGCTTGCTCCTTATATTAAAGGAGGTAAAATCGGCTTATTTGGTGGAGCTGGTGTTGGTAAAACTGTCCTAATTCAGGAATTAATTCATAATGTTGCTCAGGAGCATGGAGGTATTTCTGTATTTACTGGTGTTGGTGAGCGTACAAGAGAAGGTAATGATTTATATTCAGAAATGAGTGAAAGTGGAGTTATCAATAAAACCGCTATGGTTTTTGGTCAAATGAATGAACCCCCTGGAGCTCGTATGCGTGTTGCCTTAACAGGACTTACACTTGCAGAGCATTTTAGAGATGTAGAGCATCAGGATGTATTATTATTTATTGATAATATCTTCCGTTTTACTCAGGCTGGCTCAGAGGTTTCTGCCTTGCTAGGAAGAATGCCATCTGCTGTTGGATATCAGCCAACCCTTGCAACGGAAATGGGTAAGCTTCAAGAAAGAATTACCTCAACAAAGGATGGCTCTATCACCTCCATCCAAGCAATTTATGTACCAGCAGATGATTATACAGATCCAGCTCCAGCAACCACATTTACTCATCTAGATGCTACAACAAATCTTTCTCGTAAATTAACAGAGGAGGGAATTTATCCTGCGGTAGATCCACTAGCCTCTACCTCTCGTGCCTTATCTCCAGAAATTGTAGGCAAGGAACACTATGAGGTGGCAAGACGGGTTCAGCAGATGATTCAAAGATATAATGAGCTCTTAGATATTATCGCTATCCTAGGTATGGATGAATTGTCTGAGGAGGATAAGCTTGTCGTACTACGAGCAAGACGCATCCGGTTGTTTTTATCTCAAAATATGTTTATTGGTGGACAATTTACAGGGATTCCAGGCTCCTATGTTCCTATCAAGGAAACGGTAAGAGGCTTTAAGGAAATATTAGATGGCATGCATGACGATTTACCTGAGGAGGCCTTCCGTCTTGTGGGTACAATCGATGATGTTATCGAGAAGGCAAAAACTTTACAATCATGAGATTGGTCGTTTCAACTCATCAGGGAGTCTTATATGATGAAGAGGTAGAATATGTTGTCGTACACAATGCAGATGGTGAATTTGCTATTCTAAAGGAGCATATACCCGTTATTGCTGTATTAGATGAAGGCTATGTAAAAATGGTAAAGGACGCAAATGAATTTTTTGTAGCCATAACCAATGGAATTTTAGAATTCCATAATAATATAGCTAGTGTTTTAGCTCAAGAAGCTCATATAGGCAAGGATAAGGATGAAGCCAAAAAGCAGTTAGAGGACTTTAGGAAGGAACGCTTAAATCAGAATAGAAAAGAGCAGGTAGACTTTACTCAAAAGGAAAAAGAGCTACGTGAGCATTTAAGAAATTCAAAGGCTGGTCATTTATAATATAAAATAAGGACTCTATTCTATACTAGAGTTCTTTTTTAAATAAGGAGGAAAACATATGGTTGAGGGGATTTTATTTTCAGTTGGATTTTGTATATTTTATGTTGTTACATTTTTAATCCTACAGGCATCAAGATTAGATGAGGCCTTTAAGAAAGGAAAGATTATACATATACGTATTGCTTATTTTTTACTTTCCTTTATTATAGCTTTTTTATTGACCTATGGTTTATCCTATTTGGTAAATTTATTTAAATTTTAAAATTTTTTAAATTTCTTTGTATAACCTCATACCCACTAGACCATACTACTAGTGAGGTGAAAGAAATGAAAGACAAAATTAAGAGATTTTTCATAGACAAGAAGGAATTATTAGTATTTATAGCCGTTGTCGTTGTTGTATTTGCAACCGTTATTACGATTGCTACTCTTGCATTAAATGATACTCCAGTAGCAGGAGATGACCCAATTCAAAATCCAGGGAACGACGATGATAAGCCAACCATTAAGCCAAATGATCCAGTAGTTGTTCCTCAAAAAATAAAATTTGCGGTTCCTGTTAAGGGCGAATATGAAATGGTTCGAATCTTCTTTGATCTATCCCTATCCGATGAAGAGCTTGTATCAGCAATCATATCTACAGGTAGCTATATGATTGAATCTAAAGGTATAAGTTATGCAAAATCTGATAATAGCGTTTTTGATGTCTGTTCAATTTACGATGGTAAAGTTACATCAGTAGAAGAGGATGAGTTAAACGGTGTTTGTGTTACAATTCAGCATGCTGATGGTGTAGAAAGCATCTATTCTTCCTTAAGTGATGTAAGCGTTAAGTTGAATGATACAATCAAGGTTGGACAAACCATCGGAAAGGCTTCAACATCTTTAACAGATGTAGAGGCTGGAGTACATGTACATCTTGAGGTTAAGGTCAATGATGCATATGTAAATCCAACGACAGTATTTGGTAAAGAATTGTCCGATGTACAAGTAGGCAAATAAGAATATTTAAAGAAAGGCACGCAAAAAAGCGTGCTCTTTTCATTTGTTGTACCATTTTGTTTTCAATAAGTCTTTATATGTACAAATTGGTTTCTCCAGAATTTGAACAAACGATTTTAGAGGATGTTCATTTAACAAAAACATATTTGATTTTAGATATGTTTTTTTGTATAATAAAATATATGCGGATATATATTATAAATTTTATCATTTTTTTAAAAGAGAGGATATAATGAAAAGAATAAGAATGTTTAAAAATATAGGGTGATTTAAATCTTTAATCTCAAAAACAAGCAAATATTCATCATATATTTCTTTGGATTAAATTTAGAAGCTATTTATCAAATCAGAAATGTACAAAAAGAATTAGCTAGAAATCTTAAAATTTGAAAGAAAAATGGATATACTTCAGCTAAACGTAATAAAAAATGTTATATATCATTTGAATAATTATGTAAAAGAAGTAGTTGAGTCTAAGTATTAATGTTTAATAATTTATTTGTTAGGGGGGGAGAATAAAATGATAATATATTATATTATAATGGGATTAACTTTTCTGATCACCTTTTCAACATTGCCTATATTAGTGTGGTTTCGTGAAAAAAACAAGGAAAAATATGTCTATTTTAATGGTGGCTTTAGTATTGTTTCAGTTGTATTTTGCGGATTGAGTATTATTGCATTTTTATCTATAATAGCTCAACAACAAGAGGGAAGGATTAGCGAAAAAATTTATTATTCATTTATCATTCTTATTCCATTTATTTTTCTTACTGGATTTGGAGTTTTAAAAACTTGGTTGTTTAGAATTGAAATAAAGAAAAAAAGTGTATATATTAGGGGGTCTTTTGGAAAAACTAGACAAATTATATATTCTCAGGCACAGTATAAAAAAATTGGACATATTTTATTAATTATTTATTATAATGGATATAAATATTGGTATTTTGCAAATAATTGTATCACTCCTGGAATAGATGAACTTTATGAGAAGATGAGATCGGTTTAGAATAAAATTTTCCCAGTTCTTACCGCTATCTTTGTGGCCAAACGAAATAAATAAAAGATGCTTGCTCCATCCATAGTTTAGACGTTGTAAGCATCTTTTTTTTTATTAAATCCCAAAATCCTGTGAAAAAGATTTTAAATCTAAAATAATTAGGTGGAATTTTACTTCTTTATTTTCAATGTGAAATCATCATGAAAATTATCTTTCACTCAATGAAATTTAAAATCCTCCTGGATAAGCATAAATCAAGGAAAAATAGCATATCTAATACTAGGTGAAGGACAAAATGGTAGATACAAATGCACGTGTATTAGAAATGGCTTATTTGATGCTTGAAGGAAGAAGAACTGTTCGCGAGGTTGCAAAAAGAATAGGATATTCTAAGTCAACAGTTCATCACGATTTGACAACAAAATTGGAGGAAATCGATCCTGTGCTTTTTGAAGAGGTGCGAGATATATTAGAATATAATAAAAAAGTCCGCCATTTACGTGGCGGAGAGGCAACTAGATTAAAGTATCATCCAAAGGAACCTCTGTTAGAGCATAACCCAGATTCGTTATTCTTGCATCCTTAAGCTTGTATTGAAATAGATCATTTTCTAGTTTTGAATAGTCTTCCTTCCTACAGGAGCCCAAAATAACCACCTCAGATAAAAATGAGGTTTTTTCTATTTGGATATATCGAAATACCTTTACTATGGTTTGGTATTCAGAATAGGAGCAGGTTAATTGAAATTGAATTCGTTCTTCCATTGTAAAAAAATGAGCTTCTTTTAACGATAAGCTTGCTGCCTGACTATAAGCACGAACAAGCCCTCCAGCACCTAAAAGTATACCTCCAAAATAACGAGTTACAACAATAAGAATATTTTCTAAATTCTGTTTTGTAATCACATCTAAAATCGGCGCACCAGCTGTTTTGGATGGTTCTCCGTCATCACTGCATTTTTGAAGGCTTTGATGGATTCTATATGCATAGCAATGATGTGTTGCATCATAGTATTTTTTGCGTACCTTAAGAAGAATGTCTTCAATTTCCTCAATGGAGTTTACTCGATAGGCCTCTGCTATAAACTTCGATTTTTGGATGATTATTGTATTTTGATAAAACCCCTGTATATATTTCATTTGAATCACCTTAAATTATATTATACAATGATTATTTTTTCTTTGCAAATGAAACCATTTTGATTTATAATTAATTTGGTGTTCTCAATGGATAAATTACAAATTGGCTTAGAAATTTTAAAAATTTTAAATTCACATTTTTATGAGGCATACCTTGTTGGTGGGGCTGTTCGAGATTTTATTCTTAAAAGGCCTATTTCTGATATTGATATTACGACCAATGCTAAGCCTTCAGCTATTGCTCAAATTTTTGAGGATGTTCATTTCAAGGGAGACACATATTTGAGCTGTAGAATTGTATATTTAGGAAGCACCTTTGAAGTAACCTCCTTTCGTAGGGATATATCCTATGAAGATCATAGACATCCTATTGTAGAAGAGGCAAGCACCCTACAGGAGGATTTGATTAGAAGAGATTTTACTATGAATGCTCTAGCAATGAATGCTAAAGGAGAAATCATTGACTTATTTCATGGAAGAGAGGATATGGAAAATAAAGTTATACGAATGATAGGGAATCCTATGCTTCGATTCAAAGAGGATGCTTTACGTGTAGTAAGAGCTTTACAGTTTTCCTCAAGACTAAATTTTACATTAGATAAGGCTATTATCCATAGCTTTTCTCAAAATGATGTTCAATTTCTCAAGGAAAATTATATTAAAGAAATGCTAGATAGCCTTATGGCAGCACCCTTTGATTTAGGCTTAAGCTATATCAAGGAATACCAGATTCTAAGTAGCTTCCCCTTTTATCAGGTGGTATGTGAAGAGGCCTATCGATATCATTATCGCAAGAATGCGTATGCACTATTTGAGGCAATTCATCACTTTCTTCCGGTCAATATTTTACTTTCTAAAAAAGAGAGAGCTTTGGCAAGGGATATATCATATTTTGTTAGAAAGAAGTTCGATGCAATTTCTTTATATTATGGAAATGAAACATGTTTAGAATCAGCAGTAGAGCTGTATAATGCTTTATATAAAGAAAAGGTGCAGCTAGAAGAGATACAAAGGAAAAAAGCAGAGCTTCCAATTCATACTCCTAAGGACATATGTATAGATTGGAGCTGGATTTCTTCAAGCCAAAGAGGAATAACAACAAAAAAATTAGAAAATGCTATTCTTTGTGGACAAATCAAAAATGAATTTAAAAGTATAAAAAACTTTTTAGAAACTGGAGAATAAATTATGCGTTATACTATGATGGCTTTTATAGATAGCTATAAAGAGATTACCTTTCTCGTTCAAAGAAAAAATAGATTTAAGGCTAAGTCCTTTAAGCTATATGATGAGGATACATTGATTGAAGAATTATCCGTTTTATATCACACCAACGAGCATAATATGGTTAAGATAGGCTTAGGTGTTACCCATAAGCTTTGTCTTCATCACAATTATTATATTTTAGATGATTTAAAGCATCGTGTTCCTGTTTATTCTGGAAGTATTGTTCGTACTACAGAATTTGAATCAGAATACTATTATGCAGGTCCTTTGGGCTTTTCCTATACTAAGGAAAGGACAACCTTTCGAGTTTGGAGTCCAGTAGCTAAGGCTATCTATGTAAGTGTTATTTATCAGGATGGAACCTTAGAGCATAAGGATCTTACATATCAAAGCCATGGCTTATGGATGACTTCTATTTCTAAGGACTTAGAGGGGGCAAGCTATGTATACTATGTAAAAATATTTGATTATTACGAAAAAGTGCTCGATCCGTATGGAATTGCCGCTACAGCAAATCAAGAGGCAAATTATGTCATTGACATCCATAAGCTTTATCAGCCCAAATATGAAAAGCCTTATTTTTCAGGCATTCCTACAGATGCTGTTCTTTATGAAGCACATATTCGAGATATGACCTGTGGACTTTCAGCTGATAAGAAAGGAACCTTTCTAGGAATGACAGCTGAAAAAAATCAAGGCTTAGATTATATAGCCTCTTTAGGAATAACTCATTTACAGCTTATGCCCGTTTTTGATTTTGGTGGAGTTGACGACATAAAAAGAGATCTTTATTATAATTGGGGCTATAATCCTGAGCAGTATTTTGTTCCTAGTGGCTGGTATTGTTCTAACCCTAAGGATCCATATGCTAGACTGAATGATTTTTTAGAGTTTGTTGATGAAGCCCATAAAAGAGGAATCCGGCTTATCATGGATGTGGTATTTAATCACGTATATGATAGAAGAAGATTTCCCTTTGAAAAGCTATGCCCAGGGTATTTTTATCGAGTGGATGGCTATGGGAATTATACCAATGTATCTGGATGTGGAAATGACCTTGCGACGGAAAAAAGAATGTGTTCTAGATATATTATCGATAATTTAATCTATTGGACAAAGCAATTTCATATTTCAGGATTTCGTTTTGATTTGATGGGACTGTTGGATATTGAAACCTTAAAATATGCCTATAAAAGATTAAAGGAATATGATCCAAATTTATTATTATATGGTGAGGGCTGGAATATGCCAAATACGATTCCAGATGCCTATCGTCCTCATGCCTATAATCATTACAAGCTCCCGCATTATGGATTCTTCAATGATAAATATCGTGATATGCTTAAGGGAAGTCAATGGAATCATAGCTTAGGCTTTGCCTTTGGTAGTGAAGCCTACCCTAGAGATATCTTTTGTCTTTTAAGTGGAAGTGTATGGGATGGATATCGCTTTTCAACTCCAAATCAAAGCATCAATTATGTGGAATGTCATGATAATTATACGATTTATGATTTTGCAAAATATGCTTTAGGCTTGACAGAGGAGCATATTCTAGCTGGCTGTAGGCTTGCACTACAAATGGTAGCTATTTCCTTAGGAGTTGTATTCATCCATGCAGGGCAAGAATTTTATCGTACAAAAAAAGGTGTAGAAAATTCATATAAATCGGATGATTTTATCAATCATTTCGATTATAATAGAAGAGATCAGTATCAAGAGGATATTGAGGGACTCAAGGAATTACTAAAAATTCGTAAAGAAAATAAAGCTTTTCATATGTATAATCTTCAGGATTTAGAACAAAAGGTCATATTCATAGAGGAGCTTTCTAATACACATACAGTATGCTATTGCTTGGATGGACTTGATGCTAGGCTGACGATTGTTGTGAAAAATAATAACGATTTATATACGCTATTATTACAGCATAGTCAAATGATTTTTAATGCTCATCGTAGAGTAGAAAAGATACAGGATAAGTATGAGCTGATGGATGCTGGAGTATATATTTTTAAGGAGATGAAATGATGCAGATAGATGGAAAGGTTGTAGCGTTAAATAAATCGGATGGACTTTTTAATTTGGCTGTTGTTGATGAAACGGATAATTTGTGGAATATTAAGGCAGAGCTGAATGAAAAGTTTGAAATTGGGCATGTTTATCGTCTACAGTTTCAAAAAATAGTAAAGGAACGGATTAGCTATGTGCTTGAATCCTACGAGGCAATAAGTAGCTTTTCTATTGAAGAACAAGATGAAATATTAAGAAAGTTTTATCCAGGTGCTCCGATATCCTTACAAGAGTCAGTAGAAACGATAGAAGCCTATGTTCAAGCTATTGAAAATGAAATTATAAGGAAAATAACAACAACAATTCTTCATGAAAATAAAGATAAATTCTTTATCTATCCTGCCGCAACTCGAATGCATCATGCATATGTTGGAGGACTTGCTTATCATACCATTGGTATGCTAAAGCTAGCGAAAGGATTTATCGAAAATTATCCTTATTTGAAATCAGATTATATTTATGCAGGCATTATTTTGCATGATTTTGGCAAAATAAAGGAATTGACAGGAGTAGAGGCAACGGAGTATACTATAGATGGACAGCTTTTAGGACATTTGGTAATGGGGGCCTTAGAAGTGAATCGTATAGCGGATCAATATGGCTATAAGGATACAAAGGAGGTTAGAGGATTACTCCATATGCTTATCAGTCATCATGGACAGCCTCAATTTGGAGCTGCCAAAAGACCGATGACTCCAGAGGCTGTAGCATTATGGTATATTGATACGATTGATTCTAAGTTTAGAGCTTTAGGAGAGGAGCTCAGTCGAACAGAGGAATGTCATTTTACTGATACGATTGGGGTATTAGATAAGGTGAAAATATATAAGGAGTAATTCATGATAGATAAGCTGCTATCCAATGAAATCTATGTTGTACTAATAGCAATAGTAGTAACAGTATTTCCATTTTTAATTTGTTGTTACCATTATAAAAAATATGGTATTTTACAAGGTTTATTTAGTATTATTACAATTCCTATGCTATTTAATGGGATAGGAGATTTGGTTTGTTTTATTTTCACTGGAGCAAAGGATGTACAAGCTGTATTCCAGGGGATATTTTTTGGATTGGATTCTATAGCTCAATTATACCGAAAGCTTTTTAGCTTTACTGGCTGGACATGGTTATATGAAACGGGTTGGATATATATGCCAGCAATCCTAATCTTTATAATAACCCGTGGATATAGTATTACATTATATCAAAAAAGAAAAAGAAGAAAGGGTAGGGAATAGGAATGAAGAAAAAATTAGAATCTTTTTTGACAGAACAAAATTTTACTGTAGAAGCAAATGGAGCTTATAGTTACATCAATGACTATCAAGTGTCTTTTGGAGAGGCAAGCTTTACATATGGTATATCCTATGGTGTGAAAATGCCATTTGCAACTATATTTAGTCATTTAAAGGAAGAAGAAATTTCATCAGTATTAGAATATCTTAAAAGCAATAAAAAGAATCTCAAACTCTATAATTTTGAGGTTACAAGTCTTGGGGCAACCTTAGTTATTGGGAATTATAAATATGAAAATCTTTTAAATGCTGTACAAAATGTTACAGCTTACCTTAGAGATAAAGGCACTTTAAATAAGGAATATTGTCCTTTTAGTGGGGAGCCTATGGATGAGGCAACAAAAAAGAAATTATTTTATGAAAATGCTATTGTATTCTTAAATGAATCGAGTGTTCAATTGATTAATGAAGCGATTGAAAAGGATGAAGAAGAGTATAAAAATGCTCCAAATAACTATTTAAAAGGCTCTTTAGGAGCCATTGCTGGTGGTGCCTTAGGAGCAGTTGTATGGGTGGGTGGTTGTAGGAGCTTTATTAGGAATAGTTTCTGGTTGGATTGCCTTCCTCATTGCCTTTTTAGCTGGATTTGGATATGACAAAATGAAGGGAAAGGCAAACTATACCAAAATCATTATATCTAGTGTAGTTACTTTAGTATACATAGTGATTTCTATGTTTTTGATTTATGTGATCCTTGTTCAAGGGGTTATGAACGAAGCAGGTGTAAGTGGAAATCCAGTATCTATGCTATTTGAATTTTTATCAACTGAGGAAGAAATTCGTAGTGGATTTATTCAGGATATGTTGCTAGGCTTGGTATTTGGTGTTATAGGAGTTGGATTCTCTTTCTTCCAAATGAAAAAGACAATTCATCAAAAGCAAGATAAATTAAAATAATATTATAGTAAGGCTGATTCAATAGAAATCAGCTTTTTTCTTTTGATTTTATTAAAAAATTGCATATATTTTAACCTTTCTTCATTTTTTGTGAAAAAAATCGCTGTTTCACTCGTATATTATATGAAGGAAAAAATACACTTCAGGATTAGAGGAGTGATAAAGTATTAAGAGAAAAATAAAATTCTAAACTATAATTTTAATAAAGCAAAAAAAGAAGGGGAGGGAAAAAATATGAAAAAATTAAGCTTAATCATTTTATCATTTATAACTATATTTACTTTATTATCCTGTCAAAAGAAGGAAAGTATAGATAATCCAAAGGAATTTCAACCAGGGGATATAGTAGAATTTAATGGAGTTATCTATGAATATATGGATATTTGGGATGATATAACTGGAAAGGCTACATTAGAATATGTTTTTGAGGAAGAGGAAAACTATCTTTCTTTTTATGATGTTTATTATTTAGATATGTCAGAGTATAAAAATCAGCCAAAACTTAGAGAAGATAAAAATATATTTAACCTAACTACTTTTGATAACAGTCTTAGACATAATCCAATTCAAAAATATGCAATGCGAGTGTCTGGTAGCATCAATCCACTTGACTATACATCTTACCTATATGATGATGTTTTCGTTGTTAAAGGTTACACAGAGCAATTGCCTAAAAATGTAATCATACCTCCAAAAATCCATGGAAAATATGTAACCCAAATCGGATTTAAAGCATTTCAACACGCTCCTATGGAGTCCATATGTATTAAAGGATATTACACTATAGTTCATCCATTTGCTATAAACCAGTGTGATTATTTAAAAGAACTTGTGTGTAATAATAGTTTGATATTGTCTATGGGAATTTCTGATTGTAAGAATATAGAGAAGATCTCTGGAATTAGTCCAACCATGGATTGTAGCTTATATCGTTTGGAAAAATTAAAGGAAATTCATGATTTAGATATATATATCAATAATAATCAACCTCTTTATGGATGTTATGGTATGGGAGGCTATAGAAAATCATTTTTTTATCAATGTCCTATGCTTGAGTCCTTGATTGGAGAAAATATTTATAACGAAACTTCAATTTCTGAAGCATTTAACACAGTTTATTATAACTTTTCTTATGGAATATCTATACCGCTATATGTTAAAAATCATTATACAGCAATAATTGATGATGTGGTTTATATCCATAATGATAGTCAAGATATGGAGTGGTTTTCTATTATGTATAATCCAGATACCCTAGAGGCTTACGTTCCTTTTCTAAATGATGGATTAGAAAAGGAGGGAAGGTTCATTTTTAAAAATTCTAGCGGATTAGATTCTGTAATTGAAGATGAAACAGGTATCTTCATTCGGGCAATGTATAGAAATCCTATATTTAATGCTACACTATTATTTCAAAAGAAATGAATCTTAGCTTATCTTTAAGTTAATATAACTTTTTTTGAAAAAATGTGAAAGGAGATGTAACTCATGAAAAAAGTAATATTATCTTTTTTATCATGTATGCTTATCTTTATTCTTATCTCCTGTAAGGAAAAAGAAAGCATAGATACTCCAAAGGAATTTCAAACAGGAGATATAGTCGAATATAATGGGGTTATCTATGACTATATGGATATTTTTGAAGATATAACGACCTTGTCTGGAAATGCTGCATTAGAATATGTTTTTGAGGAAGAGGAGAATTATAAATCCTTTTATTGTGTCTATTATCTTGATATGTCAGAGTATAAGAATCAGCCAAAACTTAGGGAAGATCAAATGATTTTAGAATGTTCAAGTCTTGCGGTTTTAGGAGAAAATGATTTCGATAGAAGGAATAATCCAAAATATTCACCAATTGATCCCTATGCATTTTTTGTTCCGTCCTATTTGGATTGGGGGAGTGAATTTCCTGAAATCGTTAGAGGAAGCTTTATTGTAAAGGGATATACAGAGGAGCTACCAGAGGATGTAATTATCCCTCAAACAATCCATGGAAAATATGTAGGACAAATCGGATATAAAGCCTTTTTGAATGCTCCTATGAGAAGCTTAGAGTGGAAGGGAAAGGGCTATGTGCATCCCTATGCGATATCCAATTGTAACCAATTAGAAACGATAACCTTTACAAGAGGCTTAGTTATGTCAATGGGGATAAGCAATTGTAGTTCCTTAAAAACAATCTGTGAGATGAGTCCAACCATGGATTGTAGTTTGTATAATTTATCCTCTTTGGAGCTGAATGATAAATTCAGTTTTCATTATAGCCATAATTCATGGTTTAATCACCATACTGCCTATGGTATGGGAGGGTTAAGAAAATCCTTCTTTTATAACTGTCCAGCTTTAGAAGAAATTACAGGAAGATATATTGAAAAAGCATTTAATACAATCTACTATAGCGCAAGCCAAGTAGCACCGATACCAATATTTGTTCTTAAAAATTATACAGTCATTGTCACAGATTATTTGTATTATAAAATAGAAGATTATAATGGCACCTTATTATATAACCCAGATACCTTAGAGGCATATGTTCCTTTTTTAAATGATGGATTAGAAAAGGAAGGTGTTATTATGTTTAAAAATTCTTCTGGAGAAAACACTGTTATGGAGAATGAAAAGGGAATTTATGTTCATGCAGTATATAGTGACCCTAAATATAATGCTACACTTTTATTGAAAAGAAATTAAATTCCCTTGTTGCATATATGAATGAAATTTGATAAAATATAAAGCATATAAACATGTTGATAAAGGACAAGTAATAAAGTATGGTTTATGAAAGAGAAGAGGAGTTGGTGTGAACCTCGCATAAGGACTTTATGAATTCACCTTTGGAGTGATGCTAATCCCATCCGTTGCTTGAGCGTTAATCAGAAATGAGAGCTATAGTGTTAACTATAGAAGTAAGGTGGTACCACGGTTTTTTCGTCCTTAGATGTTTCTAGGGACTTTTTATTTTGTATAGGAGGAAGAAAAATGAAGGAATTAGAAGAATTAGATAAGGTTGTAGATACCTTAGATGAAGAATTAAATCAAATTGAGGATTTGAATTTACTGCAACAGCAAAAAGCAAGCTATTTAGGAAAAAAAGGAGCAATAGCTCAAGCAATGGCTAATATGCGTGATTTAACAGTAGAAGCACGAAAGGAAATAGGAATGCGTTCAAATAAGATTAAGCAATTACTAGAGGAACGCTTTGAACAAAAAAGACAGGCAATTGAAAAATCAATTATTGATAAAAAGCTTAAAAATGAAGCCATTGATGTAACTTTACCTGGGGTTCATCTTCCTTTGGGAGGAATCCATCCTTTATATCAAACCATTATGGATTTAGAGGATATTTATATTAGCATGGGCTACAAAGTGGCAGAAGGTCCAGAAATAGAAACCGATGAATATTGCTTTGAAAAGCTGAATTTACCTAAAGGACATCCTGCTCGAGATATGCAGGATACCTTCTACATCAATCCTGAGCTTTTACTTAGAAGTCAAACCTCACCTGTTCAGGTTCGTACAATGCTAGAACAGCAAGGAAAGCCTATAAAAATTATTTGTCCAGGTAAGGTATATAGAAGAGATGCAGATGATGCTACCCATTCTCATCAGTTTATGCAATGTGAAGGGCTAGTTTTAGGTAAGGATGTAACACTTGCTGATTTAAAGGGTGCATTGCTTGAGATGGCTAAGAAAATGTTCGATGAGGAAAGAAAAATTCGCCTACGTCCTTCCTTTTTCCCGTTTACGGAGCCTTCTGTAGAGGTGGATGTGTCTTGTGGTCTATGTGAAGGAAAGGGCTGTTCTGTTTGTAAAAATACAGGCTGGATTGAAATTCTAGGGGCAGGTATGGTTAATCATAATGTTTTGAGAATGTGTGGCTATGATCCAGAGGAAATTCAAGGCTTTGCTTTTGGTGTTGGTGTAGAGCGTATCACTATGCTAAAATATCGCATAGATGACATTCGGAATTTCTATATAAATGATATTCGTTTCTTAAATCAATTTAAGGAGGTAAAGTAATATGAAAATTTCAAAAAATTGGTTAAAGGATTATCTTGATTTAGATCATATTACAGATGAAGAGCTTCATCACATCATAAGCTTTCATGTTTGTGAAATAGAATCTTACAAAAAATTAGTTGATGCGACTCATTTAACCATTGGAAAAGTCTTAGAATGTGTTATGCATCCAGATAGTGATCATTTGCATGTTTGTCAGGTTGAGATTCGTCCCAATGAGGTTACGCAAATTGTTTGTGGTGCACCCAATGTTCAAACAGGAGTAAAGGTCATTGTTGCTTTACCAGGAGCTATATTGCCAGGAGATTTTAAAATTAAGCCATCTAAAATTAGAGGTGTTGAATCCAATGGTATGCTATGCTCTCTACAGGAACTTGGAATAGAAGAAAAATATATTGATGAAGAATATAAAAATGGAATATTTTTATTGGATGAGGAAGCCATCGTTGGAAATAATCCTTTAGAATATTTAGGGTTAGATGATATCGTTATTGATTTAGATGTCACATCCAACCGTTCTGATTTATTATCTATAGAGGGAGCAGCCTATGATATAGGAGCTGCCTTAAATCAAAGGATTTTACCTATTGAACCCTCTTTTGAGGTAAATCCAAGCTCCAATCCAGTTCGAGTTTCTGTAGAAACAAAAAACTGCTATAAATATTTAGCTCGGTATTTGGCTCATGTAAAAATTGCCCCATCTCCTCAATGGTTAAAATCAAGATTGATTTCCTGTGGGATTCGTCCAATTAATAATGTGGTAGATATTACGAATTTTGTATTACTTGAAATGGGACAGCCTCTTCATGCCTTTGATGCGGATCGTTTAGGAAATACCATAGTTGTCCGTATGGCAAAGGATGGTGAAAAATTAAAAACATTAGACAATATAGAACGAACCTTAAACCATGAGGATATTGTCATTACGAATGGAAAAGAGGCTGTTTGTGTAGCTGGAGTTATGGGAGGTCTTACGACTGAGGTAGAAGATCAAACGACCAACATCATCCTAGAAGCAGCTTATTTTGACCCGTTATGTATAAGAAAAACCTCATCTAAGCTTCAGTTGAAGAGTGAATCCTCAACACGCTTTGAACGTAAAATAGATTATGACCGTGTAGAACGAGCTTTAGATTATGCAGCTCAACTAATGGAGGAACTCTGTGGAGCAACGATTTATGATGGTGTTGCTCGTGATGTTCAGGTACAACTAGAACCTCAAGAGGTTTCTGTAACAACCTCAAAAATCAATTCAATTTTGGGGACAAGCTTATCAGATGAAATTGTAGAGGATATCTTTCAGCGCTTGCAGTATTCCTACGAAAAGGTAGAGGAAACCTATACCATAACTCTTCCATCTCGTAGAATGGATTTAGAGCCTTCCGTTCAAGATATTGCTGAGGATGTTGCAAGAATGTACGGATATGATAACATTCCAACAACCTATGCTTCAACAAAGGAAAAAGGAGGCCTAACCTATGCTCAGAAGCGAGTTCGCTTAATCCGCCAAATTTTAGCGAATATGGGGTTAAATGAAACCGTAACGTATTCCTTAATTGCTAAGAAGGATCTTACGCTTTATACAACAATTGCGTTAGAGCCAATTGAGGTTTTAATGCCTATGACTGAGGATCGTGCTGTAATGCGACAAAGTCTATTAAATGGAGTTTTAGATGCTGTAGCCTATAATAAGGCTCGTAAAAACGATAATTTGGCTTTCTTTGAAATTGGTAAGGTATATTCTAAGGATAAAGAGGAGCTCAAGCTTGCCATATCTCTAACAGGACTATATTCCTCTCATTTATGGAAGGGAATGAAACAAGAGGCTAGCTTTTATTTGCTTAAAGGAATCCTAGAAGCTCTTATGGAACGACTCAATGTCGAAGTTTCATTTACACCTTATCAGAAACTAGATACCTTCCATCCAGGCAGATGTGCAGCAATTGTATATCATGATAAAATGATTGGAATACTTGGACAGCTTCATCCAAAATTCAGCAAGGATATGGGTTTAGGAACAACAGTTGCTTTAGAAATGAGCCTAGAGGAAATCATCCATGAGCAAAAGAAATTTACCTATCAAGCTTTAAATAAATTTCCTACGATCACTCGTGATTTAGCCATCGTTTGTAAACAGGATATCCCATCTTCTGATCTTGCAAAGCTAATTAAGCAAACAGGAAAAAAGACATTAACCTCAGTTGAATTGTTTGATGTTTATATGGGAGAAAATATTGGCGATGATGAAAAGTCCTTAGCCTTCAAATTGGTTTTTGAAGATCCAACAAGAACTCTTGAGGCAGAAGAAGTAGATCGGATTATTGGTTCCATATTAAAGCGGTTAGATTATGTTTATAAAGCAAAATTAAGGTAAAATAAGTAACGTGACCCAGATACCTTAGAGGCATATATTCCTTTTTTATAGGCCAAATAAAAATTTAAATGCAATTCTACCTTAACGTAAGATTGCATTTTTTTCTTTTGTTAGGTATAATGTTTAAAGGAAGTTTGGTGATATATCATGGAAAGCATTTATAATTATAGTGAAGAAATGCTAAAGGAGTATTTTATTCGAATTGGTGAAAAGCCTTTTCGCTCTTCTCAAATTATAGAATGGCTATATCGACATAAAATAGAGTCCTTTGATGAAATTACAAATATTAAAAAAAATGTCATTGAAGCAGTAAAGCGGGATTTTTATATTCCTCAGCTGGATTGTGTGACTAGACAAATTTCTAAGGATGGAACAAACAAGTTTTTATTTCGACTTTCTGATGGAAACCTCATAGAAACGGTTTTAATGCATCAAGAATATGGATATAGTGTATGCGTTACAACAGAAGTGGGCTGTAATATGGATTGCCAATTTTGTGCGAGTGGCTTAAGAAAAAAGATTAGGAATCTTGAAACAGATGAAATTGTATTACAAATTCTTTGTGTCTCAAAACTAGCTGATGTACGAGTAAGCAATGTCGTTATTATGGGAATTGGGGAGCCTTTTGATAATTATGAGAATGTCATTCGCTTTATGAAGCTTATCAATCATCCTTTAGGTCTAGAGATAGGAGCAAGGCATATAACGGTTTCTACCTGTGGCATTGTGCCTAAAATCTATGAGTATGCCGATTTTGATTTACAGGTAAATCTTGCGATTAGCCTACATGCACCAAACAATAAAATAAGAAATGAGCTTATGCCCATCAATAAGGCATATCCTATTGAAGAGCTAATCCAAGCAATTTCCTATTACATTCATAAGACAAATCGTAGAGTTACAATTGAATATATTTTAATAAAGGGGCTAAATGATACGATAGCCTGTGCGGATGAGCTTGCTACTTTACTTCATGGATTAAATGTTTATGTGAATCTCATCCCTTACAATGAGGTTAAGGGGAAACCCTATGAACGATCTACTCCTGATTCTAGACTTGCTTTTTTTGATTGGCTTAAAAAAAGAAGAATTAACGTTCAGCTTCGTAAGGAACAGGGCGCTGACATTGATGCTGCCTGTGGGCAACTCAGAAGCAAGCATTTACAATAGAAAATCCCTAAAAAGCAGACGAAAATGGTTTGCTTTTTTCATATTTTATCTGAAATGTTAGATACTATAAATGGTGATTTAAATGAAATGGGTTTTGCGTTTATGGATGGTTACTCTAGCAATTGTTTTGTTATGGATATATTTTTTATTTATATCTCCTAAAATTTTTAATAATACCATATTGACGATTCCTGATGTGGTGAATTTAAAGGAAGAGGAAGCCATTGAAGAGTTGAAACAGAAGAAGGTAAAATATCAAATAACCTATATAGAAAGTGATAAGGAGGTTGCTTTAAAAACAATCCCCTATGCTGGGACCTCAATTAAGGCAGATTATATTGTATCCTTGTATATCGGTAAAATCATGCCTATGGCCTATCAAAGCTATTTAGGTAGAATCTATGAGGATGTAGCAGGTGAAATTGAATTAATGTGTAATAATTATGGGCTACATTTAAAAATAGAATATGAGGAAAATAATACAGTGGTTAAGGGAATGATTATTAAGGAGTCCTTAGTCGATGGCTCAGCCTTGAATCAAGGAGATGAGCTTTGTTTAACGATAGCTGTAAATCATCTTTCATTTTTTATGCCAGATTTTATTGGAATGTCTATAGAAGGAGCTCTTGCATTAATCGAGGAGTATCATTTAAAGGTCAATTTGACTTATATTCCTACACCAATTGATGAGGACATCATTATTTTTCAATCTACCCCTCCCAATACGCTCATTCATAAGGATAATCCATACACCTTAGATTTATACGTTTCTAAGGGGGTAAAAACGACAACTGTAGTTGATGTGGATTTTTTTGTAGAAACCATATTAAATCTAGGATATACCTTAGAAATAAATTATATAGATTCTAATCATTTTTCAAATAAATTAGTTGCGTTTGAGGTCCAAAAGTTATATGATTATAATATAGTAAAATATATCCTTTGGATAACAAAATAGGAGAGCTAGATGCAAGGAAGAATAATCAATTTAAATGGTGGAGTATATCAGGTATTATTAGAGGATGGAGCGACAACCTTTGTACGGGCTAGAGGTAAGCTGAGAAGTGTTAAGGTCCTCCAGGCAAACCCAAATAAAATAAGTAAGAAGCAAGAGGTTATGTTTGTTAAAAACTCTCCTAAGGTTGGAGATTTAGTTCTTGTGGAAAACAATTTTATTGATACAATTCTACCTAGAAGGAATGAATTGATTCGACCTGATATTGCTAATGTAGACCAAGTATTGCTTGTGTTTGCAGCAAAGGAGCCTGATTTTTCTTCCTATCTTTTAGACTTATTTTTGGTTAATATTACAAAATATCATATTCTGCCACTCATTGTAATTACAAAAATTGATAAAGTATCAGAGGAGGACCTATTGCTTTTAAGGCAGAAGCTAGCCTATTATGAAGCCCTTGGCTATACTGTATTATTTGTGAATAGTAAAAATAAAGAGGGAATTGCTGCTGTTGCTCAGCAGCTAGAGGGAAAGGTTACGGTGCTATCTGGTCAGACAGGAGCAGGGAAATCCACATTAATTAATGCAATATTTCCAGATTTTGAATTGAAAACCCAAGAGATTTCCTCTGCATTAGGTAGGGGAAAGCATACAACCCGGCAAACTACACTTTATCCTTATAAGGGAGGCTTCATTGGAGATACCCCAGGGTTTTCTAAATTAGATATTTTGGGCATTAAAAAAAAGGAATTATCTAGCCTTTTCTTAGAATTTGATCCAAGCCTTTGTCGCTTTAAGGATTGCTTACATCAAAAAAATGCAAAGGATTGTGGCGTTCAAAAATCAGTGATGGAAGGTAAAATCTTATCGGATCGCTATGAGAATTATTTAAAAATGCTATCAGAAATTAAAAAAGGAGAGTTGAAATAATGGAAATTTCTTTATCTATTTTAAAAATTGATTATGCTAAAATAGGAGAAGCGCTTGATGAATTGAAGCCTGAGCTTCAATATGTACATCTAGATATCATGGATGGACATTTTGTTCCCAATATAAGCTTTGGAGCAGATTTGGTAAAATCCATTCATAAGGACAGCTCTTTATTTTTTGACACGCATCTCATGATAGATCATCCGAAGCAATATATCAAGAGTTTTGTAGATGCTGGAAGTGATGCCATTACATTTCATTTAGAGGCAGTAGATCATCCGGTAGAACTGATTGATTATATACATAGCTTTGGTGTTAAGGCAGGAATATCTATTAAACCCGCTACAGATGTTACTGCGCTTAAGCCTTATTTAAAGTACGCTGATCTTATTCTCATTATGTCTGTTGAACCTGGCTTTGGTGGACAAAGATTTATGCCTGAGGCTATTGAAAAGGTGAAATATCTTAAGGAGGAAAAGGATAAGCATCAGTATTCCTATTGGATTAGTATAGATGGAGGTATTCAGGATCAAACCCTGCCACTTGTAGCCTCCTATTTGGATTTGGCTGTGGTTGGCTCATATATAACCTCTGCAAAAAATTCGTTAGAAAAACTAAAGGAATTAAAGCATATTTGTAGATAAGGTTTCATAATCTATACTAAAGGTGATAGCCATTAGAATAATTGTAATCCGACTTCCGAATTTTATTGTAAAATTCCTAAGTATATTTAGAAGAAAAAGTAAATAGTTTTGGGAATCTCAAAGGAATTCTTTTGAGATTTTTCTTTTTTTGAAAAAAACGCTTGACAGTTGAGTGGCTATTCAACTATAATATATATGGTTGAACAATCATTCAACTATAAAAGGGGTGAAGGAAAGAATGAATTATATAGAATGCGAGATGGATCATCCTCATAAAGAGCTGATTCAAGAGGTAAAGCAATTGATGCCAGCAGAAGAGGATTTATATGATGTGGCAGAGATATTTAAGGTATTTGGAGATTCAACAAGAACTAAAATACTGGCAGCACTTTTTAATCATGAGCTTTGTGTTTGCGATATTTGTAAGGTTGTTGAAATGACAAAATCTGCGGTTTCCCATCAGCTTAAGGTCTTACGTGATTTTAATCTAGTGAAATATCGTAAGCAGGGGAAGGAAGTATTTTATAGCCTTGCAGATGAGCATGTATTTATGATTTATGAGAAAGCCCTAGAACATATTTTAGAAAAAAAGGAAGGTAGAGAAAAATGAAAAAGACATTTAAATTAGAGGATTTGGACTGTGCAAATTGTGCAGCAAAAATGGAAAGAAGTATTTTAAAAATTAAAGGAGTTCAATCTGCTAGTGTAAGCTTTATGTCTCAAAAAATGACGATTGAGGCTCCAGATGATACCTTTGAAGCTATTATGGATGAGGTAGTTCGTGTATGTAAGAAGGTTGAACCAGATTGCATAATTAAGCGATAAGAATTCGTGCAGTATGAATACACTTATTCTTGTATTATCTCTTATTGCAGGAACCTTTGGCACAGGGATTGGCGGAATTCTTGGCGTTTTGCTCAAAAATAAAGGAAATCAGGTAATGAGCAGAATTTTAAGCTTTGCAGGTGGCGTTATGGTGGGAATTGTTGTTTTTGAAATGATTCCTGAATCTATTGAAAAAACGAGACTGGAAGGAAATTCGTATGGTGTTTTAATAACCTTTGCCTCTGTGCTTTGTGGAATCTTGGTTACCTTTGGCTTGAATAAGCTTTTAGATAAATTGGAGAATGTCAGAGATGTTCATAGAAGCTTAGAAGCCTTACATCATGAAACTCAGGTTCTTCAGTTAACTCAAAATGAAGAAAGAACGGATAAGGGGGCTTTAATCAAAGCAGGGCTTATTATGCTTCTAGCGATTATGTTTCATAATATACCTGAGGGTATGGCTATTGGTGCTACGGGAACTGCTGAGGTAAAAATGGGAGTTATGGTTGCGATTTTAATTGCAGTACATAATATCCCCGAAGGTATGGCTATATCAGCTCCACTAGCCAGTGGGGGAATGAAGGCCTGGAAGACCATACTTTTGACCTCTTTGGCAGGAGCTGCAACTGTAATAGGTGCTCTTCTTGGCTTAGCCATTGGTGGAATTGGTACTCTTGCCATTGGAATTTGTATGGGGATAGCAGGCGGTGCTATGCTTTATGTAACCTTTTGTGAAATTATTCCTCAATCCATTTTAATGGATGATGGAAGAATTCCTGCTGTAAGTATGCTTGTTGGAATCTTATGCGCTATGGTTTTTGTATATTTATTTTAAAAATAGAGGGATCATATGACAAAAAAACAGAAAAAAACTTTAATAAGAATTGGAGCTTCCTTAGGTTTATTTTTAATCCTATTTTTAGTGGATTACTTTGTTCATCTTGAAAATGTTATACCTAATGAAGCCTATGGATGGATTCTTCCAGCCAGTCTTTATCTTATCGTGTATTTGATAATTTCCTATGATGTTTTATGGAAGGCCATAAGAAATATTTTTCATGGACAAATTTTTGATGAAAATTTCTTAATGTGTGTAGCTACAATAGGAGCCTTTTCCATCAGCTCCTATGAGGAAGCAGTTGCGGTTATTTTGTTTTATCAGGTAGGAGAATTTTTCCAGGGCTATGCTGTTGGAAAATCAAGAAAATCCATATCAAGTTTAATGGATATTCGTCCGGATTTTGCGAATGTTCTGCGAAATGGTGAAATTGAAACGGTAGACCCAGAGGAAGTAGAGCTAGAAGAAATTATCCTTGTTAAGCCTGGAGAAAAGGTTCCTTTGGATGGAATTATTTTAGAAGGAGAATCTACCTTGGATACGAAGGCCTTAACAGGAGAATCCTTACCAAGAGAGGTAAAAACAGGGGATGAAATATTAAGTGGATCTGTGAATCTTACGCAAACCCTTCAAATTCGCGTCAAGAGCGCATTTCACAACTCAACGGTATCCAAGATACTTGATTTGGTAGAAAACGCCTCAGAACAAAAATCTAAGGCTGAAAACTTTATCACAAAATTTGCTAAATACTATACACCTACTGTAGTTATTCTTGCTTTGCTTTTGGCTATTATACCTGGTGTTATCACAAAGGATTATATCGATTGGATTTATCGAGCATTAAATTTCTTGGTTGTTTCTTGTCCATGTGCATTGGTTATCTCCATTCCTTTATCCTTCTTTGCAGGAATTGGATCTGCTTCAAAGAAGGGAATATTAATTAAAGGTAGTAATTATTTGGAAAAGTTCAACAAGGTTCATACCTTTGTTTTTGATAAGACGGGAACCTTAACTAAAGGAAATTTTGCAGTAACAAAAATCCTTCCAGAGGAAAAAAGAGAAGAAATTTTAAAGCTTGCTGCAATCGCTGAGGCTGATTCCAATCATCCTATTGCTAAAAGTATTCTATCTATACAGCAGCCTACAGAGGATGGCTATGTTTTAACAGATGCTCCAGGATTAGGTATTATTGCAACAAAGAAGAATACTACCATATATTGTGGAAATGAAAAGCTTATGGAAGCTCATGGAATAGACTATCAAAGGGTTCAGCATATAGGAACTGTGATTTATGTAGCCAAAAATGATGAATTTATAGGCTCCATATCGATTAGTGATGAAATCAAGGAGGAAGCTCCAGATGTAATTCGTGAATTAAATCAAATGGGAAATGCGACCATTATGCTTACTGGGGATAATGAAGCTGTGGCTAAAGAGGTAGCTGCCACCTTAGGAGTAACCTCCTATAAGGCTTCTTTATTGCCTCAAAATAAAGTGGTTGAGGTAGAGGCTTTATTGGCAAAGCAAAAAGAAAAGGAGTATCTTTCCTTTGTTGGGGATGGGATTAATGATGCCCCTGTATTAATGCGTTCAGATATTGGAATTTCTATGGGTGCTGTTGGCTCAGATGCTGCCATAGAGGCCTCTGATATTGTCCTAATGAAGGATGATTTAAGAGGAATATCTACTGCTAAAAAAATAGCAAAAAAGACGATGCGTATTGTTTTTGAAAATATAATTTTTGCTTTAGGAGTAAAGGGAATTGTATTGATTCTGTCTGCTTTAGGCTATAGCAATATGTGGCTAGGTGTATTTGCTGATGTTGGAGTAGCAATTTTGGCTATTTTGAATGCAATGCGCTGTGCTAAAATCAAGGATTAGAACAGATTTTCTGTTCTTTTTTTCTTTTTTCAAAAAATGTGATAAAATATTCTTAAAAATTCTTTAGTTGTTCGTTATATTAAGTGAGGTGGGGAAAATGGATTTAGAAAAAGAAGCTGAAAAATATAAATCAGGCAATCAGACATCCTTTGATAAAATTTATTATGCAACAAAGGATTTGGTTCGTTATGCGATTTATACCATAATCCCGAATCGACATATTGTTGAGGATTTAGTTCAGGATACCTATGTCAAGGTTGCTCAGGCTTTGCCAAAGTATCAAACTAAAAATTTTCGTGCTTGGATATATTTAATGGCTAAGAACACAGCCTTAGATTATGTGAAAAAGAGAAAAGAGCATACGCTTGATGAGGTTGATTTCTATCCAGATGAAAAAAGTACTCACCCCTATTTGTATTATGCGATTCGCCACCTACAGGAGCAAGAGCGTGAGGTTTTCTTAATGAAGGTATTGTGTGGCCACACAACAAAACGAATTTCTGAAATATTAAATATTAAGCCTTTTATAGTAAACCAATATTACAGCCAAGCCAAACAAAAACTAAAAAACAGTCTAAAGGATGATGAAATATGAAATTAAGGGAATACAAAAAAAACCTAAAAAAGGAATATGAGAGCACCTTTCCCCAAAAAGAAACGAAGCAGAAGCGCCAATTTCAATTTAAGCTACGCTACGTATTTGCTACAGCATTTGGAATTTTACTTTTAGCCTTAGGTATTCAGCACCTATATATCTTAGGCTATAACGCTGGAATAGAAAGGCATAATGAGAAGATAAGAAATGAAATCATGCAAGAAGATTTGAATCAGCTTATACCGATAGATTCCAAAAATCAATATGATAAAATTGTCTTAGATTACCAAAATAAAAAAACATTTCGGAATGAAAAAAGCTCCATTCTACAGAATCTATTTTCTTTGCAATTCATTGGATGCAGTAGCTCTAAGGACGATGCTCTACCTCCTCCTACAAATACTGGGGAAAGTTCCTTTCAAACCAATGTACAAGTCCAAGGAGTAGATGAATCGGATGTTGCAAAATCAGATGGAAAATATATCTATTATTTTGATCTAAATAAGCTTTATATTTATAAGGCTGAGACGAATTCCATTATAGCAGAGAGTCTAGATGATGGCAAAGAGCTATATATATTTGAGGATAAAATCATTACCCTTGGAACGAAAAAAACAAGAATATATGAATGGAAGCAAGAGAGGCTTACCAAAAAGGATGAGCTAGCCTATGATATCTATCTTACCTCTAGACTCACAGATGGAATTCTTTATCTAGCCTCAGGGACTATCATGGGTAAGGAGGAAGTGAAGTATACCTCCTGCTATTATGATTCCTTTAGTAACCCCCGCTATGTTTATTCTCTAATTAAATTAAATCTAACAGGCTTAGAAAAAAAAGAAACCCAGCTTTTATCTACAAATGAGGTTAAGCTTTATGCCTCTTCCCAGACCTTCTATTTTGCTGCAAAGGAGAAAAATATCACGTCCATTTCTATGTTCACCTTAGAGCTAGAGCCTATTGGAGTGATTCGGTTATTGGGCACCGTTTTAAATCAATTTTCTATGGATGAGTATGAAGGATTTTTCCGTGTAGTAACAACTGATAAAACAAGAAATGCTTTAGAAATGAATGCACTATCCATTTTTGATTTAAACGATGCTTGTAAAAGAGTAGGGTATTTGGATCAAGGAATTGGTAAGGAGTATCAGGAGGTAAAATCTGTACGCTTTGATAAGAATACCTGCTATATTGTGACCTATGAGAATACAGATCCTCTTTATGAAATTGATTGCTCAAATCCAGCAGAGCCTAAAATAATTTCAGCCTATGAAGCTCCAGGCTATTCCAATTATCTCCATACCTTTCAAATCAAAAATAAGGAATATGTGCTAGGACTAGGCTATACAGATGCTCGAGGCAGTACTAAAATTTCTGTATATGAAAAAACAAATGGGACAGCTCAAATTGGTAAGGATTTCATTCTTTCTTATAATCTTCCTACAAAAGATTATTTCAATACAGGAATATATCCGTCTATGTTTGAAAATCATAAGGCCTTATTTTTCTATCAGGATGCCTCCTATTTCTATTTTGGGGTTCAAGCAGCCTATGATACCTATCTGATGTTTAAGATAGATGTTGAGGCATCAGAAAATGTTATCTCCATTCAAAAAGAAATTCCTATAAAAAATGCCAGCCATGAGAAGCAGGCAAGTCGAGCCTTTTTGATTGAAGGAATTCTATATATAACAGATGGAAAGCAAATCATTTTAGAGCAATTTTAATAAATCAATGTAGTTTAAGCTTCCATAGGTAAAAGTGTATAAAAAAAGGAGAACTCGCATTCGTTCTCCTTTTTTGAACAAGAAGAGGGACGGTTTTCGTCCCTCTTAATTTTTAAGAGATTAAGCTCTTTCTAATTTTAAATTTTTTAAAGCTCTAGCAGAAATTTTTACCTTCTTAACGTTACCGTTCTCATCCTTGATACGAACAGTTTGAAGGTTAGCCTTCCATGTACGACGAGTAGCATTTAAAGCATGAGATCTCTTGTTTCCTGTTACTGTTGTTTTACCAGTGATATAACATTTAGCCATAGTCTTACCTCCTTATGACGTTAAAATAAAACTTCAAGCCTTATTAGTATACCTTAAATTCAATAGAAATGCAAGAACTTTTTAATTTTTTTATAATAATGTTTGACATTTTATGAAAAAATTGGTATATTTTAAAAGTCGCCACCTTTAAATGCATTTTTTGTTTTACATTTTAAGGTTTTAGTGCTATAATGTTAAATGAATTAAACATTTCATTATAGTAGAGGTGAATTTTATCGAGTCGAATTGTGTAAAATTTTAGATTTTGGAAGAGTTAGTTTTTTGATTTTGATTACCCATAGCCAGTAGGCTATACATATATACTTAATTTGATATTTAGGAGGATTACCATGGCGGTAAGCAGTGTTAGCGTAGCTTTATTCAAAAAAATGGTAATGAACGGCGCTATTAATTTAAAGAATAACCACAAGAGAGTGGATGAATTAAATGTTTTTCCTGTGCCAGATGGAGATACTGGAACAAATATGTCGATGACAGTGATGTCAGGTGTACGCGAGATGGAATCTTGTGTATCCTCATCTATTATAGAGGTTGGGAAGGTCCTATCCCGTGGAGCTCTAATGGGAGCCCGTGGAAATTCAGGAGTTATCCTTTCTCAATTTTTCCGTGGAATTTATGTTGGTATGCAGAAGCTAGAGCATAATTATTTATCCTTAGAGGATTTAATGGTGTGCTTTGAATCTGGATGTAAGGTTGCGTATAAGGCAGTTATGGAGCCTGTAGAAGGAACAATTCTAACTGTAGTTCGTGAGGCAGCTGAGGCAACAAGAGCCCATATGAAAGAATTTAAGACGATTGAGGAGCTCATGCTATATTATCAGAATGCAGCCTTAGTTTCTTTAAATAATACACCAAATCTTTTACCTGTTTTAAAGGAATCTGGAGTAGTTGATAGTGGTGGGGCTGGATTTTTAGAAATCATAAAGGGTATGATTATGGCTTTGAATGGTCAAATGCTAGAAGCATCTGATGGAGCCACACAATCCTCTACAGAAAAGCCAGTAGAGCTTAAAAATATTTATTGTACAGAATTCTTTATTGAATTAAAGGATTCCAAAAGCTTTGATGAAGGAGCATTAAAGTCTTCTTTATCCTGCCTAGGAGAAGCTTTATATATGGTTTTAGAAAATGCTGTATGTAAAATTCATCTTCATACAGATCATCCTGGCTTAGTTTTAGAGCAGGCTTTAAAATATGGAGAGCTTACAGATATAAAAATTGAAAACCAAAGAGTCGGACATACGCATCTAGAAAATGGTGCGAAGGTATTAGGTGTTACACCAAAAAAAGAATTTGCCTTAATTGCAGTTTGTTTTGGTGAAGGAATTACACAAACCTTTCAGGATTTAGGGGTTGATTATGTAATTGAGGGTGGTCAAACGATGAACCCTTCAACAGAGGCCTTTGTCGAAGCTTGTAAAAAGGTGAATGCTGAAAATATAATTATTATACCGAATAATGGAAATGTGGTTATGGCAGCAAAGCAGGCTACAACCCTTATTAAAGATTCCAATGTGGCCGTTTTAAAGGCTAAAACGATTGCTCAGGGCTATGCTTCCCTTATGGTATTTGATCCAGAAGCTAATCTAGAAACCAATTTAGAAGCTATGACAGAAGCGGTTGAGCATGTAAAAACAGGAGAAATTACCTATTCTGTTCGTGATACAGAGATTGGTGGAATAAAAATAGTAGAAGGGGATTTTATGGGTATTGCAAATGGTGAAATTGTTGTTTCTACCCAAAAGCAAACAGATGCCTTAAAAGCTCTTTTGAAAAAACTAATTGATGAGGATAGTCAAATTGTAACCTTCTTTTGTGGTAAAGAGGTTGCAAGTGAAGAAAAGGATATGCTAGAAGAGCTATGCCTTGCTGAAAACTCTGATATCGAGGTTGAAATTATCGACGGAGAACAGGATATTTATTCGTATATTATTGCAGTGGAATAGTCTTTGTTAATATAATATTCGATGGTTGGAGAAATCCAACCATTTTTCTGTAAGAAAGGAGAAGGTGTCTTTGGAATTAAAGGATATTAAAAATATAGGACCTGTAACGTTAGATCGACTCAATGCACATCATATTTATACACCAAAGGATCTTCTTTTATTTTTTCCTAAAAAATATGCAATCTATCAGGTGGATGATACCCATGCCTTTAGTGGTGAGCTGCTATGCTTTAGAGCTAAGGTTGCTTCTAGACCGATTTGGATTAAGACAAGAAGTCGCTCTAAGGCCTTTGTTTTTTATGCTTATGTTAATCAAATTAAGGTGAAATGTGTCATTTTTTCAGGAGAATATTTGCGATTTAAGCTTCAGGTTGGGCTTCCCTTTATTGGTTATGGGAAATATAAGGAAAAAGAGAAGGAATTTAGCTTAATCACTGTTTTTTTTGAGGATTTTACAAGCCGAATTGATTTAGATTATGGACTGCCAGATATTAAGAACAAATCCATTCAAAATGCGATTCGAAATGTTTTAGAATCAGGATATGCTATAGAAGATGAGTTGCCCTTAGAATTCATAGTGAAATATCGTTTGGGCTCCTTAGAGGAAATCATTCGCTATGCACATTTTCCTAAAAATGTTATGGACTGTGAAAGGGTTCGAAGAAGAATTCGATATGAGGATTTTTTTTGGTATACACTACAGCTTGAGGCCTTAAAAAGCCTTCGTGGCCAGGAAGGAAAAGAACCTAAAACTTTTGATTTCCTTCCAATACAACAGAAGATTTCCTCCTTGCCATATCCGCTTACTGCGGATCAAAAATCTGTAATTCATGAATGCTTAGAAGATTTACAATCTTCTAAAATAATGAATCGCTTGGTTCAAGGAGATGTAGGCTCTGGGAAAAGCATTGTAGCCTTTATTGTAGCTTTTGGTGCAATACTATCTGGATATCAGGTAGCGTTTATGGCTCCTACAGAAATTCTTGCGAAGCAGCATTTTGAAACAGCAAAGAGGCTATTTCCAAATCTGTCAATTGAAGTATTGGTTTCCTCGTTGAAGCAAAAGGAAAAAACAGATATTCTATATCGATTATTGCATGGTAGAATTTCTCTTTTGATTGGTACACATGCTTTACTTTCAGATAAGGTATTATTTAAGGAATTGGGGCTGGTTATTATTGATGAACAGCATCGCTTTGGAGTAAATCAAAGACAAACCCTTTTAAAAAGGTTTAAGAATGTAGATGCCCTGTATTTAACAGCTACACCTATTCCTAGAACCTTAGGATTGACAAGCTTTGGAGATCTTGATTTATCAATGATAAAGACGATGCCTGCAAATCGAAAAAAAGTGATGACTCAAATTGTATCCTATGATGAGCTTTCTCGGTTATCTAAAACCTTAGAAAGACATTTGGCTTTGGGAGAACAAATTTATGTTGTTGTTCCTTTAATTGAGGAAAGTGAAGCTCTTGATTTTATAGATATGAATCAGGCAGTTGAAATATTTAAGGAGCAATTACCTCAGGCTAAGCTGGGGATCCTTCATGGAAAAATGAAAGCAAAGGACAAGGATGAAGTAATGACCTCCTTTAAAAATGGGACAATCGATTGCTTGTTATCTACTACAGTCATAGAGGTTGGAGTGGATGTAAAAAATGCCACAGTAATGGTCATTTTGGATGCAGAGCGGTATGGATTATCCCAAATTCATCAGCTTAGAGGGCGTGTTGGTAGAGGAGAACTTCAGGCCTATTGCTATCTTGTTACAGATAAAGCATATGTAAAGCGACTGGATATTTTATCACAGGTTTATGATGGCTTTACCCTGGCAGAGGAGGATTTTAAGCTTAGGGGGCCAGGAGATTATTTGGGAGAAGCTCAATCTGGCTTTAATAGCTTAAACTTTGATTTTGATTCTAAGGATATTACCATTTGGAAATGTGCTCTAGAGGATAGCAAGAAATATTTGGAGGAATATGTTCAGGCTTCTTTAGTGAATTCTAAAGTAGAAGAGATTTTTAGTCAAATTTCTTACAAAAAAACAAAATTAAACTAGTTTTTATGACTATAAAATGCTAAAATGAATGTGATGAATTAGGAGGATTCAATATGATTAAAATTGCAATAGATGCGAATGGTGGAGATTATGGAGTAGATACTACGGTTTTAGGTAGTATGCTAGCCATTAAAAAATTTAAGGATTTGGAATTGATATTATATGGTGATGAAAACAAAATTAAGCCTTTGTTAACAGATCCAACAAGAATAACCATAGTTCATACAGACCAAACCATTGATATGGGGGAGCATGATCCAGTCAAGGCTATAAGAAGTCAAAGGGATGCCTCTTTATGCTTAGCGATGAAGGCCTGTAAAAATGGTGAGGCAGATGCCTGTGTGACAAGTGGACCTACACAGTGTGTTGTGGTTGGTGCCCATTTATTAGTACGTAGACTTCCTCAAATGGAGCGTGTGGCTTTATGTCCTTTTGTACCTAATATGGATGGACATCCGCGATTATTGCTGGATGTTGGTGCAAATGTGGAGTTGAAAAAGGAGCATTTGGGAAGCTTAGCCTTGTTTGCATCTGTTGTTGCAGAGGAAACGTTAAAGATAAAAAATCCAAAGGTTGGACTATTGAATATAGGCTCAGAACCAGGCAAGGGAAGAGAAATAGAAAAGGAAGCCTATGAATATTTAAGCTCTATGGAAGGGATTCATTTTTATGGAAATGTTGAGCCTACAGAGATGATTCATTGCCCTTGTGATGTAGTTGTTACGGATGGATTTTCAGGGAATATATGCTTAAAATCCATTGAGGGAACAGCTAAGGGTATGGCAGCTATGCTACGTGAGGAAATTCGTTCTTCCTTAGGTGGTATAATTGGTTCTTTCTTTATGCGTAAGAATCTCCGCAGATTTAAAAAGAGAATGAGTACAAAGGAAGTTGGAGGAGCCATGCTATTTGGCTTATCTAAAATTGTTGTTAAGGCTCATGGAAATTCGGATCCTCAAGCCTTCTTTCATGCAATTCGTTTAAGTCGTGAGCTTGTAGAAGCAGATATCATTACTAAGGTGGTAAAAAAGCTTCCAAAAACAGAAGAAAATGAATAGAAACATAGGCTTGTAGCAGTCTATATTTGTAGTTCTTTAGGACTTTGCAGAAGTAGACTCCTGAAGATTGATTTTTATCATAAATCCTAAGAATTCTTTAATCTTGGGTAAAAAAATTTTGATGTAGAAGAGATGGAATAGGAGATGGTTTTATGGAATTATCCCAATTAGAAAATAGAATTGGATATCATTTTCGAAACTTAGATTTGTTACGTCTTGCTTTAACACATTCCTCTTATGCTAATGAGCATCATATGAAATCCAATGAGCGTTTAGAGTATTTAGGGGATGCTGTTTTACAGCTTTGTATGTCTAAGTATTTATATCTGAATTTGGATTTGGATGAAGGAATCTTATCCAAGACTAGAGCAAAATGTGTCTGTGAAGAAGCATTAAACGTATATGCAGAAAAAATTCACCTAGCTGATTTTTTATTCTTGGGTAATGGAGAAGAGCATAGTGGAGGTCGAATGCGACCTGCAATTCTTGCAGATGCTTTTGAGGCTATGCTAGGGGCAATTCTGTTAGATTCAAGCTTTGAAGAGGTTTATCCAGTTTTTAGTCGAATTGTACTTCCTTATCAGGAAATTGTACTTAAAATAAAGGATTATAAGTCTACATTTCAGGAAAAGGTTCAAGCAGATAAGCGAACCCTTCATTATGAAATTGTCCATGAGGAAGGACCTGCCAATGATAAAACCTATGAGGCTGTTGTATATATGGATGAGATTTTAATGGGACGCGGCAGAGGGAAAACAAAAAAAGAAGCAGAACAAAATGCTGCAAAGGAAGCGTTAAAGAAGGAAGCAAGAAGCTAATATACATCATATAATAAAACGGTGATGTATATGCAAATGATAATTATCGGTATAAGTGGTAGGATGGGGAATCAGATTTATGAACGATATAAGGAAGAATTTGATATCGTAGGTATTGATTATATGAACCACCCAAGTGTAGAAACATATCAAAGCATAGAGGAAATCAAGGGGAAAACAGATATCATTGTAGATTTTTCCTCTCCAGAAGCTTTTTCTATTCTTGAAGCTGCAATGGAGCTTGGCTGTCCTATTTTAAGTGGAACAACAGGCTACAGCTTTGAACAGATTGATGCACTTTACGAACGAGCAAAAGAAAAAAATGTTTGTTTCATATGGAAAGCCAATTATGCAAAGGGGATAACCTTATTTACGAGATTATTAGAGGAATGTCATAAGGAATATGAAATATTAGATTTTGTTGAGATTCATGCCACATCTAAAAAGGATGCACCTAGTGGAACAGCCAAGGTTTTGGCAAAATCGTTACATATCCCCGAAGAAAAAATTCAATCCTTACGATTGAATCAAGCACCTGCCATACATGAAATTATCTTTTCTTCTTTAGATGAACGAATATTTTTGCGCCATGAAATACTTAATAAAAAAGCCTTTTTAACAGGATTTGATGAGGAATTAAGAAACGTACTTAGGAGTTGATATCATATGTTAGAGACATTATATAAAAAGGGATATTTAAATTATGAGCACCTGATATTGGATTATGGGAAAGCCTTAGGCTTGAATGCAGAAGAGGGCTTTATATTGATCCAAATTTTAAAGAATTATTTAGTTACTCAAACCATATCCATTTCCAACATAGTAGAACAGCTTCTAATTACCCCTTCTAGGCTGGACAAGGTGGTTGCCTCTTTAATGGAGCGTGGCTATTATGAGGTTTATTTATCCTATGACAATGGGAAAGGCATGGAATGTATTTCCTTTGCTCCCTTGTTTGAAAAAATTGAGATGCTTATCGCTCAAAAGACTGATATGGATATGTATGATATAGAAAAGGCAAATCAATATTTAACGGCCAAGCTCAATCGAGTTCTTACGGCTTCTGAATTAGAAATCTTGCAAGGACTTATGGTAGAGGACCGGTATACCTATGATCAAATTGCAATGGCAATTGATGCGATTCTATCCTCCAATCGAGTATTATCTATGCGTACTCTTACTTCTACCTTAGCAAACAAAAGGTATGATGTGAAGCCAACGAAGGAGGCTCCTGCCACCTTTAAGGATTTTGTCAAGAGGATTTAACCATGAACCAGGAAGTATCAAATGAAATTTTAAAACGAATTAAAAAGATTATTCCCAACCCAAAATGCGAGTTGAACTATAGGAATCTATATGAATTGGTATGTGCAGTTATGATTTCCAGTCAAACAACAGATAAAAGGGTGAATCAGGTTACCCCAGCCTTGTTTGAAAAGTATCCAACACCTGAGGCATTATCTATAGCCAAATATGAGGATGTTTATGCCATCATACAATCCTTAGGCTTTGCAAGGAACAAGGCTAAAAATTTGATTTCAATGGCGGATCGACTTCATACGGTTTTCCATGATATTGTTCCTCAAAATTTAGAAGATCTCCAAAGCCTGAGTGGGGTTGGAAGGAAAACCGCGAGTGTGATATTAGCAGAAGGGTATAAAATACCTGCTATGCCAGTAGATACTCATTTAGAGCGAATGGCTAAACGATTTGGATATGTGGAGCAGAATGCTACAGTAATAGATGCGGAGCAGGCCTATAGAAAATATATTCCAGAGGAACAATGGATTGAGGCCCATCACTTACTTTTATTATTTGGAAGATATCATTGTAAAGCAATTCATCCTGAATGTGATACATGCAATCTGAAAGAATATTGTAAGCATTTTAATACGATTTCAAAATAAAAGAAGGAAGTAGAAGAAATTTCTACTTTTTTTTGTTATTTCCTATGCTATATTTTATAGGGTGATTGTTATGAAGGTAAAATTATTTGATTTTGAGCATGAGGCAGATTTGGAGGAGGCTTTGAATAAATTTTTTTCAGAGCATCCCAAAATAGAAATAAAGAATATAAGCTATCAAACGAGCCATTTTGCAATAAATGGAGAACAAATTTACTCTTTTTCTTGTTTTCTTCTTTATAAATAGAATTTCTCCGTTTTTTGGACAATATTTTATCAAACATTTTTTTCTTTTCTTCTTTTTCTTTTCCATATATAATATAAATGCTAAAAAAATGGGTAAAACAGGAGAAGGGAAATGAAAAGAAATATATTTTTTGATGAAATCAAACGGCGAGTAAAGGAAGATAATAATGCGTATACCATGATAGGTACAGAGCTTAAAAGGGTTCGTACT
The DNA here is from genome assembly GCA_949840955.1 of uncultured Anaeroplasmataceae bacterium. Lineage (GTDB taxonomy): Bacteria > Bacillota_I > Bacilli_A > Acholeplasmatales > Anaeroplasmataceae > Pelethenecus. The sequence goes on along the minus strand of CATKXV010000004.1, from coordinate 77,552 downwards.
AGTCAGTCTCAAACACTATCGTCTGTAGCAGGGGATTTGTGCTCTGTTTCCTATTTATGCAAGGTAGAAAAGGCTCAATTAAAGCCAAACCGATATATGCTAAATGAAATATGTAAAAAATTAAATGTGGATTCTCCTAAGCTACAGCTGCTATTTGAGTTAAAAAGCTTATTACTAAAAACAGTAAAGCTATATTATTATAAAAAATATAGTGAAATAAAAAAGGTCTATGAGGATTGTAAGGCGTTTGATAATTACCGAACAAAGCTCATCTTTTTAATTTATTATATAGCCTTTTATAAATTAGAAGAAGCAAATGTGGTTTCACAGGAGCTTTTTAAAATAACAAGCGAAATGCTAGATGATGAGTTAAGTATTTTTATTGTCTATTATTCCATTTTGAAATTCTATGAGGAGGGCTATTTAGAAACGCTGGATAATTTAAAGCATTTGAGCAATTCTTATATTTTAGAGGAAACCTTGGGAAAAATTGCCTCAATTTTATGCTTAGAATGCTATGTAAAGGTAAATAATCCCATGACCCTACTTCATAGTCAAAAGCTTTTAGATCTCTTTTTAAAAAATTCTGAATATGGAAAAGCAGACTATGTCAGATATCTCCAATGTCTTTATATGATATATAATTCTATGATGGATCATGCAGTTTTAGAAATGAAATGCATTCAGACAGAGGAATATAAGAAGACACTAGAATTTTTTTATGATTTGATGAACCATAGCTTAAAAAAGAAGGAATACTATTCTAGCTTAAGACCCTTTGCAGAATTACTATATATTCACATGTATGAGCCAAAGGAATACTTTAAAACCTTTTTAAAGCATAATAAAAATTGTATTTACCTTTGTGATTATAGCTATAATATTGCGAGCTATTATACACTGAGTGATGATCAAGAGCGATACAAAGAATTGGTGGATGTGATTATTCCAAATATTATCCAAACCAATAGCTATTTAGATAAATCCTTTTTTTTAAAAGAGTTTTGTCGAATCAGCACGAAATTTGGGAGATATAAAAGCTTCTGTAAAGCCTATGAGGCATTGAATGGAGGTATGGTAGAATGAAAAAAATAATGCTTCCTTTACTCTTATTCTTTTGTATAGCCTTAAATACTTCAGCAGCAAGTTGGAAATTTATGTGGGATGAGACCACGACCACGATAGAAATTCCCTTAGGGGGAAATCTCCAAAACTATATATCCATTCCTAAAGCAATGCTATATAAAGATGGAATGCCTTTACAGGATGCGGATATTAGCTATTCCTCAACTGGAGATTGGCTATATCTTTTAACAGATGTAGACACACAGAAGAAAGGAAGCTATCAAGTATGGTATAAGGCAGTAGAAAATAAATATAAGCCTGGGCAATGTCAAGGCTATAAAGCGTTAATTACATTTAATGTTGTAGATAAGGAGCCTCCTATTTTTGAAGCATATCCTAAGGAAATTATACATTGGATCAGTGGAGATAAGCCAGACTATTTAACTCAGATTATTGCTGTAGATAATAGTGGAGATTGTAAGGTCAGTATAGATGATTCTTTAGTAAATTATGAAATTCCAGGAGAGTATGAAGCAATGGCTAGAGCCTCTGATGGAAGCTTTATTGTGGAACAGCCCATTCGAGTTATTGTCAAGGATCCCATAGGACCTCTTATAAAATTTTTAGGAGAAAATAATCGAATCCGACTGATCAAAGGAGAGCCTTTCAAGCTTCAATCCTATTTTAAGGCAATCGATACAATTGATGGTGATGTGACCTCTTCCATTTCGTATTCCCCTTTTGATTCTAATATAGAACAAAGCTTTGAATTAGAGGTTTCCTTTTCGGATAAAAATGGAAATGTATCTCGGATGAATGTATGGATAGATATTGTTGATGAGGATGAAATTCATCTTGAGCTTTATCAATCCTGCTTAGTATTAGATTATAAAAAGGATTTTAAAGCTGCAATCCAAGAAAATATAAAAAATGCGACCTTGGGAAAAGAGAATATAAAGGATTTGGTTGAAATTGATTATGGCAATTTAAAAAATGAGGTTGGAAGCTACAAGGTTATTTATTCCTATCAAAAAAAAGATAAGCGTGTAAGTGAAACCTGCGAGGTAAAGTTATTATCTAGTCAGGCACCTGTACTCCTCGTTGAAAATGTTAGTACGCTTGTGAATGAAAAGGTGTCTTTGGCAGATCATATTCTAGCTAAGGATTTATCTGATTCTGATATTACTTCAAAAATTGAATATGATGATAGCTTGGTGGATTGGACTAAGGAAGGGTGTTATCCAGTTCAAGTCACTGTAACCAATTCCTCTAATTTATCATCTTGTGAAATATTATATGTAACAGTATATTCTAATTCCTCTTCAGCCATTGAGGAGGCGCAAAGTAGCTTTTTTATTCCCATTTTAGTTGGTGGGGCTATAATTATTGCTGGAATGATTGGATTTATTTATATAAAGAAAAAGAGAAATTGCAATAAAGAGGAAAATCAACTATAATATAAGAGACGAAGCTTAGGAAAGGTGATGGCTATGAAGGGTTTCTTATATGGACAAACAGAATATAATCTGTTGAATAATTCAATCCATTTAAAGGATTATATTCAAATGGCTAAAAAATCAAACTTCACCTTTCTTTCTATGACAGATAAATCCTTATATGGAAGCTACAAATTTTATCAAGAATGCATTAAAAATGAATTAAAGCCTATCATTGGAATAGAAATTTCCTATATGGATGAGGATAGCTTTATTTCTAAGCTATTAGCCTACGCATTAAATGAGGATGGATATAAAAATCTTTTAAAAATAAGTACCTATTTGGCTACAAATGAACAACCCTATGGATTGGACTTTTTAGCGCCATATAAAAATGGAATTGCTTTTATAATGGTATATAATGATTCCATCCTTGAGCGTTATCACTATTCCAAGGCCTTTGATGAATTAAATCGTAAGCTTATTCAATGCAATCAGTTCTTTGATTTTTATATTGGATATTCCTATACAAACCGTTTGGATCGTTTAAATGCCAATCAAGAAATACGGGTGTATGCTCAAAATTTAGGAATAAGAACGATTCCTTTACACAATTGTAGATATTTGATAGAGGAGGATTCTATCGTCTATGAAGCATTGACGCAGATTTATGGAAAGCCTGTAGAGTTGAAAGACTATGAGGATTACAGCTTTGATTGTGACCCCATTCTTACCAATGAAGTTATCGCCTTTGTCAATCGGGTTCAATTGAATTTATATCCTAAGCAATTTTATTTACCTGCTTATCCAAATACAAAAGGTGCTACAGCAATTGAATATCTTTCCTCACTTTGTAAGAAAGGCTTATATCGAAGACAAAAAGGAAATGTTACAGCTGAATATGAAAAAAGATTAAATTATGAGCTATCCGTTATACACAAAATGGGATATAGTGATTATTTTTTAATCGTATGGGATTTTATAAGATATGCAAAGAAGAAGAATATATTGGTTGGTCCTGGAAGAGGGTCTGGAGCTGGGTCACTTGTTGCCTACTGCTTAGGAATTACAGAAATTGATCCTTTAAAGTATGATTTATTATTTGAGCGCTTTTTGAATCCAGAACGTATAAGCATGCCAGATATTGATACTGATTTTCCCGATACGAGCAGAGATGAGGTTATACAATATGTTTATGAATTATATGGAGCTAAGCATGTTTGTTATATTTCTGCGTTTAATACCTTTCAAATCAAATCCTCAATAAGAGATTTGGGACGTATTCGAAAAATAGAGAATCACCGGTTAAATGAAATCATAAGAATGGTGGAAGCAAATACAAACTATGACGAGCTTTTGAAGCAATTTACTTCTAGACCTGATATGTATGAGTTTTTATATATTATTCGAGGCTTAGATGGATTGCCAAGACATATATCTACTCATGCCGCAGGTATCATAATTTGTTCAACACCCTTAGATGATATTATTCCATTACAGGAAGGGCTAAATGGGCTTTATCAATCTCAGCTAGAGGCCATTGATTTAGAAAAAATAGGACTTCTTAAAATGGATTTTTTAGGAATACGAAATTTAACTATTATTGAGGAGGTTATGAAAAACATTCCAAACTTTTCAATGGATAGGCTTAGAGAGATTCCTTTAAATGATATGAAAACCTATGAACTGTTACAAAGAGCAGATACACTGGGGGTTTTTCAGCTAGAATCAGATGGAATTCGACGTGTATTATTGAATTTAAAGCCTGAACGCTTTGAGGATTTGGTCGCTGTTTTGGCATTATATAGACCAGGTCCAATGGATAATATAGATGAATTTATTGCTAGAAGGCATGGAAAAAGATTTTCTTATGAGCATCCTGTACTGGAGCCCATTTTAAAAAGCACCTATGGAATTATTGTTTATCAAGAGCAAATTATGCAAATTGCACAAAGCTTTGCAGGCTTTACCTTAGGGCAGGCGGATTTGTTGCGACGAGCTATATCGAAAAAGGATGAAAAGCAGCTGATAGCTCAGAAGGAGGCTTTTATCCAGGGAGCTATAAGAAATGGGTACTCTTTAGAGGTTGCCAAACATATTTATGATTATTTTTTGAAATTTAATAATTATGGCTTCAATAAATCTCATGCTGTAGCATATGGACTTGTATCTTATCAAATGGCATATTTTAAAGCCAATTATTTCACGATATTTATTTCTAAAATATTAAATAATGTGATTGGGGCTACCAAAACCATGGTAAGCTACATTCGATATGCTAAAGCACATCAGGTTAGAACCTATAAGCCCAATGTGAATATTTCAACGAACCGATTTGAGGTAAATCAATTGGGGCTTTTTATGCCTTTACAAGCAATTCATTCTATTGGAGAGTCAATTACATTAGATATTGTGAAGGAAAGAGAGAAAAATGGTCTTTATCAATCTTTTCAGGATTTTAAGGAGCGTACAAAGGTAAATCAGTCTGTATTAGAGGCTCTCATTTTCAGTGGAGCGTTAGATGTCTTTGGGCTGACAAAACGAAAAATGATTGATGCCAAGGATTCAATAAATGAAATTTTTGCTAGACATTTAGAGGATAAAATAGAAGAAGAGCAAGAGTATGAATTTTCTTTTTTGCAGCAACAGGAGCTTTTCTATTTGGGCTTTAATATTAGCTATGATATTTACCAAAATCTCTCCAAATATCAGCAGCAATATCATGCAGCCTTTTTAGAAAAGAGAACAGGTCGTTCTATTGGAGCATTTGAAACGCTAAAAGAAATTATGACAAAGAAAAAAGAACCTATGCTTGTTGGATCATTTCATGATAGCATTCAATCCATGAACTTTGTACTTTTCCCACAAGAATATAAAAGATATATCGGAAAAATCAAGCAGGGTAGGCTTTATGTGATAGAGTATACTATGCGTATAGACGAAAAAACAAAACAGAATCAACTTATTTTGAAAAATGTGATAGAGTGTTAATCTCTATCATATTTTTAAATAGGTGAGAGAATGGAAGCTTGTTATGTTTATAGAAAAGAAATGTCTGAGGAGGAGCTTCTTCAGATTTATAAAAGCCGCATCGAATCCAATCCTAAATTTTCATCTGAAGTCAATTTGAATCTCATATCGATTACACAGGGATTTTTGGTTTACCCTTTGATTGATTCTAGTATAAAGAATTTAGAATATCTTGTTTTGCGTAGTAAGAAGCAGCAATCAGGGGTTATCGATGTGGCTTATCATTATGTATCAAAGAATTTTTTGTTAAATGAATTATCAACAAAAAACTTTGAATTGGAGGATCATACAATACAGGAGTATCCTCTTTTCAATCCAAAAGAAATAGAAAAGAGTGAGAAGGAGTTCATAAAGTATATCATTGAAAAAGCTTCAAAATCCATTTGCAAAAGGCATAATCTTATCATTACAGATAAAGCAAATGACATAGATATTTCTCCAATAAAAGCATTTGAATCCTTAGAAAAAAAGTATTATTTAGAGGAGGTCTATGCTCTAGATTATTTTGAAAAAGGGAATAGAAAGCCTTGGAAAAGCTTATATTCTCCTTATCATAATGACTTTTATGAATTAGATTTTAAAAAATCCATTGAATATGATGCATATTATAAGCTTTATAAGCATCCAATAGTCTATATTCCTAAGTCATATCTTTCTTTTTATTATGATGTATCCTTTAAGGTTTACTTAGACACAATAGAGGAGCTGAAATATTTAAAGCCAGCAGCGCATTTGTCTAAATTAAGGAAAAATGTTTTATACAAGGAATATACAAAATATAAGGACTATTTAAATCAATTGATATTTTATTATCGGAAAAAGGAATATTTAAAAGAGTATACAACGGATTGCAAAGGCTTAAGGCAGCAAATTTTTTATAGCTATTTAACCTTAAAATATAATCCCCAAAGTGGATATTATTTGGCAGGCCTTGTACAAAATCATATAATAGAGGATAACTATACAAAGCTACTTGATATTTCTGCAAAACAAAAGAATACCTTAGCAAAAAAGGCACTTTTTGAATATTATTCTGAGCCAGTTAGCTATAATTCCTATTATCTTAAGCGCTATTCTTAAATTTTGCATATAATAGATTGGTGGTTATATGTCTAGTGTATATTTTACCTTATCTATTTTATTTATGTTTTTTTTCATCCTCATTGTTTTTTTTCATCCTTATTTTTTCATCCTTCGAACACAGCGAAAAAATTTAAGGACTTTATATAAGTTTAAGCAGCATGTTTTCTCTTGGATATGTATTTTATTTTTCCTTTTAGAAGGAATCTTCATCTTTTTAATATTCTATAAAGCCATAGCCATTTAAATTGTATTGATTGAGGATAAGGAAGGTTTGTAAAAAAATGGTATACGCTTTCTAACAATTTTATTTGAAATCTTATTTTATTAATGTTATAATGAATTGTAAAAAAAATGGCTTTATTTTTGGAGGAATAATTAAATATGGCTAAAAAAATAGTTTCAGATTTAAACGTAAAAGGAAAAAAAGTATTAATTCGTGTGGATTTTAATGTTCCTATGAAGGATGGCGTAATTACGGATGACACACGTATCCGTGCAGCATTACCTACAATTGAGTATGTTGTAAATCATGGTGGTAAGGCAATCGTATTTTCTCATTTAGGACGTGTTAAGGAAGAAGCAGATCTTGCAAAGAACGATTTAACTGTAGTTGCAAAGAGATTAGAAAGCTTACTAAATAAGCCTGTTCAATTTGTCAATGCAACTAGAGGAAAAGCATTAGAGGATGCAGCTGCTCATCTAGGTGAAGGAGAAATTCTAATGTTCCAAAATACAAGATATGAAGATCTTGATGGAAAAAAGGAATCAAAGAACGATCCAGAGCTTGGAAAGTATTGGGCTTCCTTAGGTGATGTTTTTGTTAACGATGCATTTGGTACAGCACATCGTGCTGCTGCTTCAAATGTTGGTATTGCAGCAAATGTTAGTGAAACTGCTGCTGGTTTCTTACTAGAAAAAGAAATCCGTTATATTGGTGGAGCAGTAGATGATCCTGTTCGTCCTTACATTGCTATTTTAGGTGGCGCAAAGGTATCTGATAAAATTGGAGTAATTGAGGCTTTATGTGAAAAAGCTGATAAAATTCTAATTGGTGGCGCAATGATGTTCACCTTCTTAAAGGCTTTAGGCAAAAATATAGGTGCTTCTAAATGTGAGGAAGATAAGCTAGATTTAGCAAAGGAGCTTTTAGCAAAGGCTGGCTCTAAGCTTGTTTTACCAGTAGATACTGTTTGTGCAAAGGAATTTGCAGATGTTCCAGGTGTAGTTAAGTCTGTTGATGCTTTAGCAGCAGACGATATGGGTTTAGATATTGGACCTAAAACATTAGAGGTGTTTGCAGATGTTTTAGCAGGAGCTAAAACTGTAGTTTGGAATGGACCTATGGGTGTATTTGAAATGAAGAATTACGCTGCTGGTACTATAGGAGTTTGCGAATTATTAGCTAAGCTAGAAGGCGCAAATACAATCATTGGTGGTGGTGATTCTGCTGCCGCTGCTGAAAGCTTAGGCTATGCAGATAAGATGTCACATATCTCAACCGGTGGTGGTGCATCTTTAGAATATCTAGAGGGCAAGGTTTTACCAGGCATTGCTTGTGTAGATGAATTATAATAATTTTAAGGAGAAATGGAAAATGCAAAAGCAAATTGTAGTAAAAAGTACAGTAGGATTGCATGCAAGTTTAGCTGCCAAGGTAGTACAGGCTGCATCTAAGTATTCTGTAGATATTAACTTACATTATCATAATAAGGTGATTGATGTTAAATCAATTTTAGGCTTAATGTCTCTTGCTATCCCAAGAGGAGAAAATGTTATTATTGAAGCTACAGGAGATCAAGCTGAAGCTGCAATTAACGATATTGCAACAATCCTTGAAAAATAAATTAAGTTGAGGAAAGAAAGTATGAGAAAACCAGTAATGGCTGGAAACTGGAAGATGAATAAGACTCGTGATGAAGCATTAGAATTTATTTATGCTGTGAGTGATAAGCTTCCTGCACAAAATCAATTAGATTCTATTATTTGTGCTCCAGCAATTATATTAAGAGATTTAGTTAAAAGAAAAGGAAACTCTTTAAAAATCGGTGCCCAAAATGTACACTTTGCAGAAAGTGGTGCTTATACAGGGGAAATATCTCCTGCAATGCTATCTACTACTGGCGTAGAATATGTTATCATAGGGCATAGTGAGAGAAGAGCTTACTTCAATGAAACGGATGAAACAGTAAATTTAAAGATTAAGGCAGCTCTTGCAAATGATTTAAAGCCAATCATTTGCTGTGGTGAATCCCTAGAAGAAAGAGAAACGGGTAAAACACATGAGGTTTTAGAACGTCAAATTACAAAAGCATTTGAAGGGATTACAAGTGAAAACTTGTCCAATATCATTATAGCTTATGAGCCAATTTGGGCTATTGGAACGGGAAAGGTTGCTTCTGATGAAATGGCAGATGAGGCATGTGGGTATATTCGTTCTTTAATTGCAAAGCTATATTGCTCTCTTTGTGCTGAAGAAATTCGTATCTTATATGGTGGTTCTGTATCACCAAAAAGCGTAAGTGGGCTTATGGCACAGCCTAATATTGATGGCGGCTTAGTCGGTGGAGCGTCATTAAAATCTGATAGCTTTATTGAACTTTGTAATAAAGCAGTATAAAACTATAATCCAATGCTTTTCATAAGGCATTGGATTTTTTTTATGCTTTGAATCGTGGTTGATTCTTATCTAACCCAAATTTTTATGCTTTTTTTATTTAAAATTTAATTATACATAAATAATGTACTATATTTGGTTAAAATAAAACTACAAGGAGTTGATAGGCATGTATTTATGTATAGATATGAAATGCTTCTTTGCCTCTGTTGAATGTGTAGAGCGTGGATTAAATCCTATGACTACACCCCTTGTTGTAGCAGATGAGGGTAGAGGAAAAGGGGCTCTATGCTTAGCGGTCAGTCCTTATTTAAAGGAACAAGGAATTAAAAACAGAGGAAGATTATATGAAATCCCACAAATTTCTTATTTAATAGCTAAGCCTAGAATGAAAAAATATATTGAATATGCGGTGCTGATCCATCGAATTTTTTTAAGATACGTGGATGCCCTTGATATACATACCTATAGCATTGATGAGGCGTTTTTAGATGTTTCCTCCTACTTACATTTATATCATAGTGTAGGTGAGTTGGCCTTTAGAATAGTAGAGGATATCTATAAGGAGCTTGGACTTACAGCAACCTGTGGAGCAGGGGATAATTTATATTTAGCAAAGCTCTCTTTAGATTTGATTGCTAAGAAAAAAGCACCATATTTTCACTATTTATCCTTAGATGAATTTTATAAAACGATTTGGTACCATAACAATCTAAAAGATATTTGGCAGATAGGTTCTGGAATAAAAAAAAGGCTCAATGCGATGAAGCTATATACACTTCATGATATCGCAATGAGTGATGTGGAGATATTAAAAAAAGAATTTGGGGTGATTGGCTTAGATTTATATGAGCATGCCTGGGGAATAGATCATACGACCATAGCAGATATCAAGGCCTATGAGCCAATCTCTAAAAGTATATCGAGGCATCAAATTTTATTTAAGGATTATTCTAAGGAGGAAGCGTGGATACCTTTACTGGAAATGCTCTTTGTTTTATCTATGGATTTAATTTCTAAGAATATATTAATTCAAACGATATCCTTTTATATTGGATATGGATATCATCAAGATTCCTACCATAAAACTTTTTCATTGGATTTTTATACAGATGATTTCTATGTGATAAAGGAAGAATTGAAAAACCAATATACGCATGTGCTAGAAGGAAAAATACGAAGAATAGGCATTACCTTTTCAGGTATCATCTCTAAAAATAAGGATCCAAATACTTTATTTTATGTTAAGAATGAGAAGCAGGAACGATTAAATAGAACCATTTTAAGCGTTTGGGAAAAACATGGGAAAAATCAACTTGTTATTGGAACAGCCCTTTGCAAGGAATCTACATTGTATGTAAGAAATAATCAAATAGGAGGACATAACCGTGAATGATCGAGAACGAAGAGCTTCTAAATATTTGCCATTTGATTCTTTAAAGGGATTGAAGGAGGCAATTGAAAAAGAAGATACGCTATATAAAAATAAGCGCCCTCAAATCAGTGAAGAGGAAAAGCTTCAAATGAATTTAATTCTATTTGAATGCTATAGTAAGAATAAAGCAATTAAAATTCATTATTATACAGAGGGGAAAATGATGGAATATAGTGGAGTCATCCAAAGAATTGATATTTTAAATAAATATATTGTTTTATTACCAAAAAAGAAATTCCATATGGAGGATATATATCAAATTACAATGAGATAAAATGGGCTCAATGAGCCCTTTTCTCTTGTAAGTTAAAGAAAAAAATGGTATGATAATGGGCGATAGGAGCTGGTTAACTTGTACGATGTTGTTGTTGTAGGAGGAGGTCATGCAGGCTGTGAGGCTTGCTTGGCTACAAGTCGAATGGGCTTTAAAACCCTTTTAGTAACAGGAAATTTAAATATGGTAGGGTCTATGCCTTGCAATCCTTCGATTGGTGGTCCAGCTAAGGGAGTCGTTGTACGTGAGATTGATGCCTTAGGTGGCTATATGGGGAAAAATGCAGACCTTTGTCAAATACAGACAAAAATGCTCAATAGCTCCAAGGGACCAGCTGTACGAGCGTTACGATTCCAGGAGGATAAGCTTTTATATGTAAAAGAAATGCGTAGGCATTTAGAGAATCAAGAGAATCTTGACCTATTAGAAGCATTGGTTGAGGATCTCATTGTTGATAAGAATCATATTAAAGGAATTGTGCTAGAAAATGGAGCGTCTATAGAAGCAAAAACGGTAATTTTAACAACAGGAACATATTTAGATAGTCGAATTTTACGGGGACACTGGACATCAAAGGAGGGGCCAGATGGACAAAAAACGTCTAAGGGAATCTCAAATGCACTAAAAAATCTAGGCTTTGAAATTCAAAGATTAAAGACAGGAACACCGCCTAGAATCAAGGCCTCTACTATTGATTTCACAAAGGTAAAGCTGGAGCCAGGGGATGAAATAACCTGGCACTATAGCTTTGATGAGGGATATCCCTCTTTATTAAATCAAAGAGTTCCTTGTTATTTAACCTATACGACTAAGGACATCCATACTTTAATATTAGACAATTTAGAACAATCTGCCATGTATGGAGGTGTGGTTGAAGGGATAGGTCCTAGATATTGTCCTTCTATAGAGGATAAGGTTGTTAAGTTTAGTGATAAGGAACGGCATCAAATCTTTTTTGAGCCAGAATCCTTATCCTTAGATCAAGAATATATTCAGGGCTTTTCTACCTCTATGCCAGTTGAAATACAGGATAAAATGATTCGTATGCTTCCGGGTTTAAAGGATTGTGAGGTGGTTCGCTATGCTTATGCTATAGAATATGACGCGATTAATCCTTTAGAAATCAAAGCCAGCTTAGAGACAAAACGAATTCATGGACTTTTTACTGCTGGTCAAATCAATGGAACCTCTGGATATGAGGAGGCTGCTGGCCAAGGCTTACTTGCAGGAATTAATGCAGCAAAACTTTTAAAAAATGAGCCTCCACTTATATTAAAAAGAGATGAGGCCTATATAGGTGTAATGATAGATGATTTGGTTACCAAAGGGACAAATGAGCCCTATCGTCTTTTAACCTCTCGAGCTGAATATCGTTTATTATTGCGTCATGATAATGCAGATTTAAGATTGAGAGAATATGGATATCAAGCAGGTTTAATTTCCTTAGAAGCCTATGATCGTCTTCAAAGGAAAAAGCAATGCATTTCAAGGCTTTGTCAGGAATTTAAAAATATAAAGGTTAAACCAAACCTGCAAATGAATCGAATTTTGGAGGAGGTAAACTCCTCTCCACTTGTAGAGGGTGTGTCTTTATACACCTTATTAAAGCGTCCAGAAATTTCTTATAAAACCATTCTAAAATTATATCCAGAAATTTCTATAGAATATCCGAACCCAGAGGAGGTTCTAGAGCAGGTTGAAATTGAGATAAAATATGAGGGCTATATTTCCAAGGCTATGACTCAAGCCCAAAAGATGCACAGCTATGAAATGAAAAAAATCCCTATAGATATCAATTATGATCTTATTGACAATATTGCAATAGAGGCAAGAGAAAAGCTTAAAAAGGTTCGTCCACTCACTATAGGGCAAGCCTCTAGAATAAGTGGTGTAAATCCAGCAGATTTATCCGTTCTAGTTGTTTATATAGAGCATGGTAAAAGAGGGAAGGAGGCTGCATAGCTTATGGATTTTTTTCAGGAATTGAAAAAATTAAATATTGATTTATCATTAGAGCAAAGTGTTAAATTTGAAAGCTATTATACTACTTTAATTGAAGTAAATGAGGTTATGAATCTTACAGCTATAACAGAGAAAGAAGAAATTTATCGGAAGCATTTTCTAGATTCCTTAGAAATTACGAGGGCTTTACCAAAATCAAAATATTCCTTATGTGATGTAGGTAGCGGAGCTGGCTTTCCCTCTATTCCTTTAGCTATTGTTGATCCAAAGGTGGAAGTAACGATTATTGATGCGTTACATAAAAGAATTCGGTTTTTAAATGATTTGATAAAAAAATTAGATTTAACCAATGTGAAAGCATTTCATGCTCGTGCTGAGGAGTATGCTAAGGAGTATAGAGAAAGCTTTGATGTTGTTACTGCTCGTGCAGTTGCTCGACTTTCTATATTAGCTGAGCTTTGTCTTCCCTTAACAAAGGTAGGAGGCTTATTTGTAGCAATGAAGGGAGCCTCAGGTGATTTAGAGCTACAGGAGGCCGAATTTGCCATTCAAATTCTAGGAGGAAAAATCATAAAAAAATACGCCTTTACTCTACCCGATGAAGAAGAACAACGACAAATCATCGTGATAGAAAAAATTATGCCTACGCCTAGAAAATATCCAAGAGCCTTTGGCAAAATCAAGGAGAAACCATTATGTACAAGCTAAATGAAATTGTTCAAACGAAAAAGCCTCATGTGTGTGGAAGTAATACCTGGTTAATTTTACGTGTGGGAGCTGACATTAAGCTAGAGTGCTGTGGATGCAAGCGCGTCATCATGCTTGCTTCCTATGAGTTAGATAAAAGATTGAAAAAATAAAAGGGTGTCAAGAAAAAATACTTGACAGCCTTTTTATTTGTGGTATAATACGTATTGTATAAAAAAAGAAGGAGTGTATTTATCATGGTAAAAATTAGATTACAAAGATTTGGTGCACATAAAGCTCCAAAATATCGTATTGTTGCTGCTGATTCTAAAGCACCACGTGATGGTAAATTTTTAGAAATTTTAGGAACATATAATCCTTTAACAGATCCTGCAACTATAACCTTAGATGCAGAAAAGGTAACAAAATGGTTAGCTAATGGTGCTCAGCCAACTTTAACTGTAAAGAACATTTTAGAAGCAAACAATATCAAGACTACTAAGTAAGAGGTGGGACTATGATAAAGTTTGAAGAGTTAATTAAGAGTTTAATTCTTCCTTTGGTAGCTTATCCTGAAGATGTTGAAATCATCAAAACAAACGATGATGAAGATAATTTAGAGTATCAAGTAAAGGTAAATGCGAATGATTTTGGTAGAGTCATCGGGAAAGATGGCTATGTTGCTAGAGCTATACGTACCATCCTTTACGCAGGTGCTTCAAAAGAAGGAAAAAGAATTCACGTAGACATTAATAGCAAATAAAACTACAATCCATTGCGGATTGTTTTTTTATATTATTTTTAAAAATTTTTATGAATTATATTGAATTTTATTTAATTTAAGCGTATAATAGAAGCATAAGGAGGTAAAGAATATGCTAGAATTTTTCGAATTTGATGATTCTAATGGATTTGCAAGTATTTATGATAGTCATATCACTTTAAACAAAACACTTCTAAAGTATTTTCAAGATGCATATCGTGTTAGAGTAGCAGTAGATAAAGCAGAGGATAAAATTTATGTATACGTTGTCAATAAGGACTATGCATTAAGCGGTGAATTAAAGCAAACATCCCTATTGCCGATTTCTATTTCAAAGACGTATGCTAGAATATGTTCTAGACCATTAATTGATTATATATCCAATATTTTTAGCTTGTCTATTGCAAAAAAAGAATTTAAAAGGTTTAAGGCGTGTTATGATGATGCAAAACAGGTTATAATAATAGATATGAAAGGAGAGGTGTCCTAATGGAATACATGGTTTGGGTATGGTTAGGAGTATTCATTATTACCTTAATTCTAGAATCCATTACACAGGATTTAGTTGCGGTTTGGTTTTCGCTAGGGTCTATTATTGCTTTGATTTTATCTGCAATTCCTCAAATTCAATGGTATATTGAGGTTGTTGTATTTGCAGTAGTATCCTTTTTGGCCTTAGGGCTAACAAGACCTTTTGCAAAAAAGCTTCTATTTAATGCAACAAGATACACAAATATTGATGAATTTGTAGGGAAAAGAGTTAAGGTGATTTCTGATATTTCTAAATATGAGTCCGGAGAAGTAAAAATTCATGATATCATTTATAATGCGAGTCTAATGGAAGAGGAAACAGAAACAATTCATAAGGATGAAATCGTAGAAATTGTAACTTTTAAGGGAAACAAAGTCGTTGTAAGAAAAATTAATTAAAAGAAGGGAATGGTTTTATTATGAATCCAGCAATTATAGTTGCTATTGTTTTAAGTATTGTTTTAGTTGTTATTATTATATTATTGATTACAAGAATTAAAATTGTAAGACAAACTCAAAAGCTTATTATTGAGCGCTTAGGAGCCTATCATGCCACATGGTCAGTAGGATTCCATTTCTTAGTGCCATTTATTGATCGTGTAGCTCAAGTTGTATCCATGAAGGAACAGGTTAGTGATTTTGATCCTCAGCCTGTTATTACAAAGGATAATGTTACTATGCAAATAGATACAGTGGTATTTTTCCAAATTACAGATCCAAAGCTTTATTCTTATGGTGTAGAAAATCCAATTGCTGCCCTAGAAAATTTAAGCTCTACTACGCTACGTAATATTATTGGTGAATTAGATTTAGATGAGACATTAACCTCACGTGATATAATCAATACGAAAATGCGTTCTATTTTGGATGAAGCTACTGATCCATGGGGAATTAAAGTAAATCGTGTTGAGGTAAAGAATATTTTACCTCCTAAGGATATCCGTGATGCAATGGAACGTCAGATGCGTGCTGAACGTGAGCGTCGTGAAAAAATTTTACTTGCTGAAGGAGAAAAAAGAAGTAAAATTCTTCAAGCAGAAGGTGAAAAGGAATCTCAAATTTTACGTGCTGATGCTGAAAAGGAAGCTACGATAAAGAAGGCAGAAGCTGAAGCTACAGCAATTCTTAAGGTTAGAACGGCAGAGGCTGAGGGCGTAAGGCTTACACGTCAGGCTCAAGCAGATGGTTATAAAATGCTGATTGATGCTGGTTTAACTAAGGAGGTTTTGGCTCTTAAATCCTTTGAGTCTCTCGAAAAGGTTGCAGATGGTCAATCCACAAAGATTATTATTCCATCTGAAATGCAGAACCTAGCCTCAACTATTGCAGGTGTAGCTGAAGTTGTTAAGGATAAAAAATAATAAAAGTGTAGAACAAAATAAGAATAATTGACTTGTTCTGCCTATTTGCATCCCAAGGCGGAATACCCTTGGGATGTTTTTAATTAAAGGAGCGTTATGAAAAGTTATGAATTACAGAAGAAAATTGAATGTGTAAATTTGATTGTCATTTTCAGTTCCATTGCATTATGCATAGGACTGATTATTCCTGGTTCAATTTTAATAGAAAAAGATACTTTTGGTATAGGTGTTACTCTTTGCTGTATAGGAGTTTTACAATTTATAATCGGTATTATTTTTTCTATTGTTTATTTTGGAAAAAGAAGAAAACCATTATTGGAATTAAGAATTATGGAGATAAAGGAAACATTAAATCGTTGTGAAAATAAGAAAGAATTTCTAACCTCTAAAAAAGAATCCTTTAGCTTTGATGATCATCAATTCTTATATAATGGAAGATATTTTACTTATGCCGATTATGAATGCTATGCAGTGATTGAAAATAAGATAAAGGCTTTATCCAATCAGCTTACCCTATCCCTTGCTTTCGTCAAAGGAAAAGAAGTGATACTTATTCCTTTAGATAAGGATGTTCTAAGTGAGATGGAAAAATATGGATTGAAATTTGTAAATCAAGAGGATTTTGAATTTTACTTAGAGAATATGGATAATTTAACTAAAAAAGTAAGTCATAAGCTGATGTATTCCTTAGATCCAATCATCCCCTTATTTTTTCCAAAAAATGCTGAAGAGAAAAAACAATTTAAAAAGGAAAAGCTTATCAAAACAATTATAAGTATTGCCTCTTTGGCTCTAATGCTGGGTATTTATTTTCTTTTGCTATGGCTAAGTAACTCTAAAACTGGAAATGATATTTCTAAAAAAATCGGATTTTCTTGGATTATGAAGGCGTTATTTAGTTTTGCTTTTCTAGCAACTGCTTTTGTTAAAGCAAAAAAAGTTAATTGGTATTATAAATTAATAATTATTTCCTTTGTAGTATTTTACTGGATTACCCTTTTCACTTCAAATCGAATCTTTGATTTCTTTTTATGTATATACTCTGTTATTTTCTTTATTTCAGGTATTTTGTTTGCCGATAAAAAAGATTTGAATAATACACTGATTAACCGTTTTTTTGGTATGTTTAGCATAATCGTATTATTTCAAGTTTTAAATGTGGCAGATTTTAGTTATCAAAACGACTCTCTACTATGGTTATATTCTATCATTCCAGCAGCTTTAATTATGATAGCCATTGTCCTTATAATATGTATATATTATTCTCGTTTAAGAAAAAAAGAAAAGATTCGTAAGAAAAAAATGGTCTATGCCTATTTAACTGGCATTTTTGGTGGATTAATGCTTGGATATATTTGGAGTGTTGGAATGATTTCTAATCTAAATTATGCATTAGATTTTTCTACTCCCCAAATTATTGATTGTGTAGTAGAAAAACTGGTTATGGATTCCAAGGCCTCTGATAAGGCTATAGTAATATATGAAGAAGAAAAAATAGAGGTATCTATAACTCGAGATGAATATTACACTTTAGAAGAAGGAGATATCTTACCTATTTCCCTATATCAAGGGGCTTTTCGTATCTCCTATTATATTTGGGAATAAATTTTTTAGCAATTCGCTATTTATGGGTAATGAATATTGAATCATTTATGGTATAGTATAGTTAATTTGGAGGGGATATTTTATGGATATGGTTAAAATTGGTTCTTTTTTATCCGACTTAAGGCATGAATATAATTTAACTCAAGAACAGCTTGGTGAGGAGCTAGGAGTAACCAATAAGACAATTTCTCGTTGGGAAAATGGAAATTACTTGCCACCAATAGAAATGCTTCAGCTTTTGAGTGAAAAATACAATGTGTCCATTAATGAAATTCTTTCTGGAGAAAGATTAACGGCTCATGACTATAAGGAAAAGGCAGAAGAAAATCTTAAATCTACTTTAAGCAATAGCTCCTTTACCATTCAAGAAAAAACAATATTCTTTACAAGGAAATGGAATAAGGAACATATTTTTGAAGTGGTTTTAGAGATTCTTGTCATTGTGGGAATGTTTATTGCTGGATTTATTCTAGATGAAATTTTACTTATGGCTATAGCTAGCCTCGTAATGATCATTTGGTCATTTTATATTCGTAACAGAAGAAGTGCGTATGTTGAGAAAATGGTTTATCCAAATCCAGCAGATATAGAGGTTGATAAGAAGGATGAAAATTCCTTTTCTAGCTGAAATCCTTGTATTATAAATTGCGAGGATAGTCTTTTACATCAAAAAAAGCCAAAATATGATTTTAAACACATTTTGGCTTTGGTATTGTACAATGGCGCACCCAAGAGGATTCGAACCCCTAACCTTTTGATCCGTAGTCAAACGATCTATCCAATTGATCTATGGGTGCTTATTTGTTTTATTTTTGGCGGTTCGGACGGGACTTGAACCCGCGATCTCCAGTGTGACAGACTAGCATGTTAACCACTACACCACCGAACCACTTCTTAACGCTTGATTATTATATCATAATTTATAAGATAAAAACAAGTACTTTTTTTCTTTTTTAAAAAAGATTATAATTAATAAATAGAAAAGAGGGATATGAATGCAAATGGAATATATTCAGGAAATTGCAAAAAAATTATTTTTATGTGATTCACCAACAGGATTTAGTAAAAATATAAACTTGGTTTTAATGGAGCTATTACAGGATTTAGGGTATACAGCAGGGGTGACGAATAAAGGGAATGTCAAGCTATTTATTGAAGGGCACAGCCATTCTAAAAAAATAGCAACAAGTGCCCATGTGGATACCTTAGGGCTAATGGTACGTTCGATTAATGGAGATGGTACACTTTCTGTAACAAATGTTGGAGGACCATCCATTCCAACGTTAGATGGAGAATATTGTAAAATTATGACAAGAGATCATAAAGCTTATACTGGGACAATTTTATGTAAAAGCGCCTCAGTACATGTTTATGAGGATGCCAAAACGAAAACGAGAGATTTAGATTCTATGATGGTTCGCATAGATGAAAAGGTGTTTTCGAAGGAGGATGTTAAAAAATTAGGAATTGATAATGGAGATTATGTTTTTATTGATCCAAAAACAACCATTACGCCTAGTGGATTTTTGAAGAGTCGCTTTATTGATGATAAAGGAAGTGTTTGTGCTATATTGGGAGTCTTAAAGGAATTAAAGGATAAAAATGAGCTTCCAGCGTATGATACCTATGTTTATTTTGTAAATCAAGAGGAGGTTGGACATGGGGCAGCTACCACAGATTCTTTTATTGATGAATTTGTGACCGTGGATATGGGCTGTGTTGGAAAGGATTTATCAGGAAATGAGTTTGAGGTTTCTATTTGTGCAAAGGATTCTGGTGGACCTTATAGCTATGAGCTAACCACAAAATTAATTGAGTTAGCAAAGAAAAATGGTATTTCTTATGTGGTTGATATATTTCCATATTATGGTTCAGATATAGGAGCAGCATGGCGAAGTGGTGTGGATTGTCAGGGGGCATTAATAGGCCCAGGAGTCCATGCAAGTCATGGTATGGAGCGTACACATTTAGATGCAATAGAGAATACGATGAAGCTTCTTTATGCTTATTTTGTAACGAGGTAAAATATGAAAAGAGTTTTAACAATTCAAGATATATCCTGTGTTGGACAGTGTTCGTTAACTGTAGCACTCCCTATTATTTCATCTTTTGGTATTGAAGCCTCTGTAATTCCTACCGCAGTGTTGTCTACTCATACAGCTTTTAAAGGCTTCACATTTCATGATATAACAGAAGAGCTTCCTAAGATAGAACAGCATTGGAATAAGGAACATATTTTGTTTGATGGCTTCTATACAGGATATATTGGCTCAATAAAGCAAATAGAATATATTATTTCCATTATGGATCATACAGGAAAAAAGGATGCTATAAAAGTCGTTGATCCTTGCATGGCTGATAATGGAAAGCTTTATACTGGCTTTGCAGAGGATTTTCCAAAGCATATGCTCGGACTATGTAAAAAGGCAGATATTCTTTTGCCTAATCTAACGGAGCTATGCTTACTGCTGGATAAACCTTATCAAATGTATTCTAAACAGGAGTTAGAAGGGCTAGTAATGGAGCTGAGTCAGATTACAAATGCATCTGTGGTTTTGACGGGTGTAAGCTTTGAGGAAAATCAGCTTGGAGCGTTAACCTATCATAAGGGGCATATGAGCTATTATTTTACAGAAAAGGTTCCTCATATGTTTCATGGTACAGGAGATTGCTTTGCTAGTGCTTTTTTTGGAGCTGTTATGAAGGGCTATAGCTATGAAAGAGCCTCTGAAATTGCTTGTGAATTTACATACTTAAGTGTGAAAAATACGTTTAAGGATGCTGAGGAGCATTGGTATGGAGTTCATTTTGAAACGGCTTTATCCTATTTGACAAATTTGGATTAAAAATTAACATTTTTATAGAGAAAATATTTATAATTCTCAATTTTTATTGTATAATTATATTGCAATATTATATAATGATTTAAGAAAGAAAAAGAGGCGATGTTTTTATGAATCAAGCAATACTTATTGTGATTATCGTTATTGTAGCGATATTATTTTTAGTTATATTATTTGTTTTATCTTATGTTAAGGCAGGTCCTGATACAGCAATTATGGTAACAGGTGCTGGAAAAAAGAAAATTTTAATTGGTAAAGCAGGATTTAGAATTCCATTTTTTCAAAGAACCGACTCCTTGTCGTTAAAGGCTTTTCAGGTTGACATTAAAACAGAGGAAGCCATTCCAACAAAGGAATTTATCAATATTAATGTAGATGGTGTTGCAAACCTTAAAATATCTTCTGACCCAGAGCTTCTTGAAAAAGCATTTGAGTCCATCCTAAATATGGCGGAATCTGAGCTTCAAAATCAATTACAGCAGGTTTTACAAGGTAACATGCGTGAAATTGTTGGTACAGTTGAAATTAAAGAATTAGTACGTGATCGTCAGGGTGTTGCAAATAAGGTAAAGGAAAATGTTGTTCCAGATATGGCTAAGCTTGGTATTGAGGTTGTAAACTTTAATATTCAATCCTTTTCTGATGATAATAAGGTTATTGAAAATCTAGGTATTGATAATATTAGTCAAATTTCAAAGGATGCATCCATTGCTAGGGCAAATGCAGAAAGAGATGTTGCAATTGCATCTAGTGCAGCAAGCGAAGCTGCAAATAAAGCTAAGGTTGAATCCCAAATGAAGATTGTTCAACAAAACACAGATTACGAGTTACAAGCTGCTGCATTAAAGCAAAAATCAGATACAGCAAAGGCTGTTGCTGATGCAGCATATGATATTGAGAAGCAAAAACGTTTAGAGCAAATTAATGTTGCAGAGGTAAATGCAAATATTGCTAAGCGTGAAAGAGAAGTAGAACTAGGAAACCGTGAGGTTGAATTAAAGGAAAAGAAGCTACAGGCTGAGGTTAATAAGGTAGCTGATTCTAAAAAATATGCAGATCAAATGGCTGCCGAAGCAGATTTATTTACGCGTCAAAAGGCTGCTGAAGCAAAGAAGTATGAGTTAGAGCAAGAAGCAGAAATGCAAAAGATCAAGGCAGAAGCAGATAAAATTGCTAGACAAAAGGCGGCAGAGGCTTTGAAAATCCAGGCGGATTTAGAAGCCGCAGCTCAAATTGCAAAAGCAAATGCTGCAAAAGAAGCAGCTTTAGCAGAGGCTAAGGGTATTGAAGCAAAGGGTAAGGCTGAAGCAGATGCAATCAAGGCAAAGGCTGAAGCTATGAAGCAATATGGAGAGGCCGCAACCTTACAGCTTATCTTAGATTCTGGTGTGTTACCTGAAATTGTTAAGGCCTATGCAGAACCAGTGGCTAGTGCTATGAGTAAAATCGATAGTATCACAATGTATGGAGAAGGAAATACTGCTAAGCTTACAGAAGAAATTTCAAAGAATGGAACACAAATTTTTGATGGCTTAGAAAAGGCAACAGGATTAGATATAAAATCCTTACTTGCTGGTTATTTAGGCGGAAAGCTTATAGAAAAAGCAAAGGATAAAGAGTAAAAATTCAAAAGGAAGCTTCTTGCTTCCTTTAAATTATTTCATGGTGATAAAAAAAGCATTTCAATTTGAGTAAGATAGGAGAGGTTTTCCAATGTTAAAAAGCTTAATTCAAGAAAATGAAGATAAGATAGAATCTTTTAATTTAAAATACTATGAGCAAAATCAAAATTATCCTGTTCTAGCGGCAATATGTGCTTTAGAAACAACAAATGAAATACAAAAGAGTTATTTCAAAGAAGAGGATAAGGATTTAGGATTTAATGTACTAAAGCTTTATGCTTTTTTACAAAGTCTTTTTGTATCTATTGATTCATTATATGCTTTAGCCTATTCCTTAACCAAAAGTAAAAATATTATCAATATTAATAAAAACCCTATATTAAGAGAATTGAAATACATTAGAAACGATGTGGTTGGGCATCCTGCAAATCGTGTGTATGATTCTCAAATCATAGCCTATTGTATACTTGATGCGAAAAGTGTAACGAAAACTTCTTTTTCCTATGACGTAATTTCTAAAGCGGGAACGAGTAGAAAAGATGTGGATATCTTTAGTATTGTAGAAAATTATTATAAAGAATGTAATGAGCTTTTAAAGGAATTGAAATCCACCTCTGAAGAAACAATTCAAGGGTCCATATATGAGACTAGATTAAGGGAGGCCTTGACTTTATTCGATATGCAGGGAGAATATATGTCCTGTATTCAAAGGCTTAAGGAAACCTATAAAAAGGATTATCCAAATTCCAGCTCAAATCAGAATAGGTTTTTATGGAGATTAGAGCTGATAGATGAGCTTTCGGTATTTCATAGCGAGGATCAGGATATAATGGATTTAGTGGAATATGCGATTGGTTTAGAAATAGTAAAGCTATATCAATTGGTTACAGAGCATAAGGATGTAGTTGTACGCAGAAAAAAACCTTTTTTGGTAACCTCTTTTTATCGGTTTTTAAAGAAAAATAAAGAATCCTTAAAGCATATTGAAAAAATATATGATATTAAAAATCCTTTAATCGTTGATGCGCTTCATCAGCTTTTAAGCTTAGCCAAAGACAAAAATGCAAAGGGTGTCGTTCGCTATCTGAATCTATTAATGGAATTATATGAGAAGAAAATGGATTCCTTGCTATATGCCCTTGCCTTACCGATAAAGGAATTTAAATCATAGATTTCAAAAAATTGTATAGAATAATTCTTACTTTTTTGATATAATTGTTTCTGTTGTATTGGAGGATAGAATATGGATATTAGAAATATAGCTATAATAGCCCATGTCGACCATGGGAAAACGACTTTAGTAGATAAATTATTAAAAAGCTCCCATACCTTTCGAGATAATCAGGTGGTAGAAGAACGGGTTATGGATTCGAATGCTTTAGAGCGTGAGCGTGGAATTACGATTTTAGCTAAAAACACAGCAATAACCTATAAAAATACAAAAATTAATATTTTGGATACACCAGGGCATGCCGATTTTTCTGGAGAAGTTGAACGGATTATGAAGATGGTAGATGGTGTTGTTTTAGTTGTGGATGCCTATGAGGGAACCATGCCACAGACACGTTTTGTTTTAAAAAAGGCCTTTGAAGCTCATTTAAAGCCTATTGTTGTTATTAACAAGGTAGATAAGCCTTCTGCAAGACCAATAGAGGTTATTGATGAGGTCTTAGAATTATTTATAGATTTAGGCTGTGATGAGGATGAGCTTGATTTCCCAGTGTGCTTTGCCTCAGCTGTGAACAATACCTGCTCTTTATCTAGCGATTTAGAAACACAAAAGGAAGGGATGGAGCCCTTATTGGATATGATAATTAAGGAAATCCCAGCTCCAAATATGATTTGTGATGCTCCATTACAGCTTCAGCCTGCTTTATTAGATTATACCGATTTTGTTGGTCGTATTGGAATTGGAAGGATTACTAGAGGTACAATTCATACAGGAGAGGTTGTTTCTTGTTGTAGATTAGATGGCTCCATAAAATCTTTCCGTGTTCAAAAGCTGTATGGATTTTTAGGACTAGATCGTATTGAAATAAAGGAAGCCTCAGCTGGAGAAATTGTTGCCGTATCTGGATTGGGAGATATCTCTGTAGGAGAAACAATTTGTACGTTAGGACAAGAGGAGCCTTTAGAAAAAATTCATATTTCCGAGCCTACAGTTCAAATGACCTTTGGTACGAATACCTCTCCATTTTGTGGTAAGGATGGAAAAAATGTAACAGCTACGAAGCTCGAGGAGAGATTATTTCGTGAGGTACAAAAGGATGTATCCTTAAGAGTAAGACGATTGGAGGCCTTGGAGGAGTGGCTTGTCTCTGGTAGAGGAGAATTGCATTTAGGAATATTGATTGAAACCATGCGAAGAGAGGGCTATGAATTTCAAGTTTCAAGACCTCAGGTAATCATGAAGGAAATCGATGGTGTTTCTTATGAGCCCTATGAATATTGTGTAATTGATGTTCCCAATGAATCTGCTGGATCCGTAATAGAAATGATGGGGAATCGACATGGAACAATGGAAAATATGTCAAATACAGAAACTCAAACAAGATTAATCTATACGATTCCTTCTCGTGGATTAATTGGCTTTAATACCGATTTTATGACGCTTACCAAGGGGTATGGAATTATCAATCATAGCTTTATGGAATATAGACCAGTGGAGGCTATGAATATAGCTGAGCGAACAACTGGTGTTTTAGTATCAATGGCTCAGGGACAATCTACGGCATATTCTATTGGTGCCTTAGAGGATAGAGGTGTTATGTTTATTGCTCCAGGAGAAGAAATCTACGAGGGTATGATCGTAGGAGAAGCCAATAAGCCTCTTGACCTAGCTGTAAATGTCGTAAGAGCTAAACAACAAACCAACACTCGTTCTTCCAATAAGGATATGACGGTTGTATTAAAAACTCCACGAGTTTTAACCCTAGAAGCCTGCTTAGAATTTATCAATGAAGATGAGCTTGTTGAAATAACACCAAAGAAGATTCGTTTACGCAAAAAAATATTAGATACAGTAGAACGTAAAAAATTTGATGCAAAAATGAGAGCGTTAAAGGAAGAATAAGGAAGCTTGAGCATAGCGATTGGTTGAATTGCTGTGCTTTTTCTTATTTTTACAATTCGTTAGTTGAAAAAGCTATATTGGGGTGGTATAATACTTATGGAGGTTTATAGATATGCAAAAAAGAGATGTAGTTGTTGTAATTTTGTTAGGATTATTTACCTGTGGTATTTATTCCATATATTGGTTCTACACTATGGCAGAAGCATTAAATCAAGAAGTAGATGATAATGAACCTTTAATGAATTATATTCTTGCACTACTTTTAGGTATAGTTACTTGCGGAATTTTTATGCTTTTCTGGCAATATAAATTCTATACAAAGCTTGATAAATATACTGGTGAAAACAATGCAATTCTTAATTTTATTTTAGGAATATTAGTTACACCAATTGCAGGTATGGCCATAGCTCAAAATTCAATTAATAAAAAGTTAGAAGCTTAATAAAGAAATTCACTTGCCGTAATTGACAAGTGAATTTCTTTATTCAAGAGAAAAGGAGGAATAAATGAAAAAAGCAATTCATAACATAATGGATTTTCTTTATGACTTTAATATTCCCATTTGTCTTTTTGGATTATATGTTCTTTTGACCCATACGATGAATATAGAGAATTGCTTAGTTCAATGGATCATAGGCTATCCTTGTCCTGGCTGTGGTATGACACGAGCAGTCTTATCTATAGGTAGACTTGATTTTAGGCAAGCCTTTTTGTATAATCCTTTTGTTTTTTTCCTCCCCTTTATTGGGCTGGCAATAGCCTTTAAGCACACCAAAGTTGTAAAATTTATAATGAGAAATAAGTGGATATCTATTGCAGTAATTTTAAGTATTCTTGTTGGCTATATCGTAAGAATGATTTATATCTATCCTAATGAGCCTATGGACTATTTTGAGCATAATTTGATAGCTTTTATTTTTTCATGGTTTAACTGAATTCAGCAAAACTTGAACTTCAAGTTTTGTTGAATTTTTTTTGTTTCAATTCTATTTTGATTTTTAAAAAAAGGACTCATCCATATTTGGATAAGTCCATATCTTTTGTATAAGGGGCTATTTTACTTTTGATATTTCAATGATAATTTTTGTTACCTGCTCCATTTCCTCTAAGCAAGCAAATTCATAGGGACCATGACAATTATATCCACCAGTTCCTAAATTGGGTGTAGGAAGACCTCTAAAGGTTAATCGAGCCCCATCTGTTCCACCTCGAATTGGAGTAGAGGTTGGCATTATATGTAAGGCTTCCATTGCTTTTTTTGCTCGAGTTAAGCATTCTTTATTTTTTAAAATTATTTCAGCCATATTTTGATAGCTATCCTTGATTTGAATTTCGGCTATACCTTTTCCGTATTTTTTATTGATAAAATCCATTGCATCCTTCATGATTTGTTTTTTCTTTTCAAGTAATGCTTTATTATGGTCTCTTAGAATATAAGAAAGCTTAGCCTCTCCTACACTTCCATCCATTTGTGTTAAATGAATAAAGCCCTCATATTGATCAGTATATTCTGGTTTTTGTTCCTTTGGTAGCATAGCATGATATTCCATAGCTACCTCACTTGCATGAAGCATTTGATTTTTTGCAGAGCCAGGATGAATATCTAATCCATGAAGGGTTATCTGAGCAGAAGCAGCATTAAAGTTTTCGAAATTGATGTCATTAAATGCTCCTCCATCAATGGTGTAGGCATATTTACAAGGGAATCGGTCCAAATCAAAGTGTTCAATACCTGTACCGATTTCTTCATCAGGTGTAAAAGCTACATGAAGGGTAGCATGGGGTTCATTTGTAGTTACATAATGCCAAAGCATAGTCATTATAATAGCAATCCCAGCCTTATCATCAGCACCTAAAACGGTTGTTCCATCTGTGGTTATTAGCGTTTTTCCCTTCAATGCCTTTAATGCAGGGAACTGCTTAGGATTGAGCTCAATTCCTTTTAATGGGATTGTTTTTCCATCATAATTAGATATGATGTTTGGATTGACATTTGTTCCACTAAAGCCAGGAATGGTATCCATATGAGCAATAAAGCCTATGGAATCATCACAGTCAGTTCTATTGGTTGGTAGTGTGGCATAAACAAAGCATTCCTTTGACAAATATATATCCTTTAGCCCTAGCTTTTTCAATTCCTCTACTAGGAGCCTTGCAAGAGCAAATTGCTTTTCTGTAGAAGGCGTTTGAGAAACATCCTCCATTGACATGGTATCCATTTTGACATATCTTAAAAAATTATTTAGTAATACAGTTTTCATTAGTGTATCATCCTTTCTTTTCTTATTATAACGCACTATGCTTTAATTTTCATCAAAACTTAGTAAATTCAATCAAAAAAAAAGAAATTTCTTGCTTGATGTGATTTTTTGCTGTATAATGATATTAGAAAAGTTTGAAAGGAGTTTATTCCGATGAAGGGTAAAGTTAAATGGTTTAATGCGGAAAAAGGTTTTGGCTTTATTGTATCTGAAGAGGGCAAAGAAGTTTTTGTTCATTACAGTTCAATAATGTCTGATGGCTACAGAACATTAAATGAAGGCGAAGAAGTTACCTTTGAAGTAGTTGAAGGTGAAAAGGGTCAATTAGCAAAGGATGTACATAAGGCTTAATCAATCCTAAGGAGATTTTAGTATCTCCTTTTCTTTTTTTCTCATATTATATAGTGGTGATATTATGTTAAAGGGAAGTATAGTTGCACTAATTACACCTTTTACTGAGCAAAATGAAATTGATTATGAGGAAATAAAAAAGCTCCTTAATTTTCATATAGAAAATAAAACAGATGGACTTCTTTTATTAGGAACTACAGCAGAAGCAGAAAGCTTAAGTGATGAGGAAAAGAAAACGTTAGTCGAATTTATTTTAAAATATTTGGACGGAAGAATTCCAGTAATGGTAGGAATTATTGCGAATCATCCAAATCGAGCCATCGAATTATCAAAATTATTTGTTGATTTAGAGTTTGATAGTTATCTTGTAAGTGCACCTTTTTATATTAAAAGTAATACAGAAGGCGTATTAAAGCATTTTCGTTTTATTGCAGATCATGTGGATAAACCTATTGTATTATATAATGTACCAAAGCGTACAGGAATCCAATTATCCTTTGAGGAGGTTAGAATTTTATCCTACCATCCGAATATCATAGGAATTAAGGAAGCCTCAGGAAATATGGCCTATCAAGCGAAAATCGCCTCCATATGCAAAGATAATTTTGTATTATATGGTGGAGATGATTTGACCTTGCTATGCTCCTTGGCTTTGGGAGCAAAGGGAATGATTTCTGTTATAGGGAATGCATATCCAAAGGAAATAAAATTAATTCTAGATTCTTTTAGTCAAAATCAAGATATATCTCGGTTAATTTATTATAAATTATACCATATTATAGAGGATATATATGTAGAGACCTCTCCTATCCCAGTGAAGTATTTGCTATATGTAAAGGGATATCATACGAGAAAGCTAAGGATGCCCTTAGCAGAGGCTTCTTTACAATTGAAAAGAAAGCTAGAAGAGGATGAGTTATATTTAAAGGATGAGGATTAAATCCTCTTTTTCTTTTTGAAAGTAACAAAGAGTAACACACGATATCCTTTACTTTTGTTATAATATAAGTAAAGAAGCTAAGGAGGTATTCAACTATGGAATTTAAGGAAAAATTAAAAAAACTAAGGAAAGAGAATGGGGTTACTCAAGAGGCCTTAGCAAATGCGATTCATGTGAGTAGAAGTGCTATTGCCAAATGGGAGGCAGGCTTAGGCTTGCCACAGGAGGATTCATTAGATGCTTTATGTGAATTTTTTCAAATAGAAAAGGAAGAAATGATACGAAATGATATTAAAGAATCCGATATGATTGACAAAAATATAGAAATACATAGGCAAAAGAAGAAAATATGGATTTTACTTTTTGCTTTGCTTCTTGTAATCTTGATTGCAGGATGCTTTATGGTAATGCAAAGGCAACCAAAGGTATTTGTTGATGATACAGATTTATATTCTACAGTACAAGTGCCTCAGCTAGAGGATTATTCCTATGTAGGAGAAATATCTTCAGTAAAGCTTTTAGACAATGCATATGGGTACTCATATCAAGATATATTTTTAGAAAGATTCCGTTTTACAAAAGAATCCGATCTTTATTTTCTTAGGGTAAAGGAAAGCTTTACACCAGGTGGCGTGGCTTATGCGAATCATTCTATAGGCTATAATAAGGATGCAATTCTTGAGGAATGCTCCTTACAAATTGCGTTTGATCCTAAGGAATCTATCCATCCTATTTTTTCTTTTCCAAATTTTGATTCGGGAAATATAATTTTGCAATCTAGATGGAGTGATGAAGTTCTCCTTGAGGAAAATACATATTTATTTGGGTATTCTATTAAAAAAATAGGAAAACAGTATGGCTTTTATTATAAAGAGGATTTTAAATACATTTTGTTTCCTCCAACCATGGATAAAATCCTACGAAAGCTAGAATATGAAAATCATGAATATTCTTCTTATTGGAAATATCAAATGGTAGAAGAAAAGAGTAAAAATGCTACCTTTGATATGTACTCTTATTTTATTTTTGAGATAAATTCAACAGTAACCGATCAGTTTCACATCACATTAGAATCCAAAGCTACGAGCAAAAATCATATCACAAGAAGAAAGCATATTGTAAATTTTCAATTATAAGGAAAGGGAACTTCTCTATATTTTAGAAAAATTTGTCATTTTTTTGATTTGAATTCTGAAACGCTTTCTTTTTTCCATAAAAAAATAGCAAAAAAATAAAAAAAGTTGCTTTCCAAGTTTGTTATTTGTTGATAATTTTTGTTAAAAAGTTTATAATAGATACGAATAAAAATAATTTAACTCATTAGGAGGATATTATGAGTGAGAAAATGAAAAGAATGGCGATAGATGGTAACTATGCTGCTGCATATTCATCTTATGCATTTACAGAGGTTGCTGGAATCTATCCTATTACTCCATCATCACCAATGGCGGAGTATACTGACGAATGGGCATCTCAAGGAAAGAAAAACTTGTTTGGTATGCCTGTAAAGGTTGTTGAAATGCAATCAGAAGGAGGAGCCGCAGGTACAGTTCATGGTTCTCTACAGGCTGGAGCTTTAACTACTACCTATACTGCATCTCAGGGATTATTATTAAAGATTCCTAATATGTATAAGATAGCTGGTGAATGCTTGCCAGGAGTTATTCATGTTTCAGCACGTACACTTGCTGCACAATCCTTATCTATTTTTGGAGATCATCAGGATGTTATGGCATGTCGTCAAACAGGATTTGCAATGCTATGCTCTGGTTCTGTTCAAGAGGTTATGGATTTAGCTGGTGTTGCGCATTTATCTGCAATTGAATCTAGCATTCCTTTCCTTCACTTCTTTGATGGTTTTAGAACATCTCATGAGGTTAACACGATTGAACCTGTAGATTATGCAGTATTTGATAAGCTTCTGGATCGTGAGGCTGTTGCTAAGTTTAGAGAAAATGCTTTAAACCCTGCACATCCTAAAACTCGTGGTACTGCTCAAAATGATGACGTATATTTCCAAACTAGAGAGCTTCAGAATTTTAAATATGAAGGCTTATATGATGTAGTTGAAAAATATATGAAGGCTATCTCTAAAGAAACAGGTCGTAAATATCAACCTTATACATATTATGGTGCTAAGGATGCAAAATATGTTATCGTAGCTATGGGTTCTGTAACTGAATGTGCAGAAGAGGTTGTTGATTTCTTAACTGCAAGAGGTGAGCCAGTAGGTATTTTAAAGGTACATTTATATCGTCCATTTGTAGTAGATAAATTCTTAAAGGCTATGCCTAAGACAGTTAAGAAAATTGCTGTATTAGATAGAACGATTGAACAAGGTGCATTATATGAGCCATTATGCTTAGATGTTAAGGCTGCATATTTTGGTGCTAAGGATGCTCCTGTTATTGTTGGTGGACGCTATGGTCTATCAAGTAAGGATACAACTCCTGATTTAGTCAATGCTGTATTCTGCAATTTAAAGAAGTCTAAACCAAAGGATCATTTCACTTTAGGTATTAATGATGATATTAAATATACTTCATTAGAGGTTACAGAAAAGATCGACGTTGCTGATCCTACAACTACAGAATTATTATTCTTTGGATTAGGCTCTGATGGTACAGTTGGTGCTTGTAAGAATATTTCTAAAATTGTTGGTGATTATACAGAGTTCTATTCTCAAAGCTATGCAGCTTATGACTCAAAGAAATCTGGTGGTTCTACAAGATTACATTTACGTTTCTCTAAGAATCCAATTCGTTCAACATATTTAGTAAATAATCCACACTTTGTTTCCTGCTCATTAGATGCTTATCTAGATAAGTTTGATATGATTGCTGGATTACGTGATGGTGGTACATTCTTACTTAATACTGTAGTAGATGCTAAAAATATAGAAAAGAGATTACCTAACCGTTATAAGAGATTATTGGCTGAAAAGCATGCGAAGTTCTACATTATTGCTGCTAATGCTGCTGCAAGAGAATGTGGCTTCCGTCCAGGTTTAGGTGTAAATACAATTATGCAATCTGCTTTCTTCAAGCTTAATGAACAAATTATGGACTATGAAGAAGCAAAACAGCATATGAAGGAATTTGCTACAAAGACTTATTTAAAGAAGGGTCAAGATGTAGTAGATCAAAACCATAAGGCTATCGATATGGGTGGAACAAAGCTTGTTGAGGTTCTAGTTAAACCTGAATGGGCTGAATTAGCAGATGAAGAAAAGAAAGTAGATATGAAGAGACCTGCATTCGTAAGAGAAATTGCTGATGTTATTAATGCCATTGATGGGGATTCTTTACCTCTATCTGCTTTTGCTAAATATGGTGATGATTGTCATATGCCACAGGGAACAGCTGCATATGAAAAGCGTGGTGTAGCTACAGATGTTCCTCTATGGAATTCTGAAAATTGTATTCAATGTAACCAGTGTGCATTTGTATGTCCACATGCTTGTATTCGTCCATTCCTATGTACAGAAGAAGAGGTTGCTAAGGCTCCTAAGGGTGCTCAATTCCTAGAGGCTACAGGCTTTAAGGGCTATAAATATACATTACAGGTTTCTACATTAGATTGTACAGGCTGTGGTGTTTGTTTAACCGTTTGTCCTGGTAAGAAGGTTAAGGATGAAAATGGTGTAATGGTACAGCATCCTGCATTAACCTCTCATTCTATGGCAGAATCTAACAAGAATAAAGAAGCAAAGGTATGTGAATACTTCTATAATAAGGTAAGCTATAAGGGCGATGTAGCAGGAACAAATAATGCTAAGAATGTTCAATTCTCTAAGCCATTATTTGAATTCTCTGGTGCTTGTGGTGGCTGTGGTGAAACACCTTATGTTAAGGCTGTTTCTCAGCTATTTGGTGATCGTATGCTTGTTGCTAATGCTACAGGCTGTACTTCAATCTATAGTGGTTCTTATCCATCAAGCCCATATACAACCAATGCTGAAGGTCGTGGACCAGCTTGGGCGAACTCCTTATTTGAGGATAATGCTGAATTTGGATTTGGTATGCGTATGGCTGTTGAAACCCTACGTGATCGAATTCAAAATGTTATGGCAGTCAATATGAATGAAATGCCTGTAGAGGTTCAAAAATTATGTACAGAATGGATGGAAAATAGAACCTCTGGTGCTAAGACTAAGGAATTGGCTCCTAAGATTGTTGATGCTATGAAGGGTATTGATGCTCCTTATGCAAAAGAAATTCTATCCTTAAAGGATTATTTAGTTAAGGTAAGCCAGTGGATTATCGGTGGTGATGGTTGGGCTTATGATATCGGCTATGGTGGATTAGACCATGTTATCGCAAATAATGAGGATGTAAATATCTTAGTTGTGGATACCGAGGTTTATTCTAATACAGGTGGTCAGTCCTCTAAATCCTCAAGAACTGGTGCAATTGCTAAGTTTGCTGCTGCTGGTAAGCCAACCTTCAAGAAGGATTTAGCTTCAATTGCTATGTCCTATGGTCATGTTTATGTGGCTACAGTTTCTCATGGCTATAATCAAAATCAAGTGATTAAGGCATTAAAGGAAGCAGAAGCTTATAATGGTCCATCTATTGTTATTTGCTATTCTCCATGTATTGCACATAATATTAAGAAGGGCTTATTTATGAGTCAAATGGAGGCTAAGAAGGCTACAGAATGTGGATATTGGCCAACCTTTAGATATAATCCTGATTTAGCAAAAGAAGGAAAGAACCCATTCCAAATGGATTCTAAGGAACCAGATTGGACGAAATATAATGACTTCTTAATGAATGAAGGACGTTATGCTCAGCTAGTTAAGGTTAACCCTGAAAAGGCTCAGGAATTACTTGAAATGAATATGAAGGATGCTCAAAAGCGTTATGCAAACTATACTCGTTTAGCAAGCGTTGAATATCCTAACAAGTAATAATAAAAAATAAAGGTCACTCTACGGAGTGGCTTTTTTTCTTATAAAAAATAAAATTGTAAAAAAATCTCTTTACAAAAGCAAAAAAAAGATTATAATATATCACAATAGCAAAGAAAAGAAAGAGTACCTTTATTAGAGAAATTTAGCGAGTCATCGGTTGGTGGAAGGATGATATTTCAACATTTAGGGAACGCCTCTTGGAGCTGCAGCCTGAAAAGTATAGTAGGGTACGCCGGGTTCGCCCGTCACAGCGTCTAGGTTTGATAGAACCTATAGAGTTTCATTATTGTGAGGTAATGATGAACTAAGGTGGCACCACGTATGGATAGTATACGTCCTTAGACTTTATATGCAAGGTCTGGGGACGTTTTTTTGTTTCCAGATAAGTTTCTATTAAAAAATTTATAAGGAGGCAATACAAATGAAACTTAAAGCATTATTTTTATTTTTATTGGGAGGTCTAGTGATTTTTACCGGCTGCTCCTCTTCCTTTAGAGGTGTGGAGGAAATCCAAGCCAAGGGGACCTTGGTTGTAGCTACAAATGCAGAATTTGCACCATTCGAATATAAGGAGGGAACGGAATATCTTGGAATAGATATGGAATTGATTCAGGCATATGCCACTTATCTTGAAGTAGCTATTGATATTGAGGATTTAGATTTTGATGCAGCCCTGTTATCTGTATCAACAAATAAAGCAGATGTTGCAATTGCAGGTATAACCAAAAATGTGAAAAGAGAGAAAACATTATCCTTTACAGAAAGCTATTATACAGCAAGTCAGGTCGTACTTGTAAAGGAAGGGAGCTCTTATTCGCATTTGGCAAAGGATACAGAAATTTTAAAGGCCTTATCCGATACCCATGCAAAAATAGGCTGTCAAAGAAGTACAACGGGGCAGTATTATATTGAAGGGGATGTTGATTTTGAATTTGATGGAATTCCAAATACATCTTGTATAACCTATGACAATGGAGCTTTAGCTGTTACTGCTTTAGCAAATGGTCAAATTGATGCTGTAATTATAGATGAGGCTCCTGCAAAAATGTATTGTAAAAAAATAATGGGAGTTGAGGTTTTAGATCCTGTTTTAACAGAGGAAGAATATGCAATAGCTGTAGCGAAAGGAAATGACAGTCTTGTAGATTCCTTAAATGGTTTTATTTCCCAAATGAAGGAAAATGGAATGTTTGAGTCTATCGTGAATAAATATTATGGTCAAGAAGCTGAATAAGGATAGACTTGTTACCTATAGCTTGATATTCCTTGTAGGAATTATAGGAATCATCCTATTCTTTATAGATAAGGATCAGATTCTTGAAAGCCTACAAAGTAATTTTGTAAAAGGAAACAACTTTGTTGAACTATTCAAGGGGCTAGGAAATACAATCCTTATTACCCTAGTCGCTTTTCTTTGTGGAGTATTTATAGGTACAATTCTATGTCTAATCGATGGAATCAATAGTCAAAATCTATGTATAATCCTTTTGAAAAAAATTTGTAAAATTTATGTAAGTATATTTAGAGGAACGCCAACTATGGTACAGCTACTTATCCTCTATTTTGTTCTATTTGCTTTTTATAAGGGAAATCCTTTATTTGTGGCTATCCTAGCCTTTGGCTTAAATTCAGGAGCCTATGTATCTGAAATTATAAGAGGTGGGATAGAAGCTGTACCTGTTGGGCAAATGGAGGCTGGAAGAAGCCTAGGGCTTTCCTATTTTAAGACTATGAGAAAAATTGTATTTCCTCAAGCTCTAAGGAATTCCTTTCCTAGCCTTGGAAATGAATTGATTACCCTTTTAAAGGAAACCTCCATTGTAGGCTTTGTTGGAGCTGTGGATTTAACTTTAGCGTTTCGTAAAATAGCCAATGCTACATATGATTATAAAACCGTATATTTGGTTATGGGAGTCGTTTATTTTTTCCTTGTTTTTCTTATTGCTGCCATTTTAAAGAGAATTGAAAGGAGGGTTCTACAGCATGCTAAAGGTTGATCATATATCCGTTTCCTATAAGGATAGCCTTATTTTAAAGGATGTAAGCCTTGAGGTTCAAAAAAAAGATATTATATGTATTATAGGACCTTCAGGCTCTGGTAAATCTACTCTGCTTCGTACTATGAATCGTATGATTCAGCCAGAGGAGGGAAAGGTATTTTTTAAAGAAGAGGAGCTAACAGATAAAAATATAAATAGAATTCGTCAGCATATTGGTATGGTGTTTCAAAATTTTGAATTGTTTCCACATGTAACAGTATTAGAAAACTTAATTCTTGCTCCAACACAATTAAAGAAATATTCCAAGGAGGAAGCGATTCAAAAGGCAAAGGGACTTTTAGAAAAAATACACTTACTCGATAAAATGGATATGTATCCTGAAAAATTATCTGGTGGGCAAAAGCAAAGAATTGCAATCCTAAGAAGCTTAATGATGGATCCAGAAATTATGCTGTTTGATGAACCGACCAGTGCTTTAGACCCAGAGATGGTTCAGGAGGTACTCCAGGTAATCAAGACTCTAGCAGAGGCTGGTATGACAGCTTGCATTGTAACTCATGAAATGAAATTTGCAAAAGAAATTGCAACAAGGGTTGTCTTTGTATGTGATCAAACAATCATGGAAGAGGGAAGCCCAGAAGAGCTTTTCCTTCATCCTAAAACTGATCGTCTAAAGGAGTTTTTATCTAAATTTTAAAAAAGGATTTTTTTAATAGCAATGACTATACGAGTATAATCAAATTAATTTTTATATTCTTTATTCTTTTTTTTCTTGAAATATGATAAAATATGAAATGGTGATGTACATGAAAATACTTTTAACGGGATTTAAGCCCTTTGGAAAAAATATAAGCAATCCTTCTTTAGGCGTTTTAGATGAGTTGAAAAATAGAAGAACAGAAACCATAGAGGTATTGAAGCTAGATGTAGTGTATGGCTTAGATGGAGAAAAGGTTGTTGAAAAAATAAAAGAAATCAAACCAGATGTTGTTTTGTCTATCGGGCTTGCAGGAGGAAGAAGTAAGGTTTGCTTAGAGGCAATTGCCTTAAATGCGAGAGATTCAGAATTTAAGGATAATCAGGGTCAAATATTTTTAAATGAAAAAATTAGCAATGGACCTTTAGCCTATGATTCAACCTTGAATTTAAAAAGAATCAAAGAAAAAATAGAGAATGAGAATTTTATGATTTCTTATTCCGCAGGCACCTATGTTTGTAATGATGTCTATTATCAGGAGCTAGAATATATCGTGCAAAATAATTTAAATATAGCCTGTGGCTTTGTTCATATTCCTTATACAGAGCCGAAGGAAGAGGAGCCTTATCTAGAATTGAATGAAATTGTTCATATTATTTCAGAGCTCTTAGATGTAATACTGGAGGAAAGAAAATGTTTAAAATAGGTTGTCATTTATCTATAGCCAATGGATTTTTAAAGGCTGGTAAAAATATAGTTGAGCTTGGAGGAAATACCTTTCAGTATTTTTCAAGGAATCCTCAGGGAGGTAGAGCAAGGCCATGGGATCAGCTTGATTTTGAAGGCTTTATGGAATATGCCTCCTATTCAGGAATAGAGGGTCTTTTATGCCATGCTCCTTATACCTTAAATGCATGCTCTGCAAATCCAGATACTAGAGAATTTGCAAGAATGGTTTTTAAGTCTGATTTAGAGATGCTAGAGCATTTTCCAAATGCCCTATATAATTTTCATCCAGGATCTCATACAGGACAAGGCGTTGAGGTAGGGATTACTCAAATCGTAGAAATATTAAATGAGGTAATCGATCCAACGATGAAAACAACTATATTATTAGAAACAATGGCGGGAAAAGGAAGTGAAATTGGGAGAAGCTTTGAGGAAATTGCTGAAATTATTTCTCGGGTTACCCATAATGAAAAATTAGGGGTATGCTTAGATACCTGCCATATCTATTCTGCGGGGTATGATATTGTAAAGAATTTAGATGAGGTTTTAAATGAATTTGATTCTATTATAGGATTGGATCGATTAAAGGCAATTCATTTAAATGATTCTATGATGCCTTTTGCATCAAATAAGGATCGTCATGCAAAAATTGGCGAAGGAACAATTGGATTGGATGCTATTGTGCGTATTATCAATCATCCTAAATTGAAAAATTTGCCATTTTATTTGGAAACCCCCAATGATGATGAGGGATATAAGCTGGAAATTGCCCTATTAAAAAAATATAGAACGAATTAATATTTGTGATACTTTTTCCTTTTCTTCTTGCGTATTTTTAACTATAATTATACTATGCGAAAAAGAGGTGAGGGATATGTTTAAATTTATAAAGAGCCTATGGTGGTTTATTTCAAAAAACTGGCCTCGTTATGTCGTTATCATTCTTGTTGGATTACTTTTACCTGTTTTAAATTTAATTCCAGCAAAAATTGTATCGATGCTGATTGATGCCATTGATGATAAAAATACAATTACCATAGCTTTTTTACTATATAAAATCATTTTACCTTATATAGTTGCTATGATTGCTATATATGTAGTAGCTACAACAAAAAGAGTCCTACAAAATCGGTTGAAGGTTCGATTGTATTATGCATTACAGGTTCGATATATGGAAAATATTTTGGTTCAGGATGCAACCTTTTTTGAGCGATTCCAATCTGGTGATTTACTTACTAGAGCTTTAGGAGATGTGAAAAGCGTAAATTTCAGTGGAGGAAATCGATTATTAAATATTTTCTTAGAATTTATGACAGTAGTCATTACCCTAGTTGCTATGATTCTTGTTGATCCAGTGCTATCCATCTTGTGTTTTATTCCGTTAAGCTTTATTTTTGTTGCGAATCTTTTATTAAAAAGAAAAGTAAAAAGAAATTGGCAGTTGGTTCGGGAAAAGTCCTCTTTAATGGGAAATGTCATCTTAGAAAGTATAACGAATGTTCGTACAATTCGAGCTTTTTCTAAAGAAGAGGAAAATTATCAAAAGAATCTAAAATATTCAAAGGATACCTATGATGTAGAGAAGGCTAACTTGAAAATTAATGTTATTTTTCAGCCTATGTTTCAATCCATTGTTGCAGTATCTACTGTAGTTGCTTATGGGTTAGGAGCTTATTTTTGCTATTTAGAGCGGATAACAGTAGCAGAGCTTGCTTTAATTCTTCTTTATCTAAATCAATTTCAATCTCCACTGACCAATATTGGAAATATGATAAATAATTTCTATCAGTCCTTAATTTCTGCTGACCGAATTAATGAAATCTATGATTCTAAAAGTAGTGTTATTGATAAAAGTGATGCAGCTGTCAAGGAGATTAAGACCATTGAATTTAAGGATTTTTCCTTCCGTTATATTGGGGATAACGATGATGTATTAAAGCATATTAATTTAACCATAAAGGAAGGAGAAACCTTAGGTATTGTAGGTAAAACAGGAAGTGGGAAGTCCACACTTGTAAGACAGCTTGTAAGACAGCTTCCGATAGAAGAGGGAAGAATCTTTATTAATGGTGAGGAAATTGAAGCATATAATCAGCAGGATATCCGGAAGCATGTAGGATATGTGCCTCAGGAGCATGTTTTATTTTCTCGTTCTGTAATGAAAAATGTTTTGTTAGGGGATTCAAATGCATCCTCAGATGAGGTGAACGAGGCTGTTGTCATGGCTGATTTTGAAAAGGATATTGCTGAGCTAGCAAACGGCTATGAAACAATCGTAGGAGAGTATGGTGTTACTTTATCTGGAGGACAAAAGCAGAGACTTGCTATTGCAAGAGCATTTTTAAAGAATGCAGATGTTTTGGTTTTAGATGATTCCTTATCTGCTGTTGATGGAAAAACAGAATCCAATATAATTCACTCCTTAAGAAAATATAGATCCAATCGTACGAATATTATAGTTGCACATCGACTATCTGCTGTAATGAATGCAAATATGATTATTGTTCTTGATCAAGGTAAAATTGTTGAACAGGGGACTCATAAGGAGCTAATGGATTTAAAGGGCTGGTATTATGAGCAATTCCTTGCTCAGCAAATGGAAGAAGGTGAGGATCATGAGTAAGCAGGATAAAAACTATTCAAAATCTACTTTGTTTAAAAAGACTTTACCTTATATGAAAAAGGAAAAATGGCTTATTCTATTATCCTTAATCTTATCTATTGGGGTAGCAATTTTAACAACCATAGCTCCATTACTTACCAAAAGGATCATTGATGAATTTATTCCTGACAATCAATTGGAAAAGACATTTCAGTTTTTGATTATCTATTTTGTTCTTATTATTATCGTTGTTACAATGCGTTATTTTGGACAATACTTTCAAACCCTAACAGGAATGCATATTGAAAAGAATTTAAGAGAAGAGGCGATTCGGAAGGTTGACTATCTTCCTGTAGATTATTTTTCTTTAGAGCCTGATGGTAAAATTGTTGCAAAAATTACTTCAGATAGTAATGGGGTTAGAACCTTTTATATGACTATGTTTTCTATAGTGAATTCATTACTCAATATAGCTATAGTTTATGTAGGATTAATTATATTAGAGCCATTGCTAGGGTTAATCATTTTAGCTGTTGTTCCTATCATATTAATCTGGATTACAGTGTATCGTAAAAAGGTTCATAAATATTATTTGGATTTAAGAGAAACGGGTTCTAGAATTACTGGAAAGCTCAATGAACTCATTAGTGGGGCCTTAATCATTCAGGATTTTAATCAAGAAGAAAATATGCTTGGTGAATATAAGGATTTGGTAAATCGGTATAATTATAATGACAAGAAGGCAAACACAATTAACATTTATTTTGGATGGGAGCTATTGGTTGTAGTTCGTAGGCTTGCTGAAACTGGAATTCTATTCTTTTTGGGATTTCAGGCTACAGAAATTGGAGGAATTGTTGTAACGGCAGGGTTAATAACAACGTTTATTGATTATATAACAAGAATGATCAATCCAATCAATGCAATATTTAATAATTTAAATGAATTAGAGGATTCTTTAGTTGCTGCCAATCGAGTATTCTTATTTATGGATGAGGAAAATGATACAAGGGTGTTGGATGGAGATCCTGCCCCAGCTGAAATACAAGGATCTGTGGAGTTTAAGCATATCAAGTTTGCCTATATTGAGGATAATTATGTATTAAAGGACCTATCCTTAAAGGTTGAAGCAGGAAAGAAAATTGGTATTGTTGGACATACAGGAAGCGGGAAGTCCTCTTTAATGAATCTACTTTTAGGTTATAATGACTATCAGGATGGAAATTTACTTGTTGATGGAGTAGATATCAAGACCTATAATAAGGCTTCATATCGTAAGCATTTAGGAATTGTTCTTCAAACTCCAGCCTTATTTGCAGGAACGATTCGTTCTAATGTAACGATGGAACGAGATTATCCAGATGAGGAAATAATCAAAGTAATTGAAGAAGTAGGAGCAGGTTATATGCTTACAAAAAATGAGCTAGGTCTAGACACACCAATTTCCTTTAAGGGAGATAACCTATCCTTAGGGGAAAAACAACTTCTTTCCTTTGCAAGAATTTTATTGCGTAAGCCTAAAATTTTAGTTTTAGATGAAGCAACCGCAAATATTGATAGTGAAACTGAAATTCGAATTAAGCATGCTATGGACGTGGTTGCTAAAGGAAGAACAACCTTTATCATAGCTCATCGTCTTTCTACAATTAAGGATGCCGATGAAATTGTTGTATTAGATCATGGACAAATTGTAGGTCAAGGGAGTCATACACATCTTTATCAAACCTGTCCTATATATCAGGATATGTATGATTCGCAATTTGAAAAAAATAAGTAAAGCTAGAGTAAATAGAAGTAAGAATAAAATGTTTGTAGATACTTAATTGTATTTATAAACATTTTTTTATTATAGAACAACTAATTTTTGTCGAACTTTGTCGTACGAAAAATATATTTTTTTATTGAATTAGCTAATGTATTTGTTTATAATTAAAGTAGAGAAGTATTTTGTAGTATCTTGTAGCAGAATCAAAAGTCGTATTTAAAAAAATATAGTATTAGAGTGTATACTAGTGAATAAAATAAAAAATTTGATGGAATACCTAGCTTCTTAATCAATAAGAAACTAGATCCATATATCCTTGTTTATTAGATCAAGGCTAAAAAATTTAAAATCATATTATAATTTGGGAGGGCAGTACAATGAAAAAAGTTATTTTATTTATTACATTTTTGTTTAGCATCGGTTTTATTTCTTCGTTATCACTAAACGAAACAATGGATTATGATGAAAAAATATATCTGAGTACCAGTCTACAAGGATATTCTGAAAATCAAACTGACAATCATCATAATTTTTTGCCAACAAATAGTTTGACTTTAAATTTGATGCAAAAATATTTTCTTAATTTAAATGAAAATATAGGCTTTAATGCTTTTGGATCTTGCGGACTAGTAGCTATCGGAATGCTCTTATCTTATTATGATACAGTATGGGATGATAGACTCATTCCAGAGAGATATGATAAAACGGAAAATATTTCAGTTTTATCAAATGAGATGATTTTTAACTCTTCCTCGGGAATTATTGGTGATAAGGCAAAATTTTTGGATGATTATAATCAAAAAATAAACTTATATGGAAGATATTCTTTTAATAATTATAAAAATTTTATTGAGGAAAATGCTTTAACTTATTTTCATTTGTATCTATTAGATATTGCTCTTAATTCTTCTTCAAAATATATAAATGTTTATAATTTGCCAAACGGAGAGTTTTCATTGGGAATGAATTTTAATCAAATAAATAGTTTTTTGAAAAACTATTTAGAATCTTCTTTTAATAATATTTCTATTCAAACTAATTATGATAGAAATTTAACTGCTAAATCATATGCTATTGAAATGATACAGCAGGGAGTGCCAGTGCTAATGGGTATTCGTGATGATGAGGGAAATGGACACGTTGTAGTTGCATATGAATATAACGAAATAACCGATGAAATTTATTTTAATACAGGTTTAGAAGATTTTGGTTCTTACTCTTGTTTATCTTATATAGGATATGATTTTTATGATTTTGCAATTGCAATTACAAATTTAGAAGATCATATTTGCAGTAATAATTTTAGTTATAATGGAGAATCATATTGTGCTTGTGATTTTTATAGTATTTATCCAACACATCAACACCATTATAGACGTTATAGACAATTTAATTTAATTCAGCATTATGAATTGTGTTTATGCGATGCAATGAAAAAAAGTGCACACACAATTAATACGAAAGACTATATTAGAAAAAATGGAAAGCTTTATTCTAATTGTATATATTGCTTACAAATGTTAGAGATAAATATAGATGGTCCAATTCAAGGAATTCTTTCTATTGAAGTTCCTATTGATATGAAAGAGAGGATACAATAATGAAAAAAGTTTTAATGATATTTGTTGTGTTTTTATTTTTAGTATCTTGTCAAAGTGCTGAGAATAAGGATAATAAGTTAAAAAGTGATCATGAAATCATATTACAGGATGAATTAGATATAGCTTTGGATAAATTGAATCAATTTTCATATCGCACATCTGAAATGTATTTTAATTCTGACGTAGAACAAAATGCAGCATATTCTCCACTATCACTTTTTTACAATTTAGCAATGCTAAGATTTGTAACTAAAAATAATTCATATAAGGAAATAAGTGATGCCTTATCTATGAATCAAAGTGATATTGAAACTATAGTTAAAAACTATAAAAATAATAAAACCTTTTATGGGGACGAAATTACAGAAACTAATGGAAATCAATTAGAAACCATAAAAGAAGGCTTTTTTGGACTAAATAATAGTGTTTGGCTTAAAGATAAGTTTCATATAAATACAACAGTTTTACCTAATTTAATTAATTTAT
Organism: uncultured Anaeroplasmataceae bacterium; assembly: GCA_949840955.1. GTDB lineage: Bacteria > Bacillota_I > Bacilli_A > Acholeplasmatales > Anaeroplasmataceae > Pelethenecus. The sequence continues at coordinate 33,821 of CATKXV010000004.1, read as the reverse complement.
TTCAAGCAAAGGTATTTAAAACAGATTTTTCTGATAAAAAAAGTGTTGAAGACTATTTACAAAACTTTTTTGGAGATTTAGATATTATTATGCCTGAATTCGATCCTGGAACTTTGATGGTTCTTATGAATCTATTATGCTTAAAGGATGTTTGGTCAAAGGGGAAATTACGAAGCACTGAGGAATATATGTTTGAGGGCCAAAGGACAAAAATGCTATTAGGAAATTATGAGGATGGAAGAGCATTTGAAGGAGATAGTTACAAAAGCTTTTATATTACTACTAAAAATGGATTTAAGCTATCTTTCATCTTACCCAAAGATGAGTATAATTTGAACCAGGTTTTGAATGCAAAAACGATAAAAGAAGTGGTTACAGCAGAGCATACAATTTCAAGTGGTAATACATTTTATCAAACTAGATGTATTTTCCCAGCTTTCCAAGTTTCTTCTTCGACATCAATAAAGGATTTATGTCAAAAATTAGGCATTCAAACACCTTTTCAATCCTCTTTAGATTTTTCAATATTCCAAGATATGGAAGCTCAAATTAGTGATATTCAACAAAACATTTATATAGATGTTCAACAGGATGGTATTGCTGCTGGAGCAATTACCTATACCTCTATTTATGGAGATAGTAATATGAAAAAAAAGGAATATGAAGACTTTGTTGTTGATCGTCCCTTTGGATTTCTTATCACGGAGAATGAGACAGACATAGTATTATTTTCAGGTGTAATACAAAATATTAACAAGTAAGGAGTTTCTTATGCTAAGTGCCTAGTGTTTCATACCTAGGCATTTTATTTTGAATCTAGATGGACTTACCTTGAAAGAAATGTTGAATTATGATAAAATGGTTTATAATATTATTGTATTGAAAGAAGGAATAATAATGATTATTAGATTAAAACAAAATTTAAGTGAAAGAGATTATGAAAATATAGTTCAATATTTTAAGGATAGAAATTTAGATATCAAGGATGCTAGCAGTGGAGACGTTAAGGTCATTGGTATTATTGGGGATACCTCAAAAATGATGGATAGTGATGTTTATGCTTTATCTGGTGTAGAGGCTATTACGCGTATACAGGTTCCATATAAAAAGGCTTCGAAGGAGTTTCATCCTGAGCCAACGGTTATTGATGTATGTGGGGTAAAAATTGGTGGTGGAAATTTTACGGTAATGGCAGGTCCATGCTCTGTGGAAAATCATGACCAAATTGTATCTGTTGCTACAAGTGTAAAGGAAAGTGGAGCACATATTTTAAGAGGTGGTGCCTATAAGCCTAGAACCTCTCCTTATGCCTTTCAGGGACTTGAGCTTGAGGGGCTGGATTTATTGATGGAGGCTCGTGAGGTAACAAGGCTTCCAATAATTACAGAGATTCAATCTGAGGATATGATAGAGCGTTATATAAAGGATGTGGATATCATTCAAGTTGGAGCTCGAAATATGCAAAATTTCCATTTATTAAAGGCCTTAGGTAAAATTGACAAACCAATTTTATTAAAAAGAGGCTTATCTGCAACAATAGAGGAATGGCTCATGGCTGCTGAATATATTTTGGCTGGTGGAAATGATAAGGTTATATTATGTGAGCGTGGAATTCGTACCTTTGAAAAATATACAAGAAATACTCTAGATTTATCTGCTGTTTTAGCTGTAAAGGAATTGTCCCATTTGCCTGTGATTGTAGATCCATCTCATGCTGCTGGAAAGTGGTCTATGGTAGAGGACTTATCTAAAGCAGCATTAGCTGTTGGTGCAGATGGTATTATTGTAGAGGTACACAATAACCCAGAATGTGCCTTATGTGATGGAGCACAAAGCCTAAAGCCTGAGCGCTTTGATCATATGATGAAGCAATTAAAATTGATTGCTCCAATTGTTGGGAAAAAGCTATAATGAAAATTTGTATTGTTGGTTTGGGATTGATTGGTGGCTCTTATGCTATGGGATTAGCCTTAAAGGAACATGAGGTCTATGGGATAGATAAGGATATGAAGGCAATCGCCTATGCTAAGGAAAATGAATATATTATTGAGGGATATCATAATGATTATTCTATAATTTCAAAATGTGATTGCATCATTCTTGCTATTTATCCTCAAGCAATTTTACATTTTTTACAGGAGCATTCCTCTTTGTTTTTACCTCATCAGGTAATAACAGATGTTTGTGGTGTAAAAGGCTCTTTTATTAGAAAGGCTACCCTTCTAGCTGGGAAAGCAACCTATGTATCTCATCATCCTATGGCAGGAAAAGAGAAAATTGGTATTGAATATGCCGATTATAAAATATTTAAAGGAGCGAATTTCTTAATTACTCCTATAGATGATAGGAAGACAGAAGCCATTCAAGTTTTAGAAAGAATTGCTAAGGACTTAGATTTTGGACGGATAACAACAATCTCTGTAGAACGTCATGATCAAATGATTGGCTTTACCTCTCAATTAACACATGCGATTGCGGTTTCTTTAGTCAATAGTGACCATGATGAAGATACGGTTCAATTTATCGGAGACTCCTATCGAGATTTAACAAGAATAGCTATGATTAATGATGCCCTATGGAGTGAGCTTTTTTTAGAGAATAAAGAGTATCTTTTAAAGCATATTTCTAGCTTTGAGGAGCAATTGGATTTATTAAAGGCTGCACTGAAGCAAAATGATAAGGAAACACTTAAAAAGCTATTTAATCAATCAACTATAGTTAGAAAGAAGATGGAAAAGTGAGACAGCTCAATATAGAAGTAAAGGAAAATGCTTATCCCATTTACATAGAAGATGATATTCTTTTTCATCTTTCTTTTTATATTCAACAGATATATTCCCATAAAAAAATTTATATTATAACTGATGATATCGTTGAAAAGCTGTATTTGAATGTAATTCAAAATAGCTTAAAGGAGTATGAGGTAGAAAGTGTCATTGTCCCTCATGGAGAAGCATCCAAAAGCATTGAAATGTATACTAAGGTAATCCAAGAGCTTTTGGATAAGGATATTCGAAGGAATGAGCTACTATTGTCCTTAGGTGGAGGAGTTATAGGTGATTTGTGTGGCTTTGTTGCTGCTACACTTTATCGTGGGCTTCCCTATGTAAATGTGCCTACCTCCTTATTAAGTCAAATGGATTCCTCTATTGGAGGAAAGACAGGGATAGATTTTTCCTGTAGAAAAAATATTATAGGCTGTTTCAAGCAACCATCCATGGTTTTAATTGATCCCAAGGTTTTACATACGTTACCAAAAAGAGAATGGAACAATGGAATGGGGGAGCTGATTAAGCATGCTGTGATTGGAAATCCGAAGCTGCTTGAGGCTCTTAAAAGTAAGCCTGCTATAGAGGAAGAGATGATTTATCAAAGCCTATGTGTTAAAAAGGAAGTTGTTGAAAAGGATGTTTTTGATACGAAGGAGCGTATGCTTCTTAATTTTGGACATACCTTTGGTCATGCAATAGAATTAGAAAAAAATCTAAAGCATGGAGAAGCTGTTGGGCTTGGAATGCTTATGGTTTTACGCTTTGGTATAGATTTAGGAATAACCCCTATAGCCTGCTATGATGAGGTAAAAGAAATATTAAAGCTTTATGAGCTTCCATTCGAAGAACCAGAATATAAAACATATTTAAAGGAAATAGCTAAGGATAAAAAGAATTTAGCAGGAACAATCCAAGTCGTTTTGCTAAAAAATATAGGGAATGCTTACCTATACCCTTTGAAGGAGAGTAATTTAAAGGAGCTGATCAAATGAAGGTTACCATTCAACCCAAGCAACTTAAGGGAACGGTTTTAATTCCACCCTCTAAAAGCTTATCTCATCGTGCCATTATAGCTGCTTCCTTGGCAAAAGGAGAAAGTATCATTTCTAATGTTATGCTTTCTAAGGATATTGAAGCTACCATAAAGGGAATGACGGCTCTAGGAGCCTCTATAAAGGTAGAAGACACAACACTTAGGATTACAGGCTCAGATATTCTTAGAAGGGAATGCTTCATTGATGCCAATGAATCGGGGTCTACCTTACGCTTTTTAATTCCCTTAGCCTTAGTCAATCCAGAGCCTATGGAATTTAGAGGTAAAAATCATTTGGTAAAACGTCCCTTAGATTCTTATTTTAAAATCTTTGACAGGCTAGGGATATCCTATAGCCATCCTTTAGATGCCTATTTGCCACTTAAAACAAAGGGGAGCTTGATTCCTGGATGCTATGAGGTTAAGGGAAATATATCTTCACAGTTTATTACAGGGCTATTGTTTGCACTCCCTTTATTAAATGGAGATTCTAAAATAAAAATCATTGGAGACTTAGAATCCAAAGGATACGTGGATTTAACCTTAGATATCCTATCTATGTTTGGCATACATATTACCAACCATCATTATGAGGAATTTTTTATTGAAGGAAATCAAACCTATACGCCTTTTAACTATACAGTAGAAGGAGATTATTCCCAAACGGCATTCTTTCTTATTGCAGGAGCAATGGGAGCGGATATAAAGCTTAAGGGAATGAGAAGGGATTCCTATCAGGGAGATAAAAAAATCATAGAGGATATTCAAGCCTTTCATGGAAACATTTATATGGATGATGAATCTCTTTTTTGTAGCCCAGGTCTAACAAAGGGGACGACGATTGACTTTTCACAATCTCCGGACTTAGGTCCAGCCTTAACCGTTTTAGCCAGCGTATCAGAGGGAATATCTTGCTTTAGGCATGTGGAACGCTTACGAATTAAGGAATGTGATAGGGTTTCCTGTATGAGAGAAGCATTAAATCAACTCGGTGCTCATATTGAGGAGGAACCAGATACTATGACAATATATGGTGTTCCTCATCTTCAGGGAGGAATTGTTGATTCCTACAATGATCATAGAGTTGCAATGGCGCTTGCAATGGCAAGCTTAAAAATGAAGGAGCCCTTAACCATAGTAAATGCAGAATGTGTTTCAAAATCCTATCCTAATTTTTGGGAGATTTTTGAATCTTTAGGAGGAAATATTACCTATGAATAAATTAGATGAGGCAAGAAATAAAATTAATCAAATTGATCAGGAAATGATTTCTTTATTTAAGCAAAGAATGCAAGCGGTATTTGAGGTTGCAGAATATAAGAAAAATCATAAGCTAGATGTAGTGGATTCTTCTAGAGAACAAGCCCTTCTCGTAAAAAATTTATCCATACTTGATGATAAGAATTTAGAAGAATATTATCAAATATTTTTTGATGGAGTATTAAAAGCCTCTAAGGCCTACCAAAAGGATTTAATCAAATGAAGTACTATGGATTATTAGGAGAAAAATTAGGTCATAGCTATTCCTGTCAAATTCATAACTATATTTATAATCAATTCCATATCGATGCCACCTATCATTTGATTGAATGCCAAGAAAATGAGCTTATTGGGTACATCCAAAAATTAAAGGATGGAATATATTCAGGCTTTAATGTCACAATTCCGTATAAAAAAGCAATCATTTCTTATTTAGATGGTATTGACGAAAAAGCAAAACAAATTGGAAGTGTAAATACAGTTTATTTAAAAAATGGAAAAGCCTATGGAACAAACACGGATTATGATGGCTTTTTAGAGACTTTGAAGCATTATCAAATTGACGCAGCAAAGAAAGATTGCTTTATTCTTGGAACAGGAGGAGCCTCTTTAGCTGTTGGAGCTGTTTTAAAGGATTTCGGAGGAAATTGTATATTTGTTTCTAGAACTCCTAAAAATGATGAAATCAGCTATAGGGCTTTGAAAGAAAAAAAGATAGATATCCTAGTTAATACAACACCTGTGGGGATGTATCCTAATGTAGATGAAAGCCCTGTTTCAAAAGAGATTGCTCAAAGGGCTAAGGTGGTTATGGATATCATTTTTAATCCAAAGCAAACAAAGCTTTTATGTGATGCTAATTCAAAAATGAATGGACTACATATGCTTATTTCTCAGGCGATTCAAGCAGAGAAGATTTGGCAAAATCAAGATCTTCCTATTTCTATTCAGAAAATGAATGAATCCATAGAGTTTATTTTTTCTCTTCCCAAAGAGATTTTGTTGTATGCTTCTAATTTAAACTATAAAAAGGATTCCTTAGGACGTAGTGGAGATGAAATATATAATTTTAGCAATCAATACATTTTAAAAATTTCTTTAGACAAAAAACGATTAAGGAAAGAAAAAGAAAAAACGGATTGGTTATATGATAGAATTCATGGCATGAAAAGCATTGCATATAAAGAAACACAGGAGAAGGCTTATTATTTAAGAACCTGTCTTCAAGGCAACAGCCTAATTTCTAAGGAGCTTTTAGCCAATCCCCCTCTTTTAATAAAGAATGTAACTCGGGCTGTGGATTTATTAAGAAGCTTGGATAAAGAGAATTGCCCTTTCCTATCAGATAGTCAAGGCAATCACTTTATTCATGGAGATTTATGCTTGCCAAACATCTATGTAAATCATGAGACAATAGGGTTTATTGATTTGGATAATAGTGGTCTTGGCGATGTATGGTCTGATTATGCATGGCTTTTATGGAGCTTTGAATTCAATTTAAGGACTAGAAAATGGACACCCGTTTTATTGGAATCCTTAAATTTGAAAATGGATGAAAAAAAATATAATCAATATATATCCAAGGAATCTCAAGAGCGATTAAAAAGAAGATTAGAGGATATTGATGAATAAAGATAAAAATAGGAGGCTTTTATGAACCATATTGGAAAATTATTTCAACTAAATATTTTTGGTGAAAGTCATGGAAATTGTGTTGGAATTCTTTTAGATGGAGTTCCAGCAGGAATACCATTAAAGGAAGAGGATTTTTATCTAGATCTATCTAGAAGAAAGGCTGGAGGGATTGGAACAACCCCTAGGATAGAGCCTGATGAAATTCAATTAGAAACAGGTGTATTTCAAGGACATACCACTGGAGGAGCTATTTTAATTCGTTTTTTGAATACAAATGTAAAAAGCAAGGATTATACCAAGCTGTTAGATCAGCCAAGACCATCCCATGCAGATTTTGTAGCCAATGAGAAATACAAGGGATATCAGGATTATCGTGGAGGAGGTTTTTTCTCTGGAAGACTTACGCTAGGTATAGTTTCTGCGGGAGTGGTTGCCAAAAAAATTCTTAAAAATGCTTCCTTTCAAACAGAGATTATCAATTTGGGTGGAAAAACGAAGAAAGAAGAATTCCAAAGTATTTTAGAGGAGGTCGCAAAAAAACAGGATTCTATTGGTGGAATCGTTCAGATTAAAGTGAATCAGCTACCTATTGGATTAGGAGAACCCTATTTTGATTCTTTAGAGTCTACTATAGCTCATCTTTTATTTTCTGTTGGAGGAGTTAAGGGGGTATCCTTTGGGATTGGCTTTGAAGGAGCTTCTTTATTGGGAAGTGAATTTAATGATTGTATTATGGATCAAAAGGGTACGACCCAAACCAATCATAATGGAGGTATAAATGGGGGTATATCCAATGGAAATGAAATTGTGGTTCATGCTTTTGTAAAGCCAACTCCTTCCATTGGTCTTCCTCAAAGAACCTATAACAAAAGGACGGAACAAGTAGAAGAACTTAGGATAGAAGGGCGTCATGATTCAGCAATTATAGTAAGGGCTCAGGTTGTTTTAGAGGCCTGTGTGGCTATAGCGTTAGCTGATGCTGCTCTACTAGATAAGGCTTATAAATAGATTATTTGAAAAGAAAAATAAAAAAAATCCTATTTCAATTGTCTGAAACAGGATTTTTTTATTATATGATATTTGTTATGGACGTTGTCCCATTCCACCCTCAAGGGTTAAGGTTTCTCCAGACATATATTTAAAATCAGGAGAAGCAAGCTGAACACATACTCTACCAATTTCTAATTCAGAATTTCCATAATGACCCATTGGAGGCATATGAACGTTAGCAGCAAAGGCTTCAGGGTTATAATCTTTCCATTGCTCTAATTGTGAAGTCCAAGCAAGAGGACAAACTACATTCACGTTAATTCCGTCCTTACCCCATTCTGTTGCAGCAACACGGGTTAACCCACGAATTCCTTCCTTAGCAGCAGCATAAGCACATTGACCATAATTTCCAAACAAACCCGCTCCAGATGCAAAATTAATTACAGAGCCTTTTGTTTTGCATAGATGTGGATAGCATGCCTTCATATAGTAGAAAGCAGAATAAAGCCCAGAATACATTGCTAAATTAAATTGATCTGTTGTATGATTTGCTAAGGTAACTCCTGATGCTGAGGCTTGAGCATTATTGATTAGTACATCAATACGACCAAAGGCTTCAATAGTCTTATCTACTACCCTTTGAACTGTTGCCTCATTGTCATCTCCTGCATTGATATCTGCTACTACAGTTAAAACCTGAATCCCATACAATCTTTCTAGCTCCTCTTTAGCATCTAAAAGCTTTTGTTCATTTCTTCCTGTAAGAACTAGATTGGCACCCTCTTTAGCATATGCTATAGCAATTCCATAGCCAATAGAACCAGCACTTCCATCCTTTAATGGCTTTGCTCTACCACCACCTGTAATAATAGCTGTTTTACCTTGTAAAAATCCCATATAATTGCTCCTTTTCTTTTTCTTAAATATATTTTACACCTATCATTTTTTTCTGTCAATAATATGCAATGATTGAGGTTTTCAAAAGTTTAAAAAAATATACAGTATAATAATTATCATCCAACTAGATTAGAAAGCATTCTTTTTCATTTGTGTCGAAATTTGTCATACTTTTTTTCTTGACAATGAAAAAATCCAATTCTATAATTGTAAAAAAATAAAATCAAGCATAGTTAATTTGAATTTTTCTACATCGAAGGAAATTAAAGAGCTTATTATAATAAAATATTTAAAAGAAAAACATAAACAAAATGCTAGGAGTGTTTTATGAAAAAAATTGTTATTGGACTAAGTATATTTATAGTTTTTATATTTTGCATTGTTCCGATTTGTACTCGTATTGTTTTAAATCATAATGATAGAATTTTACAAGAAGAATGCGATTCTAATTCTACAATTGAACTTTTTTTTAAATCTTATGAATCTGAAACCCATATTCCTTGTTTTAAGAAAAATAGTTTTGAATCTGAAATACGAAAGGATTATAATTTTAGCATCCTAAATACAATAAAAAATGTTGAATTTACGGAATATTATATTTCTCATAATAATGATCAAATTGAAAATAAATTGATTCAATTGATTTATGGAGATTTAGATAGGAACTACAGAAATTTTATTTTATTTGAGGATTTGGAAAATATTTGTGTATATTATATAAAAGATAAATTTTTTTCCACATACTATTCCTATCGATACTATAAAATTAAAAAAGAAGATGGGATGAAAATCTTGACTATAGTAAATGAAGTAGAGAAACTAAATGAAGTATAGAAAAAACTAATGTTGGTAAGTAAGAGGCAGAAAAAGTCTGCTTCTTTTTTCTTTTATTCATACTTAAATTTGTTTTAGCATTATTGACTTAAATAGAAAAGATGACTATAATTATATTAGAAAAGAAAAGGAGTATGTCTATGTATACTATTGTTAAGAAAAAAGTATTAAACTCTACAGTGACTATGATGGATATATATGCACCTTTAGTTGCAAAAAAGGCTGAGGCTGGACAATTTATTATCCTTCGAGTAGATGAGGATGGAGAAAGAATTCCTTTAACTGTTGCTGGATATGATAGAGATGCTGGAACTGTAAAAATTATTTTCCAAATTGTTGGTGGAACAACCATGCGGTTAAATGAAAAGCAAGAAGGAGAAAGCATTTCAGACTTTGTTGGACCTTTAGGGTGTCCTACAAAAACAGAAGGAATAAAGAAGGTATGTATTGTTGGTGGTGGAGTTGGATGTGCTATAGCTTTACCTGTTGCTCAAAAATTTCATAGCTTGGGTGTAGAGGTTCATTCAATTATAGGCTTTAGGAATAAAGATGTTCTTATATTAGAAGAGGAATTTAAGGCATGCTCTGATAAGCTTACGATTATGACAGATGATGGTAGCTATGGTAGAAAGGGTGTTGTAACCTTACCTCTAAAAGAAGCCCTAGAGGAAAAGGAGGCCTATGATGAGGTTATTACAATTGGCCCTCTTATTATGATGAAATTTGTTGTAGCAACAACAAAACCATATGGAGTTCCTACAACCGTATCCATGAATCCTATTATGATTGATGGAACAGGGATGTGTGGTGGCTGTCGTTTAACTGTTGGTGGTAAAACGAAATTTGCATGTGTTGATGGTCCTGATTTTAATGGGTATGAGGTTGATTTTGAAGAGGCTATGGCGCGTGCAAATATGTATCAAGAATTTGAACAAATGGAAAGAGAGCACTGCTGCAATCTCTTTAAGAAGGAGGTAAAATAATGGCTATTGTACCTAAGAAGCATGAAATGCCTGTTCAGGATCCTAAGGAAAGAGGAAGAAATTTTAAGGAGGTAGCTTTAGGATATCCTATAGAGCTAGCTGTAGAAGAGGCCAATCGTTGTTTGAATTGTAAAAATCGTCCTTGTGTAGAAGGATGTCCCGTAAATATTTCTATTCCTGAGTTTATAATGAAAATTAAGGAAAGAGATTTTGAAGGAGCTTATAGCATTATATCAGAAAGCTCCTCCTTACCTGCTGTTTGTGGTAGAGTATGTCCACAGGAAAGCCAATGTGAAAGCAAATGTACTTTGGGAATTAAATTTGAGCCTGTTGGAATTGGGCGCTTAGAACGCTTCGTTGCAGATTATCATAACGAAAATTTTAAGGGGAATGTTGAGGTTCCACCATTAAATGGACACAAGGTGGCTGTGGTTGGTTCTGGACCGTCTGGACTTACCTGTGCAGGGGATTTGGCTAAAAAGGGATATAAGGTTACTATATTTGAGGCGCTTCATTTAGCTGGAGGTGTATTGGTGTATGGTATTCCAGAATTTAGGCTTCCTAAATCAATTGTAAAAAAGGAAGTGGAAACCTTAAAGCAATATGGCGTTGATGTAGAAACAAATGTTGTTATTGGTAAGACATTAACCATTGATGAATTATTTGAGGATGGGTATGAGGCTGTATTTATTGGTTCTGGGGCTGGACTTCCACGCTTTATGGGGATTCCAGGAGAAAGTCTTAAGGGCGTATATTCAGCCAATGAATTTTTAACTCGTGCTAATCTTATGAAGGCATATTCCTCAGATACGCAAACCCCAATCATGAAGGCAAAAAATGTTGCCGTAGTAGGTGGAGGAAATGTGGCAATGGATGCAGCTCGTACAGCGCTACGCCTAGGTGCTGAGCATGTATATATTGTTTATCGTCGTTCTATGCAGGAGCTACCTGCACGTAAGGAAGAGGTTGAGCATGCAGAGGAAGAAGGAATTCAATTTGAGCTTTTACGTAATCCTGTTGAAATTTTAGGATACCATAATGAGAATGATAAAAAGGATCCTAAAAATGGATTTGTAACGGGTATGGTTGTAAGAAAATGTGAGTTAGGTGAGCCTGATGAACAAGGTAGAAGACGACCAGTTGAGATTGAAGGTAGTGAGTATGTTCTTCCAGTGGATTGTGTGATTATGTCTATTGGTACGAGTCCTAACCCGTTAATTAAAAACACAACCTTAGGGCTTGAGGTTAACCGGCATGGTGGAATTATTGTAGAAGAAGCCACAGGTAAAACCTCAAAGGATGGAGTTTATGCAGGGGGAGATGCAGTTACAGGAGCTGCAACTGTAATTCTTGCGATGGGAGCTGGTAAAACAGCAGCCAAGGCGATAGATGAATATTTATCTAAGAAATAAGAAAAGGGTGCATCGGGCACCCTTTTTTAATTTAAAATAAGTAATTCTTTTAATATTTGATTTGTAGTCATAGAAATGCTTGGACAGATGAGCTCATCGATAGAAAAGGGAAGTGAATTTATTTTATAAAAGGAAATCAGCTTATAATTTTCTTCTATCTGCTCCTTATATCCTATAAGATATTTATAATAGACTTCCAAGCATCCTTTTTCATAAAGCTCTTGGATGGTTGAATAGGTATTCACAATTTTTGAAGCAGTAGCTATACCGATTTTAGGAATTCCTAAAATATGATCAGAGGGATCACCAACCAATGCTTTATGGAATATATATTGCTTTGGCTGGATATGAAGCTTCTGTCTTAAATAGGCTTCATCGCAGAAGTAGCTTTTTTTCCCTTTATATCGATAAATTGTTACGTTATCATGAATTAAACTAAAATAATCACTATCCCAAGATGAAATAACAATTTGCATCTCATCCTGATATAGTGTGGTATAGCTTGCTATATAATCATCTGCTTCATAATCTGTAAGCTCTTTAAATGGGATTTTTAAAAGGGCTAAGGCTTTATATATTCCCTCTAATTGTGAAAAGGGAGTTTCCTCCTCAGGTAGAGTAGAAAAATCGGGTCGATTGGCTTTATATTCCCTTTGAATTGCTTTTCTAGGATTTTCGTGTTCTCCATCAAATAGTATACAAATATGAGAAGGAGAAATAGCTTTTATGATTTTTAAAAGAGCACCAACAAAGCCTAGGATTCCTTGTATTGGCTTTCCTTCTTTATTTATGATTCGAGATGGCATACCATAAAACATTTGAAATAGAAGATTGCTGCCATCAACCAATAATAGCTTTTTCATCATCTATGGTAGATAATATTATCAAAATACATAAAGCTTAGAAAATCTAGAAGCTGGTCCTCCCAGGTTGCCTCATTATGCGTACCACTATCACTTACAACAAGTCTTACCTTAGCATTTCTTTGTTGGGCATAGTGATATAGATCTAAGCTAGTTGTATAATATAATTGCTGGTCGTAAGAGCCATCAGAGGATTCCTTTCTTCCAACATATAAAAATAATTTGACCTCAGGCTTTAAATGCTTTTCTAAAAAAGCATCTACGGATTCCTTACAAAGAAAGGTTGCCGTAGAAAAAGCACCGATTCCCTGGAATACATCATAGGTATATCCTAAATAAATCGCTGTCATAGCGGCTAAGGATGATCCATAAATGAATCTTCGTTTTGTAGACTTATACCGATTTTCAATATAAGGAATAATGACATGTACCAAATCTTCACAAAAAGCATGACAGATGGAAACATCCTGCTTTTTCCATTCTGCTGAAGCTGCGTTTGTAATAGGAAAGGGTGTATATTCGTTAATTCTTCCCATATCTGAGCCAGCATTATGAATGGCTATACCTAAGATTTTTTGATTGACTGTATAGGCCATATACCCCATGTATTTGGTAGCTCGAATCGCTCTGTTATAGGCAGCATGAGAATCCTTAAATGCATTTTGCCCATCTAGAAAATAAACACTATCAAAGGAGGTTTCCATATGATAGGCTCTAGGTAAGGATATTTCTATTTTAACCTCTTTTTTACTTTTAGGTAAATACAATTTTATATATTCAATCATAAGCAAACACCTCAAGTTACCTTTATTATAACTGATTTAAATAACAATTGCACGAACTTATTTTGCTTTTCTATATTTTCGTGTATAATATAAGAATATCAGGAGGGAACTTTATGATAGAAGCAATTGTTTATACTTCAAAAAGTGGACATACTCTAACGTATGCTAAGGCCTTAGCCACTGAGCTGAATTTACCTTATTATACACTCAAACAAGCCAAAAGGAAGCTTTCTAAGGGGAGTCACATCCTTTATATGAGCTGGGTAAAGGAAGATAAAATCATGGGCTATGATTCCTCCTTACGATTTCATTTGGATAGTGTAATTGTAACGGGAATTATGTCTTATACGGAAGAGGATTTATATCGAATAAAGGAATATAATCAGCTTTATACTCGGTTGTTTTATTTGCCTGGGGGAATAAAGAAAAAGCGATTAAACCTATTTCAAAGACTATCTTTAAAATCAATAGAAAGTCATTTATCCTTTAAATTGTTGGATCATGGATTGAAAAAAGAGGAAGCTTTAGCATTAGATGCCATTCTGCATGATATAAGCTATATCGATTTGAATCAGCTTCAACCGATTATTGAAATGTATAAAGAAGAAAAGGAATATATTTCATAAATAGAAGTAGCTGTAGTTTTTTCCATAAAAAGCGATTTATTTCATTTGTTTTCTTGTAATTTTTGCTACAATTTGTTAAAATATTATAGTTATGAAGGAGTTGATGATTTTGTTAAAATTACTATGGTTAAAAATAAAAGAAGCGTTAACATCTGTATTGCCAGTAACAATAATCGTTATTATTTTATATTTTACTCCTTTAGTTCATTTGACGAATTATGAGTTAATTGTATTTATTGTTTCAGCAATATTTTTAATCCTAGGAATTGGTTTATTTAATTTAGGTGCGGATTTAGCTATGCAGCCGATGGGTGAGCAGGTTGGAGCCTCCTTAATGAAATCAAAGAAGGTAAAAATAATCGTTCTTGTATGCTTTATAATGGGAGTTTTAATAACCATTGCTGAGCCAGATTTATCTGTCCTTGCTCAGCAAGTATCCGAGGTAATCAATCCTACCGTGTTAATGCTTTGTGTTGGATTAGGTGTTGGATTATTTCTTGTTTTAGCTATATTGAAAATTATTTTTAAAAAAGATTTATCTATGATGCTGATGTTCTTTTATATGCTAATGTTTGCGTGTGCTTCCCTTGTTATTTTAAATGGGAATGGGAATTTCCTATCCTTAGCCTTTGATTCTGGTGGAGTTACAACAGGACCGATTACCGTTCCGTTTATTATGGCCTTAGGTGTTGGTGTTGCTGCAACCATTGGAGGAAGAAATGCAAGTGAAAATAGCTTTGGTTTGATTGCTTTATGCTCTGTTGGTCCAATTTTAGCAGTATTAATTTTGGGTGTTGCGATGAAAGGAGACATTCCTTATGCTGATCCAGATTATTTTGTGGATCCAAATTTTTTCCACAAATTGTTTGTGACTCTAGGAAGTGTATCAAAAGAGGTAATCATTGCTTTAAGCTTAATTGTTGTTTTCTTTATGATTATTGAACTTATCTTTATAAAGCTTCCAAGGAAAAAGCTTATCCAAATTGGGATTGGTATAGCCTACACCTTTATTGGATTGGTTATTTTTCTTACAGCTGTTACGATTGGATTTTTACCTATAGGATACATTATGGGAAAAAGCATTGCTGAATTCCACCCAGCCTTTATTATCGGCTTCGGCTTTATTTTAGGCTTTGTTGTAGTTTTAGCAGAGCCTGCTGTACATGTTTTGAATAAGCAGGTTGAGGAAATAACAAATGGTGGTGTTTCTAAAAGAGCTATGCTATTGGCTTTAGCTATTGGAGTTGGTATTTCTATTGGACTATCCATGATTCGTTTGGTTTGTGATTTTTCCATTTTATATTATATTATTCCAGGGTACTTTATTTCTTTGGGATTATCCTTTTTTGTACCCAAAATGTATACTGCCATAGCCTTTGACTCTGGTGGAGTTGCTTCTGGACCATTAACCTCAAGCTTTATTTTGCCCTTTGCAATAGGAGCATGTATTACATTGTATCAAGGCCCTGATAAGGTGCTAAATGATGCCTTTGGAATTGTAGCCATGGTTGCTATGACACCACTCATTACCATCCAGCTTCTAGGCTTTAAGGCAGTCTTTGTTAAGAGAATGAAGGAGAAGACTAGAATGAAGAAAATCATTAGCGCGGATGACGAGCAGATTATTCATTTTATGTAGGTGAGCTTATGGAAGAAAAAAATGTTAAAAGAAAACCTAAAAAAATAGTTCCTATCAAAAAGGAAAAGCATCCAGCAGCTAAAAAAGAAGAGGGATTAACCGCTCCTAAGCGTTTGAAAATATTGGTTACGATTGTAGAACGCTCTAAGGCAGACTTTTATTTAGATATGCTTGAAGGCTATGAAGTGAATTTGCAATCTGTAATCTTTGGTAAGGGTACTGCTCCCACAGAAATGCTTCAATATTTGGGCTTGTCCCAAGCAGCCAAGGCAGTAATCTTTAGTGTTGTACAGGAAGAAAAAATAAAGAAAATCCTTGCAGATTATGAGGATAAATATTTTAAAACGAAAAATGGAAAAGGAATTGCCTTTACTTTACCGATAACCTCTGTTATTGGTGTAATGGTTTATCAATTTTTAAGTAATTCTATGGACGGAATAAGAGGTGAATGAAATGAATGGAACATTTGAATTAATTTTTTGTATTGTAGATGCTGGCTTTTCAGACAGTGTTATGTCTGCGGCTAGAGAATGTGGTGCTGGTGGAGGCACGGTGCTGAATGCACGTGGTACGGCAAGAGAGGATGCAGAAAAGCTCTTTAATATTTCCATTCAGCCAGAAAAGGAAATTGTTCTTATTTTAGTAAATAAGGATATAAAGGATGATATTCTCCATGCGATATATAAAAGTGTAGGATTAAATACACCAGCTCAAGGAATTGCCTTTAGTATTCCAGTTGAGGATGTTGTTGGATTATCTACACCTGTTGTTAAGGAAGCTGAAAAAGAAGAAACAGCTGAAAACCAGCCAAAAGAGTAGAGTACTACTCTGGCTGGTTTTTTTAATATAGCTTTAGATAATCCTCAATGCCATAAAAGATAGCATGAGCAAGCTTATATTGATAATCCTCTGATTGGAGTAAGGATAGTTCCTCTTTGTTTGACATAAATCCACATTCAATGATACAGCAGGGCTTTGTAACTTTATTTAATAAAAATATATTATCCCTTGAAACAATCTTTCGGTCTGTATTCTTTAAATATTCTTTGAGGCTTGATTGAATATTTTGAGCTAACAGCTTATTATTTTCATTGATATTACTATAGAATACCTGAGAGCCTTTATATCGCTCCATACTAAATTTATTTAAATGGATTGAAACTGCAAGACAAGCAGAAGATTGATTAATCAGATTTATCCGTTTCAGCATATCCTCTCTTTTTATGAATTCGTCTTCACTTAAATCCTCTTCCGTTTCCCTTGTAAGAAGTACGTTGATTCCATTTTTTTCCATGACCTCTTTTAGCTTTTTCGATATTTCAAGTGTTAAAACAGACTCCTTGACCTCTCCTACACAAGCACCTCCGTCATATCCCCCATGTCCAGGATCAATATAAATGGACAGGATTGTATCTGATGTATGGGCAGAGCTAATAAATATGCTTAATATCATTACGACAAAGAACGTTACTATGGATGCTTTTTTCATTAAATCACCTAGTTAAATGTATTCTTGTCAAAGCAATTTTATTCGGATGATAATTGCTTAAGGAATCTTTCACAGAAAATAGGAATGTTCCCAAAAAAATCACATAATTTTATGATATAATTAAATGAGGAATAGAAATAAGCTTTCCTTTATTGTATAATTAAGAAGAATACTTTAGGTAATGGAGGAGATATTTATGGAATATGTAACTTTTGATAATGTGATTAAAAAATATCATATGGGAGATCAAGAAATCATTGCAAATAATGGAGTATCCTTTACGATAAAGGAAAAAGAATTTTGTGTTATTGTTGGGCCATCCGGAGCTGGTAAAACAACAATACTTAATCTTTTAGGTGGAATGGAAAGCTGTGATTCAGGGGATATTGTGGTTGATGGAGCAAGGGTTAGCCAGCTGAATGAACGCGAGCTGACCAATTACAGAAGATATGATGTTGGCTTTGTATTTCAATTTTACAACTTAATGCCTAATTTAACAGCCTTAGAAAACATAGAAATTGCAGTAGAAATTAGTAAAAATCCTTTAGATCCTCTTGAAGTATTAAAATCTGTAGGACTAGAGGAAAGGTTAAATAACTTTCCTGCTCAGCTATCTGGAGGAGAACAGCAGAGGGTAAGTATCGCAAGAGCAATTGCGAAAAATCCTAAAATCTTATTATGCGATGAGCCTACAGGAGCTTTAGATTATTTAACAGGGAAAAGTATATTAAAGCTGCTACATGATACATGTAGACAAACATCTAAAACAGTTATTGTAATCACTCATAATGCAGCGATTACGAAAATGGCAGACCATGTGATTCGTGTGAAAAATGGCGTTGTAGAGGAAGAGTACTATAATGACAATCCTCTTCCAATAGAAGAGATAGAGTGGTGATGAGATGAAAAGGACATTCATTAAAACCATATTTCGAGATTTTAAGAAAAATTTCACAAGATTAATTGCTATCGTTGCGATTATGGCATTAGGCGTTGGTTTTTTGATTGGGCTATTGTCTTCAACTCCAGACCTACAGGGGTCTATGGATCAATATTATGACAATTCAAATCTGTTTGATATACAACTGAAAAGTACAATTGGCTTTTCTTCAAGTGATATGGATTCATTAAAAGAAGCTGTTTATGGAATAGAAGAAATAGAAGGCTTTTCTGCTATGGATTATAAAACCATTTATAAGGATAAGGAGATTTCTGCTAGAACCATTTTAGGGGCATTTCCCTCCCATGTGAA
Source organism: uncultured Anaeroplasmataceae bacterium (assembly GCA_949840955.1). Classification (GTDB taxonomy): domain Bacteria; phylum Bacillota_I; class Bacilli_A; order Acholeplasmatales; family Anaeroplasmataceae; genus Pelethenecus. The sequence continues at coordinate 15,352 of CATKXV010000004.1, read as the reverse complement.
TCAGGTTGAAATGCTATCGGGAAGATTTCCTAAAGATTCTTCAGAGTGTGTTGTTCATAATATGGGTGTATTTTTAGATAAGAATCCAATAGGAGAAGTTATAGAGGTCAATGAGAAATCCTATACCATTGTTGGTATTTGTAATACACCTGTATATTATTACCGGATGCAAGAATCCACTCAAATTGGTAACGGCATCCTAGATATGATTGTTTACATCAATGCAGAAATTTCTTCTATACCTATCACGGATATTGTCATAACAATCCAAGGGGCTAAGCAATATCATTCTTTTAAAAATGACTATTTTAAATTTATTGAACCCTATGAAAATCAATTGGTTGATTTGTCTATTTCTTATATAGAGAATCGAATGAATGCTTTATATGAGGAGGCCTATCTAGAGGCGAGAAAGCTTTTAGAAGAAAATGCTTCAATTCCATCCTTTATGATAGATTCCATATTAGAAAGCCAAAAGGAGGAAATAAAGAAAAAAGTAGATGAGCAATTTTCTGAAACGAAGTGGTATGTATTAAATAGAAAAAGTAATTTAAGCTATATTTCCTTTAATGAAAATTCAAATAAGGTAGATAAAGTAGCTGTAGTCTTTCCGTTCTTTTTCTTTTTTATTGCAGCGCTTATTGCTTTAACCTCGATTAGTCGATTGGTTCAAGAGGATAGAGCCTCTATGGGAACCTTAAAATCCTTAGGCTTTTCAAACCTTCGAATTTTGAATAAGTATTTTATATATGCACTATTTGCATGTATTATAGGATCTTTAGCGGGGCTTTTCTTAGGTGTTTATGGTATACCTATGGCTATCTATTTTTGTTATGGCTCTTTATTTATTATGCCACAGGGAGTCTTCTCATGGCATGCTGGAATTGTTCTTTTATCTACGTTAAGTATGAGTTTAACAATTTTTATAGTCATGATTTTTGTATGTCTAAGGGCTTTATCAGAAAAGCCGAATGCCTTACTGGTGCCTAAGGCTCCAAAGGCTGGAAAGCGTATTGTATTAGAGCGTATTGGATTTTTCTGGAAAAGACTTAAATTTAAGCATAAATCCTCTATTCGTAATATTTTTCGTTTTAAAAGAAATTTAATTATGATGATTGTTGGAATTGGAGGATGTACAGCATTGATGCTTGTAGGTCTAGGTCTAAGAGATTCCTTAAATGCAGCATCAGTTGTTCAATTTGAGGATATTATACAGTATGATTTTTCTATCCAGGTTCAAGAAAAAGTGCAGGTTGATTATTTTACAGATAGCAAACAATTATATTTATATAAAGAGGAAGGCAGCGTACAAAAGAATAAGGAGTATGCTGTTCAGGTTCTTTATACAGATGATTCTATTTTAGACTATATGAATTTAGAGGTGGAGCAGTTACCTGAACATGGAGTTCTTATTTCCTCACAGCTGGCTGATGTATTTCATCTTCGAAATCAAAGTAAGCTTACAATAGATATTGGCAACAGGAGTAAGGAATTTATTGTAGCAGGTATATTTACATGCTATATTGATAATTATATCATTATGAAGAGTGAAGTAAAGGATGTCAATACAATGCTGATACAGCTTGGACCAAAGGATCGCTTGAATTATGATGCATTAGTTCAAAGCATATATGATACAAAGGGCTTTCAAGCAGTAACAGATTTGTCCTCTACAAAGGAACTTTATGAATCTCTTACCAATGGAATTGACCTTGTAATATTGCTGATCATCTTTTGCTCCGGATTATTGGCTATTATTGTGATTTATAATTTAACGAATATTAATATTAATGAACGAGTTAAAGAAATAGCAACATTAAAGGTGCTAGGATACCAAAGAAAAGAGGTATTGGGCTATATTTATAGAGAAATCCTTATGATGAGTGTTCTAGGAATCCTATTTGGGTTTGGATTGGGTCCTTTGTTAAATTTATTTGTAATGAAGCAGATTTCTAGTCCAGGACAATGCTTTTCTGTAACCATTCATGCAATAAATTTCTTATATGCATTTTTAATTACAGCTGTTTTTGTTTCTATCGTTTTATTGTTTTTTATACCTAAATTAAAGAAAATTAAGATGGTTGAATCTTTAAAGGCAGTAGAATAATTTTAGAATATGGAGTTTTCAAGATGAATGATATTTTTATTTCCTATAAAGTGCATAATCGCGCGAAAGCAATTGAATATTATAGAGAATTGAAGGCTCTTCATTATAAGGTCTGGTTTGATCAATTTGTTCCAAGGGGTGCGAATTGGAAACAAGTAATTTCTGAGCAGATTAGCAATTCTCGTATCGTTTTATGCCTTTTAAGTGAAAAGTGCCTACGAGATGATTGGGTAGTATACCAAATTCAATTGGCTAAAAGCTTGCAAAAAAAGATGGTTTTTATTACACTGGATGAAACCAATTGGCAGCTTTATGAGGATTATACTTTTGAGGAGTCTTATCTGAGTCTTCAGGAGGCTTTATCCTTAGAATGCTTTCAAGCAGAAATATTGGATGAAAAAATAGAGGATACCTCTTCTGAAAAAGATGAAGAATCTTTAAAGGTCCATCCCTTAGAGGATAGAGTAGAGGCGATAGAACCTCAGCCTAAAAGCCCAAAAAGATGGATTGTTCCTACCTGTGCACTTACACTTTTAGGAATATATACGATTCTGGTCTTTACTCTAGGGCTTCATATTTTTCGAATAAGCCTAGACCGAAGCTATGGTTATATTTTATTGGGAATTTTAATCTTATCGGGGCTTTCCTTTATTCATAAGCGCTACATATTTCTTCTTCAAAGCGTAGGAGCAATAGCGTTATTAGGCGTGACCATATATGTAATGCCAAAATATTTTATATCGGGTGTGGCAGTGAATGGTTTTATTTTTCTAGCCTTTTATATTTTAGTTAACGCTCTTTGTTACTCTAAAAAAAAGCCTTGGATAGCTATTCCTATTGCATTATTGTGTATGATATTATTCCTAGCTTTAGATTTTGCTGTTATTGTGTTTTTTGATTTTATGGTGAATTATTCCATGCCATGGTTCAGCTTTATTCCTTTACTTACTTTTATGCTCTATTTGTATTGGGGAAATCGAAATGAGTATGTATAAAATAGAAAAAAAGCTAAAGGAAGCATTTAAAATTATAAAAAATTGAGATATAATAATAAAAGGAAAAGGAGAAAATAAATATGAAAATAGATATTATTTCAGGCTTTTTAGGTGCTGGAAAAACTACATTTATTAAGCGTTTATTAGAATCTAATATGAAAAATGAAAGGGTTGTATTAATAGAAAATGAATTTGGTGAGGTTTCAGTTGATTCGGACCTTTTAGCGGATAGCCATATAGATATTAAAGAGCTTTCTCAAGGATGTATTTGCTGTAGCCTTTTTGGAGACTTTTCTAAATCCTTAAATGAGGTTGTTGAGAAATTTCAGCCAGATCGGATATTGATTGAACCATCTGGTGTAGGTAAGCTTTCAGACATCATTAAAGCAGTAGATGATGCTAAGCTTGCAGCAAATTTGAATGCATTAGTTTGCTTAGTGGATGTAAAGAAGGCCAAAATGTATACCAAGAATTTTGGAGAGTTCTTTTTAGACCAAATCAAAGCAGCACATACAATAATCCTTTCTAGAACTGATGTAGCCTCAGAGGAAAAGAAGGAAGAGGCTTTAGAAATTATTAGAGAATATAATACGGATGCTGTTCTTGTTACTACACCTATTTTTGAATTATCTAATGAAGAATTATTCAAGGCCTATGAAGGCATTCACGACGATTTTTTACAGGAATTATTTAAAGAGCTGGAGCATGAGCATCATCATGATGAAGAATGCGGCTGTGGACACCATCATCACCACGATGAAGAATGCGGCTGTGAACACCACCATTACCACGATGAGGAATGCGGCTGTGAACACCACCATTACCACGATGAGGAATGCGGCTGTGAACACCACCATCACCACGATGAGGAATGCGGCTGTGAGCATCATCATCACCATGATGAGGAATGCGGCTGTGAGCAGCATCATCACCACGATGAAGAATGTGGCTGTGAGCATCATCATCACCACGATGAAGAATGCGGCTGTGAACACCACCATCACCACGATGAAGAATGTGGCTGTGGACACCATCATCACCATGCAGATGAAATATTTACCTCTGTTGGCTTTGAAACGAGTAAGAAATATGATAGGAATGAGTTTCAAAAGCTTTTGGATTTGCTTGCTGCTGGGAAGTATGGATTGGTTGTTCGAGCAAAGGGTGTTTTAGCTTCATCCGATGGAAAATGGTTTGAATTTAATGTAACTCCGGACGAGGTTTCTATTGTTACTTGTGATGCTAGACCGATAGGGAAAATATGTGTTATTGGTTCAAACATGGATGAACAAAAAATCAAAGCGTTATTTTAGAGGTAGGATATGATTGAGGTACCTATATTTATTGTTAATGGTTTAATAGAAAGTGGAAAGACTACACTAATTAAGGAAATCATAGAAAACAATGTTTCCTATCAATCTGGCTCAACTTTACTTGTTGTTTGTGAGGAAGGGGAAGTTGAGTACGAAAAGGCATGGCTGAAGGAATATGAGGTTCATATTCATTATGTGCATAAGGAAGAGGATTTGAATGCAGAATTGTTTTTTCAATTAGATGAAGAATTTAAGCCAGTTCAAATTGTCTTAGAGTATAATAGCTTTTTTAATATGGATCATTTGGAATTTCCTGAATATATGCCTGTATATCAACAGGTTACTTTAATTGATGCATCTACCTTTGGAGTTTATTTTAGTAATATGCGTCAGGCATTTAATAATTTAGTTAAATTATCCTCTTTAATCATTTTTAATCGCTGTGATGGAGTAAGTGAGCTTGCTAGCTATAGAAGACAGATTCGTGTTTTAAATCAGGAATGTCAAATTGGCTTTGAAGGGAAAAATGGGCAGCTTACATCTATGCTTGATGAGGATTTACCTTATGATATTACGAAGGATACAATCCTTTTAGAGGATAGCGATTATCCGACTTGGTATATAGATGTATTTGATCATTATGAAAAATACTTAGGAAAAACAATTCGGTTTAAGACCTTTGTTCGCGATATACTGGAGGATTCTATTGTCGTAGGAAGAAATGTAATGACCTGCTGTGAAAATGATATTCAGTTTTTAGGGTATGAGGTTAAGGATGTGACGCCAATGGTGGCAATTGGAGATTGTATTTATCTAGAGTGCTATGTGACTCACGAATTTTCTAAAATTGCTGAAGAAGAGGTTATTATGCTTCATGCAAAAAAAGTAAATAAGCTTCCTAAGGAAGAAGATCAGGTTTTAACCTTTTAGTGCTAATGGCTCAATTCTTTTTAGAATTGGGCTTTTTAAATTTAGAAAAAAGCATACGCTTTTCTCATCATTTGTGATATACTTATATACGGTGATATTATGAAAAAATGCTATAATACAGCAAATGCAGCTGAAACTATATCCTTAGGGAAAAGAATCGGAGCTTTACTGAAGCCAAAGGATGTAGTTCTTCTTACAGGAGATTTATCTGCGGGAAAAACTACGATAACTAAGGGAATAGGAGAGGGCTTAGGTGTTACTAAAACAATCAATTCTCCTACCTTTACTATTGTAAAGGAATACCAAGGAGAGTATCGTTTATATCATTTAGACTTATATCGTCTTGAGGGGTTAAATAACGATTTCGACCTAGAGGAATATATTGAGTCTGATGGTGTATGTGTAATTGAATGGCCACATCAGATTGAAGAAATTTTACCTGAGGAGTATTTAGAAGTTACTATAAAAAGAATAAGTGAATTGGAACGGGAAATAGAAATAATAGCTAAGGGAAGTCGTTATGAAAAGGTGGTACAGCAATTATGAGAACGTTAATTATAGATTCAGCTACCCATGTATTATATACAGCTCTATGCTTTGATGAGGAAATTATATATGAATCTTATGTTCCAGGGAAGCAGGATCATGCACGTGTAATTTTAGTCGAGATTGAACAAGCTTGTAAAAAGGGAAATATAGCTTTAGAAGATTTGAATCAGGTTATTGTGGGAATAGGACCAGGCTCATATACTGGAGTTCGTATGGCTGTAACCGTGGGAAAGATGATAGCTACGTTAAAGGAGGATATTCAGCTTTTTCAAATATCTACATTAAAGCTTATGGCTAGTGGGTATGATGGACTTGTTTTAGCTAGTATAGATGCAAGAAGAGGAAATTGCTTTGGCTGTATTATAAACACATGTACCAATCAATATGTAGCTTTAGAGGCTTTAATAGAAAAGAAGCTTCTCCAGCAGCATGAATATGATTTTTCTGTGAATGAAAATGAATATAAGGTAAACCCTTTGAAAATTTTAAAATGGAAGGAAAGGGTAGAGGAGCCTAGACTTCTTGTTCCAAATTATTTAAGAGAAACTGAGGCGGAGCGAAACCTTCATGATTAGAAGCTATAAGAAAGAGGATATTCCTAGAATTGTTCAATTAGAACAGGAGAATCTATTATCTACCCTAGAAGAGCAATTTTATGTAGAGCATTTGAAGCACCCTTTATTTCAAACCTATATCTATGAAAGAGAAGGCGTATTTCTAGGCTTTATTTCAACGATTTTTGATGGAGAATGTCTAGAAATACTAAATTTTGTCATAGATAAGCCATATCAATCTAAAGGTTATGGAGCTAAACTACTACAAGAGGTTTTTGCTGAGCTACTCCCACAGGGCTTAAAGCGAAGTATTTTAGAGGTTAGGAAATCCAATGCTTGTGCAATTCACCTCTATGATAAATTGGATTTCAAAGTGATTCAAATTAGAAAAGCGTACTATTCTAATGGAGAGGATGCCTTAGTTTTGCTTAAGGAGTTTTACTGATGGAAAAAACAAATGTGATGCGAATTTTAGATCAAAAGAAAATTCCATATCAATCCTATGAATATCCTCATGAAGAGGGCATTTGCGTGGATGGGATAAGGGTTGCAGAACTCTTAGGTCAGAGGATAGAAGCGGTTTTTAAAACATTAGTAGCCATTGGGCATAGTAGGAAGCATTACGTATTTGTTATTCCCGTTGCTGAAGAGGTTGATTTAAAAAAGGCTGCTAAGGCAGTGAAGGAGAAATCAGTTGAACTCATACCAGTAAAGGAATTATTTGGTATTACAGGATATGTTCGTGGTGGATGTAGTCCAATTGGAATGAAAAAGCAATTCAAAACAGTTGTACATATCACGGCTCATTTCTTACAGTATATGATTTTTTCTGCTGGAAAAATAGGATATCAGGTACAAATAAACCCTTTTGATTTACAAAAAATTATAAAAATTGATTTTGTAGATATTATCTGGTAGTTTGGATAATATCTTTTCTTTTTTTAAAAGTGGAATGGTATCCTTGAAATAAGGGGGATTCTTAGATGAAAAATTCCTTTTTTTCTTTTGGAAAATGCTTTTACTCCCTATATTTTTATTTATAAAAATGATATAATACATACATATATTTTTAGAAAAAAGAAACTTTGTTTTTAGGAGTGTTGTTTATGGAAGAAATCAGTAACTATATCAAAACATTAATGGCAGAGGATTTAAAGGAAGGTAGAGTAAAGGAAATCATAACTCGGTTTCCACCAGAGCCGAATGCCTATTTACATATTGGACATGCTAGAGCTATTATTACAAACTTTGAGTGTGCTAAGGCTTATGGTGGAAAAACAAACTTAAGATTTGATGATACCAATCCTACCAAAGAGGACAATGAGTATGTGGATGCCATCCAGGAGGACTTGAAATGGTTAGGCTATACACCAAATCATATCTTTTTTGGTAGTGATTATTTTGAAGCAACCTATGAAAAGGCCATTCTTTTGATTAAAAAGGGATTAGCCTATGTAGATGATTTAACCCAAGAAGAGGCCTCCAAATATCGTGGAACTCTAACAGAGCCTGGGAAAAATTCTCCGTATCGTAACCGTAGTGTAGAAGAGAATTTAGATTTATTTACTAGAATGCGTGCTGGTGAATTTAAGGATGGAGAAAAGACATTGCGAGCTAAAATTGATATGGCTAGTCCAAATATCAATATGCGTGATCCTATTTTATATCGGATTATTCATATGCATCACCATCGACAAAAAGATAAATGGTGTATTTATCCGATGTATGATTTTGCCCATCCTTTACAGGATAGCTTTGAAGGAATTACACATTCCTGTTGCTCCTTAGAATTTGATAACCATAGAGTATTATATGACTGGGTGCTTGCAAATACAGAGGTAGAGCATATTTCTCATCAATATGAATTTGGCCGTTTGAACATCACAGGAATGGTTATGTCTAAACGATATTTAAGAACACTAGTGGATACAAAAAAGGTAAGTGGCTATGATGATCCAAGAATGCCAACCCTGGTTGGATTAAAGCGTCGTGGCTTTACTCCAGAAGCAATTAAGAATTTCATCTTATCTACGGGTCTTTCTCGTGTAAATTCTACTGTGGAATACCATGCCTTAGAGGAGGCCTTACGAGATGATTTAAAGCTAAAGGCCTTACGACCTAATGCAGTAATCAATCCAGTATTGGTTGTTATTGATAATTACCCAGAAAATCAAGTAGAGTATATGGATTGTCCGAATAATACCGAAAATGAGGAGCTAGGTTCTAGAAAGATTGCCTTTAGTAAATATGTATATATTGAAAGAGATGACTTTATCGAAGAAAAGCCAAATAAGAAGTGGAAGAGACTCGCATTAGGGGTAGAGGTTCGTTTAATGCATGCCTATTTCATTACGGCTACAAGCGTTGAAAAGGATGCAAAAGGTAATATAACCTTAATTCATGCCACCTATGATCCAGCAACACGTTCTGGTAGTGGTTTTGCCGATCGTAAGCCAAATGGAAACATCCATTTTGTAGAAAAGACGACAAGCTTGCCTGCAACCTTCTATCAATTTGAGGATTTAATTTTACCTGAAACAGAGGAAACAAAGGATTTAGATTTTATGGAACGCTTGAATCCAAACTCTTTATCCACCAAGGAGGGCTTTGTAGAAGCATCCTTAAAGGGAACCCAGCCTTTAGATCATTTTCAATTTGTTCGAAATGGCTATTATACAACCGATAAGGATAGTACAGAGGACCATCTTGTATTTAACTGTACAGTAAGCTTAAAGTCTTCATTCAAATTATAAAAAAATAGGGACTGCTCAGCAGCCCCAATTTTTAAGCGAATTAGAGGAGAAAAAATCATGTTAAAAACGATAAACTTAGGATTACAATATGGCTCAAGAAAGTTGTTTGAGCATGTGGATATTACCTTTACGAAAGGGAATTGTTATGGAATTATTGGTGCTAATGGCGCTGGTAAATCAACTTTTTTAAAATTATTATCTGGGGAAATTGAATCCACAACGGGTGAGGTTATTTTAGATAAGAATGAAAGAATGTCCGTTTTAAAGCAGGATCAAAATGCTTATAATGATAAAACTGTTTTAGACACGGTATTATTAGGACATCCTAGATTAATAGAAATAAAAGAACAAAAGGATGCTTTATATTCTAAGGAGGATTTTACTGAGGAGGATGGAATCCTAGCAGCAGAGCTAGAGGGAGAATTTGCTGAGCTGGGAGGCTGGGAGGCTGAAACAGATGCTGCAACTCTTTTAAATGGCATCGGGGTAGATGAGGAGTATCATTATACCCTAATGGGGGACTTGGATGCCAAGTTGAAAATTAAAGTATTACTTGCACAGGCATTATTTGGGAATCCGGATATCTTATTATTAGATGAGCCTACCAATAATCTAGATTATAAGTCCACTCGTTGGCTAGAAAATTTCTTACTTAACTTTGAAAACACCGTATTAATTGTATCGCATGACCGTCATTTTTTAAATAATGTTTGTACTCACATATGTGATGTGGATTTTGGAAAAATTAAGCTTTATGTTGGAAACTATGAATTTTGGTATGAATCTAGCCAGCTAGCACTTCAGCAGGCAAAGGACCAAAATAAAAAGAGTGAGCAAAAGGTTAAGGAGCTTCAGGAATTTATCGCAAGATTCTCTGCAAATAAATCAAAATCAAGACAAGCCACCTCTAGAAAAAAGCTATTAGAAAAGATTAAAATAGAGGATATTGAGCCTTCCTCAAGAAGATATCCTTATATTGGCTTTAAACCAAACCGTGAGGTTGGGAATGATATTTTATTTGTAGAAAATTTATCCAAACCCGGGGTATTTAAAAATTTAACCTTTAGTGTGAATAAAAATGACAAGATTGCTTTTCTTGCCGAAAATTCTGTCATTATAACCACATTATTTCATATTTTATCTGGAAAGGATACAGATTATACTGGGAAATTCAAGTGGGGTATAACAACCTCTACTGGCTTTTTACCACAAGAAAATAAAGAGTATTTTAATAAGGATTTAAATCTTGTAGATTGGCTAAGACAGTATTCTAAGGAGGATCAAACGGAAAGCTTTATCCGTGGCTGGTTAGGAAGAATGCTATTTAGTGGTGAGGAATCTCTAAAAAAATGTAATGTTTTATCTGGTGGAGAAAAGGTAAGATGTATGTTTGCAAAGCTAATGCTAGAAGCTCCAAATATTTTAGTGCTAGAGGATCCAACCAATCATCTAGATCTAGAGTCTATAACGGCTTTAAATGAGGGAATGAAGGCCTATAAAGGAAATATTTTGTTTTCAAGCCATGATGCGGAATTATTAGAAACCGTTGCCAATCGTATCATTTCCTTTGAAAAGGATGGTACTATTATAGATAAAATGACAACCTATGAGGAGTTTTTAGATAGTAAAAATTAAAAAAGGAAAGGAGAGAAATTCTAATGCTAGAAAACTTAAATGAGCGACAGCTAGAGGCTGTAACAACTACAGAAGGACCTGTTATGGTTATGGCAGGAGCTGGATCTGGGAAAACGAGAGTTTTAACAGAACGGATTGCTTATATCATTGACATGGGAATTTCTCCCTTCCAAATTTTAGCTGTAACCTTTACCAATAAGGCAGCAAATGAAATGAAAAGACGAGTAGAGGAGCTTGTGCATGTAGAAACGAAGTATATGTGGATTTCTACATTTCATAGCTTTTGTGCAAGAGTATTACGATTAGAAATAACAGCTTTGCCTCCCTATACCAAAAGCTTTATGATTATTGATGAGGAGGATTCCTTAAAGATAATTAAAGAAATTTGTAAGGAAAATCAAGTGGAAGAAATCAAGCCTAAAAGATTACAAAGCTTAATTTCTAAAGTGAAAAATTTTCCTAATTACAGTATCAAGGATGCTTATTTTAAAAGAATTTTTGAGAATATAAACAGAAAATACAACCAGTATTTAGAAGAAAATAATATGCTGGATTTTGATGACCTAATGATTAAAACAATTGAGCTATTCAAAAAGAATCCTGAGATTTTAGAAAAATATCAGGAAAAATTTCAGTATATTTTAGTAGATGAGTTTCAGGATACAAATGATATACAATATAATTTAATGTTTATGCTTTCTGCTAGATATCATAATATTTTTGTTGTAGGGGATGATTTTCAGTCCATCTATTCCTTTAGAGGAGCAAGAATAGAAAATATAAATCGTTTTAGATCGGATTTTAAAGAAAATAAGTTAATCTTATTAGAAGAAAATTATCGTTCCACTACCCCTATCTTAAATTTGGCTAATGAGATTATCAAGCATAATCCAAATCAAATAAAGAAGGTCATGTTCACAAGTAAGGAGGAAGGGATTACCCCGTATTATTATGAGGCAGCCTCTGGAAAAAGTGAGGCCATGTTTGTAGTCGATAAAATTAAAGAATTCCATCTATCTGGGGATTCCTATAGTGATTTTGCTATATTATATCGTACAAATTATATATCTCGTGTGTTTGAGGATTTATTGATAAAATATCAAATACCTTACCGAATATATGGGGGCTTATCCTTTTTTGCTAGAAAAGAAATCAAGGATATGCTAGCCTATTTCAGAGTTATTGTGCACTCAAAGGATGATTTTTCCTTCTTGCGTATCGTCAATGAGCCAAAGCGTAAAATAGGACCCACTTTATTAGAAAAGCTTCATAGTCATGCAGGTGAAGAAAACTCTTCCTTATTCAATTCTATCCCAACCTTTGAGGGTAAAGGCGCAGGCTATAATGCGTTACAAGAGTTTCATAAAATGATTTTATCTATTAAAGAACAGGTAAATAACACACCTTTGCCGAAGCTTATTGATGTAATATTAGAAGAAACAGGCTATAAAGCTATGCTTGCAGTAGATGATCCTGAGCACGATCGTTTAGAAAATGTTTACGAATTAAAGAATGTGCTTAAGGAAACGGATAATTCTGTTGATGGAGATAACTTTGACAAGCTAGAAAGCTTGTTAAACGATTTATCCTTACGTACAGACGAAGAGGATAAAAGTGAAAGAGATTCCGTCATTTTATCAACCTATCATCAGGTAAAAGGACTTGAGTTCAAAACGGTCTTTATGGTTGCTATGGAGGAGGGGATTTTCCCAAGTGGCTTTCATAGTGAGGATTTGGATTTAGAAGAGGAAAGACGAATTTGCTATGTTGGTATCACTCGTGCAAAAGAGCGACTATACATTTCTAACGCAAAATCAAGAATGCTATATGGCCATATGGAAACAGAGACCTTATCTCGCTTTGTCAAGGAAATGGGAACGGAATATTTGAAAAATATCTCTGCTGATTTCTATAAAAATTCAAAAGTAAAATATGATAGCTATTTTCAAAAGAAAACAAAAAAAGAAAGCTTTACACTCTCTAAAGAAGAACAGTACCATGTTGGAGATAAGATAGAGCATAAAGCATTTGGATTAGGGGTAGTAGTAAGTGTTGGAGAAGATAATTTTATTAAAGTAGCCTTTCCAATGCCTACTGGAATTAAGCCCTTAATTAAGGATCATCCTTCTTACAAAAAAATAGAAAAAAAATTACAATAATCAAATCAGATTATTTATTTCAATTTTAATTAAAATATGCTATAATTATAGCATAACTGCGGTCATGGCGGAACTGGTAGACGCGTACGTTTGAGGGGCGTATGGGATTTCCCGTGTGAGTTCGATTCTCATTGTCCGCACCAAAAATTATGAACTTACCCCCATTTATTGGACAAATATGTTACAATAAGTGGAGGTATTTTTTTATGTAGAATTTAACCAAAATGTCGAATTATGTCGAACGAATTTTATAAATAATCATACACAATTTTGTCAAAATTTGTTATTATATTTTATGGCAATAATGTAAAAGATTATAGGTCTTAAGAAGAATTATTATAATAAGTTGAAACCTTATTAAAAAATAAATTGATATGGAGGAGTCCTAATGAAAGATTATTATTTATGCGATATACATTTTCATACTAACAATTCATTTGATGCTTTTAAAACAATAAAATTTGATGTGAATGACATCTGTAGTATTCTTAATGGTAAAGCAATAGAGGATAATGTAAAGCTAATATGTTTTACAGATCATAATTTTTTTTCTTATAGTGATTATGATAATTATTTTCAGACTTTGAGTAAGTGTGGAGTTCTTTGTTTACCTGGTATAGAAATTAATACAACAAATAAAGTACATTGGATTATAATTTTTAATAATAATGAGTTATCCCAAACAACAGAAAATGGAAAATTAAAGGGGGAGATTTTAGAGGAAAAAATTGATTCATATTATAAATATAATACTTCCAATAAGAAAAAAAATTTACAAGAATTTCTTAAACAAACGGAAAAAGCTCAATTATCACCAATAGATATAAGTGAATTTATAGATCTTCTTAATGCTATAGGAATTGAATATATTGCAGTTCCGCATTTTGACAAACGTAATGGTGGTTGGTTTAATCATATCAAAAAAAATCCCCAGCAATTGCAATTATTAGATTTTTTTCTCAAAGACAATATAATATTTGGAGTAGAAAGTAAGCAAATAAAAGAAAAAATCAAAAAAAATATGCTCCAAACACAAGAATTTATTAATAAATACATTGAAGCTTTTGAAAAGTTGGATAGTTCAACTTCAGAGAAAGAAAAAGAAACTGCATTGGAAGAAATTAATAAAAGGCAGGAGCATCTAAATAAATTGTATAAAATTGAAGAATGTCTAGATATGACTAGTGTTGTTTATGGATCTGACTATCATGGTGTTGGTGATTATCAAAAAGAAAATTTGTTTATAATGAAATCTGAATTATCCTTTAATGGATTAAAATTTGCTTTATTAGATTCTAATAGTAGACTATTTTCCGTTGCTAAATATAAAAAATTCTTAAAAAATAATAATTATGTTATTGATAATATAAGAATAGAAGAGAATGGCTGTGAGAAAACCATAAACTTAGGTGATGGATTAAATTGCATAATAGGTGCAAGAGGTAGTGGAAAAACATATTTCCTTTCTATGCTTTTAGGTGATACAAGTAAGTATAATCATATTAATAAATCCATAAAAGTAAAAGAAATTAGTCTTTTGTCACATGGCGCCCAATTAAAGCTAAGTAATGAAATGTTTGATTATGTTGCTCAAAAATCAAGTAATAATAATCTTTTTGCTAAAAAAGCAAACATTTATGATTTGTTAGCAAGAGCCCCATATGATTATAAAGAATTTGAAACACAATTAAAGCAAAATTTCAATAAAGACACAGAATCTAAAACTGAAATAGATTTATTTATTAAAAAAGTTAACGAGTTAATTTCTTTATTTAGAGAAGTGAACATCAGCAAGAACAATAGTGTGGATTTAAAGTTTATTGATTCATATAATGAGTATTTTAAGAATAAGAATGAAAATTTAGAAGTGTATGATATTTTAAACAATTTGAATTCTTTTTTATTAACATCATCCAGTAATAAACAAAAGGATGTCTTATTATTAAATGAGTATAAGAGTTCCTATGAAGCATATATTAATTATTTAGAAAAGACATTTTCTATAAAGGAAGTAAAGAAATATATTAGCGAAGAACAGTATAGTAAGTTTAAAGAGAATGTCACCGATATTCATCAAAAAATATATATTAATGGATATAATTTGCTTAAAAATAATAAAGAACAAATTGATAGTGTTCAACTTCGAATTGCATCCATTGTTCAAAAGTTAAAAAATGAAGCTTCGAACTCTCAAAGAATACTTACAGATTCAATTTCTAACTTTAAAAATAATATAAAAATAATGATTGATCTATTGAGAAAAATTAAAATAAAGTATAGTGAATTGAAAATGTTTAGTTGCAAAGAATTAGTTAATGAAAATATATATATTTATTCTCAAGGAGAAAACAGATTAA
>CATKXV010000003.1 GCA_949840955.1 uncultured Anaeroplasmataceae bacterium | reverse complement strand
GTAATTTTTGTGTATTAGCATTTTGGATTTCAAAATTATAAAATTTGTTTTCTAATGTGTCTATCCCCAGTAAGATCTCGTTGTATTTTTCTATCAATTCATCAATACTTCCTATAGTGTCAACTATACCATATCAAAAATTGATAAAATTTGACCTAAAGTATTAAATAAAATGGCAATTTATGATAAAATCTATAATAATAGGCTTTTATGGGAGGAACTTCTTATGCAAATGATTGAAAAACATATAGAAGATACAATATTATCTTTATTGCATGAACAGGGATACGACTTACTTTCTGATGCAAATGAATGGCTAGTTGATAGAAAATTATCAGAGTTTATCAATGAAGATTTGTTATTATTTCAATTGAAACAAATTAATAAAGGCATAAGTGAAACTATTTTGTTAGAAGCAATCAATACTATTAAAAGAATAGATCATCCGTCTCTATTTGAAAGAAATAAACAATTTCATAAAATGCTTGTAGATGGAATTACAGTAGAAGATGTAACTAGTGATATTAATCCTTTGATTAAATTGATAGATTATGAATATGCTAAAAATAATATTTTTCAAGTTGCTCATCAGATGAAATGTAAAGAATATCATGACACAAGAATTCCAGATGTTTTGGTGTTTGTAAACGGAATACCTCTAGTTATTATGGAATTAAAAGGGTTTGAAGAAACTTTAAAAGATACAGATTTAGAATATGCATATCGTCAATTGGGTGGCAATTCGGAAGGCTCTGGATATCGGTATGATATTCCTACTCTATTTAATTATAATGCATTTGAAGTCATTAGTGATGGTACAACCTCTAAGGTTGGAGTTATAACTTCTAAAATAGATCGTTTTAATGAATGGAAGAGTGTAAATGGAGAACCTGGCTATGATGTAAATTATGCATTTAAAGTTGATACTTTAATTGAAGGCTTATTTAAAAAAGAACATTTTTTAGACATAATAAAGAATGGAATATTTTTCTTAAATAAAGGAAAACAAAAGCCTGTCAAAATCATGTGTCAATATCATCAATATTTTGGTGTTATAAAGTCATTAGAAAGTGTTAAGAGAGCATTAAAACCGGAAGGTAATGGAAAAGCAGGTATTCTTTGGCATACACAAGGAAGTGGAAAATCATTTTCTATGGTGATGCTTACCCATAGATTAATAACTTCAAAATCTTTGAATTCTCCAACTATAGTTATATTAACAGATAGGATTGATTTGGATGATCAGCTTTATTCTACATTTGCTCAGGCAGAAGACTTTTTAAGAACTCAACCTGTTAGAGTAGAATCTAGAAAGGACTTACTAAAGAAATTAGGCACTATCAAGCAAGGTGGGGTAATTTTAACCACAATAGGAAAATTTGATAAAGATGAAATCGTACCTAATGATAGAAGTAATATCATAGTAATGGCAGATGAAGCACATCGAGGGCATTATGGTATTTATGAAAAAATGGTTTATGAAAAAAGCATTCAAGATGAATTTAAAATGGTCAGCAAATATGGTACAGAAAAATATATCAGAGACGCGCTTCCTAATGCGACATTTATTGGTTTTACAGGAACACCTATTACAACTGAAGATAAAAATACTTCTGACATTTATGGCGAAATTATTGATACTTATGATATGTCTCAATCTGTAAATGATGGTGCGACAGTTCGTATTTTTTATGAAGGAAGACTCGCTAAAATTTGGACAGATCCTAATATTTTAAAACAAATAGATGAATATTATGATGAATTAGAAGAATCTGGGAAGGCATCTAAAGAAGCAGTGGACAAATCTAAAAAAACTATGAGCTCTTTAAAAAAGATTTTAGAAGATGATGACATTATAGCATTATTAGCTAATGATATTGTTGAACACTATGAAGGAAGAAAAGACTTTTTAAATGGAAAAGCTATGATTGTTGTAGCTTCAAGACATGTGGCTTTAAAGCTTTATAATAAAATTGTAACTGACCTTCGTCCTACTTGGAAAGAAATGATTGCTCCTATAGTTACTGAAAGCAACAAAGATAGTGATGAAATGAGAAATTTATTTAAGGATTCAAACTATCGTAAGGATATGGGTGAAGAATTTAAAAAAGAAAATAGTAAACTGAAAATTGCTATTGTAGTAGATATGTGGCTTACTGGCTTCGATGTTCCTGACCTTGATGTAATGTATTTATTTAAAAAAATGAAGGGTCACAATTTAATGCAAGCAATAGCTCGTGTTAATAGAGTATATCCAGGTAAAGATGGTGGGCTTATAGTAGATTATATTGGTTTATCTAAGGCATTAGACAAAGCACTTGATCAATATACTGCGAGAGATAAAGAGTTTAATATAAGAGATATTCAAGATACTGCTAAGAATATTTTGTTAGAAAAATTATCTATTTTAAATGAGTTATTCTATAAAGTGGAAATGGCAGGTTTTTATTCTAGTGATAATCCAAAGCGCTTTAAAGCAATTCAAAATGGAGCACAATTTGTTTTGGCAAATGAAACTAGAAAAAATGATTTCCAAGTAGTAACTATAGAGTTAAAGAGAGCATTTATTGTATCTGCTGGAATCTTAACTTTAGAAGAAAGAGCAAATGTTCAATATTATTTATCAGTAAGAAGTTTTATATTAAAATTATCTGCTGGTCGTAGTGAAGTATCAATAGGCGAAATGAACCAACATGTAGAAGAACTTTTGGCTGATGCTATAAAAGGTGATGAGGTTAAAGTATTAACTAAATTAGGTACGAGTGATGATGAGGTTAGTATTATAGACCTATTACGCCCAGATAAAATAGAGGAATTAAGAAAGAAAAACCCACCTCATATTTTCTTAAAAATTGTTGAGAAATTACTACAAGTTGCTATTGCTGAATCTAGAAAGAATAATTATTTTAAATCTTTAGAATATAGTGAAAGGCTTATTAACATTTTAAGGAAGTATCATAATAGAGAAGATGATTTTGATACCACAAAAACTATTATTGATATTATAGCTTTTGCTGAAGATATTGTTCAAGATGAAGATGAGGCAAAAGAAAAAGGATTGACAGGAAGAGAACGAGCTTTTTATGATGCGTTAATCAGAGATAAAAGTGCGGTAGTTACTATGCCTGATGCAACATTAAAATTAATTGCTCATGAACTAAAAGAAACAGTTGAAGCCTATGCAACAACAGATTGGTCCAAGAAAAAGGATACAAGAGCTTTAATGAGGAGAGAAATAAAAAGATTATTAAAGAAATATAATTATCCACCAAAGTATAGAGATAGAGCAGTAGAGGATGTAATTAAACAAGCAGAGTTTATGATGAGCGAATAATTATTAAAAGGGAGAGAATATGGAAGTAAATGCAGTTGAAATTCTTAATAATATAAAAAATAAAATAAGTAAAAGAGCTATTTTTCAAAATAGTTTAGAAGATTTAATAAAAGCATTAATACAAGCAGAAATCAATTTGATGATTAAATTGACAAGCTTGTTTCTCAATCACTATATTATTGATGATTGTATAGCACAATTTAGAACGATATTAAAGTTCATTTATTTGAATTCTAAATTAGGAAGTATTTCATTTTATTCTTATGAAAAAATGATAAGAGAATTTGAAAATATGATAGTGTTTTTTAAGAGTAAATATACTCCTGTAAGAAACTATTTGGAACAATGCGCATTAGGCAAGAGAAAAATAGAGTTTGATCAAAAAAAGAATTATTTTATAGAACCAAATTTCAATAATGCATCAAATTATTCTAGAATTAAAGATAAGGTGAAAGTCTTTCCATCTGAAGAAATAAAAAATCATATTTTTTTATCGATTAAAAAAGTTTTTGATAAAAATCCTAAAAAATTTTTTAGGAATCGTTATGTACAATCTCTGATGCCAGATATGATAAAATCAAATTGGATTGATTCAGAAATAAAATTCAATTATGAATTTAGTGATTTTACATATTGTGAATTAATAATTTTTTGTGCTAGTATTCAATTGATTGGTTATTATTACTTTATTAGGTATGAAACTCCAGTGATATTAAAAGAAGATTTTATTCAATATATCCATTATTTAACAGAATTATCAGATGATAAGATCAATTTTTTTCTTGCTTATATGATTTATGATATTCAATATCAAAAAGATAAATTAACATTAATTCAATCATTAATAGAAATAGAAAATAAAATTTATTTTTTGCCTATATCTCTAACTATAGGAATGCTTCCTTTAAAATTATATAGGTCCATTATAGATTATAATAAAATAAAATATGAGAAGGATATAGCAAAAATAGCAAAATTGAAAGAAAAACAAATGACAGAGGAAATTATAAATTGTTTGAAAAAATATGATGTGACAGTTACAACTGACTTTATTTATAAAGTTGGAGAGGAGATTATTCCGAAGGCAGAATATGACATATTAATTTTTGATAATCAAAAAAATGATTTATATATTTGCGAGTGCAAATGGTTTTTTGTTGGTGACGGAGAAGAAGAACATTTCAAATTGGATAAAAAAATCTCAAATGCAATAAAAGAACGAAAAAATAAAAATAAAATCATTGAGGACAATTTAAAAGATTTTATGCAAAAAGCTTTTAAATGTCAACAGATACCTAGAAAAATTTCTGCCTTTATGTTATCTCAAAATTATCTTGGGTATACAAGATTAGATTTGCCAGTTATCGATTTTGACACATTGAAATTTGGAGTTGAAAAATATGAAGGCTTTTCCGAATTAATGGAATATATAATTAAAAATGAATTTGTCAAGTCAATAGAACTTGAAGAACAGCCAACTATAATAGAAGTTGAAGAGTATAAATTCGAAATATATATGGCAATTTTAAAAAAGAATGATTTAAGCATTAAAAAATAGATTTTAGCATTTTTCTTTCTTGTTTTCAAAAAAATCATTATAGAAGTAAATATATACTATAATTAATATTTGTTATTTTTTGTAAAAAACTAGAAATATACGGAATAATATAGTAAAATAAAAAGCAGAGTAAAGAAGGTGAAACAGTGAAAGAGCCAAAGAAATTTCTGCGAATTGAAGAACAAATTACTTTTTTGAAAAATAAAGGTATTCTTTTTAAAAGTGAAACTAAGGCTAAGAAAATTTTAAGTAAGAAATCTTATTATAATATAATTAATGGATATAGTGATCCATTTCTGTTTTTGAAGAATCCTAAGAAGTATAAAAAGAATGTGTATTTTGAAGAAATATATTCTTTATATTTTTACGATACGCGTATTCGAACATTAATTTTACCATATATAATTGAGGTTGAAAATAATATAAAAACCGAAATTATTTATGCGTTTTGTAATGGAGTGATAAAAGAAGAGAAATTAAAAGAAATTAAAGATGAATATCTTTTAAAAGAATATTATGATACAAACGAAAGTAAATCTGAACAAATTAAAAATTTGATTTCTGATATTAATCTTATGATAGAAAGTAGAAAGAAGAGCTCAGAATCATTTGAATATTATTTAAAGAATTATGGTTATATACCTCTTTGGGTCCTTGCTACACAGATGACCTTTGGAATGATTAGTAAATTTTATGAATGTATGCCAATTTCTTGTAGAATGTCAGTTGCAAAAATCTATAATTTGCCAGAAAATCATTTAAGAACTATTTTAAAAATTTTAACTTTGATACGAAATGCATGTGCACATGGGAATCGGGTTTATTGCTTTAGTCATAAGTTTTCTTTGCCTAGTAAGTTTGAACATGATAATTTTAAATCCATACAATCTTTTTTAGATGAAGGTTATGGGAAAACAGATTTATTTTCTGTTATTTTATGCCTTAAAATACTTTTAGATAAAAAGAATTTTAAATCCTTATTTAATAGTATTAAGAATGAAACAAAATATATTAATAGCAATTTACATAGTGTTAAAATAGAAGAAATATATAATTATATGGGATTTCCTGAAAATTGGGAACATATTTTAAACTGAGATGGAATATAATATAGTAGGTTCTTATATATTTGTATTTTAAAGGAAAGTATTGACTTTAAAATGAAAATAATTTATAATAAGAATCGGATAGCACCTTGGAAACTTTTGAAGCCCAGGGTCTGAACAAGGGTTGCGGCCCTTGTTTTTATTTTGATGAAGGTGTAATTTCATCAGTTTTATATTTTATAGGTCAAATTTATACAACAAAAGATATTCTAACGGTTTCAAATCTTGAAAATTGATTTTTTTAAAAATTCGTTTTTTTAAAAAATCATATAGAACTTTTATTTTTCATAGTATTATTGAGAAAAAAGTGTTATAATTAAATTTGAATTGAAGTAAATAGAAATGGAGGATAATTTTAATTTCTCCATTGTCAATATCATTAACAACTAAGTTAATTAAATATTTTAATAAAAGAGATATAAATGAGTTATAAGAGGTAAGGAAAAGTCATGAGAAAAAATGTTGAATTAAACGATGCTCAACTTGAGAACTATTTGAATCAATTCTATAGTACTTTTGAAAATGGTTATGAATTTGAGGAATTCTTAAAAATATATTTTGAAAAATTAGGATTAGATGAGGTTACTGTTACTAAGCGTGCAAGAGATGGTGGTATAGATTTAACAGCTATAAGGCCAGGAATTGGAAATTTTAGTGATAGTGATACCATTCATTATTATATACAAGCAAAAAGATTTAGCCCAAGTTCTTCAGTTTCTGTTAAACAAATAAGGGAATTGAAAGGTGTTATTCCTACTGGACAAAAAGGAATTTTTGTTACAACTTCAAAGTTTAGTAAGGATGCAATTAGTGAAAGTAATAATAACCCTTCCAATCCAGTTGTACTAATCGACGGTAAGTCTTTAATAGAAAGCTGTATAGATAATGATTTAGGTTTTATTTTTGTTCCTGTTTTTAAAAAAGAACTTATCAGAAATATTTTTAGTAATACACTTATTAATTCACCTCTAGAAAGAATAATTTCGGTAGATAAGATGATTACTTCTAATGATATTCGAGCTAGAATTATCCGTGTACCGAATGAAATACTAAAACAATTACAATCCAGCATTAGTTTTATTAATATTAAGTTAGGTGACTTTGGGTTTGAAAAATATAAATTCAATCAAAATGGAAGATTCATATCTGGTGTAACAAGTTTTTTTAATAAATATAATTTCATAGATGAAGTTGGTTCATTCTATCCTAAAAAAGTAATATGGATTAAGGATGAAGAAGGAATTAAAGTAATAGTTGATAATAGATAACAATATGAATAAATGTATTGCTGAGGGCACATATTCTTTATTTTAAATAACTAAATTGTTATTACTTCTATACGCCTAACCTTTTTTGAAAGTATTATATCAGTATGTTGAAGATATCTTGATCAAAAACAAATAATATGTAGAAATTGCTTGTTTTTATTTTTATCACAATAAAAGTGTATATACACCTTTGCTTATTTAAATTATTAATTTTTGCTTAAGGAAACGCTTAAGCATTTTTTTAAGCAAAATAATAGTTATATTTATAAAAAATAAGACAGCAGGTTAGAAAATATTTTTAAATTAGAACAAGGTGTGAGGGATGGAGACTATATCACAATGCATAATTCTTCCAATCATTGCAAAAAATATACATTTTTGCTATAATAAGCTATAATGTGAAAGGAAATTTATAATATGAAAAAAGTAATTCAAGATGTAGGGGTATTTCAAGGGAAGGAGCTTATATTAGATGAGAATGTATTCACTGGACATATAAGTTTATCTTTAGATGGAAAACCGTTAGAAAAACTGAATAAAAAAACCTTCATTGTAAAACAAGAAGAAGAGGAATTGAAAATAGTTTATACAGGAAATAGAGTATCTGGAACGCAATTGAAAATTGGAGACAAATTCTATCCAGTTTGGGATAAGCAACCAGTATATGTGTGGCCTTTAGCTGTATTGCCCTTTTTATTCGTTATGATTTTTTCAAATATTCCTGCTTTAGCCAAAAATGGGTTTCCAGTTGTTGGAGGTGCAATTGGTGGAGGTATTTCTGCTGTTTTCTGTGTTTTATCCTTTTATACGATGACAACAACACAGAAGCTTCTCTGGAAAATTCTCATTTCTATTGCGTATATTGTAGGAACGGTATTGGTATGCTATTTACTTGGGTTAGCTATTATATCCATGTTAAGATAAATAAAAGCTTGATGAAGTAAAGAAATTACTTCTAAAAAATGCATGTCTTTAGGAGTGGAAGTGTGAAAAAAATAAGTTGTTTCTTAATTTTACTATTTCTTTTCTTATTCTGTGGTTGTACAGATTCTACTATAAATAACTTAGATGAGGAATCTTCCTTTGATTATGAATTTTCTAAGGTATATGAGACCTATGATAGAACAGATTTAAAATATTTTGAGGCTCAAAAGACTTCAAATTCCATAACAATTATTACTTCAAAAAGTAATTTAAGAATAATAGAATCCTTTGTGACCTCGGGGAATATGATTAGTTCTGTACTATCAGCATATCCAGGAGTTGCTTATACCTTTTTGGTAGAGGATACAAGCTATACATTAGATAAAATTATGGTAAGTGATCCAAGCTACTCCTTATTCAATTATGGTGTCACAGAAACCCAAAAAATCATTCAAAGAATCACAACAGAATTAGATTATGTTCGAAATACGACAATGTATCAAGCCTTACAAAAGCAAATCTATGAAAATGGTGAATTTATGATTTTCTTTGAAGAAGAATATGTTAGCATTGAAAGAAAGTAAGCCTTACTTCAAAGGCTTTTTCTTTTCTCAAAATATTCTAATAAAAAGATAGAAAAAGAACAAATTCTATGGTAGAATAGAAATGATTTAGGAGGTTTTTATGCTAGGTAATTTTTTATATTCCAATCCTACTAGAATTTATTTTGGTAAGGATGCATTAGATAATTTGAAAATAGAATTAAAAAAATATGGCTCAAACGTTTTGCTGATTTATGGAGAGGGCTCTGTCAAACGAAGTGGTATATATGACAAAGTAGTTCAAATTCTCCATGAGGCAGGAAAAAATGTTTTTGAGGATGCAGGTGTTATGCCGAATCCAACAGTAGAAAAGCTAAATGAAGGAGTTAAACGAGCTAGAGCTTGTAATGCGGATTTATTATTGGCTGTTGGTGGAGGCTCAGTAATTGATTATGCTAAAGCAGTATCCATTTCTGCCCATTGTGAGGAGGATCCTTGGGATAAATATTTTATTCGCTTTGAAGAGCCTACCTGTCGAATTATTCCTGTAGGAACGATTCTTACGAAGGTTGGTACTGGTTCTGAAATGAATGGTGGTACAGTAATTACAAATTTTTCTCAAAAATTAAAGTTGGGACATGTTTTTGGAGAAAATGTTTTTCCGAAATTTTCTTTATTAAATCCTGAGTTTACCTTTACTGTTTCTAAATATCAAATGGTTGCAGGAATATTTGATGTAATGAGTCACATCCTAGAGCAATATTTTACTGGGACAGATGATTGTGTTTCTGATTATATTATGGAAGGACTTATGACGAGTCTAATCCATTCTAGTCGAATTGCCATTCAAAATCCTATGGATTATGAGGCTAGAAGTAATATTATGTGGGTTTCTACATGGGCCATTAATACGCTTGTTTCTAAAGGAAAAACAACCGATTGGATGGTTCAAATGATCGGTCAAGCCATTGGAGCTTATACAGATGCAACTCATGGAATGACGCTATCTGCAATTTCTTTACCCTATTATCGTTATATATTACAGGATGGCTTGCATCAGTTTAAACGCTTTGCTATAAACGTTTGGCATATTTCCTCTAAAGGAAAAACCGATGAGCAAATTGCCCTAGAGGGATTATCTGCGATGGAGGAGTGGATGAAGGAAATTGGACTTGTTTTAAATATAACAGATTTAGGTGTTACTGAGGATATGCTTGAAAGCATTGTAAAGGGGACACTTATCATGGAGGGGGGCTATAAAAAGCTTACCTCAAATGATATCTTATCGATATTACGTTCTAGTTTATAAAAATAAAAAAGCACTCTTTTTCATTTAAGGGTGCTCTTTTGAATAATAAGAAAGGAAAGAAGACTATGCAAAAGATCAAATGGCTAGAGGATGCTGTTTTCTATGAAATATATCCTCAATCCTTTTATGATTCCAATGCCGATGGAATTGGAGATATCAATGGAATAATAGAAAAGCTAGAGTATATCTTATCCATTGGATGTAATGCAATTTGGCTGAATCCTTGTTTTGATTCTCCCTTTAAGGATGCAGGCTATGATGTAAGGGATTATAAAAAAATTGCACCTCGGTATGGAACAAATGAGGATTTACATCGCTTGGTTTTAGAAATGCATAAGCGCGATATGCATTTATTGCTTGACCTTGTTCCTTGTCACACCAGTGAGGAGCATCCTTGGTTTATAGCATCCACCAAGCAACAGCGAAATGAGTATAGTGAACGCTATATATGGACAAATGGTGCTTTCCATAAACCAATGCATTTAACAGCTGTTGGTGGGGAATATGAAAGAAATGGCACATATGTCACCTCGTTTTTTCATTGCCAGCCATCCTTAAATTATGGCTTTGCTAAGGTGACAGAATTCTGGCAGCATGCTATGGATTCAAGGGAGGCACTTTCTACACAGGATGCGATGATCGATGTGATGAGATTTTGGTTATCTATGGGTGTGGACGGCTTTAGAGTGGATATGGCAGCCTGTCTAGTAAAAAATGATGATGAAGAGCAAGGGACAATGCAAGCATGGAAAAGAATGCTAGGCATCATTAAGGAAGAATATCCCCAAGCTGCTTTTGTATCCGAGTGGAGTAATCCGAAACGGGCTTTAGCCTGTGGCTTTGATATGGATTTTTATTTAGATCATGGCTGGAATGGTGGAAATGGCTATCATCATTTGCTAAGAGATCAGGATATCAATCTTGATACCTATGAGATATCCTCAGACGTTTCTTATTTCAAATTGGATTCCTCCCAAACCATTCATAGCTTCTTAAAGGAATATTTAGAGGATTATGAGGCTACAAAGGATATAGGCTATATCAGTTTTATTACAGACAATCATGATATGATTCGGATTTCTAAATTTTTTTCTGAAGAGGAAAGAAGAATCATTTATGGATTTTTATTTACTATGCCAGGAGTTCCTTTTCTTTATTATGGAGATGAAATCGGGATGAAATATTTAGAACTCCCAACAAAGGAGGGTGGATACCATCGAACGGGTAGTAGAACGCCTATGCAGTGGGATCATTCTCTAAATCTAGGCTTTTCTAAAGGAAGAGCAGAGCAGTTATATTTGCCAGTAGAGGATTGTACTACAGCTTTAACTGTAGAGGATGCTTTGAAAAATGATACCTCTTTATTTCATTATATAAGGAAATTGCTGTATTTTCGGCATCACTATCCATCCTTACGTGCTGTTCATAATTTTGAGGTATATTATCATAAGGAAAATACAAAGCTTTTTGTATATAAAAGAGGAGAATTTTTGATTGTAGTACATCCCTCTTATCATGAAGAGGAGCTTAGGCTAGATAAACCCTATAAGCTTATTTTTAGTACAGGTGATTTTTCTTTTAAGAATAACACGTTAAGAGAAATCAAGAGGGCTTTTATTCTGTTAAAGGAAATACAATGAAAGGGAGGTTTCTTATATGGTATATGATATGAAGCTTTGGCCAGATTCCTTTGAAGCAATTCAAGCAGGAACCAAAACAGTTGAGATGCGGTTGAATGATGAAAAAAGGAAAAAAATTCAAATCGGAGATATCCTCCAATTTATGAATACATTGACCCAAGAGGTCATTTGTTGTGTAGTGTTAGATAAAAGGGTATTCCCTTCTTTTAAGGAGCTTTATGAGGTCTATGACAAAATAAGCATAGGCTATAAAGAATCAGAAGAGGCAAAGCCTGAAGATATGTATGCCTATTATCCAAAAGAAGATATAGAAACCTATGGCGCCTTAGCAATACAAGTTTGTAGCTTGTCCTTGCTGACTCCAAAGCTTTTAGTAGATTCAGGTATATGTCCAACCTGCTTTGATAGGAAATATGGAAATTGTTTATATGGAGATATAACAGATAAATTGATTTATCAGGATGAGAAAATTGTGTGCTTTTTTGCAGGAAATCCTAGAACAACTGGGCATACTATAATTTCCTCTGTAGTTCATTATAAGGATATGCTTACTGCTCCAAAGGATTTGGTTATAGATATTTATAGCTTTGCCCACAGGCTGATGCAAGGCATCCAAAAGATTTTTCAATGTGAAAGTGTCTATTTATGTACGATGTGTGATGGTCCAATGAACCATTTTCACATTCAACTCATTCCACGATATAAGGATGAGATGCGAGGCTCAAGAAATTTTGTTAAAGAACGAGGAACTTATGTTTTGGATAAAGAAAAGCTATCTTTGCTTCAAGCATATGCGATAGAGGAAAATCTATGAGTTTTTGAAAGGCTAAGAAAAATGAAAACAATACGACTTGCAACAAAAGATGATTTAGAAATACTTTCTGAAAAGGATACCCATATTGCTTATGATAGATTAAAGAAAAGTATAGAGGATGGAAATGTTTATATCCTAGAAGCTGATAAAAAATGGATAGGCTGGCTTCGGTATAATTTATTTTGGGATAATACGCCCTTTATGAATATGCTTTATATTTTAGAGGAATTTCAAAATAAAGGCTATGGAACAGCATTGGTAAAGCATTGGGAAAACCATATGAAGGAGCTAGGGTATCCAGAGGTAATGACATCAACCTTAGTACATGAATCAGCAATTCATTTTTATTTAAAGCATGGATATCAAGTGATTGGAGGATTTCATCCAAATGAGGAGGAATATGAAGTCTTTTTAAAAAAAAGCTTTTGAGGTAAGCATCATGAACCAGGATTTACTAAACAATATAGATGAAATTCATACAACTGAGATGAGATATGAACGAATTAAAAAAAATTTAAAATGTTCAAAAGAAGATGTTGTTACCCTTTGTAAAGAGGATTTGAAAAATCCAAAAATAAGCTTATATAGGGCTGGAAAAAATTGGTATGCTTCTATAGGAAGTAGAAGATGGACAATTCATGCCAAAAGCTATACGATTATTACAGCACATTTAATAAATTAAAGGATGAGTGTTTATGGAAGTAAAATTTTATAAAGAAGAAAAGGAAAATATTAAGTATGTAGTTATTGTAGCAAGATATAAAGACTCCTTTGTCTTTTGTAAGCATAAGGATAGAACTACCTATGAATTACCTGGAGGTCATGTAGAAGCAAATGAGGATATCTTAACTGCTGCAAAAAGGGAATTGGTAGAAGAGACTGGAGCGATTCGGTTTTCTATAGAATTTGTTAGCTATTATGCCTATGATGCTTTGGGAGCTTTATTTTATGCTGAAATAGAAGAATTGGGAAAGCTAGAATACGAAATAGAAAGCTTATGCTTTAAGGATTATATGCCACTAGAGATAACCTATCCTCATATTCAGCCCCGATTATTTACATATGTTATTCAGAATACAAATATAAAGTTTGGATCAAACTTTAAAAGAATGGTTGCAGGAGCCTTATATCGATCCAATGTTGAGGATGCAAAGATGCATAAAAAGGCTGTTGCTATGGCGATGGAATACAATAAAACAATGCCAGATGAGTTAGATAAAAGAAGAAAAATTATAAAAGAGCTTTTTGGGTCAACTCAGGAGCATTTCTATATTGAACCCTCCATAAAAATGGATTATGGATTTAACATTCATATAGGAGATCATTTTTATGCGAATTTTGATTGTGTATTCCTAGATGTTGCTCCAATAATATTTGGTGATTCTGTGTATGTTGCACCTAGATGCTGCTTTTATACAGCAGGGCATCCAATTGATGCTGAGGTAAGAAATATGGATTTGGAGTATGGATATCCAATTCGTGTGGGATCTAATGTTTGGTTTGGAGGCTCTGTTGTAGTTAATCCAGGTGTTACTATAGGCTCTAATGTCGTTATTGGGTCTGGCTCTGTTGTAACCAAGGATATTCCCTCTAATGTGGTTGCCTGTGGGAATCCATGTAGGGTAATACGTGAGATTACTGAAGAAGATAAAAGCTATTGGAATAAGCAAAAGGATGCTTATTTCCAAGAAAATTTTTAATTTTACTATAAAGCATAGCATAATTTTTAACCTTGTGGTATAATTATGCTTACTTGCAGATATGGCGGAATTGGTAGACGCGCTATCTTCAGACGGTAGTGGCTATTGCCATACGAGTTCGACTCTCGTTATCTGCACCAGAATAGGGTAAATGTCCCTTAGAAGAAATTGCATTGGCGGTTTCTTTTTCTTTTGTTCATCCTTTTTAGAAAAGCAAATATTTTAAAATTATATTTATAAAGTATTGGTAAACTAAAAAATATGGAATCTATAAAAAAGTATTAAAAATTTAGAGGTAAGGAGAAGTACAATGAAAGTATTAATGATTAACGGATCCCCAAGAATTGGTGGAAACACAAGTATTGCCCTTAAAGAAATGGAGAAGGTTTTTTTAGAAAATCAAGTTGAAGTAGAAATAATGCAAATAGGTAATCAGGACATTCGAGGCTGTATTGCTTGTGGATCATGCTATAAAACAGGAAAATGCGTATTTAAGGATGCTGTGAATGAGGCTGCAAAAAAATTTGAAGAGGCTGATGGACTGATTATTGCAAGTCCAGTATATTATGCTTCTGCAAATGGTACGCTTATATCCTTCTTAGATAGATTATTCTATAGTTCTCATTTTGATAAGACAATGAAGGTTGGCGCAAGTGTTGTTGTTGCTCGAAGGGGAGGATTATCTGCTACATTTGATGAATTGAATAAATACTTTACCATTAATAGTATGCCTGTTGCTTCTAGCCAGTATTGGAATAGTATTCATGGTAGAGATATTCATGAGGCAGAAGCGGATTTGGAAGGACTTCAAACGATGAGAACATTAGCTAAAAATATGGTTTTTTTAATGAAAAGCATAGAACTTGGCAAAAAACAATATGGTCTTCCGGAAAAGGAAAAAAGAGTTTCTACAAATTTTATTAGATAAATTATAAAAAGTCAGGTTGAAATTTCCTGACTTTTTAAAATCCCATATTTTCTAATTCTAAGCATAGGCTTATATAAAATTGATATATTTTTTCCTTTTTCCTTTTATTCACCATAAAATCTACAATTTCACTATGAGAAATTGACTCTTCTAGACAATCTCCTTTGTAATTTCCAAAACAGGAGGATTGATTGGAAACGAGTCCATCGGAAGGTTCCTTTTCCCAATGCTTAGAAAATATAAGGGGAATTCCCATAATGAAATCATCTCTACTGCGTCTTAATGTAGTAGAATAGCTTTGGCAATATATATCATTGGATAATAAAAGAGTATCTACAGGCTTACTTTGGAGCTCTTTGCATACTTGGTAAGCATTGGGCTTTTTATCTCCAAAAATACGATAAATCAGATTTATCCAAAATGCAGTTATTTTAATAATTGGCTTAGGAAGCTTTAATATTTTTGATGCAATCTGGGATCCTTTGTGAGGGGTACAAAGGGTTGTTAGGGAAGCAACTTTTTGATGCATATTTAACTCTTGAATCATATATTTTGCATCTAATCCTCCTTTGGAGTGTGCTATAATATTGACTTTTTCAGCTGAATGTTTTTTTAAAACCTGTTCAATGAAGGCCTTTAATTGAATGGCATTGGTTTCTATAGTGCCAAATCCGTCTGTTTTAGCTGTATAGACCATATGACCTTGTTCTTTTAGAATTCTTTCAATCCGTCCAAAGGCCTTAAAAAATTTTATATCCTTTAGGACAATTCCATGCACTAAAATAATCGGATTGGTGCAACTCATTTCCGTTCCCTCCTTCTTTAATTTACATTATATCATATTTTTTCCGTTAATTATGAAATAGGATTGACTTATTTATAAAAATTAGGTATGATAAGGATAGAAGTAAAAAAGCTATACGATTTTAAATAAAAAGAATAAAAAGTTTTGTATATTCTGTTATATCTAAGAGAATTATAAAACAGAAGGAGGAAATATGGCAAATCACACAAGAAATATTTTTGGTTTTATAAGTAGATATCTACGTATGAGGGATAAGGCCAATAGAATAAAAGAAGATGAGGAAAAACGACATAAAAGCTTTCATTTTGGTGTTACAAGCTGTATTACAAGCTGTATTGCAATAGCCTTTTGTATTCTAGGTGCTTGGTTTTTTAAAAATTTTTCAGATTCTGGATTGGAAATATTTACTATTATCATTGGCATTGGATTTATAGCCTGTGGTGTTATTTTATTTGTTTGGGCGCTAATACGATTGCTTCTTCAATTTGGAATAAATAGGAATTGGTCGGAGTGGCTTGCTGTACTTATCTTTGTTATTGGAATTATTGGCAGTTTGATTTTCATTGTTACAAGCTTCAATGGCTAAAATTGCTAGCATTTACTATTTGACTATTTTTGCAAGATGTGATAAAATTTATTGCAGTTAAGAAAATAGTGCAGGCGTAGTTTAATGGTAGAACTCCAGCTTCCCAAGCTGTTAGTACGGGTTCGATTCCCGCCGCTTGCTCCATGCAGAGATACCCAAGAGGCTGAAGGGACACGCTTGGAAAGCGTGCAGATCGGTAACACGGTGCAGGGGTTCAAATCCCCTTCTCTGCGCCAAAGAAAATGAACTTACCCCCATTTATTGGACAAATATGTTACAATAAGTGGAGGTATTTTTTTATGCACAATTTCACTCAGAATTACCAGGCTTCTCTTTTTAAAGTGGCATTTTTTGATTATTATGTTATAATTCCTAGTATATAACGGGGATTTTAAAATTTTCCAAAACCACTTGCGAATTGAGAAAATCTTAAGTATATATGTCATATAAGTAATTTCATTATAAAAAGAACAAATATCACAAAAGGAGTATATATATATCAAATCTAAAGAAGAATCCTAATGGAAGTATAATTCTTTATCAAACTGAAGATGGCCAAACAAAAGTAGAAGATGTTTTTGACGGTAATACTATATGGCTTACGCAAGAAAAAATGTCGGAATTATATCAGAAATCTAAATCCACAATTAATGAACATTTAAAAAATATCTTTTCAGAAGGCGAATTGATTGAATCAGAAGTAATGACTAAATTCGGAATTTCCGAATTTAGTCGTCAAAGACCAACTCAACATTATAATTTAGATGCAATTCTTGCGGTCGGTTATCGTGTAAAATCTCATTGTGGTATTCACTTTAGAAATGGGGCTTCTAATATATTAAATTAGTTTTCCTGAAGACATTTCTAATCTTCAAGAGATAACAATTAGACTTATACAATCCATTTATGATGAAAAAGCATTAGATACTTTTATAGAGAATGGTCATAAATCAAAAATTATAGATAATAATATAGCAACTTTGAAATCTGCTTTATCTAATGTGAAGGGAGTTTACTTGATCGTAGATATGTTTACGAGAAAGCAATATGTTGGTAGTGCTTATGGTGAGGATTGTATATGGCAACGATGGTCTGAATATGTAAAAAATGGTCATGGTGGAAATATAGATCTAAAGAACTTATTGAATACAAATGGTCAGAATTATAAAACTAATTTTAAATATTTTATTTTAGAAGTTTGGAATATGAACCTAGGAAAAGACTATATCATTCAAAGGGAAAATTATTGGAAAGAAGTTCTAATGTCAAGACAATTTGGGCTAAATAGCAATTAAAGATTTTCTATAGAAGAAAAAGAATATGTATGCCATAGATGATTTGTCCTTTGATTAATATGCGTAATAATTAAGATATATAGAACTTAAATCTGTATATCGTATAAGAACCTTTTAAATAAAACTTGATTTTATACTTGCTAAAATTATAAAAATAACATATAATATAAGTGAAGATAAAGTGTGAGAGTAACACTCTAAAGAAATCTCAAAAGGTAGATACAGTGCGAAGGTAACACTGAAAAAAGAAATCCTAATTAGAAGATGAAATTGTGCTCTTTCAATGGAGCACAATTTTTTTGAGGTAAACACAATGAAAAATTACGAAATAAGACTATTATCACCACAATTCTATATTGATTATAATGTTGCTAAATATCCAGAAATGGAAGATAAAGAGTTTAGACCATTTTTAGTGTTATTAGTAAAAATTGAGAATAATACATTTGCAATTCCATTTAGAACAAACATTAAACATAAGTATTGTTATAAGTTTTCTAATTCGAATAGGAACACATTAACAAGCACAGCTCTTGATTATTCTAAAGCAGTAATAGTAAATGATACTAGATATATTGGTGATTCAGCAACAATAGATCAAAAAGAATTTGTTGAACTATCTTCTAAATCAATTTTTATTATCAATAAGTTTAAGAATTTTGTTTTAAAGTATAAGAAAATAATGTTAGAACCAGCGAAGTACCCCTATGAGTTTGATGCTTTAAGTAAGTATTCTACATTAAAGTATTTTCATAATGAATTAGGATTAGAATAGTTGAAATTAAAGATTCGTTTTTATTCTGTATGCTTAAGACATCTTAAGTGAACTTACCCCATTTATTGGACAAATATGTTACAATCAGTAGAGGTATTTTTTATGAAAATAACAAAAGAACAAAAATTATAAATGGCAAAAGAGTAAATAGTACTCTTTTTATTTTTTTAAAATCCTTGAGTGAAACATATATTGATGTAAGTGTTAGACTAAGAAGATAGAAAAATTTATTTAATATAAAAGCATTTAAAAAATCTTATAATATCATATGGTGGTATTTCTAAAGGCTTAACCAAAAAAGGATTTTTAACTGGTGAAACAAAGCCAGTGAATGCAGAATAATGAAGATTTTTTGCAATGCGATATTGTAGATCAATTAGGATATGATGTTCCAATTATTGTTAGAGAGTATGGCACGAAAGCATATATATTTTCTGAAAATTCAATTCCTATACTATACCATTTGATAGAATGAAGTTAGGTTTTTTCAGTACCTTTTTTGTTGGTTTTGAAATCAATATTCCAAAGCAATAAAGCATTTGATTTTTAAGTATATCTTCTTTTTTTAAAAACTTTTTTGTTTTATGAGTGCGTAACAAATTTTGTCAAAAAATGGTAAATTTTACCAATTTTATGATATAATATATTCACTTTCACAAGAAGGAGTATATTTGCCTATGAAAAAGAAGTATCTAGATATCAATGTATATGATAGTCTTATGCTGCGATTGAAATTCATATTTGAAGAATTTGAAAATATATTTGTTTCTTTTTCTGGCGGTAAGGATAGTGGGCTTTTATTGAGCCTAGTATTAGATTATAAAAGAAAATATTATCCTAATAAAATGATTGGAGTTTTTCATCAAGACTTTGAAGCACAATACAGTTATACGACTCGATATGTGGAGGAGACCTTTGAAAATCTCAAAAATGAAGCCGAGTTATATTGGGTATGCTTACCTATGGCAACTCGAACAGCCTTAAGTAATTATGAGATGTATTGGTATCCTTGGGATGATGCCAAAAAGGAATTATGGGTAAGGCAACTTCCTGAGCATGAATATGTAATCACCTTAGATAATAATCCAATAACAACCTATAAATATAAGATGCATCAAGAGGATCTTGCCAAGCAATTTGGTAGATGGTATAAGCTGTCTCATGGGGAAACCTCTACCATTTGCTTGTTGGGAATAAGGGCTGATGAGTCTTTGCATCGATATAGTGGTTTTTTAAATAAGAAAAAAGGATATAAGCACCAGTGTTGGATTACGCAGCAATTTAAAAATGTTTGGTGTGGATCTCCATTATATGATTGGAGTGTTTCTGATGTGTGGCATGCTATTTCTTTAAATCATTATAAATATAATCCTTTATATGATCTATTTTATCAGGCTGGAGTAAAGCCATCAGCTATGAGGGTTGCCTCTCCCTTTAATGATTATGCCAAGGATAGCTTAAATTTATATAGAGTGATTGAGCCGGATACCTGGGTAAAGCTTTTAGGCAGAGTGAAAGGAGTGAATTTTGCAGGTATATACGGAAGAACAAAGGCATTGGGATATCGCAATATTTCTTTGCCAGAAGGACATACATGGGAATCCTACACAAAATTTTTATTAAGTACTCTTCCTACAAGGGTTAGAAATAATTATATTAAAAAATTTAACACCTCGATTCATTTTTGGCATAATGTTGGTGGAGGTCTAGAGGAATCCGTTATAAGAGAGCTAGAGCAAAGAGGATATCATATTAAGCGAAATGGAATTTCAAATTATACGATTTTTAAAAATGAAAGAGTTATTTTTTTAGGGAAAATTCCAGACCATACAGATGATATAAAATCATCTAAGGATATTCCGAGCTGGAAAAGAATGTGTTACTGTATCTTAAAAAATGATCACATCTGTCGCTTTATGGGATTTGGTTTATCTCGTGAGCAACAGAAAAAAATAGAAAATATAAAACAAAAATATTTAGTATTGGAGGAATTATAATGCCTTACATTAGTCCAGTCTATCATGTCATACCCATTGCTATAGAAAAAATAGAACCAAATAATTATAATCCCAATTCTGTAGCTCCACCCGAAATGAAATTGTTATATGATAGCATTAAAGAGGATGGCTATACAATGCCAGTAGTTTGCTATTATGATCAAGAAAATGATAAATACATTATAGTGGACGGGTTTCATAGATATCGTATAATGCTAGAGCATAAGGATATTTATGAGCGTGAAAATGGGATGCTTCCAGTAACCGTAATTGATAAGCCATTAGATAAAAGAATGGCAAGCACGATAAGACATAATCGAGCTAGAGGTATTCATAATGTAGATTTAATGAGTAGTATTGTAAATGAACTTCATGAATTGGGTAGATCAGATGCATGGATTGCGAAGCATCTTGGTATGGATAAGGATGAAATACTAAGACTTAAGCAATTAACAGGATTAGCATCTCTTTTTAAAGAAGTTGATTTTGGAAAAAGCTGGGTACCAGATGATGACTTTGAAACAGAGTGGGAAAAGCTTCAGGAGATAAAAGTTATCAGCAAATAAATAGGAGTTGTTCTAAGCTAAATTGAGGGCTTGCTTTCTTGAACAAATTATAGTATAATTTGGATTAGAAAAGTAAACAAGCCGAATTAGCTCAGTTGGTAGAGCAACGCACTCGTAACGCGTAGGTCGTAGGTT
Organism: uncultured Anaeroplasmataceae bacterium; assembly: GCA_949840955.1. GTDB lineage: Bacteria > Bacillota_I > Bacilli_A > Acholeplasmatales > Anaeroplasmataceae > Pelethenecus. The sequence goes on along the minus strand of CATKXV010000003.1, from coordinate 178,097 downwards.
CGAGCCCTATTTTCGGCACCACTTAAAAATAGCAAGTCTAAAATATGTTGAAATAGCAATATAATTTGGGCTTTTTTGTTTTCTTAAAAATGTCTAGTGATATACTTTTGATATACTTAATAATAGAAATGGAAGGGAAATTTATGAATATACTTGTTGTAAATGATGATGGCATTGATGGAAAAGGGATACATATTCTAGCAAGAGCATTAAAAAAATATGGAAATGTTGTTGTTTGTGCACCAGATACAGGGAGAAGTGCATCCTCTCACGCCATTATTTTACATCAATCCTTAAGCTTTGAGGATTTAGGTGTAGAGGATGGAATCCATTGGTATAAGACAAACGGAATGCCTGCGGATTGTGTTAGACTTCCTATGTATTTAGTAGCTAAGAAATTTGATATTGTTTTTTCAGGGATTAACAATGGATTAAATATTGGAACAGATATTATTTATTCTGGAACCGTATCCGCAGCAAGAGAAGCACATATTGAAGGTCTTCCTGCGGTTGCAGTATCTACGGATTTTGACTCCTTTGAGATTGTTGAAAAAGAGATTGAAAAGCTTTTGGATTATATTTTTAAAGAAAACTTGTATTCAAAGGATTATGTATTGAATGTGAATTTCCCCGAAGGAAAGTACCATACATCTAAAGGAAACAGATTTTGTAGACAGGGGATAAAGAATTTTAAAACATTTTTTGTAAAAAACAAAGATAATCTTTATGATAATGTGGATGGAGTAATTACTTTAGACCAAAATAAAGATACGGATGTATATTTAGCAGGACAAGGATATATTACTTTTGTTCCTCTTCAGGTTGATCAAACCAAAACAGATTGCTTAGAACATTTTAAAACAAAATATGAAAAGCCTCTTATCAAATAGGAGGCTTTTTCTTTTAGATACGATTTGTTGAATTTCTATAATATATTTTTGTATTTAAAGAAATTCGCTTTGTTGGAGTGTTTGGATTTTCAATTCGATGTACTAGAGTCTTCATTGTCTCAAGTCCTATTTGTTCTTTATTGATACCTACACTTGTAATAGTAGGATTGTTAAGAACTGCTTCAGATACATTATCATATCCTACAACCATAGCTGAATCTGGAACCTTAATATTTAGCTCCTTTAAGGCATTGCATACAGATCTTGCAATAAAATCATTACTACAAATATAAACCTGGGCTTTATGCTTTAATTTTAAAATTTCAGTTTTTATGGATTCTAGGTTGCCATAATCAAAGGAATCACTTCTTAAAATATCATCTGTCTTATGGTGGGTAATATTTTCGGAATGAAGAGCATTTATCATTCCAAAATAACGTTCCTGAAAGCTCAAGCAATGCTCATAATCTCCAACAAAGGTAAATTTCGTAAATTTATATTTTCGGATTAATGACCGAGTGATTTCAAAAATAGGAAGTTCATTGCTTGTTTCTACAATATCATAATTCCCCTCAACGCTATTTCCATAGGTACAAAAGTCTATAAAGCAGATGGGTTTATTGAAATGAACTAACTTCATAATAAAATCTTTGTCAAAGGATTCAATGGTAATAATACCATCTGCCTCAAAATCCTTTATATAGCTTATAAAACCTTCAAATGTAGTTTTATCCTTATTAAATATATATTGGAACAATTCATAATGATGGTCATAGCAATAATTTTCTATACCTCTTATAATGGGAACGAAGAAGTGGATATTGTTCAATGGCTTTCCTGAAATCAAAAGGATTCTATAATGCTTTTGTGTGGAGGGCTGATAAAGATTATCGCTGAGGGTTTTATAATTTAATTCCTTAGCCTTAGCTATGACTCTATCTCTTGTCCTTTGGGGAACATATTGCCCATTTAAGGCCTTTGCTACTGTATTTCTTGATAAATTTAATTGCTCAGCTATATCTTTGATGGTTATGGCTTTTTTCATATTTTTTCTCACGTTCCTTTTCCATTATATTATATCACTTATTTTAAAAAACTACAATTTTTTTGTGCTTTTGCACAAAAAAAGCGATTTCTATTGGGGGCAAATGCACAATTTTATATTTTTTTAATAAAAAATTTGAAAAATGAAAGCCTTTCCTATATTATTAAAGTGAAAACGGTATCATTTATAAATGAAGAGGAGGGGAAGTATGCAGAATAATTTAGAATTACATCTAGATACCCCAGATATTATCAACCAAGGACTTTCCAAATGGGAAAAATGGAAAATGAACTTTAAGAGAAGATGGTGGAGTATTTTATTTATTATACCAGCATTTATATACATCGTGATTTTCTGTTATGTGCCAATGTATGGAATCATAATTGCATTTCAGGATTTTATTCCTGGAGATAATATGTTTGGAAGCGATGCGGTTTGGGTTGGCTGGGATAACTTTAGAGCATTCTTTGCAATACCGAATTTCAAGGAAATATTTTTAAATACCTTTACCTTATGCTTGTTTGGGTTTTTGGTAGGATTTCCACTTCCGATTATTGTAGCATTATTACTTAATTCTTTACGGTCTAAAAAAAGACAAAAAGTATTACAAACGATATTCTATGCACCGCATTTTATTTCTTTAGTAGTGCTTGTTGGTATTCTCTATTTATTTTTTGGCTCTAATGGATTAATTAATAATTTGATTACTAAGTTTGGTGGTCAATCCTATCCGTTTTTCTTGAAAAAGGAAGCCTTTCAGCCATTGTTTATATTTTCGGGAAACTGGCAGGATTTTGGTTGGTCAGCCATCATCTATATCGCTGCATTAGCGGGAGTAGATCCAGCGCTTCATGAGGCGGCAAAAATTGATGGTGCTTCTAGATTTAAGCGAATTTTCAGTGTAGATCTTCCAGCGATTGCTCCAACAATTTCTATGCTTCTTATCTTATCCATAGGAAATTTAATGAGCTGTGGCTATGAGAAGGTTTTATTAATGCAGACAGATGGAAATATTGAAGCAAGCCAAATACTTTCTACCTATGTATATAATATGGGTATTGTAGGAGGCGATTATAGTTTGACAACAGCTGCGGGCTTATTTAATTCAGCCATCAACATTGTACTTTTAGTAATTGCAAACTATGCTTCAAAGAAATTTTCAGAAAATAGTATGTGGTGATGAATATGGTAGAAACAGTAAAAGTAGATCACAAAAAAAATAAAATCAAGGAAAGTAAAACAGATTATGTATATTATGCCATCTGTGGAATCATTTTGGCTTTATTAGCCATAATCGTAATTTACCCTTTGTATTTTATTATCATAGCGTCTGTTTCAGATACAGACGCAGTGCTTAACGGAGAGGTTTGGCTTTATCCAGTGGGGATAACACTTTCTGGCTATGCAAAGCTATTTGATGAGCCATTAATATGGTCAGGATACTTAAATACCATTATTTATACCGTGTTTGGGACAGTATTTAATATCGTTTTAACTATCCCAGCAGGATGGGCTTTATCCAGAGATTACCTGCCATTTAGGAAATTTTTTATGGTAGTGTTCATTATAACAATGTTCTTTGGTGGTGGATTAATCCCTTATTATTTGGTATGTAATGCTTTAGGTCTTGTAGAAAATCCTTTAATTTTGATTATTGGTGGAGGCGTAAGTGTTTATAATGTTTTTATGTGTAAATCTTATTTCCAAACCAATATACCAAAAGAGGTAATAGAGGCAAGTGAGATTGATGGATGTGGTGAGTTTAGAACCTTCTTTGATATCGTACTGCCTTTATCTAAATCAATCATCAGTGTTATGATTTTATTTTATGCCGTTGGGCATTGGAACAATTATGTTGATGCATTAATTTTTATAACAAATGAAAAATATTTCCCATTACAGCTTGTTTTGAAAAATATTTTAGTTAGTGCAGAAGCACAATCCAATAGTGGTTCAAGCAGTGATACGATTTTGGAGCAGCTTAGAATAGCCAACCAGATTAAGTATTCCTCTATCATTGTATCCAGCTTGCCAATCATTATTATTTATCCATTTATAGAAAAACATTTTGACCAGGGAATCTTGGTCGGCTCATTTAAATAAAAAGGAGGAAGAAAAATGAGAAAATTATTTATACCTGTAGTTCTTGGGCTACTTGGAGTTGGGTTGGCTTCATGTGGCAATACCAAAAAAAATGGTATTGATTTTGATCCTGAAAATAATACAATCGGTTATCAATGGAAAGATGTCAATGCCCCAATTTTAAATTCAAATGATGCGAATGTAAGCTTTAAGATCATTTCATCTAAGAATGCTTTGGCCTTAGATTATAATGAAATGAAAATCATTCAGGATTTAAAGACATCCACCAATGTGAATGTGAATTGGGAAAATCTATCTGAAAGTGCCTATGCAACCCAAAAGTCTTTAATTATGTCTACTGCATCTAGACATCCAGATGCTTTATATCATGCTGGTTTTACCAACAAGGAGCTTATTCAATATGGAACATCTAGAAATGTAATTATTCCTATTGATCAGTATTTAGAATATATGCCTAATTTTAAAGCGATTTTAGAAAAACGCCCAGATATTAAGGCAGCTTTAGAATCTCCAGATGGCCATATTTATTCCTTACCTCGTGTAGAAGAGATGGGATTAAAGGAGTATCCAAACATACTTTTCATTAATAAGGAATGGATTGGCAAGCTAATTGATGAAAATAAGCTATCCTTTACCTTATCTAAGGCAGATCTAAAGGATGGCTTAAAGCTGAAAAGAAGTCAATATAAGGAAATTCTAACTCATTTTAAATCATTAGATATGAATGGTGATGGGAGCTCAACAGATGAAATCCCTCTATCCTTTGTTCATGGAAATTGGCAAGGAAATGAATCAGATTTAATTGCGTCCTTTGGCATCCCTGAAAATACAGATCATAAGACAATTCTCAATGGGAAGGTTACCTTTACCTGTCAGGATACAAAATGGAGAACAGCGATTTCTGAGCTTGCTGGCTGGGTTAAGGATGGATTGATTGAAACAGCAGCCTTTGAGGATAGCCAGGATACATTTTTAGCTAAGGGTAAAGTAAATGCTAAGGGCTTTGAAAAGCTAGGCTCCTTTTATTGGTGGGAAATGGAAACTGTAATTTCCGAATCAGAGCAAAAAAATTATATTACCTTAGAGCCTCTTGTAGATGATGAAACAGGAAAGCAATATGTTGGGAAGAGCAATCTATTAGAGGTAGAAAAGGGAGAATGTGTTGTATTTTCAAAATGTGATTATAAGGAAGTGCTATTAACCTATTTAGATCGTTTCTTTGATCCATATATTTCTGCACAGATCAATTATGGTCCAATAGGGATTGTTTATTCAGAAACGAAGGATGAACAAGGAAGATTGGTAAACCTTGAGCTTCCTGCTGGAACAACAATGGATGAATTAAGATTAAAAAATGCTCCTCTAGGAATGATTTATTTATCACATGAGCAATGGGAAAAAAATGTAGTGATGGAGCCTAGAGCAGTTCTACGCTTAGAAAGATTAGAAAAATATGTTAAGCCTTATGCATATGAAGGAACTACGGGCTTTCCAAATATTTCCTATACCCTAGAGGAAATCAATTCACTTGCTCGTTATGAAACCAATTTAGGAGATGTAATTAGTGCACAGTTCATGGAATGGATGCTTGCAGGTAAGGCTATTTCTGATTCTGAATGGAATGATTTCCAAGCAAAACTTACCAAGGCTGGTATTGAACAGGTGAAGAAGATCAATCAGGATGGGTATAATCGCTATTTAGAATCCATGGGAAAATAAATTTTTAAGGAGTATTCAGGTATGAAAGGATTAAGATTACTAGGTGATGTGATATTTGAATATATTGCAATAACGATTCTCTTAATCCTTTCAGCATGCCTTGTACTCCCCTTTATCCCAGTATGTATTGGGGTTGTTGCGTATTTAAAAAACGATGTCAATACAAGAACGATTCGAGATGGCTGGATAGGCATAAAGGAAAATGGCTGGATTATTTTAAAATTTACAATATTTGAACTTATTTTATTAGTATTTTCTATTTTGAATATCTATTTCTTTATGACTCATCCAGAAAATAATCAAATTGTCATATTGATTTTATCCTATATCGCTTTATTTTTTGGAATTGTATTTTTCATTCATGCACCTATTATAATTTTATCTATGAATGTTAATTTTAGACAGCTAATCTACAATAGCATTATGCTGATTTTTGGTGGCTTGATACGAAGCTTGACTTTAATTATTGTTATGATTGGTGTAGGGTATATAGCCGTATATCTCCCACATCTATTATTTTTTATTCCATACTTCATTTTATTTATGATAGCGAAAACGATGTTTTTCAATATGTATACATTAAAGGCTAGGGCTTTAAAAACAACACCTCAGGAATTAATGAAAAAAGAAAAAGAGGATGCCTATCTCAATGAGTATGGACAGGTAGATCATTCAGAATAAAAAAGCAAAGTTAACGTGCTTTCAAAAATTTTGATAAATCTGTTTAATGCTTTTATTGATTATTTTATGGTTGTTAATCAATAGGAGTTGTTATATTTACAACCAAATCTATGATAAGAGGAAAAGAAAAAATGAAAAAAGGATTAGTATTAGTCACATTAGTTGCTGCCCTAGGGCTAGCATCCTGTGGCGAAAAAAAGGCAAAGGACGAGGTAAGTCCTGAAATTACAGGGGTAGAAGATGTCAGCTGCTCTGTAAATGAGACGATTGATTTACTAAAGGGAGTAAGTGCTTTAGACGATGTTGATGGTGATTTAACAAGCTCTATTGAAATTACGGTTATGCCAACCCTTACTGTAACCAATGGAAAGGTAACTCCAGCAGCTGATGGAGATTATGAAGTAAAATATGCTGTTTCCGATAAAGCAGGAAATGAAGGAACAGCCTTTGCAACCTTAAGTGTAACACCTGCTTTAGCAGAAAAAAAGATGTATAAAAAGTATGAATTTAATGATTCAGCTGTTGGTGATTTTAATACATTTTTCTTTAATGAAACACCAGGTCTTGTAGAAGGTAGCAGTGGTATTGTCAAAGGAAACTACCAGATTAAAGCAACCAAGGTGGATGGAGAAGCATGGCATATTAAATTTGAAAATTCAAAGCTTGCCACTCAAGCAGGAGCCGATTGTAAGATTGCATTTAGCTTTACATCCTCTGTTGCTGGAAAAATAAAGGTTGAAGTTGGTGGCGTAAACAATGTTGAATATGATATTGTTGCTGGTGCAAATAAAATAGAACATACATTTACTGCTAAGGCAGAAGAAACATATGTATGCCTACAATTAGGTATGCTGGAGGTATTTACTCTTGATATTTCTAATGTTGAGGTGACTCAAAGTGTAGGGGAAGATACATACACAAATGTAACTCCTGATTTTAAATATAATACAGAGGGTGTTGTTTGGGGTGGCTTTGATGGAGAAGCTACAATTGATAGTAAGGATGATGCTACTACGGTTCATATTAAAACAACAGGTGGAGACAATGGCGTATGGCAATCTAGATTATATGTTCGTCCAGGCTATGATTTAGCTGCAAATAAAAAGTATAAAATAAGTGTGGATGTAGAAGCTGAATATGCACAATCTCAATTTGAAATTTGTATTAATAATGGCGATGCTGAAAAGGGAATTGATGCTTTGTATGGCTTAAGCCTTGCAGCAGGAGAAAAGAAAAACTTTAGTACAATTGTAAAACCAGATACAGCAAAAGATAATGTAACATTACAATTCCAGTTTGGACATTTAGATGATTTATCTTTAGGAAACAAGCTTACTGTAAGTAATTTAAAAATTGAAGAGGTTGGTGGAGACAAGACTACAGAGACATCCTCCTATGTATTTACTCCAGAAGGCTTAGAAACGTATAATGATGCTGAAAGTGCTGCTGGTAATCTTTATACCAATGATGGAAAACTCATTTATGAAATGACAAAGATTGGTACAACCGATTGGCATAATAAAATGTTTGTGAAAAAAATCAAGCTAGAGGCTGATAAGATCTATACGATTTCTTTTAAGGCTAAGGCAGATAAGGATATTTCTTGTGCAATGTTCTTAAATGTATTTGGTCAATGGGATCCTCGGTTAAGTGCGACAGTTAACTTTACGACAACGGAGCAAACATTTGAATTTTCTACAACAAGTGCCTTTGCAACAGATATGTATTTTGAGATTTTATGGCAGTTTGGTAGTGAAGCCAATGCGAAGCTTAATGGTGCTGTAATTGAATTTAGTGAATTAATTATTTATGCTCAAGATGTAGCATAATTCGTAATGCTGATGGGAGGAAGAAAAAGTAAGTTCTTCCTCCTACAATAGCAATAAAAAGTGAAGGAGGGGATGTTGTGAATTATAGTATAAAAAGTGCTAATGATTTTATTAGCTCAAACGCCAAAAAAGTGAATAAAAACTATCGTTTAAAATATCATATGATGCCTCCTGTTGGTTGGATGAATGATCCAAATGGTTTGGTTAAATTCAAGGATGAATACCATTTGTTTTATCAGTTTTATCCATATGATTCAAAATGGGGACCGATGCATTGGGGACATTTTGTATCAAAGGATTTAATTTCATATCAGGATTATCCAGTAGCTTTAGCTCCGGAAAATCAAGCAGTTGAGTCTGGTTGCTTTTCTGGGGGTGCTATTGTATCAAAGGATGAATTACATTTAATATATACACGTCACCTAGAGACAAAGGAATATAAGGAAGAGGATATTTATTGTGCCACTTCACAGGATGGGATATTTTTTCAAAAAAGTGAAAGCTGTCTATTTAATCCATCGGATTTACCTTTAGATTATAGTAGAGCTGATTTTAGAGATCCTTATCCAGTATATATGAATCAGCAGTATTATATTTTTATTGGTGGAAAGAAGCTTTCTACAAACGAGGGGGTTATTCTTGTTTTAAAAAGTAAGACACTGTCTAATTTTAAATATGATTTTACAATAGGACCTTTTTATGAGCTCGGAGATATGGGGGAATGTCCAAGCTATCACAAGGTTGGGGATATGGATGTTATCTTAGTATCCGGCTGTAATGTAAAAGAAAGAAATAATGATTTTAAAAATGTCAATTCAAGCGTCTTTATTTTAGGACATCTTGATTTAGAAAACAAGAGGATGGATGTTCTTCGAATTCAAGAAATAGATAAGGGAGATACCTTTTATGCTCCTCAATTTATTTCGGGAGAAGAAAAGCCAATTATGGTTGGATGGCTTGAAATGTGGGGGAAGAGATATCCTACAGATGAGTGGGATCATGGATATGTAGGAGCTACAACTTTCCCACGTGAATTAACTTGGAAAAATAATACAATTTGTCAAAGTCCAGTTCATACAATAAAGGAGTATTATAGTAAGGAGTACCCTTATGATGGACAAAGGATAGGTTGTAGTTTAGATATAGTAGCCGAAGTAGGAGAGGTCTTTTGTCTTTGCTTTGAAGCATTCAATGGTAATTTTATTATTGGAGGCAATGAGAAGGGAATCTATCTTGATACAAAGGCTTCCAATAATTTAAATGGCTGTATACGATACACGAATGAGGCCTATGGGAAAATTCAAATTCGAATTCTTGTAGACCAATCCAGTGTGGAAGTATTTATTGATGAAGGAAAGGAAACCATCTCCAGTAGAATCTATTTGGATGGAGGATATGAGATAAAATCCTCAGGTATGGTTATGAATTTAATGATAAGAGAGGTAAAGGGAGTATGAAAATAAAAAAACTGCTAGCAGTAGCCTTGCTCTGCTTTGGACTTACAGCCTGTGATTTTGGTGGTTCTGTAAAGGCAGCTGAAAAGGATTCTGTAGATCAAGGAGCATATTCTGTCAATCCAAAGTCTGTAGTAGGCTATGTAGGAGATGTTATGCCATTTTATGACAATGGTGAAATGAATATTTTTTATCTTCAGGATGGAAGAAATACGCATTTAGGATTTCATCCCTTTGCTTTGATGACAACAAAGGATTTTGTGAATTATCATGATTATGGAGAAGTCATTCCATATGAAAATGATTTGTATAGTCAGGATTTAGCTTTAGGGACAGGCTCTGTGGTTAAGGATCATAATGGATTATATCATTGCTTTTATACAGGACATAATGATTATAAAAATAGTGGGCTTCCTTATTTTGAGAAAATTCAGCATGCTACAAGTTTAGATAAAATCAAATGGAAAAAAATAGAAGCAGATGGCTTTTATGGAGGCTGTAATGATTTTAGAGATCCCTATGTATATTTTAACGATGCAGATAATACATGGTATATGCTAGTTACAACCCGAGTAAATGATTGTGGTGTAATCAAGCAATATAAAAGTAAAAATCTTACGGTATGGACAGATAATGGAGTATTCTTTAAAAATGATTCTGGTACCTATAATATGGAATGTCCTACCTTTCTTCAGTATAATGGATACTATTATTTAAGCTATAGTGAGCAGGGCGCTCACCGAGTTACTCATTATCGATATAAAAAGAATTTAAATGATGCATGGATTAAGCCAGAAGTAGATTATTTTGATGATGAGGGCTTTTATGCAGGTCGAATGGAAAAGGGCCTAGATAAGCTTTATGTATTTGCCTGGTGTGCAACAAAAACGGGTGAATGGGATAATGGAGGCTTTGATTGGGCAGGAAATTTAGTAACCCATGAGCTGGTTCAGCAGGAAAATGGGGAATTGAAGCCAAAAATGATTGAGGAATATAAGCAAACCTTTCAGACTCCTGTATCCTATTCCTTGAAAAATGGGGATGCACTTAAGAGTATGAACTTTGATGCTGATGCTTCCAAGGCATATGTAGTTGAGACCTTAGCGAAAAATATTACTCGATTTGAATTTGATGTAGAGGTTAAGGATGTAAAGGGGAGTTTTGGTTTAAGCTTTAATACAAAAGCAAATCATGTATTAAGTGAGCTAGTGCTTTCCTTGAACTTGGATAAGAATGAGATTGGCTTTTATAATCAGGCTAAGGGGTTTTCTGATTATGGAAAAATACAGCTGGCTATGCCATATTCCTTTAAGAAGCAATCTACAATCCATATTGATGGAATCATAGATGGACAAATTCTTACAATTTATGTAAATAATGAAGCTGCATTATCAACGAGAATGTATGCCATGCCAGAGTCTAATTTTTCCTTTTTCGGAAATAAGGCAGATATTATCTATAAGGATGTGAAATTCTATGAGTAAGCTGGTTAGTATTGGCGAAGTATTAATTGATTTTCAATCGGTTGGAACAGGCTCATTAAAGCATATCCAGCAGTTTATAAAAAATGCAGGTGGAGCTCCAGCCAATGTTTGTGTACAAGCAGCTAAGCTTGGACAAAAAGCTATATATTTGACTCAGGTTGGAGATGATGGCTTTGGTGAATTTTTAATTGAAGAATTACAAAACACAGGGGTTGATACCTCTTATATAAAAAAAAGCAAGCAATATCATACATCCTTAGCCTTTGTCAGCTATAAGGAGGATGGAGAGAGGGAATTCAGCTTTTATAGGGCAAATGCTGCTGATTTATATTTTACGAAAGAGGATTTTAAAGAGGTTACTTTTGAACAAGGGGATATCCTTGAATTTGGAAGTGTTGCGTTAAAAACAGAAGCTTCTAGAGAGGTTCATCTTGATTTGATTCAGCGGGCAAGACAAAAGGATGCACTCATCTGCTTTGATCCTAATATTCGGTTAAATCTTTGGGAGAATCACAAGGAATTAAAGGAAGTTATTTTAGAATATATCACATATGCTGACATTATAAAGTTTAGTGAGGATGAGCTGTTCTATTTAACCGATACCAATCAAATAGAAGAGGGTATGGAGCAATTTAAACATCAGGATAAAATATTTTTGATTACATTAGGCTCAGCAGGTGCAATTTTATATAGAAATGGATGTAGGATTGAGGTTAAGGGCTTTAAAGTAAAGGCCGTTGATACCACGGGAGCTGGAGATTCGTTTTTCGGTGGATTGATCTCTATGCTGCTGAAAAAGGGAAGCCAGGCGAAAAATCTTACCCTACAAGAGTATCAGCCCATGGTAGAGTTTGCATGTAAGTGTGGTGCATATACAACAACGGGCTTTGGTGCTATGAAGGCTATGGGAAATGAAAAAGAAATAGAAAGTGTAGGTAAATAATATGGCAACAGTAAAATTAATCAATGTAAACAAGGTATATGAAGGGGGAGTTCATGCAGTTCATGATTTTACCATTGATATAAGAGATAGAGAATTTATTGTATTTGTTGGACCCTCAGGCTGTGGAAAATCAACGACCCTACGTATGATTGCAGGATTAGAGGAAATATCCTCTGGGGATTTATATATTGATGATGTTGTAGTGAATACTATGGCTCCTAAGGATCGTGATATTGCGATGGTATTCCAATCCTACGCTCTTTATCCTCAAATGACTGTTTATAAGAATATGGCTTATGCGTTAAAGCTTAGAAAGGTACCTAAGGAGGAAATTGACCGAAGAGTACTAGAGGCTGCTAAAATATTAAAGCTTACGCCTTATCTATATCGACGTCCTAAGGCGTTATCTGGAGGTCAACGGCAGAGAGTGGCCTTAGGTAGAGCAATTGTGCGTCAGCCTAAGGTATTCTTAATGGATGAGCCGTTATCCAATCTAGATGCAAAGCTAAGAGTAGCAATGCGAAGCGAGATTGTAAGAATCCATGAAAGCGTTGGGGCAACCACCATTTATGTAACCCATGATCAAATAGAGGCCATGACCATGGCATCTCGTATTGTAGTAATGAAGGATGGCTTTATCCAGCAAATTGGAGAGCCAAATGAAATTTATCAGTATCCAACAAATATGTTTGTTGCAGGGTTTATTGGTACACCAGCTATGAATTTTATTCATGGAGAATTATTAGAGGATGGCACTTTTAAAATTGATCATAGTCAGGATGTAATTCATATGACAAAGGACCAAATGAGTCTTTTAAAGAATTATGTTGGGCATCGTCTTGTTTATGGTATTCGTCCAGAAAACCTAGTGTATGAAAAGGATGAAGAATTTAAGAAATTAGAAAATTATTCTCTTACAATGCAAACAAAAATCGTTGAGCTTTTAGGAGATATCATTAATGTTCATGGAAGCATCGGAGAAAAAAATATCATTATCAAAACAACAAGCATGCATAAGATCAAAGGAAATGAGCAAATTCGTGTTGCAATCAAGCCAGATCAGGCAAGATTCTTTAATGAAACAACAACCAAGGCTATAACAATGGAGTATAATGAATTTGAAGAGGTTGAGGTTACAGAATCCTTAGATGAGGATAATGTTATTATAATAGAAGAAAAGAAAAAAGGACTTATTTCTAAAGTGATACAAAAGATAAAGGATAAGAAAAAAGATGATGAAGAGAAGAAAGGTTTATAATGTATTAGGAACTATGGTATTAGTAGGAGCAATTTCCCTTACCTCTTGTACGACAAAGCCAGAAGAAAAAACCTTTGCGGTATCGGAGGCTATTACAAACGCAAACAATTACATAAAGGATAATATATCTTCTGTAAATCAAGAGCTGAAAAACACATATCATTTAAATCCTCCAATCGGATGGGTGAATGATCCAAATGGCTTTTCAGAATTTCAGGATAAGTTCCATTTATATTATCAGTATAATCCCTATGATGCCGTTTGGGGACCGATGCATTGGGGGCATCAGACGACAAAGGATTTTATCAAATGGGAGCTAGAGGATGTTGCTCTAGCACCAGATAAGGAATATGATGCTAGTGGTTGCTTTTCAGGAACAGCCTTAGTAGAAAACGGAGTTCAATATCTTGCATATACTGCTGTAACAGATGTTCAAAATCAGGGAATGGCTTATTCCTACGACGGAAAAACCTATCAAAAGCTAGATGAATTACTTTTAAGTGGTAAGGATTTGCCTGAGGGCTTCTCTAATGCAGATTTCAGAGATCCAAAGCTTTTTAAGCGGGATGGTAAATTTTATATATTGACTGGAAACAAGGACAATAAGACGGGAAATAAACAAATTATTATGTTTCAGGCAGAGGAGGTTACAGGACCTTATACCTATGCAGGAGTTGTTTATTCTAGAAATGATTTGGGTGGAATTTTGGAATGTCCAGATTTAATCACAATTGATACTACAGATGTTTTAATTGCATCTCCTCAATCGATTGGAGATGAAAGAGAATATGTATTCCAAAATGCAGATTCCTGTATATATGTCTTAGGAAATTTATCTGTTAATTCAAATAAGTTTTATAAAACACCCAATACAGATGTAGAAGAATTTGATAAAGGCTTTTCATTTTATGCACCTCAAACCGTTAAAACCAGCGATGGTAGAGCAATTTTAACGGCTTGGATGAGAAGCTGGAGTGAGGCAAATATTACCAAAGAGGATGGTTGGTGTGGAGGAATGGTTCTTCCTAGAGAGCTAACCTTAAAGGAAAATCATATCTATCAAGCTCCAGTAAGAGAAATAAAAAATTACTTCAAAAATGAAGTAAAGGAAAATGCTATACGATTAGAAAATGAGATAAAGCCTTTGGATAGCTTTACCTCAAGAACCTCAAGAATTACAATGGATATAGATGTTGCTTCTATGGGCTCCTCTGGAAAAGCCGGAATTGAGGTATTTAAAGGAACAAAGTATTATACAAGAATTGGCTATGATGCTTCTAGAGGCTATGTTTATTTTGATCGAATTCATTGTGGTAGCCTAATGGATGGGGTAAGATATGCTAAGGTAGACCCAATTCAGGGAAAAATTAAGTTAGAAATCTATTTAGATAATAATTCTGTAGAGGTATTTATAAATGATGGATATTATACGATGACTGGAACAACCTTTACACCACTTGGTAATGATGGTGTTGCCTTATATGCTGAAAAGTGTAGTGCATCCTTCAGCAATCTAACCAAAACAGATATTATAGTAGAGTAAAAAAAAGGAGTTTTGAACTCCTTTTTTCTTAGCTTCTTAAAGGCTTAATTGATCCAATTCCTGATAAGGAATTTAAATACTCCATATCTTCCTTTGTGATTTCAAAATCAAATTCTAAATTATCAAAGATTCTTTCCTTATGAATTGATTTTGGAAGAGGAAGCGTACCATTTTGATAGCAGAAGCGTAAGCAAATCTTTGGGATGGTTGTATTATATTTCTTCGCCATATGAAATAGCTTTTCGTTTTCTAAAATTTCACCTGTAGCAAAAGGAGAATAAGCCTCTATGAGGATGTTTCTTTCTTTACAATAGGTGGTTATTTTATCCTGAGTATTTCCAATAAAATAACGGATTTGATTGACCATAGGAACAACACCCGTAGCTTCTATGAGAGCCTCTATATCCTTAGGATGAAAATTTGAAACTCCAATCGCTTTAATTTTACCTGCATTATAAAGCTCAATCATAGCTTTCCAGCAGGCAATATTTCCTTCGGTACAATCCTCTCCCACATTTGTCCAAGGCCAAGGGGCATGAATTAAATACAAATCAATATATTCGGTTTCAAGATGGTTTAAGGACTGGGTAAAATGAGATAAGGTTCCCTCATAGGTTTTTATATTGGCAGGGAGCTTGGTTGTTATAAATATCTCCTTGCGGTCTATCTTAGAATCCTTTATTGCCTTAGCTACACTTGCCTCATTTCCATAGGTGTAGGCTGTATCAATATGTCTATAGCCAGCCTCTAAAGCCCATTTGACAGAATTATAGGCATCTTCCCCATCCTTGGTTTGCCAGGTTCCTAAACCAACAGTAGGAATCTTTATTCCGTTAGATAATGTAAATTTTTCCTTTTGTATCATTCTTTTTCCTCCAGTGCTTTAATAAATTTTTCTAATCGATCGCATGCTGTTTGAATGGTATCCATGTCTACACAATAGCTAATTCGTATATAATCATCTGCTTCAAAGCAGTCTCCTGGAATAATAGCAACCTTATATTCCTCTGCAAATTTTTTGCAAAATTCAAAGGAGCTCATTTTGAATTTCTTAATAGAAGGGAAGATGTAGAAGGCACCCTCTGGCTTTTTAACCTCAAGTCCCATTCGGATTAAGCGATCATATATATAATCTCGTCTTTCCTTATAGCTTTGAACCATATCCTTAGAATCAAAATCTAAGGCCTTAATCATTGCTGGCTGTATAAATGTATTTAACGCAACTATCATATATTGATGTATTTTAACAGCATGAGATATAAATTCCTCATTGGCTATCAAATATCCACATCTCCAGCCAGGCATAGCATAGGATTTGGAATAGGATTGACAAACGATAATCCTATCCTTTAAATCCTTATAACGAACAAATCCAGGCTTTCGATTCTCAAATATAATCTGGTTATATACATCATCACATATGATAAAAATGGGTTTATCCTTGACGAGCTGATATAGTATTTCGTAGGACTGATCATTTAAAACTGTACCTGTAGGATTATTTGGAGAGGTCAGTATGATAGCCTTGGTCTTCGGTGTGATTGCCTTTTCTAATTGCTCCTTGGTTACCTGAAAATCAGTTACAGAAATATCAATTGGAACGAGCCTCCCTCCCATAAACTCAACCATTTGTCGATACATCGGATAGGTTGGGTTCAATACAATGACCTCATCTTCCTCATTGAGCATTGTAAATAAAGCGCTAGTTAAGGCCTCTGTAGAGCCATGTGTAACAAGCACCTCATTCGGGGTACAGTCATAATCATTGACTCTTTTTTCATATTCACAAATCTTTTTTCTTACATCTAAAAATCCAGGGGTAGGACCATATTTTGTTTCATGGTGCTGTAATGCATAGATGGCTTCCTTTGATATTTCTTCTGGAGTATGAAAATCTGGCTCCCCTAAGGTCAGTATCACATCCACACCAACCTCTTTTGTATAATCATTAAACTGTCTAATTTTAGAGGTTTGTACGGTTAAAATTCTTTTATTAAGTGGTATCACTGAAATCTCTCCTTTCCTTATTTATAGTATATTATAGCATAAGTGTTTCATTTTTTTGTCAAAAAATTCGTATTTTATGGTATACTTTTATAAGAAGTAGAAGAAGGGGTGTGCTTTTATGGAGCTTAGGCTATTATCTACCGAATTTCAGGTAATAAAATTAAAGAAGAATCATCTTGATTTAATCCTTAAGCTTTGCCAGAAAAATCCTTTATATTATGAATTTTGTCCACCCTTTCCAACCAAAGAAAGTATAGAAGAGGATATGAAGAGGCTTCCTTCAAAAAAGACATCCTTTGATAAATTTTATGTTGGCTTTTTTAAAGAAAATATGCTCTATGCTGTTATGGATTTTATAGTGGAATATCCAAATGAAAAAACGGTATTTATTGGCTTTTTTATGGTGAATAAGGAGGTTCAGCATAGAGGTGTTGGAAGTAAAATTATAGAGGAAGCATGTCTTGCCTGGAAAAAGAGGTTCGCATTTGTTCGCTTAGGCTATGTCCAGGGGAATCAGCAAAGTGAATCCTTTTGGTTAAAGCAAGGCTTTGAAAAGACGGGAATTGTTGTTCAAGAGGAAAAATATTCTATAGTGGTTTTAGAAAAGAAATTAGGAGGGTAATTATGGTCATTCATTTTGATGATGTAAGCTTTAAATATATTGATCGACTTCTTTTAGATCATGCCAGCTTTTCTGTTACAGAAGAGGATAAGGTAGGAATCATTGGAGTTAATGGAACAGGAAAAACGACCCTTTTAAAACTATTGCTTGGGTTGGAAAAGCCCATCTCAGGAGCTATTATCCAATCTGGGGGAATGATTCTCAATTATTTACCTCAGGCTCCAGAGTTTGAAGAGGATGTTCCAATCTTAAAGCTGATAATGAAGAATAGCACGAAGGAGCATCCGATTTTAGAGTATGAGGCAAAATCCATTCTTTCTAAGCTAGGCTTTCATGAGTATGAGGCGACTACAAGGCATTTTTCTGGAGGTCAAAAGAAACGATTGGCTCTTGCTGAGGTCTTAGTTTCTTATTCTGATTTTTTACTTTTAGATGAGCCGACCAATCACTTAGATAATGAAATGATTCTTTGGCTTGAGAAATATTTAATCAAATTTAGAAGAGGTCTTTTAATGGTAACCCATGATCGATATTTTTTACAAAGAGTTTGTAATAAAATGCTTGAGCTTGATTATGGGAAGACTTATTTGTATGATGCCAATTATGAAAAGTTTTTAGAATTGAAGGCAGTTCGTTTAGAAAATGAAAAAAAGGAGCAGCTAAAGCTCAAAAGTATCTTAAAAACAGAGGCAGAATGGATGCATCGAGGTGTGGAGGCTAGAAGGACGAAAAGTAAAAGCCGAATTGAACGCTTTGAAAAGCTTTCTCAAATTACCTTTCATGAAGCAAAGGATATGGCTTTTTCCTCTAAGGATACATATTTAGGAAAAACAATAATTGAAATGAAGCATGGGTCTAAGGCATATGGAGATATGAAGCTTTTTTCGGATGTCTCCTTTTCCTTAAAGCGTAGTGATGTTATTGGGATTGTTGGAGACAATGGGGCAGGAAAAACAACCCTATTCAAAATACTAATGCAGGAAGAGACGCTAGATGAAGGAGAGCTCATCCTTGGAGAAACACTTAAGATTGGGTACTTTTCTCAAATCTTAGATTGTATTGATCCAGAAATCCGTGTCATTGATTATATAAAAGAGGAGCAATCTTACATAGAAACCCTCGATGGAACTATTTCAGCAAGTGAATTATTAGAGCGCTTTTTATTTACCTCAGAGCTTCAATATTCTAAAGTAAAAATGCTTTCTGGTGGGGAAAAAAGACGATTGCAATTGGTAAGAGTTTTAATGAGAAATCCCAATGTATTATTACTTGATGAGCCGACCAATGATTTAGATATTTATACAATAGAGATTTTAGAGGATTATATTGAATCCTTTAAGGGACCAATACTCATCGTAAGCCATGATCGTTATTTTCTTGATAAAATCTGTAATCAGCTGTTGGTATATGAGCATGGAACGATTTGCCCTTATTTGTTATCCTTTAGTGAATTTTTAAATCAAGTCCAAAAGGAAAAAAATACGATGTCCATCACCAAGGGAGCTAGACCTAAGGAGAATAAGTTTCCTGCAAAGCTAAGAAATGAGCAGGCTAGGCTTGAAAAGGATATTCAGGACTACGAGGAAAAAGTTAAGGAAATAACAAATCAAATCGCTTCTATAACGACAGACTATGTCCAGCTTATGGAAAAGGAAAAGATAAAAAAAGAAATAGAACAAAAGCTAGATGAAGCTATAACAAGGCTACTTGAAATAGAGGAAATCAAGGAGCAATACTTATCCTAAGGAGTGTGTATTTATGTCAAAACAATATTGGAAGGCGGGAAATATGCTATATCCATTACCTGCGGTTTTAGTCAGCATGCAGGATTCAAAGGGAAAAAGGAATATAATAACCATAGCTTGGACAGGAACATGCTGTACCAATCCTCCTATGGTATATATTTCTGTGAGACCTGAGCGCTATTCCTATGCTATTTTGAAAGAAACAAAAGAATTTGTTATCAATCTGACAACGGAGGCTTTGGCTTACGCAACAGATTATTGTGGAGTTACTTCTGGTCAAACCGTGGATAAATTTAAAGCTACGAAGCTAACCCCCATTGCATCAAAATTTGTGAAAGCCCCAAGTATAAAGGAGTCCCCTGTAAATATAGAGTGTAGAGTAAAGGAGATTATCCCTCTAGGCTCTCATGATATGTTTTTGGCTGAGGTTCTAGGTGTAACAGTAGAGGATGGATATTTAGATGAGATGAATCGATTTCATTTGGATTTAGCAAATCCGATAACGTATTCTCATGGAGCCTATTATACTTTAGGTAAAAATCTAGGAAGATTTGGATATTCTATTAAAAAATCTTAACAAATCGTAGAAAAAGGCCTATCTTTTTTAGAATATCAGTTTTTCGAAATAAAGATGTATTTTTATAAGGCCTATAGAATAAAATATACAGTAAAACAAATTAGAATAAGAAGATTATTCTTTTTTTGTTGCCATATTTCGAATAAATCACATTTTTTCTAGATTTTTTTATTCTTTAATGATATGATATAAAAAAGAGAGGACATGATACTATGCAAACACCATATGTGAAAAGAGTTTATGAGGATTTACAAAGGAAAAATGCAAATGAGAAAGAATTTTTACAGGCAGCCTATGAGATTTTAGAATCCTTAGAGCCTTATGTAAAGAAGCATCCTGAGCTGGAAAAGAATAAGATATTAGAACGCTTTGTGGAGCCTGAGCGTTTTGTCCAATTCCGCGTTGCTTGGATAGATGACAAGGGAGAAGTTCAAGTGAATCGAGGCTATCGTGTTCAATATAATTCCAGTATTGGACCCTATAAGGGTGGGCTACGCTTCCATCCAAGTGTAAATGCCTCTATTATAAAATTTTTAGGATTAGAGCAGGTACTCAAAAATTCCTTAACCTCTTTACCTATGGGAGGGGGTAAGGGTGGTTCTGATTTTGACCCTAAGGGGAAATCAGATCATGAAATTATGAGCTTTTGTCAGGCCTTTATGACAGAATTATATCGACATATTGGGGAAGATACAGATGTTCCTGCTGGAGATATTGGGGTTGGTGCAAGAGAGGTTGGATATTTATATGGTCAATATAAAAGAATCCAAAATAAAACCGTTGGGGTTTTAACTGGAAAAGGAATTCCTTTTGGTGGGTCATTGGTTCGAAAGGAGGCCACAGGCTTTGGATTATGTTATTTTACAGAAGAAGCTCTAAAGGTCATGAAGGAGGATTCCTTTAAGAAGAAAACAGTCCTTGTTTCTGGGTCTGGAAATGTAGCCATATATGCATGTAAAAAGGCGATTGAGCTTGGGGCGACTGTAGTAGCTATGAGTGATTCAAATGGATATATTTATGACAAGACTGGAATAAAGCTTGAGCTCATTCAAGAAATCAAAGAGGGAAGAAGAGGCAGAATTCAGGAATATATAGAAAAAGTACCTACAGCCTCTTATCATGAGGGAGCTAAGGGCATTTGGCAAATTCCTTGTGATATAGCTTTACCTTGTGCAACTCAAAACGAGCTTGATTTGGAGGACGCTAAGGTCTTAGTTCAAAATGGAGTTATTGCTGTCTGTGAAGGAGCCAATATGCCTTCTACCCTAGAAGCAGCTAAATATTTTATAGAGCATAAGGTCGTTTATGGTCCTGCAAAGGCTGCCAATGCAGGGGGTGTTGCAACCTCTGGATTAGAGATGTGTCAAAATTCAGCACGATTAAGCTGGAGCTTTGAGGAGGTTGATGCTAAATTAAAGAAAATTATGGTTCAGATATTCCATAATACCTACCATACAGCAAAATCTCTTGGAAATTCCTTTGATACGCTTACAGGTGCGAATATAGCAGGCTTTGACAAGGTTGCGAAAGCCATGCTTGCTTTAGGTGTATATTAATTCCTCTAATCAGAGGAATTTTTTTCTTTTTCATGTTTCCTTTTTAGAAGAAAAGATATATAATAAATATGAGATATTGGAGTTGAATATATGAGTGAAACTTTAGAAAATTGGATAAATTCGAAAAAGCTTAATCTTCATGAAATGCAAATGCTAAAAAAAGAAATTGTCGAGGATTTTATTCACTCTGCTTGGGGCGTTATATTTCCAGGCTTTAGTGATGAAATTGTAGATAAAAACACCTATTTTGAATTAAAGCTAAATGCCTTGAAAAAAAATTTAGCCTTGTTATTACAAAGCATTGAGCAGCTACTTAAGCTTCCATTGGATAAGGAGCTTCTTGTAGAACAATTTGTCGAGGGATTACCTCAAATTGATGCCTTACTACAGACGGATTTATCAGCAATATTTGATGGCGATCCTGCTGCAAATACTAAAACAGAAATTATTTTATGCTATCCAGGATTGTACGCGATCTTTATTTATAGAATAGCACATCAGCTATTCTTATTAGATATTCCCCTATTGCCAAGAGTATTAAGTGAGGAGGCTCATAATAAAACAGGGATAGATATTCATCCTGGAGCTGAAATCGGTCATCATTTCTTTATTGATCATGGCACGGGAATTGTTATTGGAGAAACAACAATCATTGGAAATTATGTTAAAATATATCAAGGAGTTACCCTAGGCGCCCTATCCTTAAGGGATGGTCATAGCCTTCAAGGAAAGAAAAGACATCCAACCATTTTAGATCATGTAACAATCTATTCTGAGGCATCTATTTTTGGGGGAGAAACCATCATTGGTCCGAATATTACCATAGGAAGCAATGCCTTTATTACAAAGAGTGTTCCAGAAAATAGGAATTTAGATAAAAATAAAAAGCTATAAACGAGGTAAAAAAATGAAATATTATTTAGGAATTGATATTGGTACGAGTGGAACAAAAACCGTTTGTTTTAATGAAAAGGGAAAGGTCATGACCTCTAAGTCCTATGCTTATGATATGACTGTACCTCATCCAGGATATGCAGAGGAAAATCCTATGGATTGGGTTATTGCTACGAAAAGCACCATAAAGGAAATCACCCAGGAGGGATATAGCATATCAGGTATTGGTCTATCAGGACAGATGCATGGACTCGTATTATTAGATGATAAGGATCATATTTTAAGAAATAGTATCATATGGTGTGATAATCGTGCCATTTTAGAAGCACAGGAGCTTGAAGCTCATTTTGGAAATCGTATGAAAGAAATCACTGGGAATCCTGTCATTCCCTCCTTTACGCTTTCTAAGCTATTATGGGTAAAAAATAATGAGCCTGAGCTGTACAAAAAAATCAATAAAATTATGCTTCCTAAGGACTATGTTCGGTATGCCCTTTCAGAAAGCTTTACTACGGAATATTCTGATGCATCAGGAATGCAAATGCTAGATATCCTTCATAAATGCTATTCAAAAGATATTTTGGATTATATGGAGCTATCTTTAGACAAGCTTCCTAAATTAATGGAATCTAGTGATATTACAGGCTATGTAAAAAAAGAAATTGCAGAGGAATTGGGATTAGAGGAAACCTGTTTTATTGTAGGTGGGGCAGGAGATCAGGCTGCGGCAGCTATTGGGAATGGAATTATTAAAAGAGGCGATTTAAGTATAGTTTTAGGCTCCTCTGGAGTTGTATTTTCTCCCATCTTGAAATCCGATATAAAAGAAAATGAACTACAGGTATTTATGCATGCCGTTCCAGATACCTATCATATTATGGGAGTAACCAATGGCTGTGGATTATCCTATAAATGGCTAAAGGAAACCTTATTTGCTGATGTGAAATATAATGATTTGAATGCAGAAGCAGAGGCTTCTGAGCCTTTAGCCAATGGACTTATCTATTTGCCATATTTAAATGGAGAAAGAACACCTCACTTAGATCCGTATGCCTCAGGAACCTTTATTGGTATAAGGCAAAACACAAGCTCTAGGGATATCATTCGAGCTGTATTAGAGGGTGTTGCCTATAGCTTAAAGGATTGCTATTCCTTGCTTCCTAAATCAAAATATCATATACGAGTTGCTGGTGGTGGAGCTAAAGGAGAGCTTTGGAGAACCATTATAGCCTCTTGCTTTCATGAGCAGCTCGAACGAATCGTTCAGGATGAGGGTGGTGCATTGGGCGTTGCTATATTAGCTATGGTTGCCGATCACATATATCCATCGATTGAGGAGGCTACGAAGCAAATTATTGAAATTATGGATATTACCCAACCAAATCCTTTATGGGTAGAGGCATATCAAAAAGGATATGCCTTATATAAAGAAGCATATATTAGCTTAAAAGAATTCTACAAAAAAGCTTTTAAAATATAGGAGGACAAAAAAATGAAAGAGTATTTTACAGTAGGAAAAATTCAGTACGAAGGACCAAAATCAACCAATCCTTTAGCATTCAAATATTATAACAAGGATGAAATGATTTTAGGAAAGCCAATGAAGGAGCATTTAAAATTTGCTATGAGCTGGTGGCATACGCTATGTGCAAAGGGCTCTGATCAGTTTGGATCAAATACTATGGTGCGTAGCTTTGAAAATAGTGATCCTGTAAAAGAAGCCTTTGAAAAGGTTGATGCAGGCTTTGAATTTATGGACAAGCTAGGGATAGAATATTTTTGCTTCCATGATCGGGATATGGCTCCTGAAATGGATACCTTAGCTGAATCCAATAGGGTGCTAGATGAGGTATCTGATTATGTGTTAGAAAAGATGAAGGGAAGTCAAATCAAGTGCTTATGGGGTACAGCAAACTGCTTTAATCATAAAAGGTATTTGGCAGGAGCAGGGACAAGCCCTAACGCTGATGTATTTGCATATGCGGCAGCCCAAATTAAAAAGGCAATGGATATAACCAAAAAGCTTGGTGGAGAAAACTATGTATTCTGGGGTGGAAGAGAAGGCTATGATACCCTATTAAATACAGATGTAAAGCAGGAATTAGACCACTATGCAACGCTCCTTACGCTTGCAAGAGATTACAATAAAAAAAGTGGCTTAAACGCACAGCTTTTAATAGAGCCTAAGCCAAAGGAGCCAACCAAGCATCAATATGATTTTGATGTACAAACCGTTTTAGGCTTTTTAAAGAACTATGGCTTAGAGCATGATTTTAAAATGAATATTGAGGCAAACCATGCAACCTTAGCAATTCACACCTTTAATCATGAGCTCAATATGGCAAGAATTCATGGAATATTAGGCTCCATTGATGCCAATCAGGGGGATATGCTTTTAGGCTGGGATACCGATCAATTCCCTACGAATTTATATGATGCAACCTTGGCGATGTATGAGGTTTTATTAAATGGTGGATTAGGCAAGGGAGGCTTAAACTTTGATGCAAAGGTTCGCCGTCAAAGCTTTACAGATGAGGATTTATTCATTTCCTATATTGCGGGTATGGATACCTTTGCAAGAGGGCTAAGAGTTGCTGCTAAGCTTTTAGAGGATAAGGTTTTTGAAAACTTTAAGCAAGAAAGATATGTCTCTTATACAACAGGAATTGGTAAGAAGATAGCTGATAAAAAAATTACATTAGAGGAATTAAGCGAATATGCTT
This sequence comes from uncultured Anaeroplasmataceae bacterium, assembly GCA_949840955.1. Classification (GTDB taxonomy): domain Bacteria; phylum Bacillota_I; class Bacilli_A; order Acholeplasmatales; family Anaeroplasmataceae; genus Pelethenecus. Next base: position 153,024 of record CATKXV010000003.1, on the reverse strand, counting down.
TAGCCCATGATACAATCCAAAACACTTCAGGTCGTCAGGAATGGCTAGAAGCTGTTTTAAACCAGTATTTATAAAAGGGTGCTCCTATGAAGGTAGAGTACTACAAGGAATATAGTCCCACTCTAGGAAGAGATATGGAATATAAGGTGTTTGGTCATGCAGGAAAGCCATGCATTGCCTTTCCATGCCAAAATGGTAGATTTTATGATTATGAGAATCGTGGATTAATTGAGGCTATGCGGTGGTATATTGACCAAGGAAAAATACAGGTCTTTTGTGTAGATTCCATAGATGAAGAATCCTGGAGTGCACAGTGGAAATACCCTCGTCATAGAATTGAGGCACAGGAGGCATATTATTCCTATATTTTAAACGATATTGTTCCTCGAGTATATGAAATAAATACCTATGGAAATGGAGGAGGCATCGCTTCAGGGATATTAACCTTTGGATGCTCTATGGGTGCTTATCATGCCATGAACTTCTTTTTGAGAAAGCCAGATATATTTGATGCAGTTTTGGCTCTTTCAGGCATTTATCACTCCGGATTTTTCTTCAAAGATTATGCGGATGATTTAACCTTCCTAAATTCTCCATTGGATTCAATGCGATGTATGTCTATGGATCATTATTATTTGGACTTATATCGAAAGGCACGAATTATTCTCTGTGTAGGGCAAGGAGCATGGGAGGAAGAGTGCTTAAAGGATACAAGAGCAATGGACTTTGAACTTCAGCGTCACGGTGTTCCTGCCTGGTGTGATTATTGGGGGTATGATTGCCCACATGATTGGCCAAGCTGGCTAGAGCAGGTTCCTTATTTTCTGTATCGTATTTTAGATTAAAAATTCAATAAAAAAAATCAAGTTCTAGGCTTGATTTTTTTCTTTATCTGGTTCTTTTTGTACATATTTTATATATTCATAGGTAGAATATTTTTCTGCTCTATCTACCATAGCCCTATAGCACAAATCTCTCAAATAGGCTGCATTTTCTTTTGTATTGAATTCAGGCTTTGGATAGAATGGACCATCAAAATAGGTAATAATTTTGGGTTTCTTTCCGAGCTTTCTTTTTTGATAGCAGGTAGTCATAGCATATACGGGATGTTCAAATAAGGCGGCATATTTGAAGCTACCATCATCATAGGGTCTTATTTTTGTATAATAAGGCCAAATATGAGCCTCAGGATAAATGGTTATCATTTTTTTCTTTTGAAGATGAGTACGCATTGCATGCAAAAATTTCTTTTTTAAGGATAATTTTTCTGTAAGAGGCATAACACCAAGCATAGCTAATAATCTTTGTATTCCCTTAATAGACATCGTTTCTGGAGAAGCGATGATATAGGTTCTTTTAAAAGGAAAAAGTAAATTTGGAACAAAGGAATCTGCTAGCTTCGTTGTATGATTTCCGTAAATGATAGCACCAGTTTTTTTAGCCTGCTTAATTACCTTTTTGTTGGCATATTTTTGATGGCAAATACATTTGGTGATAAAGAGCATACAGGGCTTCGCAATTAAAAAGTAAAGTCCAGCCGCAGCAAGATTCCAAAATGGGTTTTTATGGATATATTTGAAGGAATCCTCTAAAGGCTTTGCCTTAATATGAGTTCCTGAAAAGTCATCATTTTTTAAATCATTATAGTAAATTATTTTTTCCTTTTGCTTCATAAAACATATTCCTTAAAATGTAAAAATCTATTGTATGAATGAATTTTATCATTTTTATTGGAGTTTATCAAGAAAAATGTCAATAAGTCTTGATAAAATCGCAATAATTAAGTAAAATAATGAAAGAAGGGCTTGGGAAAATATGGAAATAAAAGAACATGAAGAAAAACAGGAGAAGAAGCCTGTTAATCATAAAAAAACAATTATATCAGTATTGATAGTACTCCTCATAACAGCGGTAGTTTTTGTAGTATTTTTTAGCTTTAATGATATTCATAAAACAATAGATTTAATCAAAACGGTTGATGGTATAGAAATGGCTAAAGCGGTGCTATGCTTATTGCTTTATGCTTTATTATGGCCGTTATCCTTATGCTTTATTGCAAAGCAAAATCAATTTGCTTCAAAGTTTATGGATACCTATATGATAGGAGAATCAGAGCATTTCTTTAATGCAATTACTCCCTTTGCAACAGGAGGACAGCCAATACAAATCTATTTATTTACACAGAAAAAAATCAAGGCGAGTGATTCTACAGGAATCATTGTTTCTAATTTTATTGCATTTTTAATAGCAAGCAATATTTTTGCGATAGCCTCCCTTGTTTTTTATGGAAAATTTTCAGAAAATTTTGATTCCTCTACAGCATGGATGATTGGACTTGGCTTTGCAATGAATCTATTTACACTTGTCTTTGTAATCTTGATTGCAACCTGTAAGTTTATCCGTGATGCATTACGGAAGATTTTAGAAAAGCTTTGTAAAATTAAATTTATAGGGAAGCATTTAACAAAGGCCATTCCAGCCTTTGATACCTATTGTGAAAATGCTCAAATTGCAGCAAAAAAAATATTTTCACATAAAACATCCTTTATTGGAGCAATCTTTTTAAAAATGGCTGCATTATTATTTTATTATGCAATTCCCTATTTCATATTAAAGGCCTTAGGTGCAACCTTTAGCTTTGACTTAATGCCTTATATTATTTTAGCCTCAGCCTTTGCTATAACGACAATGGTATGGGTTCCAACACCAGGTGGAACAGGAGGCATAGAATTTGCATTTACTACCATATTTACCGCTTCATTATTTGTTGAAGGCTTGACAAATGTGAGTGACATTGGTGTTACAGGAATGATATTATGGCGCGCTCTAACCTATTATTTATTAATGATTTTGAGTGCAATTGCCTATATCATATATGAAATAAGAGTAAAAAAAGAAAAAAAGAAAGAACAGCTTTTAGAAGAAGATGTATGAGGTATGAGGTATGATCCACGTATTACAAACTGGAAATAGTAAGATTTTTCATGGGATTTGTTTAAATGTTTTATCAATTTTAAAGCATACAAAGGAACCAGTTCATCTTCATATTATGACAATGGAAATTTCATGGTCTACTGTTCCTAAAATCAGTGAGGCCTCTTGTGATCATTTAAGAAAGGTAATGAAGGATGCAAATCCATTAAATGAACTCAGCTATTATGATGTCTCTGAGGATTTTGAGGCCACCTTTAAGGATACTCCAAATCGAAATCCCAAGTATTCTCCAGCTTCTTTAATACGCCTCCTTTTCACAAGATATATTGATTGTGATAAACTCATTTATTTAGATGCAGATACTATGACTTGCTCTGGATTGGAAACCTTTAAATTGATTGATATAGAAAACAAGGAAATGGCAGTGTGTCTAGATTATTTGGGGAAATTTTGGATTAAAAAGGATTATTTCAATTCTGGAGTTTTATATATTAATGTAAAGCGAGTAAAGGAAACAAAGCTTTTTGAAAGAGCAATTGATTTACTTAAGGAAAAGAAGCTTTATTTTTCCGATCAAACTGCCTTATACACCTATTGCAAGGAAAAGGTGTATATTCCATTTCGATTTAATGAACAAAGAGCAATAAAAGAAGATACCGTTATAAAGCATTTTTGTAAAGGAATAAGATATTTGCCTTTTTTCAAGGTTTATAATTTTAAGCAATGGCAGGTAGGGAAAATGCATAAGTTTTTTAAAATTTATGAGTTTGATGATCTTTATAAGCAATATGAGATCTTATTCCCTGATGAATTAAAATTAGAATATTAAGAATGAATTCTCCTAATTTTTTAGGAGAATTATTGTTATCTTTTAAATTCATTGACTGAAAGGGCTTACATATGATATAATAAAACTAAGAAGGGAGAACATTTTGATGAAAAAACTAGAAAGGACTTTTATAAAATGAGAAAGATATTTATATGGATGTGCATTGGAGTGTTGACCTGTATTTTATCTGGGTGTTCTAATAAAAAGAGTGTTGATTTTGATTTGATAAGCCAAGATATCCCAATGATGAATTATCAAAATGGATCCTTTGAAATAATAAATGATATGGAATCTTTTGTCAATTACTTTCCTAATTATTTAGAAGAGAAAGATTTGAATCAGATCAATGCAGAAGTGTTTATTAATCATAGTTTGATTTATTTTGAGTTTACTTCTAATTATGGAGTATTGAGAGATGATTTAAATTTAAAATCCATAAAAAAAGAATCTAATCGAATTTTCTTTGAAGTATTTCAGTCTGGTGTAGTTGCTGATGTTATGCGTTTTGAAACTCTATATTATCTAGTTAGTTTAAAGAAAAAAGATATTTCTGAACAAGACCATTTTTATATTGAAAATTTAATAAAAGAAAAAAATGTGTTACTTGAGACGAATATTGGATTTGAAATAATAAGTGATACTAAAAAGGCTAATAAATATGATGAAAATACTTTTTTAATAATTGATGATTTCAATGCATTTCAAGAACATTTTCCAAAAGAGGGTATAAATAAAATCAAGGAAGAAACATTTATTGATTATTGTTTAATTTATTTTGAATATGTTCCAAAAGTAGCCACAGATAAAGCTTTTGAAATAAAAAAAATCTCTATTAAAGAACAGAATATGCATTTTGAAATTTTCTCTTCAGTTATAGATGGTTTGCAAGAAGATAAAGATACGTATTATTTTTTGGTTAAGGTACATAGGAATTCTCTTACGACTGTTGAAAACTATGTGACTCAATACAATGGAACTATAAAATAGAAGGAGAAAGATTTCATTTGCTATAAGCTCAGGTGAAACTCTTACATTTCCTTCGTGCATGTAAACTAAAAAAAGCATAGGTATACTTTTGTATAAGAGGATGTACTTTCTTATTTACAATTAAGTAATTTAAAGACTATATCCAAAATGAAATCTGCGAAATTAATATCTCCGTAAGGATAATGAATTCTCCTAAATTTTTAGGAGAATTATTTTTGTAAATTCATAAAAAAATATTGTCAAATTTAAAATTTGTTGTATAATTATTTCGTCTATAAAAATATAGATATTTTTGTAAGGGAATTTTCCTTTAAAAAATACGGAAGAAAGGAAAAAAAGGAGAAGAACAAACGCTGTTCTTCAAGTTCGGTAAATTGCGGTGAATAAACCAATTATCGAATTGCACAATATTGTGAAGCAGTATGGTGCAGTAACTGTCGTTGACAATATTAATTTGACGATTTATGAGAATGAATTTCTTACACTTTTAGGGCCTTCTGGTTGTGGAAAAACGACAACTTTGCGTATGATTGGAGGCTTTGAGAATCCAGATTCTGGGCAAATCGTAGTGAATGGTAAGGAGATTAATGACTTGCCAGCTTATGCTAGGCCAATCAATACGGTTTTCCAAAGATATGCCTTGTTTCCACATTTGAATGTATTTAATAATGTGGCCTTCGGCTTGAAAAATCGTGGTCGAAAATTTATGATTCAATTTTTTGGTGGAAAAGAAGCTTTAAAGGAAGAAATAACCAAAGATAAGCTGTCTTTAGGTGTTCCTGAGGATAAAGCACATAAAATTACTTTTTTTGATATGAATTGGAAGTTAAAGGAAAAATTAAAATCAGCTGTAAAAAATGCATTAGAAATGGTAAATTTAGCTGGTTTTGAAGATAGAAAAATAACCAATATGTCTGGAGGACAGATGCAAAGAGTGGCTATTGCAAGAGCGATTATTCTTAAGCCGAAAATCCTTTTATTAGATGAACCTTTATCTGCTCTTGATTTAAAGCTAAGGCAAAACATGCAATATGAATTAAAAGAAATGCAAAGAGATTTGGGGATAACCTTTATTTTTGTAACCCATGATCAGGAGGAAGCAATGGTTATGTCCGATCGAATTGTTGTTATGAAGGATGGTATCATCCAGCAGCTTGGAACTCCTAAAGATATTTATAATGAGCCTATAAATCGTTTTGTTGCAAACTTTATTGGTGAATCTAATATTGTGCGTGGTGTCTATGTAAAGAAAAATTTGGTTCGATTTTTAGATGTTGATTTTGAATGTGTTGGGTATAAATTTGATGAAAATGAACCTGTGGATGTAGTTATTCGTCCTGAGGATTGGGATGTTGTTCCTTTAGAAAAGGCAAAGCTTATTGGATATGTAACCTCATCTATTTTCAAAGGAGTTCATTATGAGCTATGTGTAGATTTACAGGGCAAAGAGTTTGTAGTTCATACCTATGAGGATGTAAAAACAGGAGAGCAGGTTGGATTATCTGTTGACCCTTATGAAATATGCTTAATGAAGGTGGATGGGTCATGCAAAACCATCGTCACGGAATAACTAAGCTCCACCCAAACGGAAATCATCGTTTGGATCGATTGGCTAAGCCATATATGTACTGGCTTTATATCTTTGCCTGTTTTCCAGTATTGATTATGATATGCTTGATGTTTGTCGATGCCGAGGGGATTCGTTTTGAGGAGATGCAGTTTACTACAGCAAACTTTGAAATTCTAGGAACAGAGGGAACTTTGGTTGCCTTTTGGAATTCTTTAAAATATAGTATTCTTACAACCTTACTTTGTATTTTCTTTGGATATCTCTTAGCCTATAGTCTATATAAATCTAATTTAAAAAATAAATATCTGATTTTACTTTTACTCATTTTACCAATGTGGACAAATGTGATATTAAGAATTAATGCCTTAGCCTCTATATTTAAGCCAGAAAATATTTTAGTAGATTTATTTCATCTTCCAGGCTTAAATATATTAGGAACCGATTGGGCAATTTTATTGGGGATGGTTTTCACCTATTTGCCTTTTATTGTACTACCGATTTATACTTCCTTAGAGAAAATTGACCCTTCCTTAGAGGAGGCTGCCCTAGATTTGGGTGTCACCCATTTTACAAAATTTTGGAAGGTTATTTTCCCATTGTCCTTAAAAGGCGTTGTATCTGGATCTATGATGGTACTATTGCCTTGTATTTCTGGCTTTGCCATCCCTAAGGTTTTAGGAGCAGGAAATATTCCAATGATAGGAAATAGTATCGAACAAAGCTTCTTGAATATGAGCTATAATCAGGGTGCTGTTCTTGCCATTATTCTTTTAATCCTAATATTAGGGTCAATCCTTCTAGTCAATAAGCTAGATAAGGAAGGAGAAACATTGATATGATAAATGAAACAAATTATCCTAAGGCTACTTTAGAGGAATATGGATATAAAGAATATAAGGCAGTAAAGATGATATGGAAGATTGTTAAAATAATACTTGTAATCTTTACTATTTTTATGCTTTATTTATCTGTTGTGGTTATAGCAATTCAATCCTTTAATACCAGTGCTTCAACTACAGAATTTCAAGGCTTCACCTTCAATAATTATTTAACGATGTTTTCGAGTAAGCCTAGCTTGACAAACTCCATAAAAAATACATTTTTGGTTTCCATTACAGCAACCTTGATTGCGGCTGTTTTAGGAACGCTTGTAGCTATTGGTATATTTTATTTACCTCCCAAGGCTAAATCAAAAATTATGCTGTTAAACAATATTCCAATGCTAAATGCCGATATAGTAACTGGAATTTCTTTGATGCTAATATTTTCTCTTTTGTTACCCATCAATCGACATATTTTTGGGTTTTGGACGATTTTAATTGCGCATTTATATTTTATTTTTCCTTACATCATATTATCTGTTTTACCTAAAATGAAAGAAATAGATCCTAATTTGATGGATGCAAGCATGGATTTGGGGATATCTCCTTTAAAGTCTGTGGTTAAGGTGCTCATTCCTGCAATCAGAGGTGGTATTTTTTCTGGAATTATTTTAGCCTTTACGATAAGCTTTGAGGATTTTGTGGTCGGATATTATACTACAGGAAATGGCTTTAATACTTTATCCATATGGATTTATGCATCGATTGGAAAAAAATCATTAGATCCAGCTGTTTATGCCTTTTCTACAGCTTTAACCTTAGTATCTATGGTGTTGATTATTTTTTATGTACTTGTTATGAAAGGAAGAAGAGGTCATGCAAAAAAGAATTAGCTTTTGTTTTTTGATAGCACTCCTGCTGGTTATATGCTCTTCCTGTCAAAGCAGAAATGTGCTGCTTTTCCTCAATTGGGGAGAGTATATAGATGAGGAAATGCTAGAGGAATTTGAGAAAACCTATCATTGTGAGGTTGTAATGGATTTGGGGGAATCCAATGAACTGTTTTATTCCAAGGTTAGTGCAGGAACGACCTGCTACGATATTGTATGTCCTTCTGACTATATGGTTTTAAAAATGGCTCAAAAGAATATGCTTCAAGAAATTGACTTTACGAGATTACCTAATTTTAGGCTAGAGGATAGAATGCCTGGAGTGGAGGGGATTGCGGAGACATTAGAAAACAAAATGACTGGAATTACCTCCTACTATGTACCATATTTATGGGGAACCTGGGGAATTGTGTATTCAACAGAAAAGGAAGGGCTAAAGGATGCTGTTACCCATGCATCAAATCCCTGGAGCTCCCTTTTTGACCGAAGTGCATTGCCCGCTGGTACACGTGTTGCTATGTATGATTCTAATTTACATTCCTATTATGCAGCTTGCCGATATCTAAATTTTGATACAGAAAAGGAATTGTCTACTACAGAATTTGACCAGATTTATAAGCTGATTAAAAATATGAAATATGATGCTTGGGGAACGGATGATATCAAAAAGGATATTGTTGCTAAAAATAGAGATTTGGGCTTCATGTGGACGGGAGATTTTTTATATTATTATTGTGAAAATATTGCTAGTACTGTAATGGATGCATATTTGGCTAATGATGTAGCTTTAGAAGAAATAGAGGCGATGATTGAAATCCTTACTACAAATGCAGGGATTTATAAGGACAAGTATCAGATTGGATTTGATATATTTATCCCAGAGGATACCATTGCCTTTTGTGATAATTTTGTCATCCCAAAGCATGCTCAGCATTATGATTTGGCTTTAGACTTCATTAATTTTATGTGTGGTAGAGAAGAAGGAGAAAGGCGTGTGGATCCTGCCTTTGCAAATACCTATTATGTGAGCTATAATGCTCCTTATCAAAGCTTATATGATGACATTGTATCCTTAAAAAATTCTGTATTTACACCTGAGGATGAGGAAGGTTTTCATAAAAATAATGCCTATGATTCAGATTTCTTCTGGAAAATATATGATAAATCTATAGGAATTGCTTTTGAAAAGTATTATCCAAAGGAAGAGATTCTTGATGAGGGAAATAAAAAATATAAAGGGGATATTTTAGCTACCTTTGATAGGAAATATATCAATCAAATCAATATCATCTTCAATAATGCTAAGGTTTAATCATGAATGTAAAAATTAAAGATTTAACAAAGAAAAATTTAATATATGAGATAGTTCTATATTTGCTCTTGGGAATCGCATTATTATCCTTTATAGCCTTGAAAACAAAGAACGCTATACTCATTGCTTCGGTATCCTCTGGATTACTATTGGCAATTTTTCTAGTAAAAGTGTATAAGCTCTTTGCCTATATGAGGCTGAAAGAGACACAGGAAGGAAAAATCACTCAAATTAAGTATAAGAAAAGGGGATATACAATACACCTAGAATCTAAGGGAAAAACCTATCTATGCACCTATTATTCAGCCTCCTTTAGAGTTAGAGATTTTCTAGGATTGGATTGTAGCTTTGTGGTTGATGCCAAGGATAAGGCCTATATTAAAACCATATATCAATAATTTCAGCTCACATCTGTGGGCTTTTTTATTTTTTAATCATAAAAATTAATAAAATTAATCATATAATTAATAAAATTAAACTTGAAATTAATAAAATTAAAAAAAACTATTGACAAAATTAATTTAAGTGATAATATAATAGTATAAAGGAGGGATCGAAATGACGATAATAAAAAGAAGAAAAAAGGATAGAAAGATTTTTGATCCCGAACATCTTGTGGCTACCATAGATGAACGAGATATACTTTCCTTTAAAGATAAAAAGCAAAGGGAAGAAAAAAAGCATATACAAGATGAGTTATCTCAATTGATTCGAAGAGAAAGGTGAAGGCGATGAAGAAAAAAATATTAGGAAATTGTCCTATCTGTGAAGACAGGCTCATGGTTACAGAATTAACTTGTAAGACATGTGGGACTAAAATTAGTGGGGAGTTTTATTTATCTAAATTTGATTATTTGAATTCTGAGCTCCAAGAATTCGCTTTGATATTTATAAAAAATGCTGGAAATATCAAAGGGGTAGAAAAGGATTTAGGGGTGTCCTATCCTACGGTTAAAAAGAATTTGGCCGAATTGATTAAGAAATTAGGCTATGAGTCTACTGGTGTTTTACCAGAAGAAAAGATGACAAGAGAAGAAGTTTTGCAGGCTTTAAAAAGAAAAGAAATTGATTTTGATGAAGCACAAAGATTATTAAAGGAGTTAAATTGATATGGAAAAGTTTTTAGAGGAATTAAAAAGAGCTCTTGAGGATTCTCAGGTTGAGAATCAGGAAGAAATCCTTGCAACCTATGAAGAGCATTTTGCATTAGGTCATGAGGCAGGAATGACAGATGAAGAAATCATTGAGCGTTTTGACTCAATAGATGAGATTGTCTCTAAGCTGAGTCAAAAGAAATCTTCAAATAAGAATGCAAGTTGCTATGATGTGGTTTTAGATTTAAGCTGCTTTGAGGAGTTTTATATTAAGAAAACAGAAGCCTCTGGCATTTGCTTTGATTTGGATGAGGAGTCTCTAGACTATGTTGAAATCCTTAGAAAAGGAAATCATCTTGAATTAAAGAAGAAAAAAAGCTTCGTCTCCTATCCTAACAAAAAGAAATTCGAAGGCACAATGCTGGTTGGACCTAATGTTTCCTTCCGTGATTTTGTGATCAAAAGCATTTATACAGATTTACATTGCAACTTAGCGATTGAGTGCGTAAACTTTTCTTTGACCAATGTCAATGGGGATTTTGGAAAAATTTCTGTTATTGCTGAAAAGACTACAACGATTCACAATACCACTGGAGATTTAAGCTTTACGATTTTAAATGCCCCTAAATTCACACTAAGTAATGTATCAGGAGATATTGAAATTGAGGATTTGACTAGTGAAATGAATGAAATATCTACAGTTTCAGGGGATATTGATATTAGGAATGCAACTGAAGCAGAATATAGGATTAAATCTGTAAGTGGCGATGTAACCATCCATAAAGGGGGAAATGTAGATTTAATCAAATCCACAACCATTTCTGGAAGCATTCGGGTAAATGGAAAGGATGTTAGTAAAACCTTATCTGAACGCTTGAAAAATAGTTTTAAATGGTAAATAGGTTGAGATTATGGAATAAGTTTTTAAAACATTATTGACAATAATTTTATATATTGTAAAATTATAGTAAAAGGATGGTAAAGGAAAATGGAAGAAACAAAAAAAGAAAAATTCACACGTTTAGCAGAGGCACGTACAAATAATGCTTTAAAACAAATTTCGTTAATCGGGAATTTAGCGAATACTAGCAATTATGAATATGATACACATGATGTGGATAAAATTTTAAAAACACTTCGTAATGCAGTAAACGAATTAGAGGTTACATTTAAGGGAGATAGCAAGGCTAAAAAATTTAGCTTATAAGGAATCGGTGCTTGTGAATATGAAGCAAGAGCATTTTTTGACGATATATGCTGTGTTTGACAATGAGACACAAGAAAAATTGAATAGAATTCAACAAAGAATCCTAGGTAAGTATTCTAAAGGAACTCAAACTATGGGAATTCCATTTCATATTTCCTTAGGAAGCTTTCCAGTAGAAGATAAAGCTATGCTTATTGAAAAAATCGGGAAAAATATAGAAAAGCTTAAGGCTTTCCCTATAGAGCTAGAGGGATTAGGTCATTTTAATCATTCTGTCCTATTCATCAAACCAAAAATTACAGATGAATTGGTAGATCTTCATTCGATTTTTGAAGGAAATTTTAGTGATGGCTACCCATGGACACCTCATACAACCTTATATTGTGGAGAAAAGGAAGATATAAAGGATATTTTAACAGAATATAAGGTGTCCTCAATTCAAGGAAATATTATAGGATTACAGCTAGGAGAATTTTTCCCTCCTAAAATTATTTTAACTGCTACATTTTAAAGATGAAAAAATCGTAATAACGGGAATCTGTCTCGTATTACGATTTTTTTATATACAAAAAAAGTAGGAATCTTTGGGGTTCCTACTTTAAGCATATTCTTTTTAAATACCACCAGCGGTTGGTCCAATGACAGCGGGAGAAGATTCTAAAGAAGAAGTGGTTACCTTTTGACCCTTTAGCATTAGATTTTTCCATTCGGTTTCATCCACACATTTAAATAAGATATCACCTGAAGAATCTTTTTTGATTTCTACTCCCATAAGTGAATTAATACTTGTTAAAACCTTATAGGTTGATTCATTATCATATCTCCACTCTAGATTACTACCACTAATACGTAATAAGACCTTTTTCCCTTCAGCATAGTTATCTAATTCAGTTAATGGCTTTAAATTTATATATTCTGTTTGATTTTTTCTCTTCCATTGAATATGTGTATCTGTAACACGATAATCTGGTTGTTTCAATAGAGTAACGGTGCTGTTTGGATATTCACTAGAGGTTGGTAGACTCTTATACTCCTCACTATCTTCCCATCTCCATTGAATTGAATTGCTGCTAATTCGGACTTGAGGAATTTTTCCAATCTCATACCCATTCAATTTACTATAAGGTATAAGATTTATCCAATCATTGTCACATTTTCTCTTCCATTGTATATGATCAGCATCAGCCCAGGCACGTATTTCAATACCCGTAACATCATCTACAGCACATATATTCGTCCAAGAGGTATCCTTTTCATATTTCCATTGGAAATAAGGAGAGGAGGAAGTACTAACCTGTACCTCTTTATTTCGATTATCATCTAAAACCTTGGATTCAATGATATAATCCTTATATTCATATTTCAGGATATATCGTTTTGTAGTTTCTGTACCATTAATGGTTGTCGTATAGGTTACATAAGCATATAAAGGAATGCTTTTAATTTTTACAAAGGGTACCCCACCCTTTTTAGGTAGGGTTGGAAGTCCTGATAGAGTATAATCTGCATAATATCTTGAACTATTTAAGGCAGCTTTAGGACCTGGCGCAATCATACGTGAATAGGAGCTTGTTGATTTTTCTGTTTTTATCCAATTGCTATACATTCCAAGCTTTACACTAATTTTGTTTGCAACATTAATTTTGCTTCTTGTGTCTTCATTTTCATAGGCGATCATTCTAAAGGAGATACTTCCAGTTTCATTATTATAGTTTTTGCACCATAATACAAAATTGAAATCTTCAATAGAATTTTTATTTCCACGAATTATATCCTTTGAGGAAAGATCCTTTATGTCACTTTCAAATGGAGTGACCTTAGTTGAATTATATTCCTTAACATATACTACTGGGATAGCAATTATAAAGAATAATAGAATAATACCTCCAATTAATATTATTAAATTTAACGGGGTTAACTTAGGTAACCCTATTTTTTTCTTATTAGGTAACTTTACTTTTTTCTTATTTTTATCTTTCATATATATTCCACCTCATATGATTTCCTCTATTATATCAAATAATAAGAAGAATTTCACTATTAATTATGTTATTTTTTTTGATATTTCATACTTAATTTGGCATATTTCGCATTAATAAAGGGTTTTTGATTGACTTAAGGAAATAAAATGGGTATAATAAAAGATGATTTCGAATGAAATTTATATCAACAAGGGGGAAAAGTATGGGAACTACTATTTTATCAAGCTTAAGTGTCCCAATTTGGATTTCTCTTATTGTTTTGTGCTTAATCTTAGGAATAGGTATTGGATTAGTAATAGGATATTTTATACGAGTTAAATTGCATGAAAAGTCCTTTGCAAAAACGAGATCCGAAGCTGAAAAAATAATTGCAATGGCAGAAGCTGATGCCGAAAAAAGAAAAAAAGAAGCTATACAAGAGGCGAAGCAAGAAATTGCAAGTTTAAAAAGTGATGTGGATAGAGACATTAAAGAAAGACGAGGAGCTGTGGTTGATTTAGAGAATAAATTAAATCAACGTGAGGATACCTTGGATCGCCGTTCTATTAATTTAGATCGTCGCGAAGAAATGTTGAATGCTAAAGAAAATAAGATTGATGAAAAGAAAAATGAATTAGAACAACAAAATAATAAGGTAGAAGCCATTTTGAAGCAACAGGAGCAAAAGTTGATTGAGATTGCATCCTTAACTAAGGAGGAAGCAAAGACAATCATAATGGATCGTGTTCGTGAGGATATGAGCACAGAGATTGCCACCTACATCAAAGAGGAAGAAGAAAAGGCTCGCTTAGAAGTAAAGACAAAGGCTAAAAATATATTAGCCTTGGCCATTCAAAAGTATGCAGGAGAAACAGCAGGTGAAACCACAGTTTCTACAGTTTCCCTACCTGTAGAAGAAATGAAGGGGCGTATTATTGGTCGTGAAGGCCGCAATATAAGAACCTTAGAATCCTTAACTGGTGTAGATTTAATTATTGATGATACTCCAGAGGCAGTCGTATTATCTGGTTTTGATCCAGTACGTAGAGAAATTGCAAAGCGTTCTTTAGAAATTTTAGTTGGAGATGGTCGTATCCATCCTGCTAGAATTGAGGAGGTTGTTGAGCGTTGTCGTGGTGAGGTTGAAATGGCAATTCGTGAAAAGGGCGAGGAAGCTGTATTTAAAGCTGGAATTGGAAAGATTCATCCAGATTTAGTACGTTTGATTGGTCGTTTGAATTACCGTACAAGCTATGGTCAAAATGTGTTACTTCACTCACTAGAAACTGCTATGATTGCTGGAAAGCTAGCAAGTGAAATCGGAGAAAATGAGGTAATTGCTCGACGTGCAGGCTTACTTCATGATATTGGTAAAGCTGTGGATCACGAGATTGAAGGATCTCATGTTGACATTGGTGTTGAACTTGCTAAAAAATATCATGAGCCAAAAGAGGTTATCGATGCTATTGCATCACACCATGAGGATGTAGCACCAAAAAGTGTCATTGCTGTATTGGTCGCTGCGGCAGATGCCCTATCTTCTGCAAGACCAGGTGCTAGAAGTGATTCTTTAGAGAATTATGCAAAGCGTTTAGAGAGCTTAGAAGCAATTTCAAATAATGTCAAGGGGGTAGCCTCATCCTTTGCTATACAGGCAGGACGTGAGGTCCGTGTCATTGTTAATCCAGATGAGGTAGATGATTTGTCAACAATATCTATAGCTCGGCAGATTAAAGAAGAAATTGAAAACAAGCTTTCCTATCCAGGTACGATTAAGGTTACGGTTATTCGTGAAACTCGTGCTGTAGATGTAGCAAAGTAGTTGAAAGAGGGATGAGAAGCTCATCCCTTAATTTTTTTAAAAACAGGGAGGATTTATGAGGATACTTTATTTAGGAGACATTGTTGGAGAAAAAACAATTGAGGTCTTAAAAAAGAATTTAGAGGAAATAAAAAAAGAACATCATATCCAGCTTGTATTTTGTAATGCAGAAAATGTTACAAAGGGACGTGGGCTTTCTTATAGCCATTATAAGGAGCTAAAGGCCTTAGGAATTGCAGGTATGTCCATGGGAAATCATACCTTTTCTAAATCTGAGATTAAGGATTATCTGCCAGATGCAACCATAGCGATTCCTGCAAATTTACCTTGTGATTTAGGGAAAAAGGTTGTTTATATCAAATACAATACAGAGGTAATTGCATTAGTCAATTTGATGGGAAGGGTTTATATGAATTCTCCTTTGGATTGTCCTTTTCAAACCTTTGATTCCTTATTGAAAGAGATTCAGGCGGATCATATTTTAGTAGATTTCCATGGAGAAGCTACAAGCGAAAAAAAGGCGTTTTTCTATGAATATTCTGGAAGGGTAGATGCAATCCTAGGAAGCCATACGCACATCAAAACAGATGATGAAGAGGTGTATAAGAATACCTGCTACATATCAGATATGGGTATGTGTGGACCCAAATATTCTATTTTGGGAAGTGATGTTTCAGGAATTTTAGAACGTTTTAAAACAGGCGTCTATGATTCTGTTAAAGTATCTACAGATACAAAATATATCCTCAATGGGGTAATTTTAGATTTAGGTAAAGTCAATACGATTGAAGGCTTTAAAAAAGAGATTGATATTTCATATTATTAAAAAATAGTTGCTATTTTTAAATTCGTAGGAAATACGGAAGAAGGATAGCAACGTTTTTTATTTCATGGCATAGGACTTTCCATAAAAAAATATTAGGAATTTTTACTTCCTTTCTTCCATATAATTAGAGTAGAAAGGAGTATTTTCATGGAAATATTAAAAGTATCCACAAGATCAAAGCCTGCAAGCGTTGCAGGAGCCTTAGCTAATTCATTTAAAACGAAAAACCAAGTACAGATTCAAGCCATAGGCGCAGGAGCTATCAATCAAGCGATTAAGGCAATTGCGATAGCTAGAGGATATGTTGCTCCTACTGGAAAGGATTTAGTAGTTATTCCAGCCTTCTCTGATATTCTAATAGAAGGAGAAGAAAAAACAGCAATTAAGCTCATTGTCAAGGCCTTATAATAATTCATTTTTAGGATGAAGATATTCAAAAGAAAATCCTCATCCTTTTCTTTTGCCTTTCAAATCATTTCTAGCCTGATTTTTATATCTTTTTCGACAAAAATTGCATTTTTTTCTTGTGTGAACAATATTCGTCAAAATTATATTTTCTCAAAATAAAATACAAACAAAAAACTATGAAAAGGCTTTTTTGGTAAAAAAAGACATAAAATACTGTGCATAATCTTGACAAAAGTATATGGGGGGGGGTATAATAGCGATTAATACTTATAATTATAAATTATAATTTATATTTATAGCTATTTATTATGACAAGCGGGGGTCAAAGATATGAAAAAAATTAAAATGTTTTTTGCCAGTATCGTGGTAGTATTGGCAACTATAGTTTTAATGGCTTGTACAACAAAGGATAAAATGTTTACGGTTTTATTTGAAACCAATGGTGGTACAAAAGTTAATCCTATAACGGCAAAAGAAATTGAATACGAGCCTTTAACACAAAAGGACGAGCATACGTTTTTAGGCTGGTATTTAGCTGAGGATTTTTCCTCTGATAAAGTTACCTTCCCTTATTCCATAACAAAGGATGAAACCTTTTATGCCAAATGGGAAGAAAAGACAGTTGAAAAGAAAATGTTTACTGTTACCTTTAAAACCAATGGAGGTCTTCCAGTTCCTTCTGTAAAAACAGATGTGATAGAAGAAGAGCCTAAAACAAGCTTGGAAAATCATACGTTTTTAGGTTGGTATTTAGAAAGCAATTTTAAAACAAAGGTAACCTTCCCATTTGTAGTGACAGAGGATGTTACATTGTATGCATATTTAAGAGATGATAGTCCTGAGGAAACCTATACAGTAACCTTTGAAACCAATGGTGGAAGTGCTGTTGATGATTTTGTAGGTACTGTCATTGAAAGCTCTCCAGCATCCAGTAAAGCTAATGCAACCCTGGTAGGCTGGTATGAGGATGAGGACCTTACGAAAAAGGTTAGCTTTCCATTTGAGCTTTTAGAAAATTGTACCTTATATGCAAAGTGGGAGCCAACAAAAAATACAAATCCAGAGGATGTAGCTACTTTAACTGCACTTTTAAACAAAAATATAACCAGTTATCGGGAAAGCTATGGCTTAGAGGTTTCTAATGATAATGGAATTGTGTTTAGAGGAGCATCAACCTATACTGTTAACGGTAAAAATTTAACACGCTTAGCTCCAAATTTTATTGATGGTGATTTTGAACGTGACGATAACGGAAATATCTTATATTATCGTTCCTTCTTATTTTATAGAGAAGCAGAGGATAAATATTTTGCCTATTTCCAAAGTCCTGAAGGGACTGTTGAAAATGGTGGAGTTTTCTATGAATGTGTAGAAACAGATAATCCTTATGAGGAATATTTTGATGAAACGAATCTATATGCCTTGAAAAATTTAAATCCAAATATGTTCTATAAGTATGACAATCGTTGGTATGCTTTAGATGAATATGTGAATGATGCAGCCAAGATGCTTTTGGGTGATCAAGATTTTTCAGGAGTTGTAGGCTCTAGCCATATTATTCGTGCTGAGGCATTTTCATCCTTATGCTTAGTTTTTGATGTCAATGGAAATATTACTGGAATAGAGGCTAAGTCTAAGCTAACCTATGGTGAGGCACAGACAGGCGCTACAGGAATCCCTGCAACTGAATATCGTCAAACCTATACCTTAGGCTTTGATAATTTGAATAATATTGCTCCAATTGAAGAAAATGATTTTATTGGAAATCAGGAATTGCCATCAGGAAATTATCCTAAGCTAGATGATACAGATCCAAATCGTACGTATACAGCAGATAATCTTTTGTACACTTTAAATGATTTAGAAAAGGCATTAGAGGCTTTAGCTGATTATAAAGCTTATTATACCTTACTTGCAAATGTAGGTGGCTCCATAGCTAAAATGAATCAATTTATTTATGTGGATGGCGTTAAGGGAAAGGTTGAATACTTAGAAAGTGGAAATGTTGGTTACTATTATTATGATTCAATCTCCAAGGCTAATTTCTATATTACAAATGGGAAAGTTTATTGTGATCAGTATTCCTATAAGAATAAATATGAATACAATCAATTTTTATTAGATGCAGAAGCCAATGTGGCCTTAAGCTATAATTGTAAGATTCCTACCTCTAATTTGGCATTAGACAAAAATGAATTTCATTTTGATGAATCCATTATGGGATTTGTTTATCAAGGAAATAATGTGACAGAAATCGGACGTTTTATTTTTGGAGATAATGACTATTATTATAATCCGTATGCTGAAATTGAAACCTATGATTATCTTTACTTATATTTAACGAATGGAAAGCTTTCTAGAGTTCTTGCGGCTAGCCATATTGATATTTATTCTGATTTTACAACGATGAGCCCAGATGCTACTGAATACTTAATTAAGGAAATCATTGTTCAAAATTATGATGAGCAGACTGTAGAATTACCTGTTTCTGAAAGTGTACTATATGTTCCAGGTACACCAAAGGAAAATGGAAGCGTAAATCGTTTAACCAATGTATGGAATACAATGGGGACAAACTATACCTATCGTGATGAATTTGTATTTGCTGGAGATGAATTATATGGAATTTTTAATGGCGAATATGATACCTATTATCATACAGCCAATGCTTCAAAGGTAAATAGCAATTATTACTATTATTTTAAAAATGGAATTGCTTATGCATATTATGGTTCCTCTCAAAGAGAAGTAGAGGCAGGAAATGTTGATATTGATTGGGGAACACCATTATTAAATATGTTGAATGTTAATTGGTTCTATGAGGGTGTTGATGGGAATTATTATTGTAAGGAGGAATATTTAAAGGATTGCTCTTATGTACTTTCTAGATTTAGTGGTTCTAATTCCTTCCATCAAAATAGCTCTACAACCCGTAAATATAATATTGAATTAGATTTTATTGCTATTAACCTTTATGGTAACAAAATTGATAACATTTATTATTCTGGTATTTTACGTGTAGTTGATTTATTTGGTTCCTTTACAGAGATTATTAGTGGTAGAGGTGTATTCTTAAATATTGGTTCTACAACAGTTACGCTACCTTCTGGAATAACAGCAGATGCTGTTGCACCAGAACATGTTTTAAGAAATCAGGACGCACCTAAGTTCTCTATCAGCTCTGAGGGAATTCTTACCCTTGAGCCGAATTCTACTGCAACGGGCTATGAGGCTTATGTTTATTTAAATAATGAATTGGTAGAGGGCTATCCAAAGCTTGTTACCAATGGCTTTGATTTTAAAGCAGATTTATCTCCAAACGGAGAAAGGGATGCTACCTATACAATACGAATGGTTGGTAAAGGGGATGAAACTCGATATAAAGATTCCTTACCTTCCAATGAAATAGAATTTGAAATTTCTAAATATATAAAATTAGATGCTCCAACGAATGTAATCGTTAATAGAACAACAAATACGTTAGAATGGGATGAGGTTACAGGGGCTCAAAAGTATTTGATTCGGATTACAGATTCTAAAGGGAATCTTTTAAAGCAAGAAGAGGTATATGCCAATCATTATGACTTAAGTTATACTGAGGGAACCTACAAAATTTCTATTTATGCGATGGGCGATAACATCACCTATCGGGATAGCGATATTACTACCATTAATTATTCTGTTGAGGATAAATTAGCTAAAATGCTAGAAGCATTTCAGCATTCTCATATGGTAAAGCAATCCTTTAGCGTGAAGGTAAATGGAGCTGTAACATACAACGGGTCCTTCGAATATTGGTATGATCAAGCCTTAAATAAGGGGAAATTAGTTGCAAGAATTTATCCAAATAACAGCAATGAATTTACCTATTCTTATCCTGAACGTTTGGTTACAATTTATTATTATATGGAAAATAAAATACCTAAGGCAAAGGTAATTGATTTATCCAATCTTACAGGAAAAACTACAACGACAGTCTTAGAAAATGTAGAGCGGCCATATAAAA
Organism: uncultured Anaeroplasmataceae bacterium; assembly: GCA_949840955.1. Lineage (GTDB taxonomy): Bacteria > Bacillota_I > Bacilli_A > Acholeplasmatales > Anaeroplasmataceae > Pelethenecus. The sequence continues at coordinate 132,357 of CATKXV010000003.1, read as the reverse complement.
TCTTGGCTGATACACCTACCTATAAATATGAGGATAAGAGTACATCCTATCCACAATTTGAATATAATGTGCCTGAAGGAGAGCTTTCAAATTATAAGCATGTTACTCCTTTTGCCATATTATTTGATACAGAGTTTACAAGTATGAAATATTTCCTTTCTCAATATAATAGTGGATTCTATAGCTTCTCCTTTGATTTGGTTGGAGAAGATAATACAGCATACCGTATTTGGGGACAGGAAAAGCTGGATTATGGGGATACCGATTATTCTGAATTTGTGGAAGAAAAATAAGAAAATTTTATAAAAACAAAATAAAAAATCAAAGGAGGGAAAGTTTTTATGAGAAAAATCTTTAAAAAAATGCTACTGCTGGTGGTTGCTGTTGGTATATCTATTTCCTTATGGAGCTGTACAAGCCATAAGGAAAGCAAAATTATATTTAATAGCAATGAGGGTTCACCTATTGCTGAATCGAATCAAGCTGTAGCTGAAGAGCCTGTACCTACAAAGGACGGTTATACCTTTGCAGGGTGGTTTAAAACAAGTGACTTTAAGGATGAAAGAGTAACTTTTCCTCTTGATTTAGAAAAAGAAGATGTTACACTTTATGCGAAATGGGAGGCTGTTGTTTATACGATTACCTATCATTTAAATGGTGGCACAAATGCGTCAGCTAATCCAAGCTCTTATACAATTTTAGATGAGGTAGCACTCAGTGATCCTACAAATGGAGATAAGATATTTAAAGGCTGGTTCTCAGATTCAGCTTTTAAAACAGGTGTTACAGCAATCAAAAAGGGTTCAAAGGGAAATTTGGATCTATACGCCAAGTGGGAAGATCCAGCTGTGGTGGCTCCTGCAAATTATACGATTACCTATCATTTAGATGGTGGTACAAATCATGAAGATAATCCAAGTTCTTATAAGGAAGCAACTACAGTAGTATTAAAGGATGCTACAAAGAAGGGCTATACCTTCGTAGGATGGTTTTCTGATAGCTCCTATAAGAATAAGGTTACGGGTGTAACTAAGGATGATAAAGCAAATCTAGATTTCTATGCTAAATTTGAGATAATCACATATACCATTACCTATCATCTAGATGGTGGTACAAATCGAGTAGAAAATCCAGAGAGCTTTACAATTTTGGATGAGGTTACCTTCTTGAAGCCTACAAAAGATCACATGGTATTTAAGGGATGGTATACGGATTCTGAATTTAACAATTCCATTACAGAAATCAAGGCTGGAACAACAGGAAATTTAGATTTATATGTAAAATGGGAAATGGTAGATTTTGTAATTCATTATGAATTGGATGGAGGAGAAAATAGTCAATCCAATCCAGCAGGTTATACAACAGGAAATACAATTTCTTTACATCCTGCAACAAAGAAGGGCTATACCTTTGTAGGGTGGTATACAGATGCAAGCTTTGAGCATGCAATAACAGAAATATCAAGTGATTCTAAGGAAGATAAAACACTATTTGCTAAGTTTATTTTAGAAGAATATGACATAACATATCACCTGAATGGTGGTACTAATGGGGATAATCCTTCTACATATACTGTTAAGGATGCAGTAGTCTTAGTGGATGCGAATAAATTAGGTTATACTTTTGCAGGCTGGTATTTGGATGAAGCATTGCAAACAGCAGCTACAGGGATTTCTCTAGGCTCCACAGGGGAAAAGCATTTTTATGCAAAATTTGCAAATACTTATGACTTGATGTATGGTACATGGTCTAAGGATAATTATGATGTATTTTTAGAGGTATCCTCATCAAAATTAATTTATAAGGGTGTAGAATATTCCTACACAATGAATGATTTTACATCAGCTAAAATCACAGTTGGAAATGATCTCGTATCCTTTAGCTATAATCCAGAAAATGAAACAATTACCTTTGTTAGAGAATATTATAGGACAGAAGATGATTTGGACCGTGTTTCTGAGACCTCAACGCTAACTAGAATCACATTGCCAGATACAAAGGATATTGCAGGAACCTATTATACTGGAGATAGTAGAACCGTCAAGAATTTGGTAATTGATGCGTATGGACATTTGACTAGATTTGATGGCTCAGATACCTATCAAGGAACAGCAACCTATGAAAATAATATAGTAACCCTAGCCTATAAAACAACGAATCAAGGCGATACCATTACCTATACAGGAACATTAGAAAATGGAGTAATGATATTAACAAAGGATGAGGTTACTAAGGTATATGTAAAAGGAAGTATTCCAAAAAGCTATTTAAGTGATAATTCAATCAGTGTTTATCAATTTGATACATTATGTGTTGTTGAAGTGAATGGGAATGATTATGTAGCTGAGGTTGAAGGAGAATTTGTGGTAGATTCTCTTATCACTTTAGCATATAACCAGTCTACGGTGAAATTCAAAGTAACAAAATTACCTACTGATTTCTCTTGGGGATTGTTAGAGGCTGGTAAAGAACATGCTGGATCATACAAGATTCAAGGAACAGAGGATGTATTGGTATTAGATGGCTTTGGTCCTACAAATGGATTACCTGGAGATGCATTATTGAATAATGAACCAGTTCAATACGCAATGGTTGGTTACATGAAAAATATGCTAGTGATTCACACAGACCATGTGGAAAAATTCTATCAAATCCAGGATAGAACGTTAATTGAAGTGACAGAAAAGGATGGCATGGAAGGAAAATATGCTTCTGGCACATCTTACTTTGAGGTTAGTGGCTTAGGATACTATAAAAGATCAGGTGCAAGTTATTATGACACCTATGTATATGATGAAGAAAATAAGACGATAAAATTAAATAGTACAACCTATACGATTTATCATAAAGGAAATGTATTATCTACTGGAACGTCTCACTATGTTAAAGAAGGCTATCAGGTAGAAGAAAAGTCCTTTACAGATTATTTAGATAAGCCTTATATGAATGCTACCTTAAATACAAAATTTAGAATATCTTATACAGATAATATGTACAGTATTAAGGTTTTAGAGCAATTCACCTTAAATGGAAACGAAGTTCCTGCTGATACTGTATTAGAAGCCGTTTATGTGTTTGATCGTTTGGTAGCAACAATAGAAAATGTGGAAGTGGAATTCATATTAACAGATCTATTATCATTGGTTGTTGGAACTGACAGCTATGAATTAGAAGAAGCTCCAGTATCTGCTGTAAGTGAATATGTGGGCACATATGTTAATGGAAATTATTTTGTAAGATTATTCTTAAATCCAGATGATGAAACTAAATTGAAAGTTACATATGCATACTATACAAATGCAGCATCTACATCAAATACTTTTGATGTAGATGTGGAAGAAAAAACGTTTAGCTTTAATAATCAAATCTTTACATTTACGAATGATAATCAAACAAAGTACCTTACAGGAGCAAGCACAAATGCATATGATTATAAATCAAAAGATTTTGAATTATTGACGAAAACAGTAGAATTAAAGAAAAAAGATGCAGCAGCGATAACGATGAATGCAGGAAGTTTCCCTCCAAGCTTAAGTTCTATTATGGGAATGTATGTAGATGATGTTTTAGATACACGCTTTAGTCTTTCCTGGACTAACTCTATGACAAGTGATCAGAGAAACACTCCAGGAACCTATTCATTAGAAGCATATAGTTGGGCCTATGGTGTGAAATATACTGTAATGGTAGATATTACAGTACTTGATGCCTATTCATTAACAGGTTCTGCAAAAGAGATTGTAGCTGTAGAGGATTTTAGTAAAGCTGATATTATTGCTTTAAATATGTTCAAAGCCAGTCATAATGGAACAACAGAACCAATAACGGAGGACATGATTACTTTACCAGTTGGTTTTGATTCCAATATTCCAGGCGAATATATGATTACTTGTACATATCATGATCAAGAATTATCTTATAAGCTAACAATCAAACCAAATCCATATTTATATGTATATGGTAGTTTTAAGTCTAGTGACATCTTCTTATTATTAACAGTAAATGAAACTAAGACGGGTGGAACAGTAATCTACGATGATACTAAATTTTCCTCTACATATCCAACGGGTGATTATACAGGTACTTTTACAGTTGCCAATAATAGAATAAAGATTTCCCTAAATAAATATGATTATGAATATGATATGACTGTAGAAAATGGAAATGTTTTAGAATTGAAATATTATTCTTCAACGTATTATTCTAACCCTACATATCCAAATCCTGCATATTATTTAAAATCAAAGAATTTTTCATTAGTTTCCTATGATAATACATCATTTGAAGGAAAAGGAACTAATGATACTCCAGTTGAGGTGAAGGCAGGAGCTTATTCTAGTGCTAGTAGCTTTACTGGAAGTACGTATTTCAAATTGACCGATAATGGTAGTAACGTATCCATTAGTAATGTTTCAGTTAAAACAACTTTAACTGCTGAAGAACTAAAGACAGTAGATGAGGTTTATGCAATAGTTGCGAATGTATATTACTGTGGTATTTTATTTGAAGCTACAACCTATATTAAAATTATTAATAATCCAGAGGTTAATTATCCAACAACAACGTATTTATTAGCAAATCAAAGAACAAATGCTGAAATGATTAATGAAATTTTAGCAAGTAATATGTTTACTGCAAAGCTTAATGGAACTCCTGTTCCTGTAACTGCTGATATGATTCAACTTCCTTCAAATTTTGATTCAACTCTAAATGGCAGTTATACAATTACTTGTACATATTCTGGTGTTAGCAGAAGTGGAACACTATATCTTGTGACAAATCCTGTAGGCACATATTATTATGCTTCTGGTGATAAGACAAAACAACCTTATCTTGCTATGGGAGATACATTTACAGTAGCCTATGATGAAGCTACGAATAAATATACAGTTACATCTGGTTCATCTAGTATTCAAACAGATTTAAAATATTTCTCTAATACTTCAAATAGTAATGGAGTAACTTTAAATTCAAAATATGTTTATTTAAATAGTTACTATGAAAATGATGTACTTATGATGCGTGCAAGGTATAGTAGTGATGAGATCATTTATACAACGGATTCTAATGGTGGAGATGATCCTATTGAAGAATTCGATATTGTTGGAACCTGGAGTGGTAATCCAAATAGCTATAATAGTCAGAAAATGCCAACTTCATTAACGATTACTAAAAATTCTAATGGCACTTATAAGGTTGTATTAGGAGATAAAACCTCATGGACTAGTTTAACTTTAGAACAATTAAAAGAAGGCTATGATTTGGATACAAACTATACATATGGAATAAAGTTAAATTCTGATAATACAATTACAGCAAATTATACGCAAGGTTGGGATGAATATTCTTGTACGTATACAAAAGAGGTTGTTGAAGAAACAGATCCATATGTAGGTACTTGGGTTAGAACAGAATATAGTAAATATAAATCTTATTTTGTTGAAAAAATCATCATTACAAAAAATTCTGATGGAACTTATACAGTTGCATTAAATCAAACCTATTCAGGCTTTACTGTAAAGCAATTGACTGGGAATAGATATACGATTAGTGAAACAGACATTTATATAACAATAAGTGGAGATGGCTTAAATCTAACGGATGATGATAATAATTATGCGGAGTATAAGAAGCAATCTTAAAAAGAAATAAAGCATACAATTGAATAAGACAAGCCTTTGATGCTTGTCTTATTCGGTTGATTATTTAAAATTAAATATTTATCAAATATTTTTAGCGGGGGCAATAATATGAAGATAGTAAAAAAATTGGGCTTATTATGCATCACTTTAACGGGTGTGCTAACAAGCTGTTCTTTAGCGCCTTCTAATCTTAATGATATTTCGAATATGGAAAGTGATAATCATCTTTCTTTAAAGAAAATCGATACAGATTTCAAGGCGAATTTTATTGATTCAATCAATAAGGATTTAATCCAAAAAATAAAAAATTTCGATATGAATCAGGAGGTAAATGTAATTATTACATTTTCTGATGATTCTTTGGTTTCTAGATTTAATGAAACAAATACTAAATTTGAAAATGTCAGTGAGTATGCAAAATCAAAAGATGCAGTCGATTTTGTCAAAAAGCTTAACAATAAACAAAATGGGATTAAAAATCATTTAAGAAATTCAGGTTTAGTTAAGGATATTAAGTATTCTTATTCTACAATTTTAGATGGTATTTATGCTACAACCACCTACGCGAATATAGAAGCCTTAACTAAATTAAATGGAATTGAACGTGTTATGATTTCTGATACCTATGAGGCACCTTTAGCCGTGACGAATGAAGTCAAGGTTTATGATACAGGTATCTTTGATAGCAGTGATGTTTCCTTTACGGGTAAAGGTACAATTGTAGCTATACTGGATACTGGTTGTGATTATACACATACTGCTTTTACTACACATATAACGGAAGATCCTTTAATGAGTAGAGAAGATATAGGGAAAATATTACCCAATACCGTGGCTAGTGGCTATAGTGAGGGTTTAGAGACTCGGGATGTTTATTATTCTAGTAAAATTCCTTATGGCTATGATTATGCAGATAAGGATCCAGATATTATGCCTTATCATAGTGAGCATGGAACCCATGTTGCTGGTATAATTGGAGGCTATGATTCTACAATTCATGGTGTTGCTGTTGATACACAGCTTGCCATTATGAAGGTGTTCTCAGATTATAAGGATGGTGCAGATGATGGAGATATCCTTGCTGGATTAGATGATGCTGTCCTCCTTGGTGTTGATGCAATTAATATGTCCTTGGGCACTTCCTGTGGCTTTACAAGAGAAGTAGACCAAACATATAAAAATAAAATATATGATTCTATTGAAGAGGCAGGTATATCTTTAGTTGTTGCAGCTTCTAATGACTATAGCAGTGCCTATGGATCAGCCTTTGGTAATACCAATAAGACTACAAATCCAGATTCAGCTACGGTTGGAGCTCCGTCTACCTATAAAGGAGCTATGTCTGTTGCTTCCATTAATGGGAATAAGGATAAGTATATGCTTGCTAATGGCGAACAAACTGTATTTTTCCATGAATCCTTTAATCAATCTGCAAAGGAATATAATTTCTTTGAAATGCTTGGAGTTACGGGAAGTACATCTGTAACCTATGATTATGTTACTGTTCCAGGTGTTGGTATGACAGCCAACTATATGGGAATTGATGTAAAGGGTAAAATTGCTTTGGTTAAGCGTGGAGATATATCCTTTGAGGAAAAGGTACAGTATGCTGCTGAGGCTGGAGCGATTGCTTGTATCGTTTATAATAATGTCTTTGGAGATATTATTATGACTGTAGGAAATGATGTAAAAATTCCAGTGATTTCAATTTCTAAGGATGATGGTATTCTTTTGGCCTCTAAGGCTGAGGGAGTTTTAGAATTTAATGCCAATAATTTAGCAGGTCCATTTATGTCTGATTTTTCAAGCTGGGGACCTACACCAAGCCTAGAGCTGAAGCCAGAAATTACAGCTCATGGTGGGAATATTTTATCAGCAATCCCTGGTGGGGGCTATGATAAATTATCAGGTACCTCTATGGCTTCCCCTAATATGTGTGGTATTACTATTCTAATCCGTCAATATGTTAAGGAAAAATATCCTAACCTTTCTACAACTGAAATTAGAGATATGGTGAATCAGTTATGTATGTCTACTGCTACAATTGCCTTAGATCAAAAGGGAAATCCATACTCTCCAAGAAAGCAGGGAGCAGGACTTGCAAGTCTTTATAATTCAGTAAATACGAATGCTTATCTTTATGTAGAAAATTCAAATAAGACGAAAATCGAATTAGGGGATGACCCTAAGAGAAGTGGTGAATATATCTTTAGTTTCCATTTGAAGAATTTGTCTAATCAAGTATTAACTTATGATCTCTCCTCTTTGATTATGACAGAATCTTTATCTACATCAGATTCTAACTATGTGGCTGAAATGGCATATATGCTAAACCCTAGTTTAGAATTTGATGTAGCTGGAAACGGTAAAAAGGAGAAAAACAATGTTGTTGTTGAGGCAAATGGTGATGCTGTCATTACCATAACAATGAAATTGTCTAAAAAGGATAAATCTTATATTAATCAAAATTTTGATAATGGTATGTATGTTGAGGGCTTTATTTGCTTAAAAGCAGAAGAAGGGATTGATTTAAATATTCCTTTACTTGCCTTCTTTGGAGATTGGTCAGAGGCTCCTATCTTTGATAAAAGCTATTATGAGGTAGAATCAGAGGCCTATGATGCTGCGATTGATGACGATGATAGAATCAAGGCAGATTATTATGCAACGACCCCATTAGGAAGATATTATTATGATTACATTATTCCTCTAGGAAGCTATGTATATCAAATTGATACAGATCAGTATGATGCTATCCCTGCAACTACAGAGCATGCAGCAATATCCTATTATAAAGACTCCATTAGTGGTTTATATGCTGTATTTGCTGGCTTGCTTCGAGGCGCTAAGCAAATGGATATTACCATAAGAAATACAGATACAAATGAGATTGTATGGTCTAAAACGGAATACAATTGCTATAAATCGCATTATTCAGGGGTACAATACCCGCATGTTACCTCTATTGAATTAGAAATGATAGATGCGCTTTTTGATAACAACACCCACTATGAAGTGAAAATGCAAGCCAGTCTAGATTGGGATTCAACCCAAAATAATTTAAATGACACCTTCAGCTTTTCCTTTTATGTGGATTATGAAGCTCCAATTTTAAAGAAGGCTGATTTCAAAAAGGAATATGACCGAGTAGACAAAATCGATCGGTATTATGTCGATTTAACTGTTTATGATAATCATTATGTACAATCTGTTCGACCTATATCAATTTATACAAATACTCAAACGGGCTCCATGACATATGCCTCCTTAACTGAAAATCCTATTCCAGTTTATCAAACGAATCGAGGCGAGGATACCGTTGTAACGATCGAAATTACAGATTATATTGATTTGATATATCAAACGAATTTAAGTGAAGGATTAACCTTCTTTATCGATGATTATGCGATGAACTCTAATATCTTTCAGGTTTGTTTACCTGAACTCGATAGTAAGAATCTAGCCTTTACAGAGGATGTATTCAATATAAAAATACATGATACATTAGATTTAACAGAATATATAAAAATTGCAGGTAAGGAGGATATCGTAAGAGATTATTTGAAAAATCTTACCTGGAGCTCTACAAATGAATCTGTAGTAACGGTTGTTCGTGGTAAAATTGAAGGCTTACGTGAGGGTAATGCAACAATTCGGTGTACTAGTGCTACTACAGGTCGTAGTATTAATATCGTCATTCATGTATCGAATGAGGTAAATTCAGATAATGAATTTTCAAGTGAAAATGCTGATTTAACCAAGCTTGAATTTACCTCCTATAATACATTATTTGCCTTTGAAGGAGATAATGACATTTCTGAAATAGGGCATACGGGATCCATCAATTATTTTGATTCCTCTCCAAGCATTCGGTTTTATCCAACCGAGCAGATAAAATTAAGCTATAAGATGGAGCCTTGGAATTTGCCATCCTCTCGATATAAGCTAGAATGGCAATCCTCTAATGAGCGTGTTGCTACTGTAGATGAAAATGGAGTTGTAACAGCAGTTGCAGAGGGTAAAACTAGAATTACACTTCGTATGACAATTGATGGAAAAACCTCTACAATAACTGCAAGATGCTCTGTGGAGGTTAAGAGTGAATTTATTATTGAGAATCGAACTCTTATGGAATATAAGGGTAAAGGTGGCGAGGTAGTCATCCCAGATGATGAAGGTATTATGTATATTGAATCCTTTGCCTTCTCCCATTATATTCTTGATAATGATAAAGAGGTAGAGGATGATAAGGATTTAGATGCAAAAAAGGATCCTATTGGAAATACTACGATAACAAGTGTAGTCATTCCAGAAGGAGTAGAGGAAATAAGAAAATTTGCCTTCTATAATTGTACAGCCTTAAAAAAGGTAACCTTACCATCAAGCTGTACAAAGATTATGGAATATGCCTTTTATAATAACACTTCTTTAGAGGAAATTAACTTAGAGAAGGTTGTCGTTATAGGGGCAAGAGCCTTCTATGATTGTGAGCGTTTATTAGAAGCAAATACCATTAGTGCAAATACCATTGGAGATTATGCCTTTGCAAATTGTAAATACATTCAAGCTGTGGATTTAAGAGAATTAAAGAGAGCTGGAGAAAGTGCCTTTGCAAATTGTGCTAGATTAACTACAGTTTTATTTGGAACATGGACAAAGCTCGGAGATAGTTTCTTCGAAAATACGAGAATCAGTACCATAGAATTCTATGGCAATCGTCTCCCTGATTTTGTATTTAAGGACTGCAAAAGATTACAGAATGTTGTTATTAAAAATGATTTAGTCTATATCGGTGAGGGAGCCTTTGCAAATTGTACAGCCTTAAGCAATATCAGCTTTGAGGGAAAGGTAGAATATATTGCTCCTAGAGCCTTCTACAAATGTACAGGCTTAAAGAATTTCACATTACCTTCCTCTGATATAGAGCTAGATGATTATGCATTTGAGGGTGCTGGAATTACAAATCTTATCTTTGAGGAAAATACAAGATTACTTCATATGGGAGTATCTAGCTTCCATAATTGTAACTCATTAAAAAATATATATGCAAGTGGTTCAAAATATTATACAGTCAACAGAAATGTATTATTTAATAAGGATATGACAGCCTTGATTCTTGTTAGTCCAGGCTTAAATTTGGGAAATTATATCTTGCCAAAAGAGGTAGAAGTTATTCAAGAGGGTGCTTTTTTAAATAGCAGCTTAACCTCCTTTGCCTGTGAAGCTGGTTCAAAGCTAGCCAAAATTGAAGCCAATGCTTTTGCAGAGTGTAGTAATCTTTTAACTGTAGCTCTACCAGAGCAGGAGATAGAAATTGGTGATTTTGTATTCTATCAATGTAATAAATTGAACCAAATCAATCTTGAAAATGTAACAAGCTTAGGAGAATATGCTTTATCAGCAACGAATGTAAGCTCTGTTGTTTTAGGAAATCACGTAACCATTGGAGCTGGCGCCTTCTATAATTGCTCTACTCTAAAGGAGGTAACTTTAGGATCAGATTCCGTTGTAGGTCAATCTGCATTTCAAGCAACTCCTGTAGTTACGGTTCATATGCCACAGGATAGAAATGTCACTCTTCAAAATGCGGCTTTCTATCGCTGTACATCATTAAAGAATATAGATTTATCTAAGGTGACAGGAAAAATTGGTGAATATGCATTCTTCTATTGCTTCAATTTAGAAGAAGCGAATCTTGAAAATGTAACAGAGGTTGGTAAGGGTGCCTTTGCTGATTGTAATAATCTAAAAAGGGTAAGCTTTCCTAAGGTAGAGCGTCTAGAGGAGGGTGCCTTTGCCCAATATGTAAGTGGAGAACATGGTCCTATATTTGAAGAGATTGAATTCCCAATGTCCTTACAGTATATTGGAGTAGATTGCTTCTATGGCTGTACATCTCTTAAAAGAATAGATTTAAGCTATGTTAAGCAAATGGAAATGCAAGCCTTCGCTTATTGTACAGCTTTAGAGGAGGTTGTTTTAGGAGAAAAACTAAAAACCTTAGCAGAATCTGCCTTCTTTGGTTGTGAAGCCTTATTGGAAATTAATTTAGAATTTATTGAAACCTTTGAGGCAGGCTGTCTACATCAAACCGCAGTAACCAAATTAAATATACCTAATGCTAAAACAATTGAGGCAAGAGCCTTTTATGGCTTGACCACTGCTACAAGCGTATATGCACCAAAGGTAGAGGTTGTTGAGGAATATGGCTTCTATGGCTGTACAGGATTAGAGGATATTCAGCTTCCTAAGGTTTCTTATATAGGAACGAATGCCTTTTATGCAACTAAGCTTCATGAATTTATGGTGCCTGCAACCTTAAAAACGGTCAATTATTTAGCGTTTGCTGGTACAGTAGAGCTTGAAAGATTTTATACAGAGCCTAATACGGAGCTTACTCATTCGGTTGTTATAGATGATGTTTTATATATGAAGCTTCCATCTGGAGGCTATATGCTAAGTGCATATCCAACGAAAAAAGAAGCAAAGGAATTTAGTGTAATGGATGGTACAGAGCGTATTGAATATTATGCTTGTAGTGGAAATACCTTTTTAGAAAAGCTGACCTTACCTTCATCCTTAAAAGCAATCGGTAATTTTGGATTCTATAATACACCAAATTTGAAGCAGGTGGTTTTCCATTCCTATAAGGCTCCAACATTAGAGGGAACAATGACAATAGAGGTTACACCAACCCCAGATACCTTCCCGAAATTTGATATGCTTTATCCATTTGATTATTACTATGATGCTGCTGGAACTATTCTTTATCCACTATATTATCAAAACTTTGTTGGTACAGTAGGCCAGGTTACAGGCTTAACCTATATTTATCCTGAAAATAGTGAAGGCTATGACAGCTTAATTTATAAAACCTATTTTGATGATGTAGTAGATGATCATGGGAATCGTGTTACGAGTGGAAAAACTATGGGTCTAAGTGCATCAAAGTTTAATGAGTTGTGTAAATATATTCCTTCAAGCATTACCTGGAAAGATGCAGATCAGCTAGGAGAAATTGAATTTTATTATAATTCCCTACTTGCTGATTCTTCCCAAATGAGTTATGTAGCAGAGGATACAATAGCTCTTTATCTTAGAGCTAAGGAATGCCTCAATGCTTCCATCACATCTCGACTTATCCAAAGATTATTTGATGTCGATAATTCCAAATATAGCTATGATCGAATTCGTACGGCATATCAGTCTTATTCCAATCTAACTGAGGCAGAAAAGGTTCTTGTAGAAAACTATTCTACCCTTGTACAAAAGCTAGCAGATTTAGAGGATGTCTTAGATGAAGAGCTAGATTTTACAAAGGAATATGAAAGCTATAAAAATGCCAACAAGGAAGAAGTAGAACCAAAGGAGCAATCCAATACTTGGATTATCATTCTATGCTCTTGCTTGGGAGCTGTGCTTTTAGCTGGCGCTGTAGGAAGTGTCGTTATAATACTCATAAAAAAGAAAAAGAAAACAGAAGAATAGGAGGCTAAGTATGAAAAAAATATTTTACGGTTTAATCCTTTTGTTTGGCTTGTTCTTAGTCTCCTGTAAGGATAGTAAAGAAAGCTATAAGGATAAGGGATATACCTCTACCGTACAATTTGATTTTAATGGTGGGATTCTTACGAATGCGGTAACAGACATAACCAATTCTATTAAGTATGCTTTTGAGCCCAACAGCTATATTTGTGATCCTACTGAATTACCTAACTGTGTTTTGAAAAAGCAGGGCTTTGATTTTCTGGGCTGGTATAAGGATGCGGATTTAACAGAGCCTTGGGATTTTAAAAAGGATAAAATAACGGAGGATATCGTTCTATATGCCAAATGGGGAACGAAGATTGTGTATAGCTATACGCTTGCTTATGTGGATGAGGCAGGTACAGAACAAAGCCTTTACACCTATACTGTTGAAGCAAAGGATACCTTCTCAGACTTCCTAAGTAAGGCTAATACTCGAGAGGGCTATACAGCTTATGGCTTTTTTAAGGATAAGAATCTCACAAGTCCTTGGGATGTAGCCTTTCAGCATCCAGGGGGTGAGGAAAGCCTAGATGTAAAGGTGTATGTGAGATATATCAAAGGAACCTATACTCTAGTTTCAACCCTAGAGGAGCTAAATAGTGCAACAGGAAGCATCTATTTATTAAATGATATTAATTGTAATGGACAAGCCCTAAAATTTGCAAGAGAGTTTTCAGGGACCTTGGAAGGAAATGGTCATACAATTTCTAATTTTACAATAGAAGCTCAAAATCGTGCTATTTTACGATATTCCATTTTCAGTAGTTTACTCGATGGTGCTTCCATTCAAAATGTTACCTTTGATGGAGCTACTATCTTGCTTCCAACCAAAACAGTTCGTGAGCTTAGTATTGCTGGACTTGCTGGAGAGGCAAGTGGAAATGTCACTATATCGAATGTTGAGGTTAAAAACTCCAAGGTGATTATACCAGAGGGCTTATCCTTATCTAGTGGAGGAACGCTAACGATAAAAATAGATCAGCCTGTATATATCTTTGATGAGGAAAAGCTGATAGTGAAAAATTTCAAATCAAATTATGAGGTTATAGACCAAAGAGGTTAAAAAGGAGGATTATATGAATTTTAAAAGATTAGCAATTACTGCTATGGCAGTAGTGAGTAGTATGAGCCTAGTTGCATGTACTACAGAACAAAAAATTAGTAATGAAAGTACAAGATTGGTACTAGCAACCCAAGAATTAGATGGTGTATTTAATCCATTTTATTCAACTTCAGCAACCGATAGTAATATCGTTGGTATGACTCAAATTTCTATGCTTGGAAGTGACAAGGATGGAAAGGTTGCCTATGGAGAAAATGAAGCTGTTGTGGTATTGGATTATGCAGAAATACCTACAACAGTAGATGGGAAAACTGCTACAAAATATCAATTTGTTTTAAAAAATGATGTGAAATTTAGCAATAACACACCATTAACAATGAAGGATGTTTTATTCAATTTTTATGAATATTTGGATCCTCTATATTATGGTTCTGCAACGCTGTATTCTACAGATATTGTGGGGCTAAAGGAATATCGTACACAAACAGCAAATCAGGCTGCTCAGGATTCCTTTAATGAGAACTTTATGAATTTAGCAGATGACCGTGTTTTACGTTTGGTGGATTTAGCTGAAATTGTATGGGATAACCATAAGGGAACCACCTTAAATTATGAACAATTTAAGGCTGAAATTGCAGAAGAAGCCAAGAGCTTTGGTGAGGATTATGCTACTGCTGTAGAGGATTTAGAAAAGGCTTGTTCCTTATTTAAGGAGGAGCTAGAAGAGGATTATACGAATAATATGGATTCCTATGAATCTATCAAATATACAGATAAATCAGGGAAGGATGTTACTCTATCCAATGATACAGAGGCTTTCCTTTATGCAGAGGGCTATATCCAGTGGAATAAGGATAATTATGAATTTGATTATTCCTATGGAGCGGATAGTAAAAATTGGAGTAGAGAAAAGGCCATCCAAACGGTTTATGACACAGTTGTTCCTAAGGATATCATTTCTGTTATTTCAAATTATCAGACCGCAACCAATATTCGTGAATATTTTGCAAACCTAGAAAAGGATAAATATTTCCAAGATACCAAAAGAGAGTATAAGAATATATCCGGAATTCGCTTTGCAAATCGAACAGAAGAGGTAACAGTCAATGGAAAAACCTATGCAGTACCAACCTATAATAGTGAAGGTGCCGTAGGAAACAATACGAATGAGGTATTAGAGATTACCATTTATGATGTGGATCCAAAGGCAATTTGGAACTTTGGTATTTCCATTGCACCAATGTATTATTATTCTACAAAGGAGCTTATTGACAAATTTGATTATGAAGAGAATTTTGGTGTAGAATACTCCAGCCAAACCTTCCAAGACACTGTCATTAAGAATCAAAGTAAGATTGGTTTACCTGTAGGTGCTGGAGCATATAAGGCAAGTAATAAATCTGGAGATTCCTCTACAACCAATGCAGCTAATTTTTATGAGCATAACGTTGTTTATTTTGAGCGAAATGATTATTTCTTAATGGGAAAACCAAAGATTCGTTATATTAATTACCAGGTAATTTCTACCAATCAATTGATGAGTGCTCTTTATTCAAATCAGGTACACTTTATTGAGCCTTCCTGTAAGCAAGAGATTATTGATGATTTAAATGCAAATAAATCAAAGGGCTATAATTCGAATTATGTTATGACCAATGGATATGGATATATTGGAATTAATGCAGCTAAAATTCCTGATGTTGCTGTCAGAAGAGCCATTATGCATGCGATTAATATTCAGCTATGCTTAGATTATTATCCAGGCTATGCTTCTCCAATTTATCGTCCTATGACGAAGGCTAGCTGGGCTTATCCAGATAATTTAACAGAGCAATATTATGCATTTGATGCTACAGGAGAAGCCTCAGAAAAATTAGTGAAGGATGCAGGCTATGTAAAAAATAAAAATGGTGTATATACCAAAAATGGACATACCCTAAAATATACCTTTACGATAGCAGGAGATTCAACAGACCATCCAGCTTATCTAGCTTTAAAGCGTGCTTCTGAAATTTTAAATGCTCATGGCTTTGATATTTCCATTTATCCAGATAACGATGCGTTAAAGAAATTGAATCAGGGTAGCTTAACGGTATGGGCTGCTGCATGGAGTGCTGCTGTAGACCCAGATATGTATCAGGTTTACCACATGGATTCAACAGCCACATCAACAACAAACTGGGGATATAAGGCAATCAAAAATAATCGTAAAAAATATGAATATGAATACAATAAGGTGGTTGAGCTTTCTGATTTAATTGATAAAGCACGTGAAACCTTAATTGAATCTCAAAGAAAAACAATTTATGCACAGGCTTTAGATATTGTTATGGATTTAGCTGTTGAGCTTCCAACATATCAAAGAAGTGATTTATATGCTTATAATACCAATATAATTGATGAAACAACGATGACGCCAAAGGCAGATATTACGCCTTATAACGGACCAATCAGTCGTATTTGGGAATTAGGCTTAAAAGAAAATTAATTTACAATTCGCATAAGGGGGTAGGAATATGCTGAAATATATCATAAAAAGATTAGGACTATCCATAATCATTCTCATTGGTGTTTCTATGATTATATATTTTCTTGTACGACTGATGCCAACAGATTATATAGAAAATAGCTTCTCTGCTCAGCTAGGGCAAGGAACAATTACAATGGATCAAATCAATGAATTTAAAGCCCTATATGGTCTGGCTGATAATTCCTTTATTGGTATTTTAAAGGGATATTTTGGATGGCTAGGAAACCTGTTTAAGGGGGATTTAGGAACCTCATTTATTTATAAAAAGGAGGTTTCTAGTGTAATTGCTGAAAACATGTGGATTTCCTTTGTTATTGCGTTTATTGCGATGATTTTCCAATTTTTAATAGCAATCCCTTTGGGTATTTCCTCAGCAACACATCAATATTCTATACGGGATTATACCGTGACCATATTAGCGATGATTGGCATATCCTTACCATCCTATTTCTTCGCAGCACTTTTGATCAAGGTATTTGCCTCTGATTTGGGCTGGTTTCCTGTGAGTGGATTGGTTGATCCATCTCAGTCCTATGGGAATGGTTTTGTGGATCATTTAAGGTATTATTTAGATATGGCTCATCATCTTGTTTTACCTATGGTAGTTTTGGTTGTTCTTTCTATAGGAGGCTTGATGAGGTATACAAGAACCAATATGCTGGATGTTTTAAATGCAGATTATATTCGAACAGCTAGAGCCAAAGGCTTATCTGAAAAGCGTGTCATTTATGTGCATGCCTTCAGAAATACCATGATTCCACTTGTGACCATGCTTGCAGGAATTTTACCCTCCCTCTTTGGTGGAGCCATGATTACAGAGGAGGTCTTTGCTATTGATGGTATTGGTCGTTTGGCCTATAAGGCTTTGCAGCAAGGAGATATTCCCTTTGTAATGGGATATAATATGTTTTTAGCAATCTTAACCGTTATTGGTACATTACTTTCTGATTTAATGTATGCAGTAGTGGATCCAAGAGTTAAGCTAGGAAAGTAGGTGAGGCATATGGAAAAAGAAGTTATAGAAGAGGTAGTAGAGGAGAAAGACACTACGGAGGAAGAAGTTCAATACAAGGAAATGTCACCGATACGCTTGGTATTTAGAAGATTTTTTCGATCTAAATTATCTATTGTTGGACTAGTTATGCTTGTTTTCCTATTTATCTATTCCTTTTTAGGTCCAGTGCTTCTCCATGCCTGTGGCTATAAATGGGGAGAAATTACTACAGATGAAACTCCAAGCATCGTTGAGGTTGTGGATTATATCAGCTTTGAAGGACCAGACGGATCTACGATATGGACCTATCAAATTATAGAACAGACCATCAATACCAATCTAAAGGATTCTCCTAGTGCATCTCATTTCCTAGGAACAGATGAAAAGGGGATGGATGTCTTTATTCGTTTGATGTATGGTGGAAGAATTTCCTTGACTTTAGGCTTTGTGGTTGTTATATTAGAAACCTTACTTGGAGTTATCTTAGGAGGAATTGCTGGTTATTTTGGAAAATGGGTAGATCAAATCATTATGCGTATTGTTGATATCTTCAACTGTATTCCAACGCTTCCTATTTTATTGATTGCCAGTGAGGTATTAAAATCCTGGGAAATTGATCCTAAAATGCGTATTTATTATCTTATGGTAATCCTGACAATATTTGGCTGGAGTGGAACAGCCCGTATGGTTCGTGGTCAAATCTTATCCCTAAGAGAACAGGAATTTATGGTAGCAACGGAGGTTATGGGCTTACCTATAAGAAGAAGAATTTTTAAACACCTTGTTCCTAATGTCATGCCTCAGCTTATCGTATCTATGACATTGGGCTTGGGAAGTATTATATTATATGAATCTACATTAAGCTATCTGAATTTGGGTATTCCTATTCCATATGCTGCATGGGGAACGATGATTTCATCTGCCAACGATCCTACCATTTTAGCAAATTATCCGTTCCTATGGATTCCAGCAGGTGTCTTAATTGTTATAGCAGTTTTAGGCTTTAACTTTGTTGGTGATGGCTTAAGAGATGCTATGGATCCAAAGATGAAGAGGTAGAGCTATGAAAAAATTTACCTTTAAAAAAGAAAAAAGCAAATGGACACTATCCTACAAGGAAAGTAGAGCCATCATAAAAAATAATTTTAAAATAACAAAAGAATTTGAAAAGAAGAAAAAACAAAAGGTTCATGAGGATTTTTATACAACGCAAATGAAAAATCCAATGAATACCCTAGAGGTAGAGAACCTGCACACCTACTTTTTTACTGATAATGGTACTGTAAAATCAGTAAATGGAATTTCCTTTGAGGTTCCAAAAAATAAAATTGTGGGATTGGTTGGAGAATCTGGCTGTGGGAAGAGTGTGACCAGTCTTTCTATTATGCAGCTGGTTCAAGCTCCCCAAGGACAAATTGTTGAAGGACAGATTCGCTTTAATATAGACAAGACAGATGAAGATGGAAATGCACTTGCCTATAATATCGCTGCGATGCCAACAAAGGAAATGTATAAAATCCGCGGCAAGGATATTACAATGATATTCCAAGAGCCAATGACCTCCTTAAACCCAGTATTCACGATTGGATATCAATTGGATGAGGTTGCCCTAATTCATAATGAAAAGATGACAAAGGAAGAGGCAAAAAAACGTTCCATAGAAATGCTGAATTTGGTTGGAATTCCTATGCCTGAGGAGGTTTATAAAAGATATCCTCATCAGCTATCTGGTGGAATGAGACAAAGGGTAATGATTGCTATGGCCTTAGCTGTTGACCCAAAACTCATTATTGCAGATGAGCCAACTACAGCTTTAGATGTAACAATTCAAGCCCAGATCCTAGATTTATTAAAAAATATTCAAAGAAAGACTCAATCCTCTATTATTTTAATTACACATGATTTAGGTGTAATTGCAGAAATGGTGGATTATGTAATTGTAATGTATGCTGGTAGAATCATTGAAAAAGGAACAGTAGAGGAGATTTTTGCAAACCCCCTTCATCCCTATACAAAGGGCTTACAAAAATCCAAGCCTATGGTCACCTCAGATACAGATGAACCACTTTATAGTATTCCTGGAAATGTTCCTAATCCAATCAATATGCCAAATCATTGCTTCTTTAAGGATCGCTGTAAGGATTGTATTGCAAAATGTGAGACTTATCCTGAGGAAATTAGGGTATCAGAAACACATAGTGTGTTTTGTCACCTATATGAGGAGGGATTGAATCATGAATAAGGTTTGTGATTTGGTTTTAACCAATCAAAATAAAAGAATTGAATTCGTAAGAATCGATGATAATGAAGCTTTAGCAGATTGTGCATTCGGTCATTTTCTTGGGAAGTATAGGGATGAAGAGAATACCTTGCTAAATATTACAGAAAATGGAGTAGAATATCTAGAAAAAATGTCAGATGCTCCTGTTTTAAAGGAGAATCTACTTATCTTTCATCTTGGAAGAAAAAAATATCAGCTTGAAGCAAAGGACTATATTTTAAAGGTTTCAGGCTTAAAGCAATATTTCCCTATTGCTACAAATTTCTTTGGCAAACCCACAAAGTTTGTTCATGCGGTTGATGGTGTATCCTTTAAGCTTGAACGAGGAAAAACAATTGGAATTGTTGGAGAATCAGGCTGTGGGAAAACGACATTAGGAAGAACTATATTAAAGCTTTATAAGAAAACGGCTGGAGATATTCTATTTGAGGGAGAGGATATTTGCTCTAAAAAGGGCAAGGAATTACGAAAGCTTCGTTGTGATTTGCAGTTGATTTTTCAAGATCCCTATTCCTCTTTATCCCCTAAAATGACGGTTGGAGAAATCATATCAGAAGCCGTTAAGGCTCACCATATTGTGCCTAAGGAGGAGGTAAGAGAATATACCTTTCAAATTATGGAAAAATGTGGTCTTCAACGACACTATTATGAAAGATATCCTCACGAGTTTTCAGGAGGTCAGCGTCAAAGAATTTGTATAGCTAGAGCCCTTGCTGTTCGACCGAAGCTTGTTATATGTGATGAGCCTGTGAGTGCATTAGATGTATCTATACAATCACAAATCATCAATCTTTTAAAGGAATTACAAAGAGAATCAAATTTAACGTATATTTTTATATCTCATGATTTATCTGTTGTAAAGTATATTTCCGATTCTATTGGTGTAATGTATTTAGGCTCATTAGTTGAGATTGGAAGCAAGAAGGATATATTTAAGCAGCCCTTACATCCTTATACAGAAGCTTTATTTTCAGCTGTACCTGTTCCAGACCCAACGGTTAAGATGCATAGAATCATTTTAGAAGGAGATTTACCATCTCCTGCCAATCCGCCACAAGGTTGCAAGTTTCATACTCGCTGTAGCAAATGTATGGAAATATGTAAATCCGTTGTACCGGAATTTATTGAGGCAGAGCCAAATCATTTTGTTGCATGTCATTTATTAAGTGGTACACATCATGAGGAAAAAGAAGAAAAAGATAATTTATAAGGAAGATGATGGAAGAACACTTTATTCTATGAGTGGATTATATCCCAATCAAGCGAATGAGGAATCAAAGCCAATCGTCAATAAAAAAGAAAAAAAAGCGATGCGAAGAGCCTTGATGCAGGTTATGCTTCCAAGATTAATTTGTGTTTTAATCGGTTTTGGTATTTGCTTTCTAATATTATATTTTTGGTTAAAGTAATGGAGGATATATAAATGAAAAAAATAATTGCAATAGCCATAATGCTTTTTATAGGTCTTAGCATAGCTTCATGTACTAAGGAAGATCCTAAAAAAGAATATACATTTGAATGTAGTGAAAACCTAACAGTAGAGGTTGGGCAAAATATAAATCCAAGAGATTATTTTATGCTTAAGGATGGTGATAAAATTATTGATAATGAGGATGTCAATATTGCTATCATCTCAGGAAGTGTCAATACGGTTGGAGAAATTAAATATCAAATTCATTATGATGGGCAAACCTATGAGCTCATCTTACAGGTTATAGAAAAGAAAAAGCCTCTCCCAGATGATCCTATTGTAGAGGAGGAGCCTTTGCTTGCTGCGCTAGAGAAAGCATTAAAGAAAAATTATGATAATGTAACCCTTTCTATACAGCAAAAATTTACAAGTGATTTAGAAGATGATTTTGAGATTCATGAAGTGAATTATTTAGATTATGATACCTATCATATAGAATATGAGGAAACAGGGAGCAATTCCTTCGAATTTTTTGTAGATAAGCAAGCAGATTATGTGTATTTATATTCAAAAACCTTAAATGAATGGAGAAACACACCATTGACCTATGCTCAATGGGAATCTCTAGACTATAATGGGAATTATCTTTATTCTGATTATTATTCAAAATATGTAACCCCAGCTAGCTTTTCTTTACAAACCAATGAATTCAAGGTTGAAAATGAAAAAATTGTATGTATTCCAACAAGATTAGATTTGGTTGGTCAAAAAATATTTAATATTAGTGATGATAATGCAGCCTTTACCTCAATAGAAATCGTTCTTGAAAATGAATATCTAAAGGAAATTAAGGCTACCTATAATTCTTCTGATGATTATGGTGATTTCACGAATGAAATAAAATATACCTATACGAATATAGGAACTACAACCATAGTATTGCCTGATGCTCTACCTGATTTTGCAGAGGAGCCTGAGCATATCGATCCGAATTTAGCAACCAGCTTATCTGCTATTGAGAAGCAAACCCTAACCAAAGCCTTAGCGAATGATTATGCAAAGTATACTTTTGATTATTATTACAATGAGGATAATGGTAAAACTATAATTCAGGAATCTGATGTTGTTTCTGGCTATTCCTATCATATCAAGCAAAATATGAGTGGAAATCAAAATGGAAGCTATGATTATTACTTTGAAATTCAGGATGTGAATGCAAATCGTAGATATTATATTTATGAGGTAGATGAAAATAAAAAGGTTGTTCGAACACAGCTTACAACCCAACAAGAAATTATCAACTATATGCCTATAGCAGTATCTCCTGCAAAATTAAAGCTTTCTGTAAATTCCTTTGGTAAGGTAGGAGATGTATATGTATGTACACCAGCAGGCTTAAAGACTGAGGTTAAAAATTTCTCTACCATGAGTGGTGCAGCATTAATTAGTCTCGTATTGACCTTAAATGAGGAGGAATGTATTTCTAAAATAGAAATCATTACTAAGGTAGATGCTGCTAGTGGAACCTATTATATTGAGGAGTCCTATACCTACTCAAGCATAGGAGAAGCCTCTTTGGTTATTCCAACCAACAATAGCTCTGTATTACAAACAATGACAGATTCTCAAAGGGAAGAGCTAAGCCAGGCCTTCCAAAAGGAGTATAGCAATGCTACAATATATGATGAATATACAGGCTCAACTTTCTATTTTGATGGAGAAAATATAAAGACAGTAGTACCAGATGGCTATGAATCTATAACGGATTACTATAAAATAGAAAATGGAAAATACTATGAATATAAGGATGGAGCCTATGTAGAAATCCCATTCCATAGCAGTAATAAGGAAGAGGTAAGCTTTGAATATTATTTACCCGTTCCTAATTTTAATGCAATTGATTTTTCTAAGGTTTCCTATGATAGCTTCCATAACACCTATTATATTTCAATAAAGGATTTGGATTTACCTAATTTCTTATATTATTATGATATTGATCTTGGAATTACTTTTACAGGAATTGAATTTGTTTTAGATGAAAAAGGATATGTATATAAAATCAATTTAGAAGCAGTCTCACAGGAAGGCACATATTACATAGGTATGGGCTTAGCCTTTTTAGAGATTGGAAAAACAACAGTGTAATATATGGATGGTTCCTAGAACCATCCTTCACTTATTTATAAAAATGAAAAAATTGTCTTAATTTCCAATAAAAAACGCTTGTTATTTGTTTTAAATATTAGGGAGTACGTATGAAAAATGTGAATCGAATTGTTGAAAAGCTTCGGATGAAGGATTATTCTGAATTCGATCTTTTCTACGAACAAACCAAAAAAAATGTATATTTTACAATCAAAAATATTATCCATGATGAGGAAGAAACAAAGGATTTAATGCAGGATACTTATGTTAAATTTTTAAATAATTTAGATAAGTATAAGGAGGAAAATCTAAATGCCTTCTTAATTCTTATGGCAAGAAATATTGCAATTAATGCTTATAATAAGCGAAAAAAAGAAGTAATTGATATGGAGTATGTAGATTCAATTGTTACTACAAAAGCATCTGATTCCTATGTCTTTAGAATTTTAGATATTTTAAATGAGGAAGAAAAAGAAATTGTTCTATTTCATATCGTTGAAAATCTAAAGTTTAAGGATATATCAAGAATTGTGGATAAGCCTTTAGGTACAGTTTTATGGATCTATAATATAGCTATCAAAAAATTAAAGGAAAGGAAGGATGAGTTTTATGGGTAAGGGAAGCATAAAAAGAACATTAGTAAGGGAAGCAAAAAAAACACCGATTCCAGATGTAAGAAATGAGATCTTAAGTCAAATAGAATATAGTCAAGAAGTTCAGGTGAGAAAAAAGAAGTCTATACGCTCTACCTGGTTTTTAGCTCCAGCTATGCTAACACTTTTGGCTTTAACCTGTTTTGGTATTGCAATAAAGCAGAGTCTTTTAGAGCCATCTGGTGATTCATATACGGAGGTAAAGGATTTAGACAAGGTACAGTCCATATGTGCTTATCAGGTATCCTTGCTTACAACACTTATGAATAACCCGAATGCAGTAGACGTGCAAGAGAAGGAGCTAGACGATGCGTTATCAAATTCTATTGGGTTTGTAGATTTAATACTCAATCTTGAAGAAACAGAATCCAAGCTGTATCAGAAAAAGAATGACTATTATTTAAGTACAACAATCAATGGCAATGAGGTATGCCGATTCTATTATAATGAACAAAGCTTTAAGGATAATTCATCTACAGAAATGCTTTATTTGAAGGGCTATATTGAATTGAAGGATAAAAGGCTTTCTGTGCTAGGAGAATCCAAGCTAACCGATGGATTTTATTCTATGAATCTAATGCTTGGCATGGAGCATTCAACTGTTTGTATTTCCAGTGATGAACGTGCAAAGGACACCTATGAATATCGAGTGTACAATGAGGATGCCATTTGTAAAACAGTTAGTCTTGAATTCAAGGATGATGAAATCTTTATGAATGTAAGCTATCAAAATGAATATTTTAAATTTCAAATTCAAGGAAATAATAATCATTATCGTGGAAATTATCATACAGGAAGTGCCAGTGGTTCTTTGATGGTTGAAATTGAAAATGATAAATATAATTTTAATGTAGATGAGGAGGAATCCTCTGCAGAACGTTATATCTTACCATAATTCAAAAGAATTTCTCCATTCAGAAGGCTAAATCAAAGCAATATCAGTTATTTTTATTATTTTTTTAAGAAAAAAATATTTTTTACCAATAAAAAAGCAATTTGAATTGTTATATATATGTATAAGAAAAAAATTATACAGTTACCACAAGCAAAAGGACTACTTTTGGCCCCCGCCTAAGCAAGTAGTCTTTTTTTCTTTTTTCTTATGCTATAGGTAAGGAAGAAGCAAAGGATTGACAATAAAGCCATGTGGTATATAATAGAAGTACAATAGAAAAGGAGAAGATGGAAAATGTTATTTGATGAAATTGCTAAAGCAAATATGCAGGCATTAAAGGATCATGATAAGCAGGCAAGAAGTATATTATCTGTAGTTTATGGAAAATTTAAATTGGAAAGCATTGAGCAGGGCTTAGGAGCCAAGGAGCTACCTGATGGAGATTGTCTTCGGATTCTATCTAAAACAATTAAGGAGTTGGATGAGGAAAAGGCTGGCTATGAAAAAGCTAAGCGACCAGAACAGGTTTTTGAAATAGAAGCACAGAAGCAGGTTTTAAGTAGATTTTTACCTCAAATGATGTCTGAGGAAGAAATTCGAAAGGAAATTGAAAAGCTTGAGGATAAAAAAATTCCTAATGTTATGAAGCATTTTAAAGCTAATTTTAATGGACTTTGCGATATGGGACTTGTAAGTAAAATAGCGAAAGAATATTTATGAAGCATGCTTTATCTTAAAGATTCTAGAAGGAAGAAAATATAAAAAAATAGACCTATTGCAGGCCTATTTTTCTATATACTTTGGATAATTTTTTTCTTGCTAGATAGGAGGCTTTTTTTGCGCCCTCCTCTAATATATTTTCAATTATATTACTTTCCTGAATTTCCTTTACTTTTCTTTGTAGCTCGGCTAGCTCATTACAAACCACATCTGCTACAGCCTTTTTAAATGTGCCATATCCAGCACCTTGATATTCTTGAACAAGCTCATCTATGCTTTTTCCTGTAAGGGAGGAAAGAATAGTTAAAAGATTGGAGATTCCAGGCTTATGCTCCATATCATATTTGATTTCATTATCACAATCTGTTACAGCAGACATAATCTTTTTTCTGGTGATGGCTAAATCCTCCAAAAGATATAGAGTTCCCTTTTCAGATTCAGATTTACTCATTTTCTTTTCCGGATTAGAAAGAGAGGAAATCTTAGCTCCTGTTTTTGGTGTTATAGGTTCTGGAACAATAAAGGTTTCAGAGTAGTGATTGTTGAATCGTATGGCTAAATCTCTAGTTAATTCTACATGCTGTTTTTGATCTAAGCCTACAGGAATATAATCTGCATCATAAAGCAGAATATCTGCGGCCATTAATGTAGGATAGATAAATATACCAGTAGGGATTGAGCCATGATCGGAAATCCTTGCTGTTTTATCCTTATATTGTGTCATTCTTGATAATTCGCCCATGTAGGAATTACAAGCCATAATATATCCAAGCTCGGCATGCTCATGTACATCACTTTGCTTAAACAATGTAACCTTTTCTGGATTTAATCCACAGGCTAAATAAACAGAAATTAAATCCTTCGTATTTTTTCTTAATTCCTTAGCATCTATTGGTAGGGTTAACGCATGTAAATCTGCGATAAATACAAGCATCTCATATTCATCTTGGTATTCTATGAATTGCTTGATTGCTCCTATATAGTTCCCGAGAGTCAATTGCCCTGTAGGCTTGATTCCACTTAACATTCTTTTCATAAACCTTATCCTCCTAAAATAAAAAAACGCCCTTTATGATCATACTCATAAGGACGCAATAGTATGCGCGGTGCCACCTTATTTCTAATGTTTGCCATTAGCTCTTTTTTCAATTGTCCAACCAATTCTTTAAAGAAGTATATGGATGCTTTCACCTTTCATCCTCGCTACAATAGGGACTTCATTAAATACTAATTAAAGTATACAATAGATTTTTTAAATATTCAATAAAAAAGTGAAATAAATTTATAAATTACATTTTGGATATTTTATATAAATTTTTAGAAAAAATGGTAGATATTCCTATTGTAATTTAAAATAAATTTCACTTTAAATTTCTTTTTTCTAAAAATGAAATTTTTGGGTGTTTTTAGCCATTTGACATCTAAAAAATATAGGTTATAATAGGATTTGGAGCATATGCTCTGCATGGAGGAACTATGAACAAAACACACGCTTCAAAGGAAACTATGAACGTGTAAAAAGGAGGGTAATCAGTGGAATACCTGATTTTGCTCGTAGTAATCCTAGTGATTGTTGCTTGCATTTTAAAAGATCATCATAAATAAGGATTGATTTTTTAAACCTTCTTTAGAATATTGGGACGCCTTTATTCTTTTCGTTAGAATGCGCAGCTAATGAACAGCGTTTATAGATTTCCAAAATGCGAAAAGGGAAGGCTGCCACCTTCCCTTTTCTTTATTTAGCGTTTATAGTCTTCCTAAGACATTTCTATTATATAGAATCTGAATTTGATTTTCAAGTAGTTTCATAAAAATATATGATTTTGGTAAAGTACACGATTGCTACTAAATTTTAAATTGCATTCAATATTTTTTTGGTATATAATAACTAAATAGGTGATTTACTTTTTTCATTATTTAAAATAAAAAGAAATTAAGTAAGTTGTCCAAGAAAAATATTAATTTTGTTCTTTATTTAACGTTAGCTTAAAGCTTTAGCTTGCATAATAATGAAATTATAGAAAGGAATAGGAATTCATTAGGAATGAATTATTTCTAGATGGATTCAATAGAATGTGAGATGAAAAATATAAAATTAGCAATGCCTTCTTTAAAAGAAGCTAGAATGCGTAAAAATAAAACCATACCAACGATTCGGTATAGGCTAGAGGATAAGTATAGAGGAATAGGAAAAAATAAAACCTATGCTATATTTACCTATGGCTGTCAAGGAAATGAAGCAGATAGTGAGGTTATGGCTGGAATCCTAGAGCAGGTGGGCTTTAGAAGAGCAATCGATCCGATGTGTGCTGATCTGGTTATTTTAAATACCTGTGCAATACGTGAAAATGCTGAACAAAGAATATGGGGAGTTTTGGGGCAGTTAAAGGGGAGAAAAAGAGAAAATCCAGACATGCTTATTGGTATTGCAGGATGTATGCCTCAAGAGGAAAATGCCACGAATAAAATTTTAGAATCATATAATTTTATTGATTTGGTCATTGGAACTCATAATAAAAATCATTTACCAAGGTTGATTTATGAAGCGTATATGACGAAAGCAAAGGTAGTGGAAGTGATTTCTAGTGAGGGAGAAATTCTAGAGGATGCCCCTAAGATAAGAGAATCTCATCATAAGGCATGGGTCAATATTATGTATGGCTGTGATGAATTTTGTACCTATTGCATTGTTCCATATACAAGAGGTAAGGAAAGAAGTAGAGCCAAGGAAGATATTTTGGCTGAGGTAGAGGAATTGGTTTCCTTAGGATATATGGAAATAACACTCTTAGGTCAAAATGTGAATGCCTATGGGAAGGATTTAGAAGGGGAGTATACCTTTGGAGATTTGCTCTATGATTTAGATAAAACAGGAATTAAACGAATTCGATACACAACCTCCCATCCTCGTGATTTAGATGAGAAAACGATGAGAGCTATGAGAGATTGTAGTAGTGTAATGCCTCAGCTTCATCTTCCTGTTCAATCTGGAGATGATGAGATATTAAAGAAAATGAATAGAAAATATACCTATGACGAATATATGTCCAAGGTAAATCGTTTAAGAGAGCTTGTACCAGATATTGCGTTAACTACAGATATCATTGTTGGCTTTCCAAATGAAACTAAGGAGCAATTTGAAAATACATTAAAATTGGTTCAAAATGCTAAATTTGAAGGGGCATTTACTTTTATTTACTCTAAAAGAGAAGGAACTCCAGCAGCAGCTATGCCTGATGAAATCACAGAAGCAGAAAAGCATAGAAGATTAGAGGAATTGAATGTTTATGTGAATCAAGGATATTTAGCAGGACATCAAAGATTTTTAAATCAGGTAGTAGAGGTACTTGTTGATGGTCCATCTAAGAATGGGGATGGAATGATGTGTGGCTATACACCACATTTGAAGCTTACACATTTTAAATGTGATGATAAATCCCTTATTGGAAAGCTTGTCAAGGTAAAGGTTACAGAGGCTAAGACTTGGTTTATGATAGGTGAATTGTGTGAATGATATAAAACAGGAGTTCCTTGAATTGCCTGAGGTTAAAAGAATCAAGGAGCTAGAATCCTACATAGACCAAAATCCTAAAATTAATTCCAAGCTAAAGGAATTAAAGCAGAAGCAAAAGCAAATGGTACATGCAAAGGAATTTCAGCAGCACAATCAGTATCATGTATATAAAAAAGAATATGACAGCATTTATGAAGAACTATTGGATTTGCCATTTGTAGAAGAATATTTAGAATTATTAGATATTGTCAATCAAACTTTAGTAGAATTTACTTCCATTATTCAAAAAAAAATAAATGAGTCTTTGACAGAATAAGCCTTTATAGTAAGAAGGCTTATTTTAATTTTATTCATAAAAAGGGATAATAAAAAAATTTTATTTCATAAAATAAATAAATGTAAAGTAAACATTTCACAAAAAAGTTAAAAAATACAATTTTTTTTGAAAAAAACAAATTTTCTTGTTTAGAAAACGTTTACAACAAAACAAAGTGAGGAATAATGATTGAAATAGTAATAAATATAGATTATAATAGCAATAAATTTCATGAAAAGGAGAGATTACACAATGAAATTATTGAAAAGAATCATGGGTTTAAGCTGTGTTGCTCTAGGGGTAGTAGCATTAGCAAGCTGTAGTGGTAATGACGATAAGAAAGAAACTTATACCTATCGTACTACGATGGCAATTGAACCTACAACATTTAACCCTCATACTTGGGAAACAAATACAGATAATTTGGTTTCTAGTTATGCAGAAATTGGTTTCTTAGAGCCAATATATGATATGGAAAAGAACGACGGATCATATACTTGGTCTTGGGAAATGGCTACAGATATTGTAGACTATACACCAAATGCAACCTCTGCTGAAAGAGAAAAATGGAACATTAAAGATGGCGAAAAGGAACGTATGTATAAAATTTCCTTAAATCCTGATGCAAAATGGGAAGATGGAACGCCAATTAATGCGAATACTTATGTTTATTCAATGAAACAATTATTAGATCCAAAAATGATAAATTATCGTGCAAACAACTATGTATCTGGTGCTAGTTCTATTGCTGGTGCATATGATTATTTCTGGAGCACAAGAGATCAATTTGTTTCTTTAGATAATTATCCTGAATTTCCAACAGTTGCAGGAAAGAAGGTTTGGCTTGACTTAACTCCGATTTTAAATGCAGGTTTTGGTAAAAATCCTGAAGATGTTAAGGGGTCAGGCTATGATGGATATTTGACAGTTCCTAGTAAGGATGGAAAATATTTATATGAATTATATCCAGATTTATTTAAGAAAGATGGAAGAATGGAATTGAATTCTAAAAATCTTGCAGATTTTTTAGCAGATTTCACTCAAACTTCATTCTATGCTATTATGTCTAGTTCTAGTGGTCTTAATTTAGATATGCCATCTGTTGATACAATTTTATCTATTGTTAATAAGACAACAGCGCTTACAGAAGATGATTTAAACGCTTTAAAAATAGCATTGTATATTCTTACTGTTCCAAAGACTAATCCTGAATTAGACTATGATGATACAGTTGGACTTTATAAAGTAGATGACTATACAATTATGTATGTTTTACAAAGTACTTATTCTGAATTCTATTTCAAGATGAGTATGTCTTCTTTATGGCTAGTATATGAAGGCTTATATGAAAAAGGAAAGACTACTGTTGGAGATTTAGTAAGTACTACATATGGTACATCTAAGGATACTTATATGGCATATGGCCCATATAAAATGGATACATATCAAAAAGGTAAACAAATGACATTTACTCGTAATGAGAATTGGTATGGATATTCTGATGGTAAGCATGAAAATCAATATAAGACAGAAGCTGTTGTAATTGATGTTATTGATCAGCATGCAACTGCATTGCTAGGATTTGAGCAAGGTAAATACGATGACATCGGTCTAGATGTTAATGATATGGCTAAATATGGTAATAGTGAGTGGTTAAAGGGTGTAAATACTACTTATACTTGGAGATTAGTATTTAATACGAATTTAGAAACTTTGAAAAAATTAGAAGGTTCAAGTGGAAATAACAAGCAAGTTTTAGGTAATACTACATTCAGAAAAGCATTCTCACTTGCTATTAACCGTCAAAAATTCATAAATGATGCAGTAGGT
This sequence comes from uncultured Anaeroplasmataceae bacterium, assembly GCA_949840955.1. Lineage (GTDB taxonomy): Bacteria > Bacillota_I > Bacilli_A > Acholeplasmatales > Anaeroplasmataceae > Pelethenecus. Next base: position 100,833 of record CATKXV010000003.1, on the reverse strand, counting down.
GCAGGTACACCAGCATTCTACTTAATCAATAGTTTATATATGTATGATGTTGAAAATAATCCAAACTCAGTATATAGAAATACTGAAGAAGCAATGAAGGTTGTTACTGATTTGTTTGATGTTAAATATGGTGATGGTGAAAGATATAAGACTTTAGAAGAGGCTTATAATGCAGTTACTGGATATGATTTAACAGCAGCTCGTGAGTTAATGCAAAAGGCATATGAAGAATGTATAGCAAATGGAACTTATAAGGATGGTCAAAAGGTTTCCTTAGATTTAGTCGTTACTGCACGTTCTAGTGTTTCTGAGGCTGCTCGTAAGAATGCAACAGTTCTAGAGGCTTTCTTAAAAGAAGCAATCGTTGGTACTGGTTTTGAAAAGGGTGGTATTGAATTACAACCTAAAGCATTATCTGATTACTATGATAAGCTACTTGATGGTGAATGTGAAATGATTTTTGCTACATGGGGTGGAGCAATTTACTGGCCATATAGTACGATTGAATGCTATGTAAACGATGCCAACCAAAGTACACAAATTCATGAAGGTGCTTGTTGGAATCCATCAGCAACCAACTTAACGTTAACTCTTGACTTTGATGGCGATGGTACTCCTGAAGAGAGAACCATGACCTATAATCAATGGGGTGTTGAGCTTAACCAAGGTGAATTTGCAAGCGCAAGCTTTGATCTAAAGAATCAAATTTTAGCAGCACTAGAATATAATGTATTGAACCTATACTATTGTATTCCATTATATTGTGATGCATCAGTATCATTAGATTCTAAACGTCTAAAGTATCCAACTGATGAATACAATGTTATGTATGGATTTGGTGGTCTTCGTTACTTAGACTATACTTATTCTGACCAAGCATGGGAGAAATATGTTGCTTCTAATGGTGGTACATTAAGCTACGAATAATTCTTGGCTGTAAAAATATAAACTGTCGGGATACTTCCTTTTAAAGTATCCCGATTGTTTGCATTAGAAAAGGGGTTTTATAATGTTAAAATATGTAATAAAAAGAATAGCCCTAATGCTTGTTACTTTTTTGATTATTATTTCAATTTGTTTTGTTTTGATTAAATTGGTTCCTGTATCAGAGGGACAGAATATATTTCTAAACGAAATTGAAAAAGCCAAAAGAGAGGCATTGGGTTATAATAAACCAATTATTGTTCAGTTGGGAATTTATTTAAGAAATTTATTTTTTCATATGGACATGGGTGTATCATGGAAGATGCAAAGAATGGTTAATGTGTCTGAAATGATAGGTAGCAAATTGCCACCAACCATTCTATTGAACTTGTATTCCTTATTAATATCTATTCCTATTGGAATCGCATTGGGTGTTTTCGCAGCTTTAAAAAAGAATAAATGGCAGGATCATGTAATTTCTACCTTAGTTATTTTATTCGTTTCTGTTCCTTCATTTGTTTATGCCTTTATTTTACAATTATTTTTGGGGCATAAATGGAAGCTTTTCCCATTGATTACCGCTTCTTTAGCTGATGCTGGTGGTTGGTTAACATGGAAAATGTTTTATTCAATGGTATTGCCAATTATGGCATTAGCCTTCGGTACAATTGCAGGGCTTACTCGTTTTACTCGTGCTGAATTAACTGAAACTTTAACAAGCGATTATATGCTACTTGCAAGAACAAAGGGACTTACAAAGAGTCAAGCCGTTGTTCACCATGCATTAAAAAATGCAATGGTACCTATCCTACCATCTATTATTGCTTCCTTTATTTCTATTATGTCAGGATCTTTGATTATAGAAGGAATTTTTGCTGTACCTGGAGTTGGAAGCTTATATATTACTTCAGTAAACCAATTGGATTATGATGTTTTTATGGGGTGTAATGTATTTTATGTATTTATCGGTCTTGCAGCAGGTATTGTTGTAGACTTGAGTTATGGCTTCATTGATCCAAGAATCAGAATGGGGGCGTCAAAATAATGCAAAACATAAAAGATTTACCTGAGAATAGTTTTGAATTTGTGCAACTTGATGACCGAATTCATGATACAAAATTTGAAACAAAGCCTGTAGGATATTTAAAGGATGCATGGAATCGTTTTAAGAAAAATAGAGCTTCTGTTGTAGCTGCTATTATTATAATCATAATCGTATTATATGGAATCATTTATCCTTTTTGTACTACAAAAAAATTGTCTGAAAATAATGTTGAATATAGTTTAATGCGTCCGAAAAATGACTTCTTGTCTAACTTAGGTTTTTGTAATGGACAATATACTAAAAAAGGAACCTTAAGTTCATATGCTCAAGATTATGGGAAAGCAGTATTATATTTATATCGTCCTGATAATACAGAACAGATTTTTCAAATTTCTGAGTTAGATGATTTGGAATTTAATCCTGTTAAGAAAATTAACAAAACCTATAATTCAGAAGGATTAAATTATATTGAATATAGAGTTGATCAGTATTTAGAAAAAGGATTTGAACGTGTTCAAGTAACTAAAGAAGAATATGATGCAATGCTGAAATGGCAAGAGGATACGGGATATCAGTTATTTTTCCCTTTAATTAACACTGCCAATTTGACAAATCCTATGCATCTTACAAATGATGACTTATGGTATAAGGTAGATAGTAAGGGGTATCCTTTAGACAAAAACGGAAAGGCCGTTAAATCTATTGAAAATTTCGAATATTTAGTTCCGAATTTTTTAACGGATTCTGATGGGAAAGCAGTTTATCATACTCCTGCTGGATCTGATAGCTATTTTGTGCGTGTTTCAAGATATGTAAGATATATTTATACTTATGGAGAAGAACCAGCTTTTCTATTAGGATCTGATGGTATAGGATATGATATTGCTGTACGTTTAGCCTATGGTATTCGTCTTTCTCTTATATTGGCTATTTGTGTAGCTGCTATTAATTTCTTCATTGGATCTATTTATGGTGCAATTGAAGGGTATTATGGTGGTGTAGTTGATATGACAATGGAGCGTATTACTGATGTTTTAGGAGGTGTTCCAACTATGGTTGTTATTACCCTATTTAACATCTTCCTTGTAGAAACGAATAAAGTTTCACCAGCGGTTTCCTTTATTATTGCCTTTATTGCAACAGGATGGATTGGAACAGCTAGAAGTGTCCGTACTCAATTCTATCGTTTTAAACGACAAGAATATGTTTTAGCAGCACGTACATTAGGTGCTAAGGATTTCCGCTTGATGTTTAAGCATGTTTTCCCTAACTCCTTAGGAACGATTATTACCTCCTCTGTTTTAGTTATACCTGGAGTTATTTTTAGTGAAACATCCTTGTCTTATTTAGGTATTATTGATTTAAATGGACCTAATGCATCCTCTATTGGAACAATGCTATCCAATGGTCAACAGTATCTATCAACTTATCCACATATTATTTTATGGCCAGCAGTCATTATTGCATTGTTGATGCTATGCTTTAATCTATTTGGTAATGGGTTAAGAGATGCATTTAATCCATCCTTGAGAGGAGTTGAAGACTAATGGCATCTGAAAAATTAAAATTAGAAGTAAACAATTTGAAGATTTCATTTCGTACAAATAATGGTAGAGTTCAAGCTGTTCGTGATATTTCATTTGATTTATATGAAGGTGAAACCTTAGCTATTGTTGGAGAATCAGGCTCTGGAAAATCAGTAACATCTCGAGCTATTATGGGTATATTAGCTCCTAATGCGATTGTTGAAAGTGGAGAAATTCTTTATGATGGTAAAGATTTAATGCAAATATCTGAAGAAGAATTTCATACATTACGTGGTGATAAAATATCCATGGTGTTTCAGGATCCATTATCTAGCTTGAATCCAATTGTTAAGATTGGTAAGCAATTAACTGAAGCAATGATTTTAAAGAACAGACTTTCTAGAAAAGAAAATCGAAAAAAATTAAATCGTGCTTTTAAGATATTAGGGAAAAATGTGGATGAAGCACTTCATGCTAGCGAGGATGCAGCAGTTAAGCAAAAGAATAAAGAAAATCTTCTTATTTTTAAGAAGTTTGTTAAAAAATATATTGTTATGCAAAACAAATATAATATAGCCATAGAAAAATTAGGCTTTGCTATAGAAGAACTTTCTAATTCAATTGCTTTACTTGAAAAGAATATTCGAACAAGAATTTCTAAAAATATTTCAAGGGCGAAGGATTATATTTCTCAAACCTTTGGAGAATTTACAGTTAAAGAAGATGATCCTTTTGTACAGAAGCTGAATGATATTGATGTGCTTTGTAAGGAAGAAGAATTTTCATGCTCTGAGGTTTTAAAGCTAGTTCTAGCTGTTAAAGAGCATTTTGAAGAAATTCATAATGCAACAATGCCAAATTTCTTCTCATTAGGATACTATTTATTGAATCATGAATCAGTTCCAGAAATGCCTATAGAAGAATTAAATGAATTCACCCACAAGATATTAGATGATGAATTTATGCTGGCATATATCGAGGACTTAGAAAAAGGTGTATATAATGCCTTTAATGATAAAAATGATTCTAAAAAGGTAGCAATTGAGAAAATGAATGAGGAATTAGTTTACTTAAATGCGAATGACAAGCTAGATGTGAAAGAGTTTAAGCTTAGACTTAAGGCTCTTTATCCAGTGATTCATCAATGTGAGAACGCTTTGAAAATTGGTAATGAAACATACACTACAACCTTCAAAGGATCAATGGGTAAGCAGGTTCACAATTATTTCAATGCAGAAAAAATTAATTTAAAGAATGAAAAGAAGTATTTAAAGGAAAAGAAAAAGTTTGACAGAATTATTGCAAAGGGGAAAAAGCCATCCTATACTGTTGCAGAGGTTATGAAGATGGATCCAGAGCAAGCAAAGAAAAATATGCAAAATATAATAGAAAAATTGATTTTGCATTATCAAGAGGATATTGAACAATTTGGACAATTTAATGTACATACCTATACCGTATCCATTATTGATTATTTAAAAGAGCTTTCTGCTAATATTGTTAAAAAGGTATCTAGAAGAAGTGCAAAGGAAAGAGCAATTCGTTTGATGGAGGAGGTTGGTATTCCTGAGCCTCAAAAACGATTTAAACAATATCCATTCCAATTTTCTGGAGGAATGAGACAGCGTATTGTAATAGCCATAGCTCTTTCTGCAGATCCAGATGTTCTTATTTGTGATGAACCAACTACGGCTCTTGATGTTACAATTCAGGCTCAAATTCTAGAATTAATTAATAAATTAAAGCGTGAAAGAAATTTATCCATTATTTTTATAACACATGATTTGGGTGTTGTTGCCAATATGGCTGATCGTATTGCCGTTATGTATGCAGGAAAGATTGTTGAATATGCTACAACTGATGAATTGTTTTATGATCCAAAGCATCCATATACTTGGGCATTACTTTCTTCTATTCCAGATTTAGAGACAAAAGAAAAGCTATCTCCAATTCCTGGAACACCTCCAAATATGATTTATCCTCCAAAGGGAGATGCATTTGCTGCTAGAAATAAGTACGCAATGAAAATTGATTTTGAGGAGCAACCTCCTTTGTTTAAGGTTACGGATACACATTATGCTGCTACTTGGTTGTTACATCCATCTGCTCCTAAGGTTACTCCACCAAGCATTGTAGTAGAAAGAATTGAAAGAATGCTTGCTGCAAGGAAGGAGGCTCAAAAACATGGAAAATAGAGAAAAGCTATTAGAAGTATCTCATTTAAAGCAATACTTTAAAATAGGGCCTAAAACAGTTTTAAAAGCCGTTGATGATATTTCTTTTGATGTATATAAGGGAGAGGTATTTGGTATTGTTGGTGAGTCTGGCTGTGGTAAAACCACAACAGGTAGAACAATAATTAAGCTCTATGAGCCTTCTAGTGGATATGTTCGTTTTAAGGGTCAGGTCATTTCTGCAGGTACCTTGGACATTAGAAAAAATATTTCTAAAGTCAAGAAAGAACGAGCTAAGGCATTATCTGAATTAGATAAAAATGTAGCAGAATATGCAACAAAGAAGGAAGAAGTATTAAATCATTATGGTGACATTCTATTACAATTAAATAAGGAACTTTGTGATGCAAAATGGGAGCATAAGCATGGAACGGATCAATATATAAAGGATCAAGTTGAAGAGGTAAGGAAAAAATATGAGCCAAAGCTTCAGGCCTTTGCGGATCTCTCCCCTCAAATTAAAGAGGAAACAGCAAGAATAAGATCAGAAAAAATAGCTGTTGCCACTCAAAATTTAAATGATTTAAAGCTTAAAAAAGCGAATGAATTATCTTCATTAAATAAGGAAACAGAGGATTATTCTCAAAAAAAAGCAGATATCATTTCAAAATACGCATCTTTAATTCAAGCTGCAAAAGCTGAGTTAAAGGATGCTAAGTGGGATGAAGAGGTAGAGTTGAAAAAGGAATATGCAAAGGAAGTTCGTTTGGCTAAGAAAAATAGACTAATGACGAAGATGCAAATGATATTTCAAGATCCGATTGCTTCCTTAGATCCAAGAATGACGGTATATGAAATTATAGCAGAAGGATTAATTATAAGAGGAATAAGAGATAAGAAATATATTCAGGAAAAAGTGAATGAGGTATTACAGCTTGTAGGCTTACTTCCAGAGCATGCTTCTCGTTACCCTCATGAATTCTCAGGGGGACAGCGTCAAAGAATTGGTATTGCGAGAGCGATAATTATGGAACCAGAGCTTATTATTGCAGATGAACCAATTTCTGCATTAGATGTTTCCATCCAAGCACAGGTTATGAATTTATTAAATGAACTTAGAGAAAAAATGAATCTAACCGTTGTCTTTATTGCTCATAATCTTTCTGTTGTTAAATATTTTTCTGATCGTATTGCCGTTATGTATTTTGGAAACATAGTGGAGCTTACAACCTCTAAGGAATTATTTGAGCATCCACTTCATCCATACACAAAATCACTTTTATCTGCTATTCCATTGCCAGATCCAGATTACGAAAAGAAGAGAAAAAGAATTGTATATGATCCAATAATGACACATGACTATTCTGTAGATAAGCCTTCTTTAAGAGAAATCTGTTCAGGACATTGGATTTTCTGTAACGATAAAGAATTTGAAGAATATAAGAAAGAGTTGCAATGAAAAACTTTCTTTTGAAAAATATTAAAATTTGGGTTACATTGTTCTTTGGTATAGTCCTTGTGCTTGGCGTACTTGGACTGAATGGTGGCTTTCATTATGAAAATACGAAGGAAACAATCAAGGATTTATGTGATTCATTTTGCATACCTGGCTTTCTATTATTTGCTTTTGGTATTTTGATTTTTATAAGCAATGATGGTGGCTTTTCTATGCTATCCTATGGCATTAAAAGAATATTTGCAGTTTTTAAAAAAGATCCTAGAATGGAAAACTTCTATGAATATAAAAAGAAAAGGCTTGAAAAACCTGCGCCATTTAAACATTTTTTAATCGTAGGAGGAATGCTTTTCCTGATTGGTATTATATTTCTTATTATATTCTTTGTGATATAATGAATGATAGAGGTATTCATATAGAATGAATACCTTTTTTAATTAAGAGGAGATGAACTTTATGAAAAAAATTAAAAAAATATTATATTTATTTTTAGTCGTATTTGCTGTATCTTTTGGTACAGTGGCATTAGTATCCTGTAATGGGGATAAACAACAAGAAACCTCTACATGGGAAGAGGATGTGAAGTTTGAGAGTACATCTGTTGAATATGATGGGCAGCCTCATAGTATAAAGGTGACAGGCGCACCAGAAGGTGCTGAGATTTCTTATGAGGGGAATGGAAAGACAAAGCCTGGGGAATACAGAGTATTTGCGAAAGTAAAATACAAAGAGAAGGAATTATCCTTAAATGCAATTTTGACAATTGAAAAGTGCACATCCGTTATTACAGCAGAAAAAAATCAAGTATTTTACACAAATAATAACGCGGCCCGTCCTTTATATACCCTGAATAATGAAGAACAGACGGTCTCTGTTGTTGTTAAAAAGGACAATAAGAGCTATCCAGTAAATGCCCTTTACAAGGCAGGTACCTATACTGTTGAGTTATGTGCAGAAAAATCAACCTATTATAAAAAAAGTGATGTTGTTTCAATAACAGTAGAAGTAAAGGAAAGTCAGTTTGATGGAGTATCCTTTCCAAGCAAAGAGGTAGTATATGATGGTACGGAACAGGAAATTTTACTTGAAGGTACATTGCCTGATTCCTATAGTGTTTCATATAAGGATAATACAAAAACAGAGGCTGGAGTTTATTATTCTATTGCTCAAATTAAAGATTCAAACAACGAAGTTATAGAAGAGCATCATGCAATTTTAAATATTAAGCAACCCAATAATCAGGCCTTTGAAAATTACTTAGATAAATTCTTTATAGAGTATTTAGAAGGAGACCAAATTTCAGTAAATATATTCTGCGAGAAACCAGAAAATTTTGGGTTGGAGCATTACTCAGCAAAGTGGTATACCTATACCCCTTCACAGAATCCAGAGGCTGATTTAGAAGATACAATTGCTTATTTTTCCTCTTTATTAGAAGAATTACATGCATTTTCCTATGATTCTTTGAGTTCTAGACAGCAAATAGCATATCATCAAATTGATTCATTCTTAACCTATCAATACAAGCAATACCAAATTAAAGATGTAGAATATATGCAACTACATTATATTGACCAATTTGGTGGCTATGTTGCAGATTTTGGTACCTACATGGAAGCATACGCCCTTCGTGGTAAAACAGAAATTGAGGATGTCATTCAATATATTGAATCTACAAGAACAGCTTTCCCATCCTATCTTTTGTTCGTGAAAGAAAAGAAGGATGCAGGGTATGCATTATCAGATTATACAATATCAGAAATGACAAATTATTTAGATGAGGTTCTTGATGCACATCATCCAGAAAAAGAAGAATTTTACTATTTGCAAAATGTGCTATGCTCAAAAATTGATGGATTGGATTTTATTACTTCAACAGAAAAAAAGGAGTATAAGGCTAGAATTGTTTCTGCATTTGCTGATTGCTTTTATGTAGGAGTTAAGGAACTAAGAGATGGCTTACAAGCATATAAGGGTGTATTAGCAAATGAGGATCAAGGCTATTGGGCAAAATATGAAAAGGGTGCAGAGCTTTTTACATTAGAATTAAGTAATCTTTTAGGGCTTGAAAATTTTGATATTAAGAAATATATAAATGAAGTACAAACCGCTTTTAATACCTATAGCAAATTATCTAATGATGCTACTACTACGTTGATTACAAAATATAAAATTCAAACCAATGCAGATTTAAATCGTTTCTTTTCACAGCATTCTATCTTTGGAGGAACTCCAGAAGAAATGATTGATTATTTAAAGGAGTTTGCTACAACTATAGTTCCAACATTGGATAACACTCCAAACATTACAATTAAGGAAATGGATTTGGCTTCTGCAAAGGTTTCTAATGCAGTGGCTTATTATATGAAATCTGCTTTAGATAATGATAAGCAGGAATATATTACTTTAAATCCAGTTAAGCTTGGAGATAAGAATGATGTTTTGGGTACAATGTCCCATGAAGGATATCCAGGACATTTATATGCTTATATTTTCTCTAAACAGCTTGATTTGCATAATATATCCAAAATTATGACCTCTACAGCACATGGAGAGGGCTGGGCAACCTATGTAGAGCTTAAGCTTTATGAATATGCTATGGAAAGAACAACGGACATTCAATTATTAGATGTATTAAATTATCTTTATTATAATCATTTGGCTGGATTCTTGTTAGAGACTAGATTAGATGTAGGGATTCATGTTGAGGGCTGGGATGTAACTAGAGTTGGTCAATTTTTAAAGCAAAATGGATATAATCAAAATGCTGCTTTAGATATTTATAGACTTTTAATTGAAACTCCAGTAAGCTATGCAGCCTATGGCTATGGAAAATTATTTTTCTATAATCTTCATCAGGATGCAAAAGAAGCTTTAGGTGGCTACTATGATGAAATTGAGTTTAATACAATATTACTTTCTAAAGGCTGGACTTCTTTAGGTGAATTAAAGAAAACGGTAGATGAATATATCAATCAAAAGACCTTCAAGCATAATATTGTAGCGTAAGAATTCAAATTCAACCTAAAGTTGAGGAGATTCAATTTTGAATTTCTTGAATATTTGAAATCTTATGGCTAAAATTAAACTAAAGGAGAGTATAAATATGATTAAGCTTAAGAATTTAAGTAAGTATTATGCGAATGAAGGGACAGTTACCTTAGGTCTTAGAAATATCAATCTTACCCTTAAAAAGAATGAGTTTGTAGCTATTACAGGAGATTCGGGTAGTGGTAAATCGACCTTGCTAAATGTCATCTGTGGTGTTGATACTTATGATGAGGGAGAAATGTATTTTTTAGGAAATGAAACATCCTATTTTAATCAAAATGATTTAGACGAATATAGAAAAAATCATATTGGTTTTATATACCAAAACTATAACATCATTGATTCCTATACCGTTTTAGAGAATGTTATGCTACCTATGCTCATTCATGGAAAAACCAAGCAAGAGGCTAAGGAGGAAGCTCTTCAGCTTATTGAAAAGGTTGGTCTTTATGAGCGAAGAAATAATCAGGGAACCAAGCTTTCTGGTGGAGAAAAGCAAAGATGTGTAATTGCACGGGCATTGGCCTCTGATTGTGAAATATTGGCTTGTGATGAGCCTACAGGAAATCTAGATAGTGCTACTGGAAAAGAGATTATTCGATTGATAAAGGAGGTAGCTAAGGATAAACTAGTTCTAATGGTTACTCATAATTATGATGAGGTTAAAGAGTATGTCACTCGAAGAATTAAAATTTCAGATGGAGAAATTGTAGAGGATTATCTGATTCAAAAGATAGAAGAAGAGGCTCAGGAAAATGTGGAGATGCTGTCTAGACCAATACATAAAAAATTTCTTTTTTGGACAGCATGGAACAATATCAAAAGAACACCTAAGAAGACTATTTTTTCCTTTCTTGTCTTTCTTTGCTTATCTTTAATTGCCTTTTTTCTCTATTTGACTTGTATGCAAAGCTCGAATACATCATCTTATAATCCAGATTCTTATTTTGAATTATATGCTAATGAGAGGTTAATTGCCTTCAACTATGATCATTCTCCTATTCAAAAAAATACGCTGGATAGGATTGGAGATCAAAGATATGATAATGCTTTTTATGAGGATAGTATCTTTAAAGCAACGTTTATTAATGAATCTGGAAAAGAAACCGAAGCTATATCTATGATATATACGAAGCAACCTATTCCATATACCCCTATAAGTGGTGGGTTCCCTTTAAATGATGATTTTTATATTATTTTTCCAAGGCATAGCTTAGATACCTTTTCTCTTACATATTCTCCATATTTAAATACAAATTTAAAAATCAGTTCAGGATATGTTAGGAAATTTGTTGGATTTGGAGTGTCAGATTATATCAATACACCCCTACTGGTATCCAATGAAGATTTAGAGTTTTTGATTTGTAATATAGTATATCGTCAGGATATTGCAATGAATATTGCTGTAAAAGATTTAGACCTTTCTTATAATTGCTCATATATACACCAAAATGTTGTTGAACCAATGATTTTTCTTCCTGAACAATTGCGGGGACATGAAAATTCCTTTGAAATAGAATTTATATTAAAAAATATGTATCCCCTAATTCAACCAGAAAAGTATCTATTTAGCTATGTTAGTTATGCAAAAGATGAATGCTATTTCTCATTACCCTTTGATTATGAGCTTAAGGCAGATGGAGTATATGAAACAACTGTATATGCTGCAAAGCCAAATTCATGTATAAAGGATTTAGAAGAATTGGGCTTAACTGTAATTCGTCCTTCAGTTGAGAATAAGCAATTCTCTATCAATTTAGTTTTATTTTATGGATATGTAATCATTTCTACAATTGTTTTATTTGTTCTTTCCTTTATTTGTTATGCCATATTGTCTAGGATTTATATTTCTAAGAATAAGGATTATACAATACTTAGATCTTTAGGTGTATTAAATAAGCAAATGAACTGGATCGTTATAATTGAAATGCTTATTTTTGCAATTGTTGCATCAATTGTAGCCTTTCTAAGCTTTTATGTCTTATATTTTTCAACCCGTTTTTCTTTTTTAAATATTGTAATTTATAATACTTTTGGTATATCTGCTTTATATTATATAGCAATGATATTATTTTCCTTATTTATAGCAAGGCGTTTTAACAAGCGATTGTTTAAGCTTAGTGTCCAAACCTCATTAAAAGGAGATGTGGCTAGAAATGATTAAAATTTGTAATTTAAACAAGTATTATAATAAAGGGAAAAGAAATGAATTAAAGGTAATAAATCAAACGAATTTGGAATTACCTTCTATAGGATTGATTTCAATTTTAGGACCATCAGGTTCAGGTAAGACAACATTGTTAAATGTGATTGGAGGTCTAGATAAAGCTAGCGGAGATATATCCTATGATAATCAAACGATACATAATTCAAATATGAGAAAGATGGATGCGTTTCGTAAAGAAAATATTGGATATATTTTTCAAAACTATAATTTACTACAGGAAGAAACGGTAAGTGATAATTTAAAGATTGCTTTAGAAATGGTTGGAATTAATGATACTGAAGAAGTTGAAAAAAGAATAGAATACACCTTGAAATCCGTAGGAATGTTTAAATATAGAAAGAAGCAAGCTTATGCTCTTTCTGGTGGGCAGCAGCAGCGTGTGGCTATTGCTAGAGCCTTAGTAAAAAATGCAAATATAATCATTGCAGATGAGCCTACAGGAAATTTAGATAGTGAAAATACACTTGAAGTAATGAATATTTTGAAGAAAATTTCAAAGCATACCTTAGTACTTTTGGTAACTCATGATGTAAAAATTGCTAAGTTTTATTCCGATTATATAGTTGAATTAAAGGATGGAACAATCCTGTCCTATCAAAAACAAGTGGAAGATAATTCCTTAGCTACGGATTTGTCCAATCGAGTATACTTAAGGGATATGAACCTTATAGAGGAGGAAAGCAGTAGAGGTAAGACCAAAATTTATTTTGATGATAAAGAATTACGTCCCTTTGATTTAGATATCATCATAAGAAATGGGAATATCTATGTTCAATCCAATCAGCCTGTAAAATTGGTAGAAACCTCAAATTTGAAATTAATTGATGATCATTATCGAGATTTAGATTCCAAGTCATTAGAAGACATTCCTTATGATACCTCCTGGTTTTCTAAAGGTAAAAACAGCTTTAAGGATATGATTTTATCCATTGGAAAACAATTTAAAAAATCCTTTCTCTCTTTTAAAAATGTAAATAAACGTAGTAAGGCTTTATATTTTGCTTTTCTATGCATTGGTATTTTGCTTGGGGCAAGCATCATTTGTACTATCAATTTTGCAACGACGGACACATCAGATTTCTTTTATGCGAAGAATGAATATAAGATGATCTCTCCTGACCATACCTTTGATCATGATCCCATATTAGAAATGAAAGAGAATTATCGAAATGGTTATTTAACAACCCCTTCTATTATAAATGAAGAAGATTATTTGGTGTTTAAACTAGATTTAACTTTTCATAAGCAGGTTCGTTTAAATTTAAATACGTTAGTTTTACGTATGTATGAGGATGATGTTCATTTAAAATATGGGCGATATCCTGAAAAGAATGATGAAATTGTTGTTGATGAGAAGAATGCAAGATTAATGAGTAATGAATATGGTGTGGGTTCTCCAACCGACAAGGTAATTGGGGATACAATTGAAATCCATTCAAAGGATGGAAATATACAATTTGGTAAAATTGTTGGCATCAGTGATTCTGCACAAAAAACGATTTATGCAACAGACTATTTTTATACAAATTGGATAAATTATAAAAATCCAAATGCTTTTGGGAATTTTAGGTATTATAAATATGAGGTTGATCAAAAGGGGGAACCTGTTTATGAAATTACAGAAGGAAGAGATCTTCAAGAACCTAAAATTGTAAATAAGGATCCTGTGCTTGAGGTTCTTGTGCATGAGGACAATGTTGGGTATACAAGATTGCCAGCTATTTCGTATAACGGACTAGTATATAAAATAGTTGGAACCTATAAAATGAAAGAAGATTCCTATCAAGGAACTATCCAAGAATGTATTATCAATACTCCATTAGTACCTCAATGGAGATTTACAGCTTCTGCAGCCTTTACGGATGATGATTATATTGTGCATGAAGGCAGAAAGCCAGTAGGACTAGAAGAATGCATGGCCTCTATATATCTTGATAAGAAAATTGGGGAAAAAATAGATAATCGAAAAATTGTCGGTATATATAATGGAAATGGAAAAACATTAACAGCAAGTAGCATAATTTCTTTGGATTCCTCCATTTTAAATAATACGTCTTATGAATCCATAGGCTTCCACATTTCTAATATGAATCAATTTAAGATAAATGAAGATCAACAGGCCATTCTCTTATATGATCATAATGTAGAGCTCGCAAAAGAAAATCAAGTCTCTAATCTGAAAATTTTTGAATTATTATCCATTATTTTATTGCTAATTAGTGCTGTGTTTATATATTTAATAATGCGTAGTAAGATGATTACAGAAATCTATACTATAGGGGTTTATCGCTGCCTAGGAGCATCTAGAATAAAAATTATGGGCAAATCCTTTATAGATATGATTATTATAAGTACCTTTACCACGTTAATTGGATATTTATTTGTATTGTTTTCTTATAATATTAGTGCAAAATATATTAATCAATTCCTTGGAGAAACTATGCTTAGAGCGAACAATCTATACTTTGTATTAGGACTTCTAGGCATATATGTATTCAATCTAATTATTGGCATTATTCCGATTTTTCTATTACTTCGGAAAACACCTTCTGAGATTTGTTCTAAATATGATATATAGCATTAGCTTATAATACAAAACCGCCAAATGGCGGTTTTTTTCTAAAAAAAAGAGCCCCCTATGTGGACTCTATTATTCATTATTTCTATTATCAAAAGCTCTTTTGCTTTTTCTAATGGATTCCTTGAACTCTATATTATAATAATTTAAGAATTCTTTGAAATCCTTTAATCCTTGTTTTACTTCATCAACCTCATATTCAATTTCAAAATCTACTTTACCATAATATTCGCTTCTATCAAAGAAGAGTGTTCCATCCTTATATGGACAAGAAGCACGATAGGTTGTAAGCTCTGCAACTTTTTTTACTTCATAAGGAATCCCAATAATATCGGCATTAAAACCATGCTTGAGCATATCCTTTGCTTTATCTTTGGTGATAAAGATATGGGTTTCATCAGCCCCAATCTTTGATCTTGTTTTTTTCGTTAGCTTAAAATTGTTTCCCTTTTGTCTAATTCTTAAAACCGTATACTCATTCATTAATTTTGAATCCTCTGTATCGAAATAAAAATTCGTTTGAGGGAATATATTATTTGCTAGATTGAATTCTTCTAACAGCATATCATAGTTTTCCTTTGAAATAAATGTCTTGAATTCTATCTCTTTATTCTTGTTCATCTCGCTTACCTCTTTTGAAACTATATAAATATTATCTAATATTTGATTGAAAAAATCAAGTGTTGTGATAAAATATTATTAAAAAGATAAGGAATGATGCTGATGAAATACGTTATAATTCATAAGGATGATGAGATTTCTAATGAAATTCATGATTTTTTAAAGAAAAATATAAAATTAGAATATGATTTAAGCCATCCTGACTACGTTATTGTTGTTGGTGGAGACGGAACATTTCTTTCCGCTGTTCATCAATATCCCTCTGCAGTTTTTTTTGCAATCCATACAGGGCATTTAGGCTTTTTTGCAAATTATGTAATTGAGGATTTGAATAGCTTAGTAGAAGATATTAATTCAGGAAAGTTTCAGATTGAGCGATTGGATGTGATTTCTTGTGAAATTTACGCTGATCATAAAGAAATCAAGGATTTTGCAGTAAATGAAATGACCATACTTATTCCACATAAACCTTTAATACTATCTGTGAAAATTGATGATAAAAAATTAGAGACCTTTAGAGGAACTGGCTTATGTATATCCACTGCCTATGGCTCTACAGCATACAATAAATCCTTAGGGGGAGCCGTGGTAGATCCAAAACTACAAGCCTTTCAGTTAACTGAAATTGCTGGTATAAATTCGAATCAATATCGTACTCTGTCCTCTCCTTTAGTTTTATCCTTGGATAGAACGATTACTTTAGAAGCTGAGGATGCCATAGGAGCTCATATTACCTTAGATCAAAAATCTTATCCTTTGAAGGAATTTAAAAGGGCTACCTTAAAATTAAAGGCTTCTGAAATTGCTTTAGCAAATCATCAGAACAAATTCTTCATTGAAAGAATTAGACGTTCCTTTTTAACAGAAAAGGATTAACGCTTAAAAAAAATTCCACCCAACTAGGATAGAATTTCATCAATGATATGATAATCTAAGGCTTCCTTAGCCGACATATAATAGTCCCGTTCTGTATCGTGGTCTATTTTTTCTTTTGGCTGATTACATAGCTTGGCAAGAAGCTCATTCATTAGGTCCTTTGTTTTTAAGAGTCTTTTGGCTTGAATGTCTATATCAGAAACTACCCCTTGCATTCCTCCATAGGGCTGATGAATCATTACCTCTGCATGGGGAAGTGCCATGCGTTTTCCTGTTCCACTTGCTAATAGAAAGGCTGCCATAGAGGCTGCCATACCCACTACAATCGTATTTACCTTAGATTTTATATGATGTAGGGTATCATAGATAGCTAGTCCGGATGTGATTGATCCACCAGGAGAAGAAATATAAATATCAATGTCATCATGATTCACTGAATCTAAATATAAAAGCTCAGAAATTATAACAGAGGACATATGGTCATCAATTTCTCCTATAAGTAAGATAATTCGATCCTGCATCAATCTTGAATAAATATCATAGCTTCGCTCACCATTCGCACTTTTTTCTAATACATATGGAATGTATGTCATTTTTTATCATCCTTTCTTTCGGATATATCATATCAAAAACGTTTACATTTTTTTGTATTATACTGTCGAGTTAAAAAATATTGATAATAAAAAAATAAAGTGGTAAAATATATAACGTAAAAATTCAATTTTATTAGGAGGAATTTATAATTATGGCTATTAAAGTAGCAATTAACGGATTTGGACGTATCGGACGTTTAGCATTTAGACAAATGTTTGGTGCAAAGGGTTATGAAATTGTTGCAATAAATGATTTAACTGATCCAAAGATGTTAGCAAATTTATTAAAGTATGACACAGCACAGGGTGGCTATTGTGGTCATATTGGTGAAGGCTTACACACTGTTGTAGCAGGAGAAGGATCTATTACCGTTGATGGTAAGACGATTACGATTTATGCTGAAAAGGATGCTGTAAATCTTCCATGGGGTGATTTAGGTGTAGATGTTGTATTAGAATGTACAGGCTTCTATACAAAGAAGGAAAAAGCTATGGCACATATTACTGCCGGTGCTAAGAAGGTTGTTATTTCAGCTCCAGCTGGAAATGATCTTCCAACGGTTGTATTCGGTGTAAATGAGAAAACATTGACAAAGAATGATAATATCATTTCAGCAGCTTCTTGTACAACAAACTGTTTAGCTCCTATGGCTGATGCTTTAAATAAGTATGCTGCTATTCAATCTGGTATCATGAGTACAATTCATGCTTATACAGGAGATCAAATGATTCTTGATGGACCACATAGAAAGGGCGATTTAAGAAGAGCACGTGCTGGTGCTGCAAATATCGTTCCAAACTCTACTGGTGCTGCAAAGGCAATTGGTTTAGTTATTCCTGAATTAAATGGTAAGTTAATTGGTTCTGCACAGCGTGTTCCTGTTACTACAGGCTCTACAACAATTTTAACAGCAGTTGTTAAGGGTAAGGATGTTACTGTTGATGGAATCAATGCTGCAATGAAGGCTGCTGCTTCTGAATCCTTTGGCTATAATGAGGATCCAATCGTTTCATCTGATGTAATTGGTATGAGATATGGTTCTTTATTTGATGCAACTCAAACTATGGTTGCTAAGGTTGGAGAAGATACTTATCAGGTTCAAGTTGTATCTTGGTATGATAATGAGAATTCCTATACTAGCCAGATGGTTAGAACCATTAAGTATTTTGCAGAATTAAAGTAAAAAAATGAGGGCTGAGCTTATCTCAGCTCTTTTTTCTATGATAAAACCCTTGTAAAAGCAAAAAAGCATAATAAAATGCTTGATAAAGCGACGGTATACCCATATAATAGAAATAAAAGCATGGGAAATGAAATTATAATGAAAGAGTATTACCATGGATATGAAAAAAATAAAGGAGTATAAATATGGGGTGGAAGGAATTTATTGAGGAAGAAAAAAAGCTTCCCTATTATCAAAACTTAAAGGAAGCAGTAGACAAGGAATATGCCTCCTATCGTTGTTTTCCAGAGTATAGAAAAATATATCATGCCTTTTCTAAGACAAAGATGGAAAATGTAAAGGTTGTAATTTTAGGGCAGGATCCTTACCATGAAATAAATCAGGCTCATGGATTGGCCTTTTCTGTTTTATGCCCTGTATTGCCTCCTTCCTTACAAAACATTTATAAGGAAATGAGTACAGACTTAGGGGTTACGATTCAGCAAGATGGTAACCTAGATTATTTAGCAGAACAAGGAGTACTCCTTTTAAATACCTTACTCACGGTTAGAGAAGGGCAAGCCTTTTCCCACAGAGGCTTAGGTTGGGAGATTCTTACGGATCATGCGATTCAAAAGCTAAATACCTTAGATCAGCCCATTGTTTTTATTCTTTGGGGTTCAGCTGCACAATCCAAGCAGTGCTTTTTAAATAATCCTAAGCACTTTATTATTAAATCTGCTCATCCGTCTCCCCTATCTGCCTATCGTGGTTTTTTTGGATCTAGACCTTTTTCTAGAGCCAATCAATTTTTAATAGCAAATCACATAAAACCCATACAATGGGTAAAAGCCTAGTCCTTAGGCTTTTTATTTTCATATTATGTTTATGGGTGAAAAGAAAGTGAATTATTATAATCCAGCATATAATACATATGATCAATATGTAGTTAAGCAAGGCGATTCTTTATATATGATTGCCAAAAAATATGGTATAAGTGTAGAGGATTTGAAGCAAAAAAATCATTTAGTATCCAATATGATTTATCCAAATCAGATTCTGTTTATACCAAAGAAAACAGATTATGTAACGAAGGCAAATGATAGCTTCCAGGGTTTAATTTCAAAATATAATTTAAATATTAAGGATATATCCAATTTAAAGGTTGCTCCAAATCAAGCGATTCCCTATCGTACGGAAAAGGTACATATAGTTAATCCTGGAGAATGTGTTGAGGATATTCTTTCCAAGTATCAGCTATCTCCTCTTGACTTATTAAAACTAAATGAAGATAAGCTCCTTGTAATTGGTGAAAAAATAATTATTGAAAAATAGTTATTTTTTTCTTTATTCTTGCTTTTCTTCCTTTGAAATACTATAATGTCTATGAAACATTTAAGGATTGAGGTTATAGCTATGAAGTATTGTATGGAATGTGGGAGTCCATTGGTGCAAAAAGAATTAAAGCATGAGGGAATCATTCCCTATTGCCCTACATGTATGCAGTATCGCTTTGAAATATTTAATACTGCGGTAAGTATGATCGTATGGAACAAGGAAAAAAATCAGGTTTTATTGATAGAGCAATATGGGAAAAAACGATATATTTTAGTTGCAGGATATATCAATAAAACTGAAAATGCAGAAGCTGCTGCCCAAAGGGAAATCGTAGAAGAGGTTGGGTTACATACAGTAGAGCTTCATTTTCAAAAAACAGAGTATTACGCTCCATCCAATACGCTGATGATTAATTTTGTTGCAATTGTAGATAGCATGGATGTAAAACCCAATTATGAGATTGATGATTATGCATGGTTTTCCATAGAAGAGGGCTTAGAAAAAATAGCTAAGGGAAGCTTAGCAGAGCGTTTTTATCGGATGTTTATGGAGAAGGTAAAGCATCATGAAATATAAAATGGTTATTTTTGATTTAGATGGAACCTTATGCGATACCTTAGAGGATTTAAAGGATGCTTGTAATTATGCTTTGAACTATTGCAATCTACCTGAAATTTCCTTAGATGATACAAGAGCGTTTATTGGAAATGGGATAAAAAATTTATTGCTTAGGGCATCCAATGCTAAGGGAAGCATTGACATTCTTTTGAAAAAATTCAAGGAATACTATTATGAAAATTATATGGTCCATACAAAAAGCTATACACAAATAGAAGATGTATTGTATGCCTTAAAAAGAGAAGGTGTACTTTTAGGTGTTTTAACAAATAAGGTTGAGGATATCGCAAAGAACATAATAGACCATTTGTTTCCCAATATTATGAGCTTTGTATATGGAGAGGTTGAGGGCAGGAAGAGAAAGCCAGACCCAGCCTTTCTTTTAGAAACGATAAAACAATATCATTTGAAAAAAGAAGAGGTACTATATATTGGTGATAGTGAAGTGGACATTTATACTGTTATAAATTCTGGAGTAGATGGTGTTTTTGTCAGCTATGGTTTTCGAAAAAAGGAAGACCTTTTGCAGCTTACAAATCAGGTGGTCGATTCTCCCTTAGAATTACTACAATATATAGGAGTGTTATAATTATGGATATAGATTTATTCTTAATGATTTTAGAATATGTGGGTACAATTGCCTTTGCCATTTCGGGGGCCTTAATTGCAATTGAAAATAAAATGGATATTTTAGGAGTGATTATTTTAGGCTGCACTACGGCAGTAGGCGGAGGATTATTTCGGGATATCATTATAGGTAGGCCTATGCCATTGCTTTTTGAAAATCCAACCTATGTCATTGTAGCCTGTATAACAACTATTGTTGTTTTTGTGATTATGTACATCCTTCACGATTTAAAGCTTGTTAAAAGTAAAGCCTATAAAATTAGCTATAATATCATAGATAGCCTAGGATTAGGAGCCTTTGTTGTTGTCGGTGTAAAGCTTACAAAAGATTTTGGTATAGATAATCCCTTTTTAATCATTTTCAGTTCAGTTTTAACCGCTGTGGGTGGGGGAATGCTCAGAGATATTATGTCTGCCCATATTCCAGCAATTTTTAGAAAGCATATCTATTGCATTGCTGCCATATTAGGTGCTCTATTGTTTTATTTAATTACCTATCATGGAAATATGTACCCTCTTGCTGCTGGAGTAACTCTTATATTTGTTGTTGGGATTCGATATATTGCCTTTCATTTTGAATTGAATTTGCCTAAAGTAAAAATAAAGGATTAAATGAGATTCGATAAGAATCTTTTTTTAATTTGTGAAAATACGAAAATAAGTTTACAAGATTTATTCAATTTGTTATAATGGTTATGGTGAAAATTATGCAAGATATTAAAACGGAGCATTTAGAGCTATTCTATGATTGTGTAGATGAATCAAATGATATATTATATGAGGCATTTCACAAACCCTATTTTGATTTGATTGAAATGACCGTTAATAATATTTTATCTGGAGATGTTGTTTGTGATTGTGATGAGGAAACAAAAGAAAAGCTGAATGCTGTATATAATCGAATCGTTGATGTAGATTTTACAGTGGAGGATGTTCGAAAGGCTATGCAGGCCATTCTCCTAAAGGGCTTTAAAGAAATGAGAATTTCTAATGGAAATACTACACCAGATACCTTAGGAATTTTTATAGCCTATTTAATTACAAAGCTTCATACAGATTCTAAGCTAACTCTATTGGATCCTTTGTGTGGAACAGGAAATTTGTTACATACCGTTTTAAATCATTTGGATAAGGAGTGCACCTGCTTCGCTTGTGATCATGATCTTTGGATGACAAAAATCACGAAAATGGTTAGTGATTTACTGAATATAAATGTTGAGCTTTTTTTCCAGGATACGAGAAATTTATCCTTAAAGGAAATGGATGTCATTCTATTTGATATGCCAAATGTTGCATTAGAGGAGAATAAAAAATATTTTCCATACGAGGCTATTTTACATTACAATCAGATGCTGAAAAAAAATGGTGTTATGATTGGAATTTTAAGTCAGGATTTTTTTGATTATGATAAGAATCAGGAATTTAAAAAGCAATTATTAAAGGATAGCTCCATCATAGGATTGGTAGAGCTACCAGATAGTATGTTTGTAGCCAAGCCTAAAATAATTGTAGTGATTCAAAAGAAGGTATTGGATAAAAAGAATTGCTTTATGGTCAAACTACCAAGCTTTACGGATGTTAAGGAGTTTAATCAATCCCTAATGGAAATTGAAGCGTGGTTTGAGAAAAATAAAAATAATAGAAGTGAGGAGAATAAGTAATGTCTAAAATTATGGCAGTAAACGCTGGGAGCTCATCTATCAAATTTCAATTGTTAGAAATGCCAGCAGAAACAGTAATCGCATCTGGAGTTATGGAGCGTATTGGTTTAGAGGAGGGAATATTTACAATTAAGTATTCTGGAAAAAAAGAAGAATCTCATCCTGCTTTACCAACACATGCAGAGGGTGTTGCATTATTGTTACATACTTTAATAGAAAAAGGAATTGTACAAGACCTAAAGGAAATCTCTGGAGTTGGACACCGTGTTGTACAGGGAGGAGAATATTTTAAGGATTCATGCTTAGTAGATGAAGCTGTTATTGAGAAGATTCATGAATTGGCTGATTTAGCTCCACTGCATAATCCAGCTCATATCATTGGAATTAAGGCCTTCCAAAAGGCACTTCCAAAGGTTCCACAGGTAGTTGTTTTTGATACAGTTTTCCATCAAACTATGCCTGAGGAGGCTTATATGTATGCTATCCCTTATGAATGGTATGAGAATTATGGTATTCGTAAGTATGGTGCCCATGGTACATCTCATAAATATGTATCTGAGCGTTGTGCTAAAATTATGGGTAAGCCATTAAAGGATACCAAAATTATTGTTTGTCATTTAGGAAATGGTGCATCCATTTCTGCGGTTGATGGAGGCTTATGTAAGGATACTTCAATGGGGTTAACTCCACTAGAGGGAATTCCTATGGGAACACGTACAGGAAATATAGATCCTACAGTCGTATCCTATATTTGTGCAAAGGAAAATAAAACAGCTGCTGAGGTAGTGAATATTCTAAATAAAAAATCAGGATATTTAGGTATGTCTGGACGCACAAATGATGCCCGTGATGTTACAAAGGGTATGGAAGAGGGCGATCATAGATGTAAGCTTACCTTTGATGTACAAGCTAAGCGTATTGCGGATTATATAGCCTCCTATTGGCTATACTTAGGTGGCTGCGATGCGATATGCTTTACTGCGGGTATGGGTGAAAATGTAAGTCATTTACGTGCAAATATTGCTAAAAGATTAGCTCCACTTGGAGTTAAGCTAGATGAAAACTTAAATCATACTTTTTCAGATGAACGCTTAATATCAACACCTGATTCTAAAATTAAGCTATATATTATTCCTACAAATGAAGAGGTAATGATTGCAAGAGATACAGTTCGAGTTGCAAATATTTAATTTTGTATGTATAAAAAATAAAAATAGGAGAGATAATATAGATGTCTTAAAGTATAAGACAAACTATCTTTCCCTATTAAGATAGAAGCTTTTTCATAAGCAAACTATAACTCTCCCAATGGCAAAAGGGCTACATTTGTAGTCCTTTTGTTCTTTTTATCGCCTTTTTTCATATTTTTTGTAGAAAAAAGCACTTTCACTTGTAAAACGAATTTGACATTTTTTAATTTTTTTAGTATAATGATATAATGTAAATTGTGGAATTCTAAAGGACGTGTTTGAGAATATGAAGAAAAAAATTATATTTCTATCTATTTTCATTTTAATAATAACCATTGGTGGAGTTGCAGCATTTTACTTTACAAGGGCAAATCAACAGCCTATTGTTTATGGTAAAGGAGAAGTGGCAAAGTATAAAACCGATACTAGACCTGCTCCAACGGATGGTACAACCCCTATCGATCATGATTCATATGATAATATTGCCTATATTTTATGGGTTTTAGAGCATACAGATCAATATTCATCTTTAACAGAGGGAACAGCCATTTCTGTTGGACAAAAACAAACCATTTATAATCATCGTCGCGTAAATGGAAAGGAACAGCTTGTAGATACAATTTCTGGAGGTCTAGTTACCTTAGGAAAACAAAAGTATTTTAAGGATGGAAAGGTTTTGATTCGAGATTTTATTTCCAAAAATGAAAATGAAATTCTGTGGAAGGAAGACGAACCAGAATGTATTTCAAATAGTCAATATATCATTCGATATGGGTGGCTTCCAACCCAAGCTACAGCTTATATTATTTGTAAGGAAACAATTTTAGAAATATCTGAATTAACAGAGCTAGGGGATGGAACCTACTCTATCAGCTTATCCTTAAACCCAGACAAGGATTATGCACCCTTTTGGTATAAAAGAGAGGTGGCAACCAATGCCTCTTCCTTAACTGAAGCTAAGTTCTCCTCCATTCAAATTGAATTTATATTTGATAAGGAGTGGCGTATACAGGAGGTTAATACAAAGGAAAAGTATAATGTAACTCCAAAGGTAGCGCCTATTGCTGTAAATTGTGAAACAAACATTCATGAGAAATTTACATATGAAAAGCCAGATTTAGGACCAGCCTTAGATTATTTTACTCAGTATAAGGATTTAGAGCCTTCAGATGGGGCAGATACTCCAACCGTAGAGGAAAACACCCCACTATCTTATATTACTGGATCTCTTTTAAGTGGTAAGGAAAAGGAGCATCTTTTCAAAATCCATATTGCTTTAGAGGACGGGATGGATTTAGAAGGAAAGCTATCTTTGGATATTTCAGATTTAAATGATGTAAAGGTTAAGGTCAGTGTTGGTGATTTACAGATTGTTTATGAATCTAAAGTAGTTTATATCGATTTTAATCAACTAAAAGTAAAATGTAACATTGAAGAAGCCTCCTTGGTATTACAGCCTTTATTAGAGGAAATTCTTTATGGTGAAAATGCAAGTGGTGTTTCTCCTGATTTTGATATCAATCAAATAATGAATGATATCAATAATGCCATTGTAACTGAAACAGAGAATACAGTTCGTTTAGATTTGGCTTTGAATCTTATGGGAATTTCTATGCCACTTACCTTTGATATTCAAAAATCTGGTGATGAATTGGATTTAAGAGGAATATCCTCCTTGTTGAATATACAAAATAAGGAAATTAAAATAGACATAGTAAAACAGGAAAACATTAAATTTTTGCCTATTGAAGGAGAATACAATGATTTAAATCAAGTGGATTTCTTGATAAAGGATATTACTGAAATTTTAAAAAACAAAAGAATTCTTATCACCTTTGATACACAAATAGAGGAGTATAGTCTTTCTGGAAAGGCCTTTATTCATACAAGCCTAAATCAACCAATACAGTTGGATCTTCAAATTGAAAATCCGAATAAAGGAATCAGTGAAAAGCTAACTCTATATTATGTAGATTCCTATTTTTATGTTACCTATGAGGAAAATAAAGTAAAATTATCTTTAAATGATTTGATAGAGTTTTTAAATAAAAAAGGAATTTCCTTTTCACAAAGCCCAAACTTTGATTTAAAACAAGCATGGAATATCCTATCAACGCTTGATTTTAAGACCCTGTTGAAGGGACTAACGATAGAAGAAAATGCGATTAAAATCAACCTGGATTTATCTATGATGGATGAGCATTTAAAAGACCTTTCTATTTCTATTCTCGACACAGAAAAGGGCTTTGATATATCCATTGATCCATATCACATTTTATTTTCTTTTGATACGCAGGCAGTCTTTGATACCTCTTTTGATCAAACAGATTATGTTGAGCTAAAAGCCTATCTTGATATTATGGATTATTTGAGCCAAATGATTGGAAAGAAGTCCTTTAGTGTCCATATGTCAGGTGAGATTTCTATTGAAAATCAGAGTGTACCCGTTGATGGTATTTTGGATTTTGTTTTAACCAATACATCCTACACTATAGAAGGAAGCTTCACCATAAATATAAATGGAGAGCAGATTAAAGCAAAAATCATTTTCAATCAGAATGATTTATATTTAACGCTTTATGATAAAACAGTAAAAATCAACTGGAATACTCTTTCATCCACAATGGAAGAAATACAAAAGGTTCTTGGATTCCATCTAGAGGAAAGCCTAGGATTGGATTTATCGACATTACTTGAGGTGTTGCATTCTTTCCGATTCGAAAGTGATAAAATAGAATTGGATTTAAATCAAATCAGTCAAAAAATTGGAAAGGTTGTCGTTTCATTTCTTCTAAATGATCCAAATCTATATCTAGAAATAGAAAACCAATCTGTCCAAATGAAGCTAGAGCTTTCAGAAATTGAATCTAAAGCAATTCAGCTTCCAAGTAGCTATTATACAGAGGAGGATATCTTGAACCTATTAAAGTATGTTCAGGATATAAAGGAAATCCTAAATCAGAAGCATGTAGGAATTAGTGGAAGCCTAAGCTATGAAGGAATAGGAGTAGCTTATGAGCTTTATGTAGATTTCACTACTCACATTGAGGCAATTGGTAAGCTTCATATCAGCTATAAGGAAGAAGTCTTTGATATAGATGTTGCCTATAAGGATGAATCCATCTATATCAGCTATAACCAAATTAAGGTCAAGCTAGAAAGAAAATGTATTGAAGGATTCCTTCCTCAAATTACACTACCAAATCTAAATATAGAGGAGCTCTTAAAAAATCTTCAAGGACCAACCATAGGAGAAGATTGGATTGAGCTTGGAATTCAGGATGTAGTAGTACATATAGCAAAAACATCCCAAGGCTTTGATATAAGAGTAAACCAAAATGAAATAGAGCTTAGCGTAAATAAAGAAATTCAAAAAGAAATACAAATTGAAGAAGCAGCCTATACAAATATTAAAGGATATGTAGATTTAGGGAAGAAGCTATTTGATATCCTAGGCAAGGAATCCTTTGGCTTAGATATCAATGGAGAAATACAAATCGAGGACTCTCCTTTATCTATTACGGGTAATCTTAATTTCTATTATCATAGCACTTATGAAATTGAAGGGAATTTAGAACTAACCTATCAAGGAAAAAGTATAGATGTAACTATCCTTCAAAAGGAGAATAAGATATATCTCAGTGTTTTAGGATATACAATACAATTGAATTTAGATACGCTAGCTGATACCATTCAAAAAATTTTAAAAGAATTTGAAATCGAGCTTCCTTCCTTCCAATTGGATTTGAAGACCCTAATTGGCTTCTTATCCGTTTTACAGGTTAAGGAGAATGGCATAGAGCTTGATGCTGAAAAGCTAGGTCTTATCGGAATAAGCTATCTTGTTGTTGAGGATCAAGTTTTAGTTGAGATAAAAAATAAAGCTTGCAATCTTACGATGAATCTAAAGCGTATAGAAGAAAAAGAGGTTCAGCTCCCAAGTAGCTATTATACAGAGGAGGATATCTTGAACCTATTAAAGTATGTTCAGGATATAAAGGAAATCCTAAATCAGAAGCATGTAGGAATTAGTGGAAGCCTAAGCTATGAAGGAATAGGAGTAGCTTATGAGCTTTATGTAGATTTCACTACTCACATTGAGGCAATTGGTAAGCTTCATATCAGCTATAAGGAAGAAGTCTTTGATATAGATGTTGCCTATAAGGATGAATCCATCTATATCAGCTATAACCAAATTAAGGTCAAGCTAGAAAGAAAATGTATTGAAGGATTCCTTCCTCAAATTACACTACCAAATCTAAATATAGAGGAGCTCTTAAAAAATCTTCAAGGACCAACCATAGGAGAAGATTGGATTGAGCTTGGAATTCAGGATGTAGTAGTACATATAGCAAAAACATCCCAAGGCTTTGATATAAGAGTAAACCAAAATGAAATAGAGCTTAGCGTAAATAAAGAAATTCAAAAAGAAATACAAATTGAAGAAGCAGCCTATACAAATATTAAAGGATATGTAGATTTAGGGAAGAAGCTATTTGATATCCTAGGCAAGGAATCCTTTGGCTTAGATATCAATGGAGAAATACAAATCGAGGACTCTCCTTTATCTATTACGGGTACAGTAGATTTTATTTTAAATGAAATAACATATGATATAGTTGCAGAATTTAGAATAGCTTATCGCAATTTCAAATTTGAGTTTGAAATGGGATATGTAAATCATAGTGTATATCTTAAGATATATGATAACGTAGCAGTATTCGACCATTCGGATTTGGGCGAGCTCGTAAATTATATTTCTACTAAGATTTTTGATGGAGAGAGTCAATCTCATTCCAATTCAGTTCATATGGTTAAAGAAATTTTAAATAAAATAACCCTAGGTGAGCAGTTTATCAAATTAGATTTAAGTAGCTATTTGGATATTTTATCCGAAATCATGATAGGCTTTACTGTTGAGGATCAGATTACCTTATCCATCAGCTCTGCGTCTTTATTCGAGCTTCAGTTCTCTCAAAGAGAAGCTGTTGTAAAAAAACCAGTACAATATGAAGCTACAATATCAAAGCAGGATTTATATACGCTCCTTGATGAGGTATTCTATATTGTCGATGTTTTAAAATCTAAGACGCTTCATCTAGATATCCATGATGCAATTCTTCAGCTTTATCATTCAAATGGGGCAGATCAGCTTCAGGTATCAGGAAGTATAGATGTTCTTCTAAAGAATGGCTTTGAATTTACAGGTCATCTTTGTGTTCAGGGCTTGGGCTTTGTAGTAGATATAGATGTTCTTTTAAAGGAGAATATGCTATATTTCACTATTTCAAATCAAACAATTGGAATCAATATAAATGAATTGGAGACCTTATTCCTTGAGGCAAAGCAAATCATAGAGCCAATCTATTCCTTTACTATAAACAATGCATTTAAGGATATAGAAATTGATTTTGCCTCTTTAGGTATACTACTTGAGGGAACTTCAATTACGGCAAATTTAACTGAGCTTCTTAATAAGGCTTGTGAAATGGCTATCTTGTTTCATTTAACATCTAATGGCTTAGATGGAAAAATTGAAGGAAATTATGATAAGGTTTCATTTACCGTGCCTTTGACTATTTCCAAATCTATCCTAGAAGAACTTACAGCACCTTCTAGCTATTTAGGAAAAGAAGAAATTTTAGAGCTTTTAAGATGCTTTGTAGATGCCTATTCAGTAATGAAGAATAAGGAATTCAACATCCATATTTTCACTTCAATTTATTCTAATGGAACTCCTATTGCTGATATAAATGGGGACCTCCATATAAAGCTTTTAGAAAATAATGAATTTGATGCTCGCTTAACTGCAATGATTCAAGAATATAAGAACCAAGAGCAAGTAGGCTGGCACCAATTGGATATCGAGATCATTTCCTTATCAACATTACATACTTTAGGAGCAGATTTTGATACAGCAATGGTATTTGCAACCTATGGAAATAATGCTGAGGATCCATCTGCTGTAATTAAAGTCAAATCAACCTATACAGGAATAGAGGCCTTAATTGAATCTGTGGTTCAATTGATGAAGATAGATCTTCCAAGTGTATCTCTTACAGAAGAAGCAAATGTTTTAAATTTCAATCATTTCTTCCATTCCATTCGTGTAGAAAATAATTCTATTTTTGCTTCCATTTATGCAAGTGCGTTATTTCCTACTATGATAGATGAAGAACAGGTGATGGAATTTCATTTGGATAGAACCGGGAATCAAATAACGGGAATCCATGCTTCTAATTTATATGTGTCCTATACAAATGTAAAGAAGAATCTAAAGCTAAATCAATTGGATTTAGAATTCACTTCAAAAGAGCTGAGTCTAGATATTCCTACAGATTTAGAGAATTACTATGATATCAGCAATGCTTCCTATTTATTTGAGGCACTATACCACAATGCTATGGAGAAAAATTTTGAAATTACTGGACAAGTTACGCTTCAGGCTTTAAGCATGATTAATATTAAGGTACCTGTTGATATCAAGGTAAATGTAGATGAGCAGGGGAAGCCAATTATCCTTGCAGAGCTAGATATACCTTATGTATTTGCGATGCTGTCAGAAAAGAAGGTTCAAATTTATTATAAGGATGATTATGTTTATATCAATAGAATTGAAAAGGGGATAAGTATACGCCGAGTTCAAATCCATTATTCAACCTTTATGGAAAATATAATTTATTATCTTATGGATTTTGGAATTGGCTTACCAAATAAAATATTAGATCTAATCTATAATAGTGAGGCTAAAGGAGATGGCTTCGTGGATGCATCTCAATGTGTTAACGAGGTCGTTATCGGAACCGATACCTTTACTTTGGGAATGAATATGGGAGAAATGATTGATAATTTTAATTTAGGAAATTTAACGGCAACCCTTCAATCACAGCTTGTTGCAAAAACAGATGAAGGTGGTGCTTATGTATTGGATGAAGAAGGAAATATCATTTTTGTTCCAATGATTTATAGCATTCCGAATTTTAAATTCTCTATGGTTTCTGTAATCAATTTAAATAGTAATAATCTTGTATTATCTAATATTCAAAAGAACGATGATTCTTTCTTTGTTGTTCAAAAGGTAGCCTTAGATGAATTATATGACTATATTCATGAGTATGAGCAGATGTTCCAAAAGGATGAAGAATACATATATTCTAATGGAAGCTGGATTTCTAATGGTAAAATTAAGCATACTGTAATTTTTGAATTGCTTGATGGAATGAATATGGTAAAGCAATATTCTGAAGGGGATAGGCTGATTTTCCCTTACCAAAATCATAGTATTGTTCCTTTGATGATAAATGATCAGCAAAGATATTATGAGCTTGTAGGCTGGTATTTGGATGACTCCTATCTAAAGCCTGTGGAGGATATAGATCAACTTTATATGGATAATCATAATCATAGCTATTTTGCAAGATTAAGGGATGTTACAATCGAGATAACTGTAACCTCTGATTTTGCAGAGGAAGCTACCATAAGCTATTATGAGGGCTTTGATTTTGAATCCTATTTCCAGGAAATGTTTAATATTCATATAGAAGGCCAGACCTTATATCAGTATATGGGTCTTTTGGATGCTGAAGGAAACCCAATTAGCTGTAATGAATTAAAGAGTGGAATATATCATTTCTTTACCTTATACGAAGAGGTAAGCTTGGATTTTTATTTAAAATTCAAGGAGGAGGAGTATCTTTTGGATCCTCTGGATAAGGAGGTTTTCTTAAAGGAGGATGCAATTCTATCCAATAATGGATATTTCCTATATTCAAATTTGGTGTTAACTCCAGAATTTATAATTAAAAATTTCGTAAATTTATTTATCCTTAATGAAGAAATGCAAAGGCTAGAATTAAGAATCTACGCTAAAGAGGATACCATATTTGAAACCTATGATCTCATAGAGTTTGAGGTTCCTAAAAAGGAATTGAACAATAAAAATTATTATGGGTATTATATAAGAAGAAATGTAGAAACCGATATATCAAATATATTGCCAAATGGAACCTATGAAAGCTTTGAAATCAATGCATGGGTTTCTGATAGTACCTCCTATTTATCTTTAGATGATGTTAAGCATATTCAAGGAGCGCATACCCTTACTTGTTATCCATCAACAAAGCAGGAGTACTTTGAATTTGAGGATATGAACGGTTTTGCAAGTATTACAAGCTATACTGGAACAGCTTCTACTTTAATTTTCCCAGAATACGCTTTGTTAGGCTCAAGCTATAAGAAGGTTACCTCTATAAAAGAGCAGACAAATGATGCGAAGGAAAAGTTTAGTGCTTTTACAGGAAATACCACGATACAAACGCTTATTTTGAATGAAAGCTTATCTAGAATTGGCAGCAATGCCTTTAAAAATTGTGATGGCTTGGTATCTGTTTATTTCCCTATCGCAATGGAAGCCTCTATGATTGCAACGGATGCCTTCTATTTTATAAAAACCGGTACTATGAATTTTGAAAAAGCGAGGGATGAAGCTAAGGAAATTAGCTTCTATTGTACAGAACTTCAAAAGGCTTCCTTAGATTTAATAGCGTGTACCTATAATGGCAATCATCGTCATTATGGTAAAAAGGAAAGTGGATTTTTAGGGGCAGGAACTGCCGATTTAAGAAATTCTTATCAAGTAAACGAAACTCCTTTGCTTGAAATTATATGGAATACCTTTAAGTAAAAGAAGTATGCTATTATGAAAAATCATAATGGCATTTTTCTTTTTATGTGTTATAATGAATAAAAGAGGAAATGAATATGAATTTAAATTATGAGGATATGTTAGAATATGTCAAGCATATTTTAATTAAAAATAAGGGAATAAGAAGCCAAAAGCCACAGCTATATTTTAGAAATCGTTTTGAACATATTCAAAGAGTTTTAGGATGGACAAAAAGAATCATTCAGGGGGTAGAGCATTGTGATGAGCAAATTGTTTATACAGCAGCTATCTTTCATGATTGTGGCTATGCTCTAAATGCGATAGAGCCTCATGCTAAGCTTGGAGCTGATATATTTTTAGCCTATGCTGAGCGTATGAACTTTCCAAGATGCTTTACAGATACAGTATATGAGATGATAGCAAGTCATTCAGATAAAGGACTTATAAAAAAAGAAGGAACTCCCATAGAGATGGTCATTTTACTTGAAGCGGATCTTATTGATGAGGAGGGAGCTTTGGGAGTGGTTTTTGATTTACTTGCTGAGGGCTATAAGGGGCCTGATTCCTATCATGCTGTATTTAATGAAATTATGATGCATTCAGCTCATATTTTAAATCAAAATTATATGGTTACTCCTATAGCTAAGCAAATATGGGATGAAAAAAAGAAATTTATTCAATCCTTTTTACATGATTTAAAATTTGATTTATTTTTGGAGGAATGAAGGAGGATATCTATGAAGGTACAAATTATAGGTGCAGGACTTGCAGGAGTTGAGGCAGCATATTATTTATCAAAAAAAGGATATGAAATAACACTTTATGAAATGCGTCCTAAAAAAATGACACCTGCTCATCGAACGGATCAATTTGCAGAATTGGTATGCTCAAATTCCTTACGAAGCGATTCCTTAGAAAATGCCTGTGGCATATTAAAAAAAGAGATGGAGCTACTTGATTCACTTATTATCCAATGTGCAAGAGCACATAGTGTTGAGGCAGGGGGTGCTTTAGCTGTTGATCGTGAGGGCTTTTCTTTAGCTGTAACTCAAAAAATCAAAGCCTTGAAAAATGTTCAAATCATCGAAGAAGAGGTCACATCCCTTGATCCCAATCTACCTACGATTATAGCTACAGGACCATTAACAACAGATGCCTTAAGCCTAGAAATTAAAAGATTATTTGATGCAGATGATTTTTATTTTTTTGATGCCCAGGCTCCTATTATTTATGCAGATTCTATTGATTATTCTAAGGTTTATCTAAAATCAAGATATGATAAGGGAACACCCTCCTATTATAATTGTCCCTTTACAAAAGAAGAATTTGATCGGTTTTATGATGCGCTTATTACAGCAGAGGGAGCCGAGGTTCAGGATTTTGAAATCAAGGTTTTTGAAGGATGTATGCCAATTGAGATTATGGCAAAGCGGGGGCCTCAAACCCTAACCTTCGGACCTATGAAACCAGTAGGGTTACTTTGTCCGGATGGATCAAAGCCATATGCTGTAGTTCAGCTTAGACAGGATGATGCAGCAAAGCAAATGTACAATTTGGTTGGCTTTCAAACGCATCTAAAATTTGGAGAACAAAAAAGAGTATTTCAAATGATTCCCGGATTAGAAAAGGCTAGATTTGCTAAATATGGAAGAATGCATAAAAATACATATATTAATGCTCCAAAAATATTAAATCCAACCTTTCAAACCAAAAAGTATCCAAATTTATTTTTTGCTGGGCAAATTAGTGGGGTAGAGGGATATGTTGAATCAGCTGCATCTGGGATTTATGCTGCAATTAATATGGATCGGTATTTAAAAGGATTGGATCTTGTTGAATTTCCAGCAACGACGGTTATGGGAAGTATGTCTAAGTATATTTGCAATGCGAATCCTAATGGCTTTCAACCTATGAATGCTAATTTTGGTATTATGGAGGAATTGAAGGAGCCACACAAAAAGAAGGAGCGTAAGGCCTTATATGCAAAGCGTGCCTTAAGGGTAATGGAAGAAGAGGTGCATAGGCTATGACAGAAGAGGAGGCAATGACAGAATTCTTAGATTACTTAAGGGATGTTAAAAATTATTCGAATTATACTATCATTAGCTATCAGACAGATATTCATGAATTTTATGAGTTTATCCATAGTGAAAAAATGGCTGCTGGATTATTGCAAATCAGAAATAGTCGTGTTTGTAAGAATTATATCTCCTATTTATCCGGGCTGAACCTTGCTTCTACAAGTATAAGCAGAAAGCTTTCCTCTTTACGTAGCTTTTATGAATTCTTATTAAAAAATGGGGAGGTCACTCTAAATTATTTTGATGAGGTAGAGGCTCCAAAGGCTCCAAAAAGATTGCCCAAGATGATAAAGGAAAGTGAAATAGAGATGCTTTTTCAAATTTGCGATCAAAATACACCCCTAGGATTAAGAAATTATTGCATATTAGAGGTACTCTATGGCTGTGGCTTGCGTGTGAGTGAGCTTTGTGGACTGAAAATAAAGGATATTGATTTTAATGAGCTATCTATTGTGGTTCATGGAAAAGGAAGCAAGGATCGTATCGTCATAATGTACGAGCAAATGGCTTCCGATTTAAGACGGTATATTTCTACATACCGGTTAGATCTTTTATATTTGTCTAAGGATCAAGAGAATCGATCTGTTTTTTTGAATAAGAATGGTACTACACTTACACCTAGAGGGGTACGTGTTATACTCAATAAGCTCATAAGAGATTGTGGAGAAACGTTTCATCTTTCCCCACATATGCTGAGACATAGCTTTGCAACTGCACTTTTAAATCATGGTGCAGATTTAAGAAGTGTACAAGAGCTTTTAGGTCATGAGAATTTATCAACAACCCAAATTTACACCCATGTTACCTTTGAAAATGTTAAGAAATCCTATGAGCTAAGCCATCCTAGAGCTCAAAAAAAGGATCCAAAGGAGTAGTTTGTTACATTTTACTTGTATAACTTATGTTTTTTTGATATAATTTTTTATGTTCAAAGGAGAATAGATAAATGAAGAAGTTTTTTATGGTATGTTCCATTTTCATGTTAATAGGCTTAAGTAGCTGTGGAACTAAAGCAAAAAGAGAGGTCATTCGTGATTATCCTCAAAAGGCTTTAGCAGAGGCTTTAAATTTGAATCAGGTACAAAATGGGAAAAGCTTACATAAGGATTTAGATAAAAGTAAGGCTTATTCTGATGTTTTAATTGCTGAAAATCCTAAGGATACTTTATTTTATCAGACAATAGAATTAGATGAATATATGAATGATCGTTTTAAGCAAATTAATTTAAAAATACTTTATTTTAACGATCAAATTCCATCTACGGATGCAGCTTCCTTTATGACAGAAATGAACCATAAGGAGTATGGAATTACGGAAGATTTTATAGGGCATACCTTCAAAAGTACAGAAGGGTATAGTGAAACACTTTTTGGAAAGCTATCCTTAGCGTATGGTGTAAAGCTTCCTAAGGAGTACAGCTCCAAGGAAGAGGATAAGGCTACATTAGTGGTTGCATATCTACCAACCTATTGTATTTATAATGATGGTACGCAGGATTATACTAAGGTATTTATTTTTGTTCCTGTATATTATGCCTTTACTTATGAATCTAGTGTGAAGGAGTATACAGAGGGTATAAAGCATCAGACCATCACATTAACAGACAAAAATTTGCTTCCAAGTGAAGAATAGGAAACGAAGGATTCTGTGTAAAAAGCAGAATCTTTTTTGTTTTTAGTTGGAATTATAAGTTTTTCTTGAATTTTAATTGAACCTGTGTTATTATATTAAAGGCACAAAATACACATGTCCTTTGAGTTTGTCGTCGTGTGCAAGTAAAATTGATGGAGGCAAGTGTTGAAAAGGGCAGAGGAAAAAAACAAAAATAAAAAGGAGAAAAGAAAATGGAAGAAACCGTAGTTTCAATGAAACAATTATTAGAGTCTGGTGTTCATTTTGGACATGCAACTCGTAGATGGAATCCAAAGATGGCAAAGTATATTTTTACAGCTAGAAATGGAATTTACATCATCGATTTACAAAAGACTGCAAATCAAATCGAAAATGCATATGCAGCTTTGTTAGAAATCGTTAAAAATGAAGGAAGAGTACTATTTGTTGGTACAAAGAAACAAGCTCAGGAGGCTGTAATGGAGGAGGCTACTCGTTCTGGTCAATTCTATGTAAACCAAAGATGGCTTGGTGGTACTTTAACCAATTTTAAGACAATTAAGAAAAGAATCAATAAGCTTCATGATCTTTACAAAATGGAAGAAAATGGAGATTTTGAAAAGCTACCTAAGAAGGAAGTTATTGGACTTATAGCCGAAAGAAATAAGCTTGAAAAGTTCTTAGGCGGTATTAAGGATATGCAAAAGCTTCCAAATGCTTTATTTATCGTAGACCCTCGTAAGGAGCGCAATGCTATTTTAGAAGCACGTAAATTAAATATTCCAGTATTTGGAATTGTGGATACAAACTGTGATCCTGATGATGTGGACTATGTTATTCCAGCAAATGATGATGCAATTCGTGCAGTTAAGCTTGTTACATGGGTTATGGCAAATGCTGTCATCGAGGCTAATGGTGGAGAGGTAGAAAAGTTTACTGAGCCTGAAGAGGTTAATTTAAGTGAGGAAATCACTAAGGATAAGCATGCTACTAAGGATACACCTAAGGCAAAAAAGCCTGTTGCTAAGAAACCTGCTAAGGTAGAAGAAGCACCAGCTGAATAATACAGGAGGAACATTTTATGGCAAATATTACTGCACAAATGGTAAAAGAATTACGTGAGAAAACATCTGCAGGAATGCTAGATTGTAAAAAAGCATTGGATGCTACAAACGGAAATATGGAAGAAGCTGTTACATGGCTTCGTGAAAAGGGTATTGCAAAGGCAGTAAAGAAGGAAAGTGCTGTTGCAGCAGAGGGCCTATGCTCTTATCGTATTTCTGGAAATAAATGTGTTGTATTTGAATTAAACTCTCAAACAGATTTTGTTGCTCAAAATGAAAAATTTTTAAATCTTTTAGATAAGGTTGGCGAAATTATTGCTAATTCTAATGCTACGAACACAGAAGAGGCTTTAGCTGTTTCTGTAGATGGCAAGGATTTAAATACAGTGATTTTAGAGGCATCTGGAGTTATTGGAGAAAAGATTACCTTACGTCGTGTTAGCGTTATTGAAAAGAAGAGTGATGAGGTATTTGGTGCTTATAAGCATATGAAGGGTAGAATTGTAACCATTACAATTCTTACTGGAAATGATGATGTAGTGGCTAAGGATATTGCTATGCATGTTGCTGCACTCAATCCAAAATATATTTCTAGTGAAGATATTCCAGCTGATGTGATTGAAAAGGAAAGAGAAATTATTTTAGCTGCAGCATTAAATGAAAATGCTTCTGCTGCTAAACCAAAGCCTGAAAATATTATTGCTGAGCGTATTGTCCCAGGACGTCTTGATAAAAATTTAAAGGAGATTTGCTTATTATCTCAAGCTTTTGTTAAGAACCCTGATCAAACAGTTGATGCATATGTTAAGGGTGCTAAATCTCAGGTTGTGTTCTTTACACGTCTTGAGGTTGGTGAAGGTATTGAAAAACAAGTAAATGATTTTGCCGCTGAGGTTGCAGCACAGTCAGCAGCTTTCAAGTAATTATGTTTAAGGGGAGGCTACTGGCCTTTCCTTATTTTTGTATATAAATAAGGAGGAAAAGAATATGTACAAGCGCGTTTTATTGAAAATGAGTGGAGAAGCAATTAAAGGTGAAACTAGCTTTGGTATTGATTCTGTCACTGTTCGATCCATTGCTAAGCAAATAAAGGATGCTCATGATCTTGGAGTTGAAATAGGCATTGTTGTTGGTGGCGGAAACATATGGAGAGGAAAAACAGCCTCTGAGTTGGGTATGGAGCGTGCACAGGCAGATTATATGGGAATGCTTGCTACAATCATGAATGGTCTTGCAGTACAGGATGCTTTAGAGCAATTGGGCGTTCCAACAAGAGTTTTGTCTGCTCTTACCATCAATGAAATCACAGAGCCATATATTAGAAGAAGAGCAGTTCGTCATTTGGAAAAAGGGCGTGTTTGTATTTTTGTTGGTGGTATTGGATCACCTTACTTTTCTACAGATACTGCTTGTGTTTTAAGAGCTACAGAAATCGATGCTGAAATTGTTCTTATGGCTAAGAATAAAACAGAAGGTGTATATGATTCTGATCCTCGAATAAATCCAGAGGCAAAGCTTTATAGTGAATTAACCTTTGCTGAGATTTTATCTAAGGATTTAAAGGTAATGGATGCTACAGCTGCATCCTTATGTAAGGATAATGGACTCAACATTATCGTATTTAATATGAATACAGAAGGAAATATTGTTCGAGCAGTCAAGGGCGAAAAAATAGGAACTTTTGTAAAGGTGAAGTAGGTGAAAAAATGGAAGAATTAGAAATGATATTATTGGAAGCGGAGGATAGAATGGATAAAGCTTTAGCTTCCTTTGAAAGAGAATTGTCTACTGTAAGAACAGGACGTGCCAATGCCTCTTTATTAGACTCAATTGCAATTGAATATTATGGAGTTATGACTCCTTTAAAACAAATTTCCTCAATTACAGTTCCAGAGGCAAATCAGCTTTATATCAAGCCTTTTGATAAATCTATGTGTAAGGAGATTGAAAAAGCAATTCAAGCCTCCTCATTAGGACTAACACCACAAAATGATAGCAATGGGATACGTTTGATTTTGCCTAAAATGACAGAAGAACGTAGACGTGAGCTGACAAAAGTTGTTGGCAAAATGGAAGAACAGGCTAAGGTCAATGTCAGAAATATTAGAAGAGATTCAAATGATGAGGTAAAGAAGCTAGATTTACCTGAGGATGACGAAAAGGGTGCCTTAGAGGATATTCAAAAATTGACAGATCAAAAGATTGAAAGTATTGCAGAAATTGCTGAAAAGAAGAATAAGGATGTAATGTCTATTTAGCTTAAGCATTTGCTTAGGCTTTTTATTCATTGTTCTTTCTTTTTCCATTTTTCGGTGGTATAATAAAGAATAAGATTTAAGACTATAGAAAGAGAGGCTAAGATATGAAGAAACGAATTATAACGGGAATCGTTTTAGGAATTATTTTAATTCCCCTACTTCTTGTGGATGCGTTATTTCCATTGTTACAATTTGTCATAACATTTTTTTGTATAGTAGCAACAGTTGAAATGATTCATATGGTTGAAAAGACGAAGCCTATGAAAATGGGTGTTAAAATCATCATTGTCATATCAACTCTATTAATTTACTTAGGAATTGTAAATGAAGATCCAGCGTGTAAAACCTCACTCATTTACCAAATTATGGCAAAAATGGATTTTAAATTAAGTATGCTTACCACCTTTACCTTAGTATGTGCGATGGTGTTTGCATGTCAGGTTTTCGTCGATGATTTTGATGCTGCGGATGTAGGAAGATGCTTTATGATTATTTTATATATATCCTTAGGCTTTTCTTCGATTACGATTTTATTATTTAGTGGATTACGATTTATAATATATATGATACTCATTTCAACCTTTACTGATATTTTTGCTTTAGTCTTTGGTTTGAATTTTGGAAAGCATAAAATGTGTCCTAAAATTTCCCCTAAAAAAACTTGGGAGGGAGCCATTGGTGGAACTCTAGTAGCGGCGATTGTTGGTGGATTATTTGCAGGCTTTTATGATAAATTTGGTCATTATTTTATTGTAGGAGCTACCCCTATTCGCTTTTTTGATGGTGTATTTGATGTAGATAGAATGCCAACAGCAGTTTTAGTTCTTTTTATTATTATTTTAACGGTTTTAATCTCTGTGGCTAGTCAAATTGGAGATTTAATCTGTTCAAAATTTAAAAGAACGTATGGAATAAAGGATTTTTCGCAGGTTTTTCCAGGACATGGTGGTATTCTAGATCGCTTTGATTCAGCTCTTTTTGCAAGCATTGTTTTTGTATGCTTACTTACCATCATACGAATTTTGTTTGATTTACCTGATTTTATGGTATTTGGTGCATGCCTATGAAGTATATATATATATTAGGGGCTTGTGGTTCTATTGGGACACAAACTTTAGATGTGATCGACCAATATCCCGAGGAGTATAAGGTGATTGGGCTAAGTGTTGGATCGGATTTAATCCTTTCAAAAAAAATAATTGAGAAATATAAACCAGAAATTGTATGCTTCCGTAAAGAGGAGCATATCTTTTCTATATCCTATGCTCCTAAAGTGGTATATGGGGATGAGGGCTTACTTGAAATTGCACGGTATCAAAGATATGAAAATGAATGGCTTGTGAATGCTTTAGTTGGAGTAGCTGGGCTTATGCCTACTGTGGAAGCTATTCGAAATGGGAAGAACATTGCTTTAGCCAATAAGGAAACCTTGGTGGTTGCAGGAGATATAATTAAGGAATATGTGAGGAAGTATAAGGTTACATTACTACCTATTGATTCGGAGCATTCAGCTATTTTGCAATGCTTACGTAGAGAAAGCGATAGGGAAATTGAAAAGCTTTATATTACCGCTAGTGGTGGTTCCTTTAGGAATTTCACTAGGGAGGAATTAAATGGTGTCACAGTGGAGGATGCATTAAGGCATCCCAATTGGAGTATGGGACCAAAGATAACGATTGATTCAGCTACAATGATGAATAAGGGCTTTGAGGTGATTGAGGCACATTATTTATTTGATATTCCTTACGAGAATATAGAGGCCATATATCACCCCGAAAGTATGGTTCATTCCTGTGTAGAATTTAAGGATGGATCGATTAAAGCGCAGCTCGGAGTATCCGATATGCGTATTCCGATATCTTATGCCTTAGCTTATCCACAGCATAGAGCCTTGGCTGTAAAGCATGTATCTTTTAAAGCTTGTACTCTTCATTTTGATGACCTATCTATGGAGCGGTATCCTTGCTTATCCTATGCTTTTTTAGCAGCGAAAAAGGGTGGCTTATATTTAGCTGTATTAAATGCTTCAAATGAAGCTGCTGTTCATTTGTTTTTACAGGGAAGAATCCCCTTTTTAAAAATTGAGCAGATTATATATGAAGAGATATGTAGTGAAGTCTATGAAAGAAGCTATACGCCCTCTTTAGAGGAGCGCATTTCCGTAGGGAAGAGTGTTTTTGCAAAAATAATAAAAGAATATGGAGAGATATTATGATTTTAGCACTTACAGGAGTACCTTTAGTAATTGTCAGTATTATAGCCTTTATTCTCATTTTAGGTATTATCATTATTATACATGAGGGAGGGCATTTCTTTTTTGCTAGAAAGGCAGGCATCCTATGCCATGAATTTTCCATTGGAATGGGACCTGCCATCTATAAAAAGAAATTTGGAGAAACGACCTTTTGTATAAGAGCAATTCCCATTGGTGGATATGTATCTATGGCAGGAGAAGAAATTACCAGTGAGCTCGTTAAGGTTGGGGAACAAATTGGTTTAAATATATTAGATGGAAAAGTCAGTGAAATTATCACAGAAGAGGATATGGATGCCTATGTTCGTGGTGAGGTTATTGATCTTGATTTATACGGAAAGGATGGCAATCCACTCTATATTACTATAAATGATGGCTTTCAAAATCAATATTATGAGGTTTTACCCGATGCATTTTACGTTTTGAAAAAGGATAATAAACTTCAGATTACACCTTATGATCGAAGCTTTGAATCAAAAACAATCCTACAGAGATTTTTAACTCTTGTTGCAGGACCTTTTATGAATTTTATTCTAGCCATATTTTTATATTTGATTGTAAGCTTTGCGACGGGGGTTCCGAATTACGATTCTAATATTATAGGCGCAATTTCAACTACCAATTCAAGCTTGATAGCAGAGGATGGCTCAACGCTCTTATTGCCTGGTGATGAGGTTAAAAAAATTAATGGAGCTGAAATCAAAAGCTGGAATGACTTATCTAATGAATTAGACAAACTTTTGGAAAACAACAAAACAACAGCTGATTTTGAAATCATTCGAAATGGAAAAACAGAGGCTCTAAGCATAGAATGCTATACCTATATCGTTTCCTTAGGTATTTCTAATATGCAGGTTAAAAAGGAAGAATTTCCAAAGGAAGTCACCCATGGAGTTCGTCTAGGAGCTATTGGAATTCGTTATTTAGATGAAGGAAAACGAGGAGAATATGAAATAGCCTCAGGAGATATTCTTACCAAGGTTAGAATAGATGTAGTCAACTCAGATAAAAGTATTACAGAAGGAACCATTGTTGATATTGAATCCTGGGATCAGCTGATATCCCTATTTAAGGATGTTAATATTGCCAATGTCTATTTTGAATATTATTCCTATAAGAAAAAAGGAATTGTTTCTATAGAAGAGTGTGAAAAAGCACCAATGCAAACCTTAGGGGATGATGTTTTAAGCAATCAAAGAATTGAAAAGATTCAAATTAAGATAGGTATGTCCCCTGTTATGAAGTTTGACTTCTTTAGATGTATAGGAAATGCCTTTGTAGATTTTTGGGATGATTTTACGTTGATCTTTAGAACCTTAGGATTATTGCTATTCCCTAGTAGTGGTGGAATAAGACAGGTTGGTGTAAGTGATTTATCTAGCTTTGTTGGTATTTTTGATTTGATAAAGACGTTTATAGGCTCAGGCTTTTTATCCTTATTAGCCTTTACTGCTATGCTGTCTGTAAATATTGGGGTGATGAATTTACTTCCTATCCCTGCCTTAGATGGTGGAAGAATTGTATTCTTAGGCTATGAGCTAGTAACAAGAAAGAAGCCAAGTAAAAAGGTGGAAAATATAATCAATAATGTATTTTTTATCTTGCTGATGATTCTTTTTGTATATGTAACGTATAATGATATCTTAAGAATGATACGAAAGGGGTAGGAGCATATGGATTATACGAATCCAATAATATTTCAGGATTTTTCAGATCCCGATGTTATTCGAAAAAATGATAATTTTTATATGGTTGCCTCTAGCTTTAATCATACACCAGGTATTCCGGTATTAAAGAGTAAAAATCTTGTGGATTGGAAATTGATTCATTATGTTTTTGAAGAACTACCTTTTCCTCGGTTTAAGGATGTATTTCATGGGGAGGGTGCTTGGGCACCTTCCCTACGTTTTCATAAAGGGAAATACTATGTATCTATCCCATTTCCAGATGAAGGAATCTATATAAGCTCCTGTACAAATATTGACCAAGGGGATTGGACAAAGCCCTGGTGCCTAATTGAAGGGAAAGGCTTAGAGGATCCCTGTCCAATCTGGATTAAGGATAAATGCTATATGGTTGTAGGCTTTGCTAAAAGTAGGATAGGCTTCAATTCCTGCTTAGGTCTTT
Source organism: uncultured Anaeroplasmataceae bacterium (assembly GCA_949840955.1). Lineage (GTDB taxonomy): Bacteria > Bacillota_I > Bacilli_A > Acholeplasmatales > Anaeroplasmataceae > Pelethenecus. The sequence continues at coordinate 57,104 of CATKXV010000003.1, read as the reverse complement.
ATGAGGTTTCTTCCGATTTAAAGGAAAAGATATCCGAAACCTATACGATCATTTATGATGGGCATAATATGAATCCTACCATTGAAGGACCTAAGTTTAATATGCGAAATGGCTGGATTTACATTATGGCTCCTGCTGGTAGTGTGAAAACAGGCTGGCAGGTATGTCTTAGAAGCAAAAATATCTATGGACCCTATGAGGCTAAAATCGTTTTAATGCAAAATGATACAAAAATTAATGGACCACATCAGGGAGCTCTAATTGAGCTTAAAAGGGATGCGTGGGCTTTTGTCCATTTTCAGGATTTGGATTGCTATGGAAGGATTGTTCATTTAGAACCAGTGAAATGGGTAAATGATTGGCCAATCTGTGGCTATGCACCTGATGAGCTTTTGGCAGGGTCTCCTGTTACAAAGCATGAATATCTTGTGAATAAAGAATCCAATTTTAAATTAGAAACCTCTGATTTATTTCAATCAAATAGACTGAGTCTTATATGGCAAACTCCAGCCAATAAGCAACCGGGCTGGTATACATTATCTAGAGGATTAGTACTCTCCTGTTACTATCATCATAATATGGCCTATAGTGCACTGAACCTTACTCCAAATTTGTTTTTAACTAAGCTTTCTTACCCTTCCTTTAAAATTACAGCTCTATGTGAATTAAGGCTAGAAGAAGATGGGGATGAGGTAGGCTTATGCTATATGGGGAGCTTTTATAAATATATATGCATAAGAAGAATCTCAGGGCAAAATCATCTTCAAATTCGTTCAGGAGCCTTCAATCAAAAGGAGGATGTAGCTTTATTTGATTGTTTATATCAAAATAAAGAGATTGAATTTGTTATGAAATTTACCTATCCAGACAAATATCAGCTGGGTTTTAACAAGACAATTTTTAAAGAAATCTATACGGCTACTCCAGGACGCTGGATTGGTGGAAAGACGGGGATATATGCTCGATCCAATCATACATCCTCTGGCTATGCTCGTTTCAAGTATTATAAAGTAAAGGCTGTGAAAAAAAGTGAAAGAAAAGGATAATTTTATATTAGATATTAAACGATTGGGTATTAATGGGGAGGGGATTGGCTTTTATAATCGTATGGCTGTATTTGTTGAAAATGCCATTCCAGGGGAAGGTCATAATGTAGAGGTTACAAAAACCAATGGAAAAATGGCCTTCGCAAAATCTTTAGAAATCAAGCATTATATAAAGGATAGAATTTCTCCTAGCTGTCCATATTATTATGAATGTGGTGGCTGTAATGTTAGTCATATCAGCTACGAGAAAATGCTTGAATTCAAAAGAGAATCCATCATAGAGGCTATAAATAGATATACAAGTTTGAATCCTAAATCCTTTGAAATCCGTAAAACTGTACCCTCTGAAGATATATTTCACTATAGAAATCGTAGTCAACTTTCTGTGAAAAACGTCGATGGAAAGCTTCATGTTTGTATGCTAAAGCCAAATTCCAATTCCATTGTTCCCATTGATTCTTGTCTTGTGCAAAAGAAAAGAATCAATGAAATAAATACTATGATTTTAACCTATGCAGAGGAATTAGGAATTTCTGGATATATTGCTAAGTATGGTAGAGGTATATTAAGATATTTAATTACTCGTGTAAATGAAAAAAATGAAGCATTAGTTTGTCTTATCATAGGAGAGAAAAGCAATAAAATTAAGGAGCTTGCGAGAAAGGTCATCCAAATTGATGGGGTGGTAGGGGTTTATGAATCCTTGAATGATTCTAAAAAGGATATTGGCTTTTTTGGTACTGAGCCTACGCTTTTAGAAGGGAATCCCTACATTGTAGAAAAATTAGGAAATATTTCGTATCGCATTTATCCCAATACCTTTTTTCAATTAAATACGAAGCAAGCAAAGCAGATGATGGATATTGTTTTAAAGGCCTGCAAGCTTTCCTTTAAAGAAAGGGTGTTAGATGCCTATAGTGGTGTAGGAGCCATTGGCTTATATTTAGCCCATATGGCTAAAGAGGTAGTTGGTATTGAATACAATAAGGATGCAGTTCTTGCTGCAAAAGAAAATGCTGAGATAAATAAGATTAAAAATGCAAAATTTTATCAAGGGGATGCAGCACAGCTTTTACCTAAATTGTTAGAGGAAGAATCCTTTGATGTTGTAGTAGTTGATCCTCCTAGAACAGGATTAGAGGATACCTTTATTCAGGCTTTACTTCATGCTAAAATAAGGAGAATGGTATATGTTTCTTGTAATCCTGCAACTTTAGCAAAGGATTTAGAAAAGCTAAGTAAAATTTATCAGTTTAATTCTATAACTCCCTTAGATATGTTCCCTCAAACCGCTTTAACAGAAAGTGTATGTCAGTTATCATTGAGAGATGAGACAAAATATATCCCTAAGTGATAATTATTATGAATAATAATTAAACTCAAAAAAGTAATTGATATATTTATTATATAAAAATGTCGCTATTAGATGAAACTTCTATTTAGCGACATTTTTTATAAAATTTATTGACAATATTTTTCATTTTTGATATTATCTAAATAAGGAGGCATACAAAATACTAATTGTTTAAATATGCAACATAAAATAGAAGATATTTATTTTAGCTTATGCAAGTGGGATTTAATAAATAAGAATGATTTATGTAATATAATTTAATCAATTAGGTCTAACAATAAAAGAAAACTATTTTCTAATGGGAGTAGTGTAAATTATGTTAGACTTTTTGTTTGCCTTCAAATTATAGAAAGAGAAGGTTTAATTATATGAACAGAAACGATTTAGAAGAAATTGAAAATGTGATTGGGTATGAATTTCATAATAAGGACCTTTTACAACAAGCCTTTGTAAGAAAATCATATTCCGAAGAAAATGGTGGAGAAAACAACGAAGTACTAGAATTCATTGGTGATAAAGCCCTAGATCTAGCAGTAGTGAAAATCCTTATGGATAATTATGGTTGGTATGCAGAAGATGAAGATGAATACGATTCCTATGAGGATGAAAATGAGTTCATTACAGATTATACTGAGGGTGAATTTACCAACCTAAAGAAGAAATTGGTTGAAAAGAAGATGCTTGCACATCGAATTGATATACTAGGTTTAAATCAATATCTTATTATGGGCAATGGAGATATCAATAAAAATGCTCAAGATGAGCCATCTGTAAAAGAAGATTTGTTTGAAGCAATTATTGGAGCTGTTGCTTTAGATTGTGGTTGGAGTTTAATAATAATAGAAACTGTTGTTGAAATAATGTTAAATTCACAGCATTATTTGCAGAATGATTTTAATGAGCAAGATAACTATGTTGATTTAATTCAACAGTGGGTGCAAAAACAATACAAAACACTTCCAAAATATCTGTATATAGAAAATAATCTTTATATATGGGAGAGATTGATTAATAATTTAAGCATTGCTAATAAAAGAAACCGAATGGAATTAGGTTCTGGTAATATTACTTGTGAATTACTTATTGATAATGGAGAACCATTTGTAGGCCATGCAAATTCTAAAAGTGAAGCAAGAATGTTGGCTGCCAAACTTGCTTATGAATATTTAAAATCAAATAACTTGCTTTTTACGATTAAGGATGAAATAGATAATCCTTGTGAAAAATTGGCAGTTAATCAATTACAGGAACTTGCACAAAAAGGATACTTTGATATGCCTAATTATAGATTTGAAGAAAGTTATGATGAGCAAGGTTATCCTGCATGGAAATGTTATTGCTCAATAAATTATCAAAAGAGAATATGTTGGTGGGGAAGAGATTATTCAAAGCGAGGAGCTAAACGCCTGGCTGCGTGGTGTGTTCTCAAACAAGTACTAGAGATTGAGGGGGGGGACTAGCGTATGAGAAATGATTTGCCAACAATACCATTAGATTTTTAGCAACAAATGAAAGAAATGCAGTCTTTCGCTGAAAATTTAAAAAGAGAAGAAAGCCAAGCATTGAAAAAAATGTTTGGGGGCCGAATCAAGCAAAGTTTTTTAATTGAGATGAAGGAAAGAATATTAAGAATATCTAAATATAAATTGCTTGCATCAAAAGTATATGGCATTTAAAATTTATCTTTTTATAGATTACTTATAGGAACTAATAATCCTTCATTGATATCTGCAAGCATATAATGGTGATTCATTGTAGTAACACTTTATTACTATTTGATGATGAAGCCATCAAATTAACACCTATTATAGGTTATGTTAATCAAAAAAACTTTGGAAGTATAGCTTTTAAGGCTTTACGGATGGCTTAGATGATGCCTCAATATGGTTATGAGCTAGATCCAGCCAGACAGTTTAGTATCACCTCTATACATAAGGTTGATTTTGGTTTAGATTTAACACCAAAATAGGATGGCCAATATAGTATGTGGTTTGTTAGCCACAGCTATGAATTTATTAAAGAATGTAAAATCCAACCTCATTTTGATTTGGGCTTTAGCAGCCTGTCAAAAACGGCAATTGCAGTTTCTGTTTTCTGCAGCACAAACAAAAAGCAAGAACTATAAACAAAAAAACTAAAATCAAAAACAAAAAAACAAAAAAACACTTGAATAAAATAGAAAATGTGATATAATGAAATCAAGAAAGGAGTTGTTGATATGCAAAAAAGTAGAAAATACCCTGGAGCATCTCTTGCTGAGTGCATTGATTTTATCGAAAAAATTGAAAAATTTAATGGTCCTGTTGGTTATAAACAAATGGCAGAATTATATAGTGTAACAACCTCTGCCAACTCTTTTAAAGCAAAGGTGTCATCTTCAAAACAGTTTGGACTAATTGAAGCAGATGGTCAGAAAATTGAACTTACAAAGATTGCTAAGAGTTATCTTTATCCTGTTAGTGTTGATTCTAAAGCCAAAATACTAAATGAAGTTGTGTATAATCCGCAATTATATAAAGAACTAATCGATAGGTTTAATGGAAAGCAGTTATTGGATACAAATGTTTTGGCTAATCTCTTATTTAATGACTATGATATTATTAAAACTTCTAAGGATGTTGCCGCAAAAGCTTTTATTGATACTATTGAATTTGTTGGAATAGTTAAGAATGGCATTTTAATATATTCTCTTGAATGCAAAGTGGTTGATATGGAAGATTCAAGCATTCAAGAAGATGTTAAGGGGGAGACTAATAGTAATATAGAAATTCCTTCTATTAATGATATGCCAACTACAAAAAAAAATTTGGACAATGTTCTAAATTTATTTATTGAGCAGGAATATGAAACTGAAAGTGGAAGATTAGCAAAAATTACTATTCCAAGAGAAGCTACTAAAGATGATTTGATTGCATTAAAAGACTTGTTTGATATTTTACTGAAGCGTAAGTTCAAATTGAAGGATTCAGACTTTGAATAGCTTGATTTATCATTTATGATGCTATTATTTAACAAGAATTTGATGGAAATATTATAATTATTATAATTCAAAAAAATGAAAGGAGTTTTAATTATGAGTGAAGAAAAATTTTCTTATCCTTGTATCTCTGAAAAGGCGTGGTGGACTTTAAGAAATCAATTTAAAAAAACTATTCCTGCAGAAATAACGGATGTCTTTATTCAAACACTTTTAGGTATGCAAAGTAAAAGTTCAGCTCGAAATAATATTTTGGTTCCACTTAGGCAAATCAATTTTATTGATGGAGAAGGCAAGCCGACTGATTTATTATATGATTTTAGATTAGACGATAAATACAACGGGGTTTGTAGTAAAATTCTAAAAGATGTTTATCCATCTGAATTGCTTGATCTTTTTCCAGATCAAGAAGTAGATAAAATAAAAGTAGCAAATTATTTTATGTCAAAAACTAAAGCGGGTTCTGCACAAACTAGGAAGTTGGCAGCATTTTTCACTTTACTTAAATCTGGAAAAATTGGTGAGACAGGTACTCAAAATAAAAAAAGTAAAAAAGCAAGTCCCAAAAAACAAGAGAGCAACGGATCGATTACTCAACATAATCAAGCTACATCTCAAGAAAATGCAGGAGAATTAACATCACCTACTATTGAAAAAAATAAAAAGAATATGTCAATTCATATTGATTTACAAATTCATATTTCTCCAGATGCAGATGCTGAACAGATAGATCACATTTTTGAAAGTATGTCAAAGTATTTATATAAGGACTAATTATGGATTACAAAGAATTGTTTTTAATAATCAAAAAACTAGATTCAGAGTTACGCCATTATAAGAAGCCAATCCCTAAGATAATAGTGACTTTTGATGAACTTTATGACATAAGAATTAAAAATGAAAAATTAAGGAATGCTTCACGAAAATTGTTTTTAGATGGCCATTATGCACAAGCTGTAGAAATGGCTTACAAATGTGTAAACAATACTATCAAAAAAATTTCAAATGAAAAAAGTAGAGATGGAGCGGATCTTATGACCTATGTTTTTTCTGAAAAGAACCCAATAATCAAACTGAATGATTTAAATACAAAATCAGAGTTAGATGAACAAAAAGGCTTTATGCAAATTTTTGCAGGATGCATGACTGGTATAAGAAATCCAAGGGCTCATGAGGATGAGTGGGCTGATACAGAAGAAAATGCTTTGTCTCTAATTTCATTTGCAGATTTTCTATTGCAAAAAATTGGAAATCTTAATATCTACTAATCTGCATTAATGTAAAAACTTTGTGGTTACTTTTTATATTATTAAAGGGACCAACAATTAGAAAGTAAATGAAGAATTAAAAAATGGTGAATTTATATTTTAATTAATTAGTATAGGTGTTGAGAGAGGGAAAACATAATCGTTAAATGCCAAATTATGAAAAAATATACACTATAATTATAAAGGCTTGCTTGTACATTTGCATAAAATTTAAAAAATATAATTGGTTTAAAATTCAAAAAGATAAGTTTTATTTTTAGGAAATATATTAGTAAAATTGGGTAGAATATGTCGAGAGTGTTGTTCAATTAACCCACATTTAAAGTGCTCCAGTAAAAAATAAATAGTTAGTATATGTTGTCGTTAGTAGATGAAAGTTTATTAACGACTCTTTTTTATTTGGTTAAACTTTTATAATTATTAATAGGTACGTTTATATAAGAAATTGTTCAGTAGGGTGAGGGTATCAAATTGTGATACAATAAATCAATAAAAAGGAGTATCAAATGAAAAAATATGGCTAAATAAGTATGCCAAACTCACTCTAAAAATAAGGAGTTTTAATAAGTATCAGGATATTATATCTTTACATATTAATCCAATACTAGGAGAATATGATATTCAAGATATAACTCCTACTATATTACAGGATTATGTAATTGAAAAGCTAAAAAGAGGTAATCTTATCACACATAAACCTTTAGCTTCTAATACAGTTTATAGTTTTGTATCTATATTAAAACAAGCCTTTAATCTAGCTTTAAACTTAGAGTATATTTCTAAAAATCCAACTACAACTATCAAACTCCCAGCATCCAAAGAAAAGGAAGTCAATGCATTAACTAGAGAAGAATAAAAGATAGTAGAGGAATATTGCTTGAAGAGCAGTAAGCATAATTATCTAGGGTTGATTATTTGTCTCTATACTGGGATAAGACTAGGAGAACTACTAGCATTAACTTGGGATGATATAGACTTTAATAAAAAATATCTCTATATTAAAAAAACTTCCTATACACTTAGAGAAGATAAAAAGAAAGTTTTTATAGTAGAATCTCTAAAAACTAAGAAATCAAATAGAGTTATTCCCTTGCCAGATAAGATCATCAACCTATTATCTATTTATAAGAAAAACTCATCATGTGAATATATCATTCATACTAGAACAAAAACCATGGTTGAAACAAGAAGTTATCAAAGGACATTTGAATCAGTATTAAACAAATGTAAAATCAAACACTATAACTTCCATGCACTTAGACACACCTTTGCTACTAGAGCCTTAGAACTAGGTATGGATATCAATACATTATCTGAGATTCTAGGACATACCAATGTAGCAATTACTCTCAATAGATATGCTCATTCCCTCCTAGAATATAAGATACAAGAAATGAATAAAATAGTTCAAATCTTATGAAAAACTTGCCATCTATAAAACAGATGGCATTTTTCAACAATAAAAAAGACCACCTATTAAAATAATTCGGGGTCAAATTTAATAATTTATGGTCTAATTTTAGCATTTTTTACGCTGATTTACAATGTTTTACCTGAGATAACTGATATTTTCCTTTAAAAAAGTTCATCTATTATTTTAATAGGTGGTCTTTTTAAAGGAGGCCGTAGATAATATGACATACGATGAGAATAGTTTTCTAAAAGAAAATAATGAAATATTATCTATTCTCCTAATGGATAGGACATCTAATAAGAACATAAAATGGTGTTCAGATAATTATGAAATCAAGGGATTATATTTCGATGATTATATCACTTCCGATAACATCATGGGTAAAAACTCTTTTATTATAAAACCTAGAAGTCAAAAAACGAGAAAAGAACAACAAAAAAGAAGTAAGGATGCAGCAGAGGTTTTCACCCCATCTTGGATATGTAATCGTCAAAACAACTTAATTGATGAGGAGTGGTTTCAGTATCCAAATGCTTTTAATATTGAAACAAACAATGAATGGTCTAGTACCCCAGAAGTCCTTTTTAAAAATGATAAGACATGGGAAAGTTATATCAAAGATACTAGGCTAGAAATCACATGTGGGGAAGCACCTTATCTTGTTTGTAGATATGATACTGTTACTGGACAAGCAATAGATATAAAAGAACGAATTGGGCTTTTAGATAGAAAATTAAGAGTGGTAAGTGAAAATGCAACTTCTGATGAGGAATGGTATAGAAGTGTTATATTGAGCTACCAAAATATTTATGGATACGATTATCAAGGGGATAATGTTTTTTTGGCAAGACAAAACTTATTCTTTACATTTATAGATTATTACAAGGAAAGATTTAATGAATTACCTTCAAAGGAAAAGATGAAAGAAATCGCAACTATAATCAGTTGGAATATTTGGCAAATGGATGGATTAAGAATGGTAATCCCAAATAGTTGTAAATTGAAAAAACAAACACAAGCTAATTTATTTGGAGAAGAATCTATTACGGGATCAGGATGTCTTGGTTGCCAAAAAGATGACATACGGCTACATAATGGTACTTATTGCTTGGTAATGGACTGGGAAAAGAACAAGAAGACCAGATTTGTGGATTTGATTCGGAGGTAGTTGTATGAGTAGTAATAACATAAAAAAGTTTAATAATACATTTGATTACAAATTAATATACATCTTTAGAATAAATGATACAACTCATAAAGGAGCATTAAAAATAGGGGATGCAACTATTCATACTTCAAAATCCTTTACAGAACTATCTCCAAATAGTCATAAATTGAATTATTGTGCTAGAAAGAGAATTGATGAATACACTTCAACAGCAGGAATAGCTTATGAATTATTACATACTGAAATTGCAGTTTATCAAGTGAATGATTCTACAAGTAAGAAAAAAGGACAAGTTGTTGCTTTTAGAGATCACCATGTTCATGATGTTTTAAAACGTTCAAATATCAAAATAAAATATTTTGATACTAATAGAAAACAAAATGAATGGTTTTTAGTAGATTTAGAAACAGCTAAACGAGCAATCCAATGTGTGAAAAATGAAAAGAAATCTTTAGATGGAAAAGAAATAACTGCTAATAAGAATCCTATTATATTTAGGCCAGAACAAACAGAAGCAATTAAGAAAACAATTAAAAGATTTAAAGATTCTAATATAATGCTTTGGAATGCGAAAATGAGGTTTGGAAAAACTTTATCCGCACTTCAAGTTGCAAAAGAAATGGGTTTTAAAGCAACTATTATTATCACTCATCGGCCTGTTGTAAGTGATGGGTGGTATGATGACTTTAATAAAATATTTTGCGACAAAGCAGAGTATAAATTTGGTTCTAAAACTTATGGAGAATCATCAATAAACAAATTAGCAAGTTCAAATAATCCATTTGTTTATTTTGCTTCAATTCAAGATCTTAGGAGCTCTGCTGCTGTGGGTGGCAAATTTGATAAAAATAATGTAATCTTTGATATTGCTTGGGACTTTATTGTTATTGATGAAGCACATGAAGGAACACAAACCAGTTTGGGCAAAGCAGTTATTGAAGAATTAATTAATAACAAAAATAATCATCAGCCTAAAGTCTTAGAATTATCTGGAACTCCTTTTAACCTATTAACTGATTTTGAAGAAGCCAGTATTTATACATGGGATTATATTATGGAACAAGAAGCTAAACAGGATTGGTATTTAAATCATTTTGGAGACTCAAATCCATATGAGGAATTACCAAGAATGAATATCTTCACTTATCATCTTGAAAAATATATCACAGGCTTTATGGATATAGAAGACAAAGCATTTAATTTCAAGGAATTTTTTAGAACTTGGACAGGAGATATTCAAAAAGATGGTAAAGCTATTCCTCTAAATAAAAAAGTTGGAGAATTTGTTTACCAAGAAGCCATTTTAAGTTTTCTAGATTTGATATGTAAAGAATCAAATTTAACAAATTATCCATTTGCGAATAATGAATATAGAGACTTTTTCAGACACACCTTGTGGATTGTTCCTGGAGTCAAAGAAGCTAAGGCATTAAGTACAATCTTAAAGAAACATCACATTTTTTCTAATTTTAACATTGTAAATGTTGCAGGAGATGGCGATGAAGAGATTAATACAAGCGATGCATTGCAAGCAGTAAAAGATGCAATGACAAAACATCCAGAAAACACCTATACCATCACTTTATCATGTGGTAGATTAACAACAGGTGTTTCTGTCCCTGAATGGACAGCCGTATTGATGCTAGCAGGCTCTTATTCAACAGCAGCATCACAATATTTACAAACAATATTCAGAGTTCAAACCCCTGCAAATATTAATGGAAAAATAAAAGAGAATTGCTATGTGTTTGATTTTGCTCCTGATAGAACTTTAAAAATGATTGCTGAGTCTGTTCAATTATCTGCTAGAACAAAATCAAAGAATCCAATCGCAGAAAAGCAATTAGCCTTGTTCTTAAATTTCTGCCCTGTGATTTCTATTGAAGGAACAGGCATGAAAGAATTTAAGGTAGGAATGTTGCTTCAAGAATTAAAAAAAGCCTATGCTGAAAGAGTTGTTAAAAATGGCTTTGATGATGCTCGATTATATAACGATGAATTACTTAAACTAGATAATGTTGCACTTGAAGAATTTGAGAAGCTAAAGAAAGTAGTAGGTGCATCAAAAGCATCTGGGAAAATCACAGACATAGAAATCAACAAAGAAGGCTTTACTGCTGAAGAATATGAAAAAGTAGAAAAAGCCTCTATAAAGCCAAAGAAAGAATTGACAGATGAAGAAAAAAAACTTCTAAAAAAGAAAAAAGAGCAAAATGAAAACAGACAAAAGGCTATCTCTATCTTAAGAGCAATTTCAATTAGAATGCCATTATTGGTTTATGGAATGGATGGAGATATTGATACCGAAATCACTATTGATAACTTTGTTGACTTAGTAGATGACTTATCTTGGGAAGAATTTATGCCTAAAGATGTAACAAAGGAAGTTTTTAAGAAATTTACTAAGTATTATGATAAAGATATGTTCATTTCTTGTAGTAGAAGAATTAGGTATATATCTAAGACAGCAGATGAACTAGAACCAACCGAGAGAATAGTTAAGATAGCAAAATTATTTTCCACATTTAAAAATCCAGATAAGGAAACAGTATTAACACCATGGCGTGTTGTTAATATGCATCTAGGAAATACTTTAGGTGGATATTCATTTTTTGATGAAAATTTTATTAATGAACTTGAGCAACCAAGACTTATTAATCTAGGGAAACAAACAGAGTCAGTCTTGTTCAATCTTGAATCAAAAATATTGGAGATTAATTCTAAAACAGGACTCTATCCACTTTATGTAGCATACAGTTTATATCGTTACAAACGTGATTCATCAGAGAAAAAAGAATTATCCTTTAAAGAGAAACTATCTATTTGGGATCACGTGATTTCTAATTCTATTTTTGTTGTATGTAAGACCCCAATGGCAAAGTCTATTACTAGAAGAACATTGCTAGGCTATAGAAGTGGCAAAGTTAAAATGCATTCCTTTGATGATTTGATTATGCAATTGAGAAATAAACAAACACAATTTATTCAAAAAATATTGAATCCAGCCTTTTGGAATTTAGGAGGTAATAGTCCAATGAAATTTAATGCAATAGTCGGGAATCCACCTTATCAACTAATGGATGGAGGAAATGGATCAAGTTCAATTCCTATCTATAATTTATTTGTATTGTCATCAATAAATATTAAGCCAGATTATGTTTCTATGATTATGCCTTCTAGATGGTTCTCTGGAGGTAAAGGATTAGATGATTTTAGAAAGTTTATGATAGAAAATAAAAATATTAGAATATTGCATGATTATATGAATGCATCAGAGTGCTTTTATAATGCTAGCATTGAAGGTGGTGTTTGTTATTTCTTGTATGATAAGAATAACGAAGGCAAGTGTAATTATGTGTTGCATCAATCAAATGGAGATATTATTTCAACAGAACGATATCTTAAAGACAACGATAATGTGGATATTGTTATTAGAGACACAGTCCAATTATCAATACTTAATAAAGTCTTTGCTAAAAAAGTTAAATACTTATCTGAAATTGTTTTTCCAAGAAACCCATTTGGAATATATGATGTTGATGATAACTTAATTACTGAAGATAAGACCTATTCAATCCTTAGAAGAATGGATGGAAAACGAGAAATTGTAGGTCTTAAAAATTTAAGTTTTGTAAGTAAAAATCTAGAGTTAATATCAAAGTATAAGGTTTTTGTTTCAAAAGCTGATGGTGCAGCTGGACAAATCGGAAATCCAATTCCAGCTAAAATTATTGGAAATCCTGAATTTGGAAATATAAATCAAGTTAGTACAGAAACTTTCTTAGCTATCGGTCCATTTGACAATCCTCAACAAGCAGCTAACTTAATGGAATATTTAAAAACTAAGTTTTGTAGGTTTATGATAGGAATACGTAAGAATAAAAATATGACACAAGACACATATTCCTATGTTCCATTACTAGATTTAGGTAGAAGATGGGAAGATAATGAGTTATATAATTATTTTGAATTATCAAAAGAAGAGATTGATTATATTGAAAAAATGATTGCAAGTAAATAAAGAACAGTGTATAATGAAATTACTATAAAGAGAACGGTTAGAGACAAGCTCGGAGCCGTCAGCAACCTATCCAAATAGGACAAGGTGCTAATGCTTGTATGATGGGATATAGTTAGGCAGTGATTTTCTCCTATCATAACGATGGGAGTTTTTTTATTCTCTCTTTATTGAATTTCTGTAAGGAGGTGAAAGCAATGCAACAGCTGACAAAGGAAAGAAAAGGAGGCACTAGCAATCTTTTCTAAAAAATATAATGCTGAACTTAGAATTTATTTTCTAGAGAATCAAACTCAGGTCTTTGTTAAAAAAGATAACGAAGGATATTTAAAAATAGAAATTGATAATATTGTTTCCTTACAAATTGTTCTAGAAAAGTTGGAAAAATACTTTAACAATCGCTGATGTTAAATAAATATGTTAAAAAAATCACATTTTTTTGATTAACGTTGAATATTTAGCTGTTTTTAGCCATTTTAAGAGGGTTTTACAGACAATGTTATGCATATATGCAGCGGCTTAAAAACACGAATTTTTATCGATTTTGCGTTTTTGTCTTGAAGTATCATGGATTTTTATGATAGAATAATCTCATAGAAAATGATAGCTTATGTTATTTTCAATATTACATCTTCTAGTGATTGAAATTTAAGGGAGGGGATGACAACTATGAAAACTCAAACATTAAAAAGTGATGTCGAACTATTGAATCTTTATGATGATTTTCTAAGGTATGCAATTAATAATATTGAATATTTTTTTCAAAATGAATATAAAAGTGTTATGAGGAAGTATGTGAAAATTAAAGAAAAAGAAAAGCAGTTAAGTTTTGTTTCATTATTTAGAAAGAAGGATATAGAATTCATTTGTACATATCACATTGGAAGGCATAAGGATATTTGTCCTATACTTTATACCACTCGAGAAGTTATTTTGACTGATAATTTCCTAAGTGATTATTTGAAGCAAAGAGGATATTGGGAAAATTTTAGAGATTTTTATTTAGAAGGAAAAAATGTAAGTACAATCATTCGTTCTGATATGAAATATGATAATTTTGTGAATGTGTCTGTTATTTTTGATAGCGATTTTGTTAGGAATTATGAAGGTGTATTCATTCAACCTGAAATATTAAATAAGATACCATTTGATTTTGAATATAAAAATTTTACTACCGCTTATATTTATCAACTTTATGTAAATGTTGATAAAATCAATTTCTATCAATTTAATAATCCTTATAATCGATATAAATCAGAAGATGTGTATATTTATTATTTGTTAGAAATGCTAAAAGGAGAAAAGCTTTTTAAATATGGTGGAATTCCAAGTCATACTTTAACAGAAGATGATGTTGTGTATGTTTTACCATATAAATAATATATTTATGAAAGAAGTTGAAAAAGATGATTAAATTATTTGAAATGCCAATTTATAGTTGGTCTGAAAGTGAATTTATGAAAAAGATAGAACAGCATAAAAAGAAATTTTTAGAAAAGTATTGTGATAGAACGCCTATTCAAACAATAGAAGAAACATATCGAGATTTTTATAATAATAAAAAGCAGTATTGAGATTATTGCATTGGTTGCTTAGAGGTGAGATATGATCGAATTTCTATTCATTATGCTTTGAATATATATTGGACATTTAGATATAATCGTCAAAAAGATGGAGTAAGGTATGCACGAAATGGAAAATATGTACCTTATCAATCTCAATTATTTAGTGAAAAAAAACATTATAGAAAGTCAATGAATATAACAGGATATCACACTCAATTTGATGATTATGGTGAAGTTGACCAAAAGATTTTACATGACATAGAACGAATCAAAAGCGGTACAGATATAGCATTAGCTTATAAAAAAAATAGTAGTTATAGTTAAATTTAGATAAATAAGATTAGAAGTGTAAAGATGTTAGAATTAAATAATAGAAAAATAGCAGCCCTATCGGACATTATTCCAAAGTTAATACGATTGAAGAAGTGAATTGAATAGAGTTCAAATAAGTCAAGCAATTCTTTTGATTTCTGCAAAATATAAAGAAGATTATGAAACAGATGTAACAATAGATAAGTACTATTTTCATTGTTAGAAAGAAAAAACTTTTCGAGTCTCCAAAGATAGTCAGTATTCGTCAGTCAGTTCATTAAAAGAAATTCAGCAATTTTATTGATGTAAATTAATTGACAAATATTTACAAATGATATAAAATATCAATGTATTTTTATTAAAAAATAAAAGGCATAATATATTGCAATTATGCCTGGTTCGATTTAGGGAACCACACGATATTATATATGCAGTAATAATCAAATTTAGAATAAAAAAAATACGAATCATATAAATTGATTCGAATAATTTTTAGTTCGATTTAGGGAACAACGCATAATTATTTTAACAAAATATATAGGCATTGTCAATAAAAAAATAAAAAAAACAATTAAAAAGTAAAAGACATAATATATTGCAATTATGCATGGTTCGATTTAGGGAACCACACGATATTATATATGCAGTAATAATCAAATTTAGAATAAAAAAAATACGAATCATATAAATTGATTCGAATAATTTTTAGTTCGATTTAGGGAACAACGCATAATTATTTTAACAAAATATATAGGCATTGTCAATAAAAAAATAAAAAAAACAATTAAAAAATAAAAGGCATAATATATTGCAATTATGCCTGGTTCGATTTAGGGAACCACCCAATTTTAGTATGAGTAAAAAAAAGATTTTTATTCTTTAGAAACCGGACTATATTTTAATAAAAATTTCTTATAATAGAGGGGAGATAATAATATGGAACAAAAAAATGAAATATGTTTAGAGGGCGTAAAACCAGATAATTTAAAAATGTTAACTGAAATTTCTTTTTCTAAAGAAATAAGGAGGCTACAAGATAAAACTCAAATGTTTAATACAAGGATTAGTGAACATTTTAGGACAAGGTTAACACATACAATGGAAGTAGCTTCAATAGCAGAAAGAATTGTAGAAAAATTAGCTCCTGTTTTAGAAAAAAAAGAGATTTATTTGGATTCAAATTTAGTAAAAGCTATTGCTTATGCCCATGATATTGGACATACACCATTTGGGCATATTGGTGAGGAAAAAATCAATGATCTTCTAATAAATGATTGCTTATATTTTAAGCATAATATACATTCTGCAAAAATTCTTTTAGACCCTAGAATTATAAAAACAAATGAAAGCAACAATGTGAATGAAAATGTTGAAAGATTTGGTTTCAATTATCCCAATTATGATTGGAGATTATTTGATGGCGTAATTAAACACACAAACGCTTACCCTAAACAAGCTAAAACAGATGTTAAAAATGATCCTTATAATCTATATGTCTATTTTAGCAATCATCCTTTACTTAAAAATGAGGATTTTCAAAAGTTCATTAACGATTTTGTAGTAAAGTACAAAGGGTTGTATTGTGAAAATACTGAATTAATGAAATTAAATTCGTTTATTGATAATTACTTGAATTACCCTGCTGCCTTATCATTAGAAGGGCAAATAGTTGCCATTGCTGATGAAATTTCTCAACGCATTTCAGATTTTGATGATGCAATTAGACTATATTACAAATCTAATTATGCTGCAAAATATACTAATGCTTTTGAAGAATTGTGTGAAGATTTAGAAGGATACAAGAAGTGTTTAAACGAAATTAAAAAGGATATTACTTTGACCACAAAAGAAAACACAAGTAGAGGTCACAATAGAGATGTCAAAAGAAAAATAAACAAAAGAATAAATATAAAATATAAAACCAAAAGTAAGATTAACCTTCAAATTAGTAACTATGATATTTGTAATTATGATGGAGAAAAGACGTCACAATTTTTAGGTTCAACCGCAAATTATTGTGATGTCATTGTTAAAAATATAAGGAAGATTTTGGAATGCTCAAGTTCTCCAGACTCTTCTAATTTTTCGAATCGGATTGTATATCAATATAGGATTTCCAAAAAACTTCTGAAGAATTGATTGAGGATTTAATTACATATGTAACTGATTTGGTGAAAAATAAAGAGATTTCTTTTGACACAATGTTTGTGAAATACAAAAAAACAAATTCTGGGCAAAACTATGAAACTCAGGAGTACAAAATTTTTCATCCTCATTATAGATATAAAAAGTATAAACCGATTATTTCATTTCCTAATATTTTGGATAACGCAATTAATATTTTTAAGAGACATAATCGTTTTATGATTAACGATCAAGTGATAACTATGTCTAATATTGAAGGTCAAAAGAATATTGAACTTCTTTATTATATTTATAATGAAGATATTAGAAGGATAGATAGTAATAGTAAACGTTTAATCATTAATAGAGTTAAGGAATCAGGTAGTAGCATGCTTGGAGAAATAACAATGGATAAAATTAACGAAGAATATCAGTCTGGCAACATGGATCCAGCACTCAAATCTATTATCAAGCAAATAATCTTGGAAGGTATTGCCCGCATGACAGATACTTATGTTGAAAGAACTATTAATAAGTTTGATGGATATAAGTATTTTGATTACAATATAAAGCATTCTATTTAATTACTATTTATCATTTGTGAAAATAGCTATACTTTGTCACATTATTGAGTGATAAAAGAATTATAAAAAATTGTAATATGTATTAAAAAGCCGAAATTCACTTCGGTTTTTTCTGTTTTTGTGGTATGATAAAATGAAGAAAAAGGAGGAATATAGAAATGAGTAATGACATTTTATCAAAACACAATGGTGTTATACCATATATAACTGCATTAGAGAATTTTTCTAACACTTTAAAGCAATATCAACTTCCTAATATTCCGACATGGGGATATATAAATCAATTTGCTTATTATTTAAATTCTTTTAACATTCCTTCAGTTTACATTATGGAAAATGCATTGAAGCCTTTAATAGAAAAAATAAATAAACAAATAGAATCTATTAATTTGTCTATTGAAACTAATCCAATTAAAATACAGTGGTTATATTATGTCAATGATATAATTAGTCAAACCATATTATCTCTTGCTGGTTATAGAAAATCTTATGAAATAGATGTTTATTTAAGACTTAATCTATATGGAGTAATTGCAAGAGACACAGGTTATATTGTTAGAACAAAAGAGATAGATGTTGATGAGGCATTTGAAAAAGCACTCCCAGTTAAAATTAATAAACTGTCACTTTCTATTACAGACAAATTATCTAAGATTAAGTTCATTGATTCAGAAATAATTAAACAAACCTCAAATGATTATGTAAATGTGGGAAATATTGTAGGGATGATTGCTAATACAAAAGAAAATTTTTTGACAATTATTAATTCCTGTTATATGCTTTTTTATGAGGGCTTTGGTGGAAATAAACATCGAAGTGAAAAATATATTCCTTTTGATAAATACCCAGCTCTTTATGATATAAAACAATTAAGATTATATACGGATCATGATGTTGAACACGGAGATGAATCGAAAATCCAGAAAAATAAGAACAAAATTTTTGATGTATTTAAAAAATTTATAAATAAGAATTTACCAGTCTTAGAAAAAGATTATAAGCAATGCCAGTATGAACTTTATAAGGAAATAAATGAATGGTTAGAAAACTTATTGCACCAAGTCAATAGTGGCACTAACCAAGTTATCGAAGAAAAGCAAAAAGTAAATGAAAGGTGCAAATAATGAAAATAAACTTGAATAAAGATTTAAACGATAAGTTAAGAAAAATAATAAATAAATATATCAATTTCACTTTGAAAATAAGCCATAATACTATAATGCCGAAAAAGAAAACAGATAAAACAACACAACAGATTGTGACTGATTCATACCTATGCATTTGTGCGGCATTAGATCGTATAGATGATTTAGTTCAGTATTGCAATTCTTTAAATATTGAACAAACAAAAGAAGGAATTTTTGAACTTTGCAATTTATTGACTCATGGACAAACTCTTATAGATTGTATTACCCAAATAGGAAAAATATTTAATGTTAAATATGAAACAAAAAATGATGTATCATCATTCCACAATTCAGGAGAGTCAGGAGATGGAAACGATGAAGAGTATTTTAAGTATATTAGATCTTTATGTTCTGTTCATCCTCTAAATTCTAATTCACATGGGATATATCAAGGATCCAATCCAGAATGGTGTCCTTATGTCGGTTTTTTAGGTAAAGGGAATCCTTTATTATTTGACAAGCAAAGCAATGGTGCTGATTTCTATGCTAGAGTTTATAAATATGAAGATAATGATGAGAAAATTTTAAGTACTTATACTAAAACTATTTACTTAAAAACTTATGAGATTTTTCATTACATTGAAAAGAGATATAGTTTTCTTAAACAAATAAGGCTTGCTGCAGAAAGATATTTTAAAGAAAAAATAGAAAATTTAAGAAGCAAGTATATAAAGACTCCTGAAGAATTTGTGGATTATATTGATTATTTATTTGAACTGCAAAAAGCAGTAATGGAAAGATGTGGCGATGATAAATATTATGTTGTCAAAGAATGGATAGCCATTTTTAAAACAAAATATGAGGAACCATATTTACAAGCTCATTTAGAAGATTATCAAAATGCAGTGAAAGAAGAAATTAAAGAGATTCATCAGCGATTACAAGATTTAATTTTTGAGGATGATGAAATTAATTTAGAATTATTTTCAGATTTACAAAGTCCATCAGGATATCATTATCAACTAGAAAAAATTGGTCTCCTTTATCCAGCCCATTCTATGGAAGTAGAGAAAGATAATAAATGCCAATTTATTGATGCTAAGACTAAAATTAATACTAACAAGATGGAGAAAATGTTTAGTATTTTGGACGATGGAATTAAGCAGAAAATGGATATAGAGTCCTTGATGGAAGTCACTAGAGAGTTAGACCAAAAATATAAAATACATTATTATGAATGGCCAAGACTTCAATTGAAAATTTTAGAACCAGCATTTCAAAATTGTTTTAAATTTAATTATTATACAAACGAATGGAAATTGTATTTGCAAGTTCAAATAGCTTTATGGTTATTTGATAAAGCAAACAAGATATGATTTACTGTGGGTATTTCAGTATCTCGTTGAGAGCATTTGCTCCCTTGTCTTGAGGACTGAAACGAAATAACTCTACTTACAAATTAGACTAATTCATTCAAATGGGTTAGTCTTTTTATATTTGTATAAGTGTAAAGTATAATATTATTATTTATAGAATAAATAAGTATAGAACTTTTCTTGCTATTTTATGAAATAAATGTTAAAATATATATGGTTCAATAAATCTACCCCCCTATAGAAATATAGGTGATTAATGAATCTTCTGTAAATACTGTATGAGGATTGCCCTTTGAGGCTTCAGTACTAGGTTGCCCTAGCGATTAATCAATGCATTTATATGAACTACAGAATAATATAGGAGGTTTATTATATAAATTATTTAGGTAAATAATTTATGAAAACAAATGCAATTATGAATATTAATCGTGAAACTGCAATGATGCTTTGGAATAAGCGTTATGGCAAAGCAACCAAGGTTAAAGATTTTGCTGGAAGAGAAATGGATAAAGGCTCTTATGGAAACAGAAATAGTAAATATGGATGGAATCTTGATCATATTCTTCCTCAAACACAAGGCGGAAAAAATTCCGAATCAAATTTAATTTGCTGTCATATCAAAACAAATGATGAGAAAGCAAATAAATTTCCATGCTTTATTGCAAATGAAAAGGACTTTGAGATTGTTAAGGTTCAGAATCATTATGAAATTAAACTGGCATCTGATGAAGAAGATGAAGAGGATGATAGTATTAATTTTTTTGATCATTCTGATGCTTTAGCATTTTTTAAAGAATGCCAAGAAAACAAATATTGGATTGGTACTATTCATATAAAATTAAATGGAGTAAAGGATGTTGCTTTATTAGATTTTATACGAGAAATGCTGTCTGATTATGAAATCAGTATTAAGCAAGTTAATAATGCCTGGTATCAAACAAATGATTTTAAAATAGAGGTTATTATCTTCGGTGTTAACACTAGAGAGGAAACTCAGAATATTTTAGATGATTGTGTGTTGTTAAATACATATCTTAAATATTTTTTCTTGGAACGCAACTACATTTCATCTTACTCTATAATTGATAATTTATATGATTATAATTATCAAATTGATGAAAATGAATTTAAAGAACCAAATTTTAATATCAGCGATAATAGTGGTAATCGCCTCATTATTGATGATTTAGTTAGGTGTAATACATCTGCAAGAAAAGAAGAATTAAAAAACTATGGTTATAATAGAGATTATTGGATATATGACTATTCATATATAAAATTAAGAGAAAATTTAGGAAAGGTAAAAAAATAATTAGTATATAATTTGCCTCCTAAGATATTTAAAGGGGATTGGGCAACAAATACCCTTTATTTTTTGTAGATAACTTTCTTATTTTAGTATGCATTTCTATTCCAAATGCAGGTAGGATATGTTGAGAGTATATGCCAGTTATCCTTAAGAGATGAAACGAAATAAAACAGATATATTATAAATTTCAAGTTAAAAAGTTGGTGAATAGAATGACAATCTTTCCTTTTGAAGAATTAAAGAATAAGGCTTTGAACTTTTATAAGTTACTATCAATTAATGTGCCAACTGTATTTGAGGGATTAGCTGTACAATCGTTAACGATGTCTCAATTTGCAAAAGAATATAATGATGTAAATGAGCATAAAATAGGTGATCATAGAGCTTTAGCAACTGTAGGGGATTCGATTTGTGGATCTTTTGTAATGCTAAAAGAATTTAAAAAGAATAGTACTCGAAAGGAATTAACTGATAAGAAGGAAATAGTCACAAATCAGCATTTAAATAGTATTGGCAAAAAATTACTTGAAGGAAAGCTATTTGCTACAAATACTGATCTTCAGGAAATGAATAAGAAGGACTATGCAACTTCATTTGAAGCAATAATAGGTTTTATTGCACTTGTTGATAAAAAAGAAGCTTTCAGGATTCTTGGTGAATACCTTAAATAAATGGTGGTTGAAGTAAGTTAGTTTTTTATAGTACGAAAATAAATTTGAATTATGTGTAGCAATCGCAAGAAGAAATCTAGTCGATTCTATCTATAAGCAATCATTATTTAATAAGAAATGGATTAGGTATAGTAGTAATACCTGTAGAGCATATAAGAGAATATAAAAAACATCTTATAAATTATTACGAAGATACAGATCTAGAATCAATTAAGGTGTTTTTAAAGGGGAAATGTTGGATTAAACTAAATTAATGTATCTAATTCGATTGAAAATTTGTGGCGAATTTAGTTTATTTGAGACACTATATTTAAACTTAATTTGTAAAAGTATATTAAAGAATTTATAGAAATTAGTCAATATAAGTGAGTACTTGTCTTAATCCTTACGTTTACGTAGGGGCTTAGACATAGGGAAAATTTCAATTTTATAGGGTTAATTTGTTAATTGATTTTGTGATTTTTATGCCATTTAAACTCTTGTTGAAAATTTATAATGTACTTTTGGCAACTACGTCAAAGAGTTAGGCAGACCAACTTAAAAGACTAGAACTAACAAGAAGGGTAGATATACCTAGAAAAATGTTTTCTTTATTGGTTTATTTATAGGTAGACAAAAATATATATCTACAAAGACTTGTACCCAATAGTAAATTAAATAAAAATAGAGATACATATCTTCAAATGAAATATTGAATGAGATTTATTTTAATGATATAATTAGAGAAAAGAAAGGAAAGAGATAAATATGGAATTAAAGGGATCTAAAACAGAAGCTAATCTTCTATTTGCTTTTGCAGGAGAAAGTCAGGCAAGAAATAAGTATACTTATTTTGCGTCAAAGGCTAAGAAAGATGGGTATGAACAAATCGCTGCTATCTTTTTAGAAACAGCAGATAATGAAAAAGAACATGCTAAAATATGGTTTAAGCTTTTAGGCGGTATTCATAATACAGAAGAGAATTTAAAGGCAGCAGCAGCAGGAGAGCATGAGGAATGGACGAGCATGTATGATGAGTTTGCAAAGGTTGCAGACGAAGAAGGATTTCATGACATTGCTGCAAAATTTAGGGGAGTTGCAGCTATAGAAAAGCATCATGAGGAACGATATTTAAAGCTATTAGAAAATCTTGTTCATGATGAGGTATTTGCCAAAAAGACAGGATTACATGTTTGGAAATGTCGTAATTGTGGACACATTGCTGTAAGTGAAGTTGCTCCTACAATTTGTCCTGTTTGTGATCATCCTCAAAGCTATTTTGAGATATCTGCTAATAATTTCTAAAAAATTCCTATCCTATATGGATAGGTTTTACTTTTGTTTTTTATGAAAACGCAACCATTTTTAATTTGAAAAATTGTAAAACGTTTACTTGTATCAACCTTCATTTTTTTATGTATAATATTAAATGTAGAAAAACATAACTATTTAAAATTATGGAGGACTTTATGGAAGAAAATAAAACTTTTCAAGATGAGGTTAATTTATTGTGTGAAAATGCTCAAAAGGCATTAGATGCATATGCATCCTACACACAAGAACAAATTGACTATATTGTTGCGAAATGCTCTGTTGCAGCCTTAGATAAGCATGGTACTCTAGCTAAGCTTGCTATAGAAGAAACGAAGCGTGGTGTATTTGAGGATAAAGCAACAAAAAATCTTTTTGCATGTGAATATGTAACACATAATATGAAACGAACCAAAACCGTTGGGGTTATTAATGAGGATCCAGTTACAGGAATAACAGAGTTAGCAGAGCCTGTTGGTGTTGTTGCCGGAATAACACCGGTAACCAATCCGACCTCAACAGCAATTTTTAAAGCATTGATTTGTTTAAAGACAAGAAACCCAATTATTTTTGCGTTTCATCCAAGTGCTCAGCAATGCTCTGTTGCAGCAGCTAAGGTTGTTTATGATGCAGCGATAGAAGCAGGAGCTCCTGAATATTGTATTCAATGGATAGAACATCCAAGCATGGATGCAACAAGTGCCTTAATGAACCATCCTACGGTTGCAACGATTCTAGCAACTGGTGGTAATGCAATGGTAAAGGCAGCATACTCCTGTGGTAAACCAGCTTTAGGTGTAGGTGCAGGAAATGTTCCAGCCTATATGGAAAAAACTTGTAATATCCGTCAAGCTGTTAATGATATTGTAATGTCTAAATCCTTTGATAATGGTATGATTTGTGCTTCTGAGCAGGCTGTGATTATCGATAAGGAAATTTATGATGAGGCCGTAGCAGAATTTAAATCCTTTGGCGTATATTTTGTAAGTCCTTCTGAAAAAAAGAAGCTTGAAAAGTATATGTTTGGAGTGGAGAAGGAAGAGGATAAGCCACTAGCAAAGCTAAATCCAGCAATTGTTGGTAAAAGTGCTTCCTATATCGCACATGAAACAGGCTTTGAAGTTCCATCTAATACGGTAATTTTATGTGTTTCATGTAAGAGTGTAGGAGTTGATGAGCCTTTAACAAGAGAAAAATTATCTCCTGTATTAGCAGTTTTAAAATCAAAATCTACAGAAGAAGGTATTGAGCTTTCTAAGCAAATGGTTGAATTTAATGGTTTAGGACATTCAGCAGCAATTCATACAGCTGATGAAGCCTTAACAAAGCGTTTTGGAGACATTATTCCAGCAATTCGTATTATAGCCAATTCTCCATCTACTTTTGGAGGAATAGGAAATGTTTATAACTCTTTTATTCCATCATTAACCCTAGGCTGTGGTTCTTATGGACATAACTCTGTTGCGGGAAATGTTAGTGCAATCAATCTATTAAATGTTAAGAAGGTAGGTCAAAGAAGAAACAATATGCAATGGTTTAAGGTTCCTGCTAAAATCTATTTTGAAAGAAATTCAATTGAATATTTACACCAAATGAAGGAAATGAGCAAGGTTATCATTGTTACAGACCGTTCTATGGTAGATTTAGGATATGTAAATCGTGTAACGGATCAATTAAAGCTTAGAAGTCCTGAGGTTCAGCATCAATTATTCTGCGATGTAGAACCAGATCCATCCATTCAAACAGTATTAAAGGGTGTACAATTGATGCGGTCCTTTGAACCAGATACCATCATTGCCTTAGGTGGAGGCTCTGCAATGGACGCTGCCAAGGGAATGTGGCTATTCTATGAGCATCCAGAAGTTAATTTTAATGACTTGAAACAAAAATTTATGGATATTCGTAAACGTGCATTCCAGTATCCAGAATTAGGTAAAAAGGCAAATTTGGTTTGTATTCCTACAACCTCTGGAACAGGCTCAGAAGTAACACCATTTGCAGTTATTACGGATAAGGTAGAGCATAAGAAGTATCCATTAACGGATTATTCTTTAACCCCTACAGTAGCTATTATAGACCCAGCATTAACTATGAGCTTACCAAAAGCAATTACGGCGGATACAGGTATGGATGTTTTAACTCATGCTACAGAAGCCTTTGTTTCAACCTTAGCCTCAGATTTTACTGATGGTCTTGCCATTCAAGCAATTAAAATGGTATTTACTTATTTAGAGCGTGCTTATAAGAATGGTGCCAACGACCCAGAGGCTAGAGAAAAAATGCACAATGCATCTGCGCTTGCAGGTATGGCCTTTGCCAACGCCTTCTTAGGTATGAACCATTCTATGGCGCATAAAATTGGTGCTGAATTCCATGTTCCTCATGGTCGTGCTAACGCAATTCTTTTACCATTTACAGTTCGATACAATGGAACTAAGCCTCAAAAATTATCCACTTGGCCTAAATATAATTATTATAAGGCCGATGAAAAATATGCTGAGCTTGCAAGAATTTTAGGATTACCTGCATCAACTGTTGAGGAGGGTGTGGAGTCTTATGCGAAAGCCTGTGGCGAATTGGGTATGAAGTGTGGAATAAAAATGAACTTCAAGAGCCAGGGGTTAGATGAGGCAACCTACTTAGCTTCTTTAGAAAAATTATCTTATCTTGCTTATGAGGATCAATGCTCACCTGCCAACCCTAGAGTTCCAATGGTAGAAGATATGCAACAGATCTTAAAGGAAGCTTATTATACAGAAGAATTTTTTGCAAAGGAAAACTAGGATGGTGTTATCTCCTAAACAAAAGGCCTATTTAAAAGGGCTAGCTCATCCTTTGAAGGCTTGTTTTCAAATCGGTAAGGAAGGCTTAAGCAAAAATCTGCAAAATGATTTATTAAACTATTTAAAGAAACATGAATTAATGAAGGTTACCATTTTAAATAATTCCAGCGTCACATTAAATGAAATAGAGCAATTTCTTAGTGAAGTTGAGATTGAATTGGTACAAAGCATAGGTCATATCATTGTATTATATAAGCATTCAGAGGATGCTAAAAATCCAATCATTTTACCTATGAAAAAATAAGGATATTAGAAAAGCAAGAATTATATTTTACAAAGAAATCTCTTGCTTTTTCTTTGTAAAATAGATAAAATATTGTAGATAAAAGAGATATATTGATTTAAGTTTTAAAATATAAAAAGGAAGGAAGATGCATTATGCCAGAAAAAAAGTCAGCCTCTGTGGAAAAATCACAGACTGCCAAAAGTACATCAACAACTACAAAGAAGAGTACAAAAGCTACAACAGCCTCTAAAGAATCAACAGCTTCTAAACCAGCTGCTAAGGCTCAAGCTACGCCAAAGGCTTCCACTGGAGCTTCTTCAAAAACGGCTTCCTCAAAGCCAAAGAGTACAGAGGAAAAGCAAGTGGAAAAGGCTACAGTGAAAGCTGCTACAGAGCCTTCAAAATCCAAAGAAGAGCCCAAGAAAGTGGTAGAGGAGAAAAAGACCACTCCAAAGAAGGAAGCTACCTCTAAAAAGGAAAAAGCTCCAGATAAGGATAAGCCAACGAAAGAGGGAAATTCCAAGCGTACTAAGCTTATATCTATCCTTACAGCTGTAGGCTTTATCATTATCATTGGATTGGTTATTACAATTATACTTTCTGTAAAATCTTGTTCTACTCCTAGTGAAGAATATTCCAATCCTTATAAAACAGCTACAAAGGTTGGATATGAAACAGATATCCTTGGTACAGTTAAAAGAAAGCAACCAAGAGACACAAAAAATGAAGGTAGATCAACGATTGGATATCCAAAATATGGCTCTACATTAAAAGCTGCTATAGGAACCTCTGCTGAAAAGAAGAGCTTAAGAAATGTGATTATAGGAGAATCTAACTACTTAACCTCTAAGGACACAAGAAATGCAGGAGGCGGTGGCTATAACCGTATGGACGAGGACGGAAATTTATATCTAAATGATAAGCCTGTTTTAGATGCCGAGGGAAATCAAAGATATTTATATAAGCATACTGCATCTGAGGGATTATATTTAGGTGATGTTTCTGATGATGAGCCAGGAATTATTAAGCGTGTGACCTTGATGCCTAGAGGCTATGATAGCTATAGTGTGACAGGTGTATATGCTCCTGCGGGAGAAGTAATTAAAATTGAAATATCCCAAGAGGATATGGAGGCTACTGCTGGAATTATCGTTCATATTGGACAAGCGCTATATAATAGAAAAGCAAACAATATATGGGCAGATAAAAATGTTTTGAATCGTATGCCTCATATTTTAAATACAATGGTTGTTACTAAGGACACCGCAACCCTTGATGAAGAAAAGGGTGTATATACAGCCTATGTAGGCTCCTTCTTAGGAGGACCAGTTTATATTCATAATGAAAGTGTAGAATTTAGTGTTACAATTTCTGGTGCGGTTCGGTATTCTCATTTTATATTAGGCTATACCACACCAGAGGAATTTGAGGAAAATGCAAAATCAACAGCCCCTTATTTTGATTTAGAGGTTTGGGAAAATGGAGTATTACATTCTGGTCCTAACACCTATGCAAAGCCTTTTAGCTATGATGATTTATATGATGCAGCTATATTATGGGAAAAAATTTCCTTAGTATCAACCAAGGTTCGTAAGCAAGGAATTGTATTCCTATATGATCCATTTGTTGCCGCAGGAGCAGCAGTAGCATTCCCTGGACAGCATTCTGTTAACTGTCCTACAGGCTGGATGTCAGGGTCATTAAATTATAAGGCGTTTGTTAATGGAGGAGCTTGGGGGAATATGCATGAGTATAATCACAATTTCCAAGGCTTTGGTGTAGGAAATGGTGGAGAGGTTACAAATAACTCACTGAATCTCGTTTCCTATAGCTTATTTACTAGAATATCCTCAGGACGTAAAATTGGAACGGTTAGTGAAGGATTAGGAGGCTGGAATGCCTATACAAATGCCTCCTGGGCTTTACGTGAAATAACGGAAAACAGATATAGTAATGGAAAACAAGGCTTAGCGATTTATGCAAATATGCTTCATAATTTTGGACAGGATGCCTTTATTCGTTCTGCCCAAACCTCAGGGGGACAATCCGTTGATAAATGGTTCCTAGCTACCATGAATGCTACCCATTATGATATGACCTATTTCTATAAGGACTTAATTGGCTATGAAGTATCAGAAAATGTTTTAAATACAGCAAAATCAAATCAATACCCTATGTTTGTCCCTGTAGTTTCGACTTACCAAACAGGAAAAACCTATATGTATGATGAAGAAGAAATTGAATTTGATACCATGCAGCCATATGTTATTCCTTATGGAGAAGAGTATTCCATTGATTTAAATAAAACCACCTTTGAAAATAATATTTATCAGGGAGGAAGCATTGTTATTCCAGATGGCTTTAGCTATAAAATTAAGAATGTAACTCAACCTGAAAATGGAACTATTACAGATGAAGGAAATAACATTTATAAATTTACACCAAATGATGAATTACGTTCTGGAAAATTTTATGTTACCTTAGAAATCACAAAGGATGATAGTGCATTTACTGTTGAGGATGTTAAATTAGCCTTAGAATTAGAGCAATCTCATGAAATGAATAAAACAACCCTGGAAAGAACGACATACACCTATAGTGCTGATAAAATGTATTCTAGTGCTACGGATGCATTTGAAGCCAATTATGCCAATTATACAAATAAGGTAGAAGGAGATAATTTAAATCCTAAATTAAATGGTAAGGTTGTTCAAAATGGTAATGCAGAGGTATGGTATACTGAAGCAAGCCAAATGTCAGACAATGAGATCGTTGAAGTTAAAGGTAAGCTATATAGTGACGAAGCTGGAAAGTATAGAATTGCCCTAAGAGGACGATATGATTGTGCTCTATATGTATCCTTAGATAAAGGGAAAACATATGAGCTAGCAGCTAAGTATATCCAAACGAATACTTCAAGCGCTGATTTCCCAAAGACGGAGGGAACATATAAGGATTATGAGCTTGATGCTGATACATGGGTATACTTTAAGGCAGTATTAATTACTCGAAATACAGGTAAGTTTGGATTTATAGGTGTAGGTTGGGGAAAATTCACTCCAGAAGCCCCTATTCTAGATGCTGATGGAAATGAAATAGGAACTATCCCAGAATATGTTGAGGTAAGCTATGCTTCAGCGTATAGAGAATCCTATGAATTTAATACCTCTAAATTTGAATCTGATTATTTCTATAAAAGAGAATATACCTATGATTACAAGGATAATGCCTATTATAAGGATCCTGCAACAATAGTAACTTCTGCAAACTATTCTCCATGGAATAAGAATGATCATAAAATAGAAAATTTAGTCGATGGAAATCTCAATACCTATATCCATACCAACTATAAGGCCTCTGTACAAAAGCCATTGGTTCTTATCGTTGATTTAGGAAAAGAAATTACAGCAAACCAAATGACGATGTTTACTCAATATCGACCTAATGGAGATTATCATTGTCCTTCTAGCTTTAAATTAGAGGGAAGCCTAGATAATGAAACTTGGTTTGAGGTTGGTAATTTTGAGGATGTAAAAAGGACTAACACCTCAGTAATTGTTGATTTTGAAAAGGCTACCTTTAGATATTATAGATTAACCATTACGAAATCTACCTTGAGCTATATTATATTAAGTGAAATACAATTTGCTAATTTATTTGAAATCAATAATGGACATCATATCCTACTTGATTCTGATTCCGTTTCCTTAAAAGGAAAATGGGAAGCAAAATCTGTTTTATCTTCCTTTGGACATGTATATGTAGGAAAGAAAAATTCTACAATTCAATATGAATTTGAGGGAACACGATTTGGTATTTTATCCTCTAGTACTCTAGATAGAGATTTTGAGGTATATATTGATGGAAATAAAATAGATAGTATCGCATTAAAGGAGGATACAGGTATAATGATGAGCTATATATCCTCTGAACTTTCTTCTGGGAAGCATAAAGTTACGATTCAATGTATTGGAAATGCTAATATTGATTCATTAGTATATTGGGATTAATTCAAAATAAAATCTAAGCAAAACCCTACAGATTCCTTAAATTTTTATGGAATAGAGGGAGAATAAAAGCACTGAACTTTAAAAAACTTTTTATAGTTCGGTGTTTTTTGTTTTATTTTGTTTCATATTTTGTTATAATAATATTTAAGAATGAGGAAGTGATATGATGAAACGAATGATTTTAGTGGATGGAAATTCCTTAATGTATAGAGCCTATTATGGCATGGCAGCTGTTGGCAATCTAACACAAAACTCTAAAGGCTTATACACAAATGCAATCTATGCCTTTATTCGTATGATGAATCATCTACTAGCAAGTGATTATGATGCAATCCTAGTTGCTTTTGATGCTGGTAAAAAAACAATTCGTCATGAATGGATGAAGGAGTATAAGGCAGGACGACCTCCTATGCCAGATGAATTTAGAATGCAGATAGCTTACATTAAGCAATATTTGGATATTATGCGTATAAAGCAATATGAGCAAAGTATGTATGAGGCAGATGATATCATAGGTACTATGGCTAAAAAAGCTGAGGATGCAGGCTTTCATGTGGATGTTTACTCTTCTGATAAGGATTTATTACAGCTTATCAGTCCTCATACAACAGTGCATCTAACAAAAAAAGGAATGACAGATTTAGAGGATTATACTCCAGAATTCTTTTATGAGCGATATCAAATTCCATACAATCAATTTATTGATTTAAAGGCAATGATGGGCGATAAAAGTGATAACTTGCCTGGTATACCAGGAATAGGAGAAAAAAAGGCGGTTAAATATCTTCAGCAATATGAATCCTTAGATAAAATCATTTCATCATCTCATGAAATTAAAGGGGCAGATGGGCAAAAGATTCAAACCTATGCAGAACAGGCCTTACTCTGTAGGAAAATGGCAACGATTCATCGAGACTTTCCTATTGAAGTCAGCCTAGAGGATACATATAAAAAGCCCTATGATCGGGATAAGCTAATATCCTTTTATCAAGAATTAGAGTTTAAATCCTTATTAAAGGATGTTTCCTATGGCAGTGGAGAGCTTTCTAAGGATACCAAAAAAACAGAATATGAGCTTGTTAAGGATGAAATTCGATTTAAGGAAATTC
The DNA here is from genome assembly GCA_949840955.1 of uncultured Anaeroplasmataceae bacterium. Taxonomy (GTDB): domain Bacteria; phylum Bacillota_I; class Bacilli_A; order Acholeplasmatales; family Anaeroplasmataceae; genus Pelethenecus. The sequence continues at coordinate 25,313 of CATKXV010000003.1, read as the reverse complement.
TATTACCCTATTCCTCCTTTATTTTTGAGACATTTGATTACAATTATCATCGAAGTCCTTTATTAGCTATCGGAATAAAGAATACCTTAGGTACATTTATTATCGAGCAGGAAATGCTATATAGAAGCATTGACCTTCAATTGTATTTGGCAGAAGAAAATCATAAATCAATCTATGATTATAAAAGAGCCTACGTTTTATTAAAAAGATTAGGCTTTGATTTGAATGGTATTGAATTTGATTTATTGCTGGCAAGCTATATTTTGAATCCATCCTTAGGAAAAGAAGAGTTTAAAGTAGTCAGTGATCATTTTGATTATATGGATGTTTTATATGATGAGCAAGTCTATGGAAAAGGGGCTAAAAAAGCAATCCCAGATAAGGAGTTGCTATATCAGCATATTGCCAAAAAAGTAAATTGTGTTTATTTTTTAAAGAATGAATGTATAGCAAAGCTCAAGGAAAAAGAGCAGTATCATCTTTTAACTGAAATAGAAATTCCTCTTTCCCGAGTTCTTGCCAAAATGGAAATCGAAGGAATTCAGGTTGATTTAAATGAATTGGAAAGACAAAAAAGCTTTTTAGAGGCAGATATTGAGGAATTAACCCATACGATTTATCAGTATAGTGGTGAGGTATTTAATATTGCCAGCCCTAAGCAATTGGGAATCATTTTATTTGATAAGCTTGGAATCCCTTACCCCAAGAAAAAAGCAACAAGCTATTCTACCGATATAGAAATATTACAGCATGTTCGAAATTATCATCCGATTGTGGATTGTATAATTGAATATAGAGCAAAAACAAAATTATACTCTACTTATATTATAGGACTAAGTGAACAGATTCATCCAGATCAAAAGGTTCATACGATCTTCCAGCAGGCATTGACAACAACAGGAAGATTATCCAGCGTTGAGCCGAATTTACAAAACATTCCTATTCGTACAGAGGAGGGGCATTTGATTCGTAAGATGTTCGTTCCTTCAAACCCAGAGAATATTTTATATTCTGCGGATTACTCACAAATTGAATTACGTGTTTTAGCCCATATGGCTAAGGTGAAAAAATTGAAGGAAGCATTTATAGCCAATGAGGATATTCACTCAAAAACAGCCAAGGAGGTATTTGATAAAGAGGAAATAACAAAGGAAGACCGAAGAAGGGCAAAGGCTGTGAATTTTGGAATCGTTTATGGGATTTCTGCTTACGGACTAGCCACGGATTTAGGGATTACCAATGTTGAAGCCTCCACCTTCATTAAACGGTACTTTGAGGTATATCCTGAAATCAAAACCTTTATGGATGAAACCATTGATTTTTGTAGTAAAACAGGATTTGTTCGAACATTAAAGAACAGGATTCGGATGATTCCAGAAATTAATTCTAAAATATTTATGCAAAGAGAATTTGGAAAGCGAATGGCTATGAACGCCCCAATCCAAGGAACGGCGGCTGATATCATTAAAATTGCAATGATCAAGGTGGACCAGGAAATTGAGCAACGGCATCTTTTAAGTAAAATGCTGGTTCAAGTCCATGATGAGCTCGTATTTGAGGTTGCAAAGGGAGAAGAGGACATTATGGTAGAGCTTGTTAGAAGAAATATGCAAACCGCAATGAATCTAGATGTACCTTTAGTTGTTGGAGATTCCTTTGGTAAAAATTGGTATGAGGTGAAATAATGAATAGTGTATTTATGCGTAGAAGTGTAAGAGAATTTGATTTGACTAAAAAAATTTCTTATGAAGCCTTAGTTGAGCTTTGTAAGGCCGCAGAGGCTGCACCTTCAGCACGAAACCAAAAGGGAAGAGCGTATATTGTTCTTGATGATAAAAAAATTATCGATGAATTATCCTCTGTTTCTCCTGGAGCTAAAGTATTATCCAACTGTAATACAGCAATTGCTGTTATAGGAAGCAATCCCGAGGCTTTAAGCACTCCACATATGCAGCTTCAGGATTTATCCTGTGCTGTTGAAAACATATTAATTGAGGCTACAGAACGAGGGATTGGTAGCTGTTATATCGGGATTTATCCATTAGAGGACCGAATAAACTCCTGCAATGAGATATTAAAGGTAATGCATCCATCCTTTACCTTTGCTTTAGTAGCCTTAGGGTATCCAAAAGAAGAAAATGTATTTTATGATAAGGGAAAATGGAGTGATGATTTACTCCATCATAATCGGTTTTAATTATGCCAGAGCTACCAGAGGTTGAGGTTGTAAGACAAACGTTAAATCAAAATCTAAGTGGTTTAACCATAACTCGTATTGAATGCTTTTATCCTTCTATTATAGATGATATGGAGGACTTTATATCAAAAGTAGTTCATCATAAAATAGTAAGTGTAGATCGCTATGCAAAATATCTAATATTCATATTAGATGAGGGTGCTTTTTTATCGCATTTGCGTATGGAAGGAAAATACTTTTATGTGGATAAGGACTATGAAATAGTAAAGCATCAGCATGTTATCTTTTATTTGGATAATGGATATAGATTAATTTATCAGGATGTAAGAAAGTTTGGGAGAATGACCTATAAGGCAAAAGAAATGCTTTTTCAAACACCCCCTCTTTCTTTACTTGGACCAGAAGCCAATGACAGTACCATAGATGTAGATACTTTATATGAAAAGCTAAAGAAAAAAAGTCTTCCAATAAAGACTGTATTATTAGACCAAAGCTTTATTTCAGGACTCGGAAATATCTATGCAGATGAGGTTTTATATGAAGCTAAAATATCGCCCTTACGAATTGCTAAGCAAATAAAAAAAGAAGAGCTTCAGTCGATTTTGGTTGCTGCAAATCATATTCTTACGAATGCAATTCATCAAAAGGGAACTACAATTCGATCCTATACCTCCTCTTTAGGCGTGAAAGGAGAATACCAAAAGTATTTAGCAGTTCATACCAAATCCTGCTGTCTACAGTGTCAGCAAGCCCTAACGATTATTAAAATTGGAGGTAGAAGCAGTTATTATTGTAAGAACTGTCAAAGAGAATCATGAAAAAAATTGTTGGAATCACTGGTGGAATTGCCAGTGGTAAATCTACAGTTTCTAGCTTTATTCTAGAGTTAGGATATCCTGTAATTGATTCAGATCAAATATCTAAGGAGCTTAGTCAAAGGGATATGCCAATATATAAGGCCATTGTAGAAGTATTTGGTAATGAATATTTACTGCCAAATTTAGAAATTGATCGTAAGAAATTAGGGAGACTTATTTTTGAAAATGAGGATGCTAGAGCTAAATTAAATCAAATTACACACCCAAAAATTGTAGAAGAAATTCAAAAAAGAATAAGCAAAATGGAAGAAAATCTTATTTTTTTAGATATTCCGTTACTTTTTGAAGCTAAACTTTCCTATTTATGTGATACAATAGTATGTGTATATGCTCCAAAAGAAATTCAAATTCAGCGATTAATGTCAAGAGATAGAATTTCTAAAGCCTATGCAGTACAAAAGATTTCTTCACAAATGTCTTTAGAAGAAAAAAGAAAATTATCAGATTATGTAATAGAATCAGATGAAGATTTTCAACAAACAAAACAAAAGGTTATAAAATTTATAGAACAAATCAAAGGAGAATGAAATTATGGCAAAAATTATTGAAACAAGTGAACATGCAGTAGAAGAACTTTTACAGACACACTATTATAAAACCTCTTATGAAAAGCTTAAGAATTGTTATCTAGATATTTTAGAAAGGCTAAGAGTGCGTGTCATATCCATTGATGACAATTATCTTGAGATTTTTGCAGAACAGCCTCATATGGCAATTCAAGCAAAAATTATTGAACAAACTCCAGTAGAAACCTCCATTGATTTTTATATCAGTGCAGAATATCTTTTTGGAAATAAGAAAAAGGCCTATGGCTTTATTCAAACCATCTATCAGGAAATAGAAAAGAGCTTTGAGCTCAAGGGATTAAGTTTACATAAATAAGGAGAATGGATATGGAAGCATTAGCACCTAAAAAACTAAATATATATTCTAGCTTTAGCTTATCTAGTGATGATGTTTCTACATTATCCTTATTATATGCGCCACTCATAGGAAGTGAGGCTATAATGCTTTATTTTTCCTTTCAAGCTCTTTTAGAAAGGAATAATTTAAAAAGTGAAGCCTACCTACATCAAGAGATTTTTGATTTATTTAGTTTGACTGAAAAAAAATTTCTTAAGGCAAGATATCAGCTAGAGGGGATTGGGCTTCTTTCAACCTATGAGGGAGTAGAGGCACTAATCTATGTTATTTGTCCGCCACTTTCTCCTAAAAACTTTATCAAGGATGCTACCTTAGGGCTTTATTTGCAATCTAAAATTGGTAAAGAATTGGCAGACAAGGTTTATCAGCATTTTAAAATTGAAAAAATAGACAAAAGTCAATATAAGAATATTACAAAGGGCTTTGAGGAAGTTTATACTTCAGTTTTAAATGAGGATGTTGGCTTTTCAAAATTCCAGTATATTTTAGGAAGAAAACCAATCGCAAATATCAAATTAAAAAATAAAAATTTTGATTTTGAACAGTTCCAAAAGGAAATCAATTTGGATTTGTTAGAAATGGGGATAACAAAGCAATTTCAGGATCAGATTCTAAATATTGCTTTTGTTTATGCTTTTGATGAATTACAAATGTCTAGTCTATTTAATGAATCTATCAATCGATCTGGTTTTTTTGATTATCGTTTGCTAAAGAAAAAGGCGAATATCCTATATAGCTACCTACATCATATGGATGCACCTAAGCTTATAACAAAAGAGGATTCTATTGAAAATGCCGATTTGATTTCTTATTTAGACGAAGCCTCTCCTGCGGAAATTCTATCGAATATGATGCCGAATTTTCCACCAAAATATTTAAATAGTATTGAGGAAATTTACGCAACGATAGATTTACCAAGAGGTGTTCTGAATTGTATGATTATAAAGGTATTAAAGGAGAAGAGTGGTGAGCTTCCAGCTCTTGCTTATTTTAAAAAAATGAGTGAAACATGGATAGAGCGTAATATATTTACAACCAGGGATGCGATCCAATACTCAACCACCTTTGAAACTCCAGAGACTAAGAAAAAACCAAGTAATACAAAATATAAAACGGGAGGGTTTGATTCTCTATGAGAAAAGTGGATATAAAAGCCAATCCAAAGGATGTAGTAAGCTTTGTTGAAGAATTAAAAGGAGATCCTCTTTTAGAAGGCTATGAAATTAATTCATGGAATGCAAATGATTTTTCTTTATATCGAGATGAACAAAAAAACTGTATGAAATGTCAAGGACTATCTTCCTGTAAAAATACGAATCCAGGCTATATGCTAAAGCCTGAGGATAATACCTTCGTTCTTGTTCCTTGTAAATATAAGAAGGAATTGAATCGTCAGGAAAATGAAAATAGAAAAATTAAAACTTTGTTTGTTCCGAAAAGTATTTTGCAGGCTGATTTGAAGAATTTTGATGTTACTACCCCCAATCGCAAAAAAATTTATGAATATATTCTTCATTTTATGCAAAATCTAAAGGAAAAGACCTTTACAAAGGGATTATATATTTATGGCAGCTTTGCTACAGGGAAAACCTATATTTTAGGCTGTATTGCAAACGAGCTTGCTAGAAATGGAATAGAATCTCTAATTATCTATTTTCCAGATTTAGTTGTAGAATTAAAAAATGCCATAGGCTCATCTCGATTAGAGGAGCTAATCAATTATTTAAAAAGTGTAGATGTTTTATTACTAGATGATTTAGGTAGTGAAAATATGACGCCATGGCTAAGAGATGAGGTTTTAGGTCCAGTCCTAAACTATCGGCTTATGGAAGAAAAGCCTATATTTATTTCCTCTAATCTAGATCCAACCTCAGAAGAGCTTACAGATCATTTGGCTACTTCCAAGGCCTCCTCAGAAACCTTAAAGGCACTACGAATTAAATCTAGGCTTGAGGGACTTGTAAAGCCTGTTGAGCTAGATAACGCAAATTATAAAAGATAATAAGTCTTGTTTTTTATGATGTTTTGATATATAATAATAACAAATCGTTGAATAAAGGATATGATAAAGTAGAAGTTTTATCCAAGAGAGGATACATTTGGTGGAAGTATCCATAAAGCCTATTTCTATTACTACCTTTAAAGATGAATGGAGGAAATGCCATTTCGTATAATTCGCGTTAAGAATTCATGAGGTGTTAGAAGAAATTCTAAAAATAAGGTGGTACCGCGAGTAAATTCGTCCTTTGGTTAGGACGATTTTTTTATTGTTAGAGGGTGATATTTCCGGGCCAGACAGCAGTTAATATTAAAATGAAAGAATCTAGAGGGATTTGTATTGAATTAAATCCATGTGACAAAGCACAAATTTCTAGCATTTCGACGATTCAAGGGATGATAGGAAAGCAGGATATCCTTGCCTATGACCTTTATTTGGATTCAAAGGTTATCGGATTTGTTATGCTAAGAAAATATTCAAAGAATGGTTATTTTTTATGGGACTTTGCTATGGATAAAAGCTATCAAAATAAAGGCTATGGAACAGAGGCCTTAAGGAAATTGATTGAATATATGAAGTCTAGATTTAACGCAAAAGAAATTACAACGACCTATTTATGGGGAAATGAGCATGCGAAGCATATTTATGAAAAAATAGGTTTTATTGAAACTGATGTAGTTCATGAAGATGATATACATGAAGTGAATATGGTAAAGTATTTATAAACAAGGAGAATGAAATTATGTTGAAGGTTAGTTTAAAGGATGGAAGTATTAAAGAGATTGAGGAAGGAAAGCTTGTAATTGAGGTGGCTAAGGAGTTGTCACCAAGTCTTGCTAAGAAGGCTTGTGTAGCTAAGGTGGATGATGCTTTAGTTGATTTAAAAACACCTTTATTAAAGGATTGTAGGCTTGAGCTTATTTTATTAGAGGATAGTGAAGCTATGGATGTTTTAAATCATTCCTGTGCGCATTTACTTGCTCATGCAATGCATAGATTATATCCTGATACATGCTTTGGAGTTGGTCCTGCAATAGAGGAAGGCTTCTATTATGATTTTAAGGTGAGTGAGCCGATTACGTTAGAGGATTTGCCAAAAATTGAGGCAGAAATGAAAAAGATCGTTAAGGAAAATATTTCTTTAACACATTATACATTGACAAAGGAGGAGGCAAAGAAACAATTTGCTTCTGACAAATTTAAATGTGAGCTCATCGATGCAGTTGAGGATACAAAGGTTGGTATTTATGAACAGGGAGACTATAAAGACGTGTGTAGAGGCCCACATGTAATTTCTACAGGTCTTTTAAAGAATTTTAAGCTTTTAAATGTTTCTGGTGCCTATTGGCGTGGAGATTCTAAAAATGAAATGCTTACTCGTATTTATGGTACCTGCTTTGCTAACCCAGAAGCACTGGAGACCCATCTCCATATCCTCGAGGAGCGAAAGAAAAGAGATCATCGAAAACTGGGTAAGGAGTTAGACTTGTTTATGCTGTCTGAATATGGTCCAGGTCTTCCTTTTTGGCTTCCTAAGGGCTATCAGCTAAGAAGAACCCTAGAGGACTTCTGGTTAGACCTTCATAAAAAAAGAGGATATCAGACCATAAATACACCGATTATGCTAAATCGTGAGCTATGGGAAACCTCAGGACATTGGGAGCATTACAAGGAGGATATGTTTACAATAGAAGTTGAGGATGGAACCTTTGCGATTAAGCCAATGAATTGTCCAGGTGCAATTTTGGTTTATAAAAATGATTTACATTCCTATAAGGAATTGCCTTTACGTTATTCTGAGCTTGGGAATGTACATCGTTATGAGGCAAGTGGAGCATTAACGGGACTTTTTAGAGTTCGTGGATTTACTCAAGATGATGCCCATATTATGCTTAGAGAGGATCAAGTTGGTGAAGAGGTTGCTCGAATTCTTGATTTATATGATTATGTATATTCTATTTTTGCTTTAGACTATTCCATTGAATTATCAACTAGACCAGAAGAAAATTTTATTGGTGAAATCGAGGTATGGAATGAGGCAGAAAAGGCACTAGAAGCTGCTTGTCTAGCTACAGGCCATAGCTTTAAAATCAATCCAGGAGATGGGGCTTTCTATGGCCCTAAATTAGATTTCAAGCTAAGAGATTCTATGAATCGTATTTGGCAATGTGGTACTGTACAATTAGATATGCAGCTTCCAGGACGCTTCAATTGTACATACATTGCGGAGGATGGAACAAAAAAGACACCTATCATGATTCATAGAGCGTGCTTTGGGTCTTTAGAACGCTTTATTGGTATTCTTATTGAAAACTATGCAGGAGCGTTCCCAACTTGGCTAGCTCCAGTTCAGGTAAAGCTTATTCCTGTATCAGAAAAGCATAAGGAATTTTGTAAAAAGCTGAATGAATGCTTTAATGAAGCAGGCATTCGCTATGAAAATGATTTTAGAGATGAGAAGCTAGGCTATAAAATTCGTGAGGCTCAAACAAAGAAAATCCCTTATACGCTTGTATTAGGAGATAAGGAAATGGATACGAATACAGTAACCTATCGTCCTTACGGAAAGCAAGAACAAGTTACTGTTTTGATTGAGGATTTTGTAAAGCTCATTCAAAACCATGTCAAAGAAAAGAAATAATTGGATTCGGTCTATGGCTTCATAGACCCTATCTTATGTTAGGAGGTGCGCTGATGGGATTGTTAGAGGTTGAAGGATTAGAGTTCAAATATGCTGATAAAGGGTTATATAATAAAGTGAATTTCCGTATTCAACCCAAGGAGCATATCATATTGGTTGGAGATAATGGTTGTGGGAAATCTACTTTTATGAATCTAATTGCCAAAAATTTAATCCCCGATGCTGGAAGCATAGTTTGGTTAAATCATGTAACCTATGGCTATTTAGATCAACAGCTTAAGGTAAAAAAAGATATTTCTATTTATGATTATTTAACAGAGGTATTTGCTCCACTATTAGAAAAAGAAAAGCAAATGAATTCTTATTATGAAGCTCTTTGTACCTGTGAGGAAAAGGACTATGATAAGTATTTGTCTAGGGCACAAAGCATTCAAGAGGAGCTAGAGGAAAAGAATTTTTATCAAATGAGTTCAACCTTGGGAAATGTTGTCAATGGATTAGGGATTGCGAGCTATGGTATGGATACCCTTTTAAACCATTTGAGTGGTGGACAGCGAGCAAAGGTCTATTTGGCTAAGCTTTTATTAGAGGCTCCCGATGTACTCCTAATGGATGAGCCAACCAATTTTTTAGATACAGCTCATATTGAATGGCTGGCTAAGTATCTTCAGGATTTTGATAAAGCCTTTGTAGTTATAAGTCATGATGAGGATTTTTTAAGAGCCATAGGAGATATTGTGTATTGCTTATCTAATAAAGAAATGGTTCGTTATAAGATGAAATATGATTTGTATGTAAAGGAAAAGGCTCTCCGGGATGAACAATATAAGAATGCCTTTGAAAATCAAAAGAAATGGATTAAAAAGACAGAGGAATTCATTCAAAAAAATATTGTTCGAGCTACAACCTCGAAGCAAGCAAAATCTAGAAGAAAGATGCTAGAGCGAGTTAAGGTTTTAGAAAAGCCTCTTCATCATGAGCCAATGCATTTGAGATTTCCCTACTCTAAGGATTTGGGAGATGAGGTTTTAAAGCTACAAAAGCTTACAGTTGGCTATAACCAAAAGCCTGTTTTGTCTAATATAGATTTTTTATTAAAGCATAATGAAAAGGTTGTTATTTTAGGACATAATGGGATAGGAAAATCAACGATTTTAAAAAGTATTTTAGGAATATTGCCAAAGCTTGGTGGAGATTATATATGGAGCCCCTCTGCTGATTTGAATTATTTTTCACAGGAAGAGGAATATGATTCCATCACAACACCGATTAGCTATTTGAGAAGATATTATCCCATGAAAACAGATGGGGAGCTAAGAAGTATTTTAGCGACAGCTGGAATTAAAGGAGAACTTTCCTTACAGCCTATGGCAAATTTGTCTGGAGGACAACAAACCAAGGTTCGGCTTGCACTTATGACAATGAAAAAAAGTAATGTCTTGATTTTTGATGAACCAACAAATCATTTAGATATTTATTCTAAGTCAGAATTGTGGGACAGCATAAATGAATTTCCTGGAAGTGTCATATTAGTAACTCATGAACCAGAATTTTATGATGGATTAGTTGATTTAGAGTTGAAATTTGAAGGGGAATAGTATGGAGTATAGAAATTATAATGATATAACAAGAGATATTATTGAGCTTCGAACAAAAGTATTTATAGAGGAGCAGGGTGTACCAATTGAGGAGGAAATTGAAGCAGATGAGGGAAGATATCTTCATTGCTGTATCTATCAAAGCCTGGAATTAATTGCTTATGCTAGAGTTTCTTTAACGAATCCCATTGGAATTGGTAGAGTTTGTGTTCAAAGGAAATATCGGAATCAGGGCTATGGGAAGAAAATTATGCAATATGCAGAATTACAAATTCCTATGCATTCTGTTGAAATTCAAATTCATGCTCAAGCTCATGCACAGAGCTTTTATGAAGCCTTGGGATATATAGCCTATGGTCAAAGATTTATGGAAGCAGGAATAGAGCATATTGCTATGAAGAAAAATAAGGCATAATGAAGTGAATCCTTTAGTTGGACTTGGAGAAAATCCTAGAAAAGCTAAAGGGTTTTTCATTTGGAGGTTGAAAACTGGGCTTTCTTCCTATGAATTTAAGAATATGACCTCTTTGAAAGAAATTGATTTATCAGATTGCTCTAATTTTCCATCCTATTGCTTTTCTAATTGTACCAATTTAGAAACCATATTCCTCAACAAAAATGTAAATATACGAGGGAATGCTTTTAGAGATACAACGGCTTTAAAGCAAGTATTTTATCGTGGTACAAAAGAAAATTGGATGAGTATTTCTATGGGATCAGAAAATGGAACCTTAACTGAAAATGTTTTATATTTTTATAGTGAAGAGGCTCCAATAGAAGTAGGAAAATACTGGCATTATGTAGATGATACCATTACAAAATGGTAAAGAAGAGATTCAATGAAGGACTTAAACCTCAGAGGCTTAAGCCCTTTTTTTCAATAAATGTGTAAAATACAAATATTTCTTGACTTTTCTACCTAAAATTTATATAATTATGAATGCTTGAGGTGATTTTATGCGTTTAACTTTAGCTCAATTGCATAAGCTTTCTATGCCTTATAAGATAACAGAAAATTTAGATTTATCAGAGGAACTCACAGGTTTTGAAGATATAAAAAGCTTATCTGAGGTATTGGTAGAATATGAGATACATGAGCGAGGCTTGGATACATATTGGATTTCCTTTCGCTTTAAGGTGGATTTGGTAATGCAATGTGCAATTACTTTACAGGATGTACCTTATACAATTTCAGCTGAGGCAGAAGAGATTTTTACAACAGATGATACGATAGAGGATTCTTTTATTATTGCAGATCAAACCTTAGATACTAAGGAGGCTGTTTTAACCAATGTCTTAATTCATAAGCCTATGACGGTATATGCAGATGGAGTAAGCTTTGAGGAGGATTCTTTTGAGGATGAAGATGATGGAATTAATCCAGCTTTTGCTAAACTGAAGGATTTATTATAGGAGGTGTAATGTATGGCAGTACCTTTTCGTAGAACTTCTAAGATGAAAAAGGCAATTAGACGTTCTCATCAAGCTTTAAAGGTTCCTGGAATGATTACTTGTCCAAACTGTGGTGAATTAACTCTATCTCATAGAGTTTGCTCAAACTGTGGTTTTTATAAGGGTAAGTTAGTTGTTGCTCCTAAAGCTGAGAAGACTGAAGAATAATATTGAAGAAATAAGTAAATATTATGAGTAGAAAATAGACACGAAGGGTGTCTATTTTCTATTTAGAGAAATTATTTATTAGTTTTATACTTATACAATGACATTGATTGGATAATATGTTATAATGAATTCAATGTCGGATATGAAAGGAGATATCTCTATGTTCAATCATACAACGGTTTTATTAAAAGAAGCTGTAGACATGCTGGATATAAAGCCAGATGGAATCTATGTTGATGCTACAACAGGTGGTGGAGGACATAGTGCACTCATTCTATCTAAGCTTACTACAGGACATTTATATTGCTTTGATCAAGATGATTATGCTTTTATAAGAGCTAAAGAAAAATTAGATGCTGTAGGGAAAAATTATACCTTTATTCAAGCAAACTTTGTGGAATTGAAGGAAAAATTGGCTGCCTATGGTGTAAGTCATATTGATGGAATACTTTATGATTTAGGTGTATCCTCGTTCCAATTAGATATGCAAGAAAGAGGTTTTTCTTATAGGCTTGATGCTCCTTTAGATATGAGAATGAATCAACATCAGGAATTATCTGCATATACAATAGTAAATCAATATTCGGTTGAGGATATCGCTCAAATTCTTTATCGCTATGGGGAAGAGCCTTTTGCAAGGCCTATTGCAAAAAGGATAGAGGAAATAAGGAAAGATAAACCGATAGAAACGACATTAGAGCTAGTTGAAGCTATTAAAAGTGCTTTACCAGCTAAGGTGTTGAAGAAAAAGGGCCATCCAGCGAAACAAACCTTTCAGGCCTTAAGAATAGCAGTGAATGATGAACTAAGGGTATTTGAGGATAGCTTGTCCATTGCTTTAGGGTTGTTAAAATCAGATGGTAGAGCAGTAGTCATTACGTTTCATTCCTTAGAGGACCGAATTTGTAAAACAATATTTAGAGAAAAAAGTACTATATATGTCCCAAAGGGGGTACCTATACTGATCAAGGATGAGGCTCCGTTTGAGCTTATAACAAGAAAGCCAATGCTACCAAACGAGGAAGAAATAGCAAGCAACAATCGTTCTCATAGTGCAAAAATGAGAGTATTAAGAAAAAAATAGTGGTCTTATTCAGCTTGCAGATGGTATAGAAAGGAGAGCTGGCTCATAATGAAAATAGAATTTAAAGAGTTTAAAGAATTTGAAAGAGGAATTTTATATAAACAGCTTCTTGATGCCTATTCTTTTAATACCTATTGTAAAAAATATTGGGAGAGAGATTGGCAGGAATATGATACCTATTTTTTTGATCATTTAAAATACACAAATTCATGTGGATTTATTCTAGTTTTAGATGGGGTGCCTATTGGACATATCTCGTGGGATCCTAGAAAACGACCAAATTATATAGAAATTGGCCACAATTGTATCCTTACCCAATATAAGGGAAAGGGATATGGACACATTCTTTTAAAGGAAGCCATTCAAAGAATCAAAAGCCAATATAGTGACTTGAAAAAGATTATTGTGACCACAAGTGCGAATTTTATTCCTGCACAACGGAATTATGAAAGTGTAGGATTTCATTTCATAAGGGAAAGAAAAAATGATGAAACCCCCTTAGCTGGAAATTATATGGATTATGAAATGATTTTATAGAATATTCATTTACAATTTTTTAAATGGAAAATTACGATTTTTCTTGACTTTAATTTATATTCTAGTATATAATACATATTGCGTTAAGAAAAATATGCGGGTATGGCGGAACTGGCAGACGCGCTAGACTTAGAATCTAGTTCCCATGGAGTGCAGGTTCGATTCCTGTTACCCGCACCAGATTTGATGAACTTACCCCCATTTATTGGATACAATAAGCGGAGGTTTTTTTTATGCAACTTTTAAGAAATCAAAAGAAAGTCCTGAGTTTATAAGTTAAATTCCTTTTTTTCATACTTTAAAAAACTAGCAGAAATTAAAATTCCAATAATAAATAGAAGAATGCCTAAGCTAAGGTCTAAACCAAAGGATAGATTACCATAAATCCAAGCTTGATATATTTCATATATATCTGGATTGAAAAATATAGTAAAAATAGATCCTAAGGATAAACCGACAATCATACAAAAGGAATAGACTCTATTTTTTTTAAAAAGTGAAGTTAAGAAGCTGGAAAATGTAATTAAACCAATAATAAATCCAATACCTAAGCATAAATATATCCCAAGAATATGTAAATTTGATTGAATATAGGATAGGCTAACAGAATCAATGAGAGGCTTAAAATATCCAAATGCCATTAATACAGCAGTGGCACTTAAGCCTGGAACGATTTGTGTTATAGCAATAATATAGCCTAAAAGTAAAAATAAAATATAATGGTAGAATTCTATGGCTTCTAAGGTTTGGTTTCCTCCCTGAAGAAAAATAGAAGAAATACTAATGAGAATAGGAATGATAAATCCAAGAAGAAATAAAAAAACTTTGGCACAGGTTATCCTTTCTCTTTTTATTTCACTGGAAATTGCAGGAAAAACGCCAATCATTAAACCACCAAAAAAGGCCATTATGGCAAAAGGAAATAGATGGATTAGCTTTTGTATTGCGACAAAGCCTAAAGTAAAGCCTATAATTCCTCCAATCCCTATAGGCAATAAAAAAAAGAAGCAAACTTTAAAGGATTTGAAAATGTTTCCCATAGCATATAAGAGCTTGTCATATAATTTAAATATAATAGCTATAGTAGAGCCACTAATTCCAGGAACGATTACAGCTAGCCCTATAAAAAATCCTAAAGCACCTCCTTTAGCAACAGCCTTTTTATCTTGATACTGCAAATTGATTTCTTCCATATGCTTCACCTAAATTAATCATAGCATATTTCCACTAGATTTTAAAGAAAATGAGTTTTCTAAAAAACTAGGTTTTATTTCAAAAAAGAAAAGGATTTGTTCTTTTTAGACAAAAGCTGTATAATAAGTAATGGTGATTCAATATGATTTATAAAACGGCTACTATAAGAGATTTAGAATATATTATACAAATGAAAAATGAGGTAAAACAAAGAATTATCCAAAAGAATTTACCTATTTGGCTAGAGGATTATCCAACAGATGATTTAATTAAGGAAGATATAGAGCATGGATTTGGAAGAATTATTTTAGAAGACCAAGAAATCGTAGGATATGCAAGCCTCTATCCTGCGATTTCAGACTATCCTTCTCAAACATTTTCCGAAGAGGATTTATTTAGCTTTGGTAGAGTTATGGTAAAATATGAAGGGAGGCATTTTGCTTCATATTTAGTAGACTCCATGATAGAAGAGATAAGGAAAATGAAAAAGCGAGGAATTGGAATTTTAGTTGATGCATGTAATGAAGCGGCAGTTCGTTTATATAAAAAATATGGATTTTCTAAAATAGGAGAAAGACAATTTCCATATGCATATTTAGATATTTATGAGCTTCTTTTTTCATAATAAAAGATGGAATAGACAAAAATAAAAACTCTATTTTTTTATAGAGTTCATATCCTTAATTTTTATACCATCTTTATAATAAAAGTCACTATGCTCAACAAAAAATTTATGGATGATATCGTGTACCTCTTGAGTGGTTGTCTCTAGGGTTTCTCTCCTTGTCTCTTTAGGAGTGATAAAGTAGGGCTCTAGATAATGGCAATGAACCACAGGCTTTTTTCGTCTAAAAATCTTTTGTATCCCCTTTGGCTTATGAAATGTGAAGCAGCAAGGTAGGATTGGAGCATTACAGCTTACTGCATAGTGAAAGGCACCAGGTAAAAAGTTTCTTATATGATCACAATATGGCATTAATGCTGCCTCAGGATAGAATAGGATATTCTTTCCTTTTTTTAATGCTGCCTCTGTCTGTTCACTGAATCTTTTAATCTGCCTACGCTCTGTTGGAATAGGTACAGCAGCAATTCTCATATATCTTGAAACAAAACCAAAGCCTAAATTACTTTCTAGCATAGTTACGTATACCTTATTTCCATATAGAGAAGCAGCAAGAAAGAAGGCATCTAAGGGATGAATATGATTAGAGACCATAATGGCTCCCTTAACCTTTCTTTTATTTTTTCTTCCTGTGGTTTTAACTCCCATAAAGAAACGAGGAAATATAAGCCATAGCCTTGTTAATACAACCGTTAGCCAAGCAAAAAAACGGAAGAAAATATTTTGATTATAAAATTTATAATTTGGCTTTAAATGAACCTCTTTTGGATGAAATCCATTATCATAGGTATGTTCATTTTCATTTTGCATATTCATCACCTAGCTCTTATTATACAAAAAAAATAAAGTCTTTTCTAGATTATTGTGTAACTCTGTGCTAAAATATTTCTATATAGAGGTGGTGAAAATATGAAAAAGGTCATTTTAGGTCTTTCTGGTGGTGTCGATTCTAGTGTTGCTTTAAAATTATTAAAGGACGAAGGCTATGATGTAGAAGCTATGTTTATGAGAAACTGGGATTCTGCAACAAATCATGATATTTTGGGAAATCCTGATTTGAAGAAGGAGGTTTGTCCTCAGGAATTAGATTATCAGGATGCAGAAAAGGTGGCCTCTGAGTTAAATGTTCCTCTTCATCGTATTGATTTTATAGAGGAATACTGGGATACTGTTTTCACCTATTTTTTAAACGAATATAAAAAAGGGAGAACCCCTAATCCAGATATAATGTGTAATAAGTATATAAAATTTAATGCATTTTTAAAAAAGGCAGATTCCTTAGGAGCAGAATATATTGCCATGGGACATTATGCTAGAGTAAGGCATGAAAAGGAGAAGAGCTATCTTTTAAGGGGGGTAGATGAAAACAAGGATCAAACGTATTTTTTATGCATGCTTACTCAAGCTCAGCTTAGAAAAGCAATTTTTCCAATTGGACATTTAACCAAGCCAGAGGTAAGAAAGATTGCTTTAGATAGTAATCTATATACGGCAACAAAAAAGGATTCTACAGGAATATGCTTTATAGGAGAACGGAATTTCAAGGAATTTTTAAAGAATTATTTACCTGCAAAGCCAGGGAATATCGTTACAACCGATGGAAAAATCATTGGTAAACATGATGGCTTAATGTATTATACCATTGGTCAAAGGAAAGGCTTAGGCATCGGTGGATTAAATGCTTATGAATCTGAGGCCTGGTTTGTTTGTGGGAAGGATTTAATAAAAAATGAGCTGATTGTAGGTCAAGGACATGATAGCCTTTATTTAGAGTCCAATTGGTGTATTGCGAAGGAATATAATTGGATAACAGATCCTTTAAAGGAGCATCATCCGTATACTGCTAAGTTTCGTTATCGTCAAAAGGATATTCCTGTTGAAATAGAGTATATCGATGATACCACAATTAAGGTTAGCTATCCTGGACTATGCCGAGCTGTTACTCCAGGTCAGGCGGTTGTTTTCTATGATGGAGAAATATGTATGGGTGGTGCTTTAATTGATACCGTATATTATAATGAGGAAAGAAGAAAATACTGATGAGTCAAATCATTTATGGATCAATAGATTCTTATATTTATAAAAGTGATGATTCCTTATACAAGGTTGCAAAAATAATCACAAAGGATAAGAAGGAGCAAATTATTGTTGGCTCCTTTATAGAGCTTGAGGAAGGCTTAGAATATGAATTTGTTGGTGAATATGTGGAGCATTCAAGATTTGGCAAGCAATTTAAATTGGAATCCTATACAAGAACAAATTCATTTTCCGAGGCAGGGCTCATTTCTTATCTTTCTAGTGATAAGTTCTTTGGTATTGGTCAAAGAATGGCAAGATATATTGTTGAGGAATTGGGAACAGATTGCATTACAAAAATTCTTGAAAATCCAGATGTTTTAGATAATATAAAGCAAATGAGTGAGCCTAAGAAAAAGGTAATTGTTACAACACTGAAGGAAAATTATGCTCAGGAGCAGGTTGTTATTCAGCTTTATAGCTATGGGCTGACCAATAAGATGGTGTATCGACTTTATGAGGTTTATGGTACAGATGCTGCAATCCGTATAGAAGAAAATCCATATTCCCTAATCTATGACGTAGAAGGCTATGGCTTTAAAAAAAGTGATGCCTTAGCATTAAAGCTTGGCTTTAAAGAAAATGATCCTTTACGCTTGATGGAAGCAATCCGTTATACCCTTAATGCTGTTTGTTATCAGCAAGGCTATACCTTTTTAACCTTAAAGCAGCTCATCAATTCCAGCTATACATTGTTAGGCTATAATCCTTTGATAACGCATAAGGAGCTAGAGGAGGCTCTAGCTAAGCTAGTACAAAATGAAAAAATTGTATTGGATGAGGATCGATATTATGATCCAATTCTTTATAGAAGTGAAATCAGATGTGCAGAGGCTATACAGCGATTAAAAAAGCACAGTTCAAAAGAATATGATAAGGAAAAAATTCAAACGGCTATAAAGGATGTTCAAAAGGATGTTGCAATCCACTACACAGACTTGCAGCAGGAAGCCATAGAAAAAGCACTATCCAATAAGCTGACAGTCATTACTGGAGGACCAGGAACAGGAAAATCTACCATAATTAATGGAATATTAAGAAGCTATGCTATTTTAAATCATTTTACCTTTCCTTCAGATGAATTAGATGCTAAGGTTATTATGATGGCTCCAACAGGACGTGCAGCAAAGCGCATGAGTGAAGTAACAGGTTTTAAGGCAACAACAATTCATAAGGCGCTAGGGTACAATTATGAAGGAGGCTTTACCTTTTCTGAGGATAGCCCATTGTCCTGTTCCCTAGTTATTATAGATGAGGCATCCATGATTGATATTACCTTAGCAGCTTCTTTATTTAAGGCCATTCCCGTTGGGGCTAAGGTAATCTTAGTTGGAGATGAAAATCAGCTTCCGTCTGTAGGACCTGGAAATGTATTTCATGACATTATTGCCTCTGATTTATTTATGACCGTTAAATTATTTGAGATTATGCGCCAAGCCAGAGATTCTAATATTGTAAAGCTCTCCCATATGGTTTTTTCAGGAACGATTGATTTTCGTATTTTTAGTGAAAAAAAGGAGGTTTACTTTTATCCCTGTGATGCCAAGGGAATTAAGGATCTGTTATTTAAAATGCTAGATGCATATCTTGCTACAGGTAGTGATTTATCCAATGGGATGCAAATTTTAATTCCAATGTATGCAGGAGTAGCAGGAATTGATTCAATTAATGAAGCTATAACCCATCGGTACAATCCCTCTACCGAAAAAATTGTACGTGAGCCCTTAATTCTAAAAACAAATGATAAAGTATTACAGCTAAAAAATGATCCAACGCTAGATGTGATGAACGGGGATATTGGAATCATAAAGGGAATAGAGAAGATCAAAGAAAAGGATGTTCTCTTTATCGATTTTGATGGAAGAATGGTTCATTATCCAGTAAAGGAAATCGATAATTTACGATTGGCTTATGCGATATCCATACATAAATCCCAGGGAAGTGAATATGATAATGTCATCTTACCTATTTTGCCAAATTATCATATGATGCTTAGAAAAAAAATTATATATACAGCTATTACACGAGCAAAAAAGAAGCTCATTATTTTAGGTGATATCCAAACCTTTAAGGAGGCTGTAACAGCCATAGAGCCTATCCGACAAACAGGGCTATTCAATCTCCTTCAGGGATTAAAGGGGAGCGTAAATGTTACAAAAATCCTAGATAGCTCCATTCCCTTTGACACGCTAGGAGAATATGATATGGATGGTATTAGTCCATATACCTTTATGGAATAAATTTCCAATATAGTTTTCTTATTCCAGGTGAAACTAAAAATGGGTGAAATGAATTGAAAAAAATTATGATGCTCGGCTTAGGTATGCTAGTTGGTATGATGCTAAGTGAATGTAGCTGTGTAAAAAAGCCGATGAAGCAAGTTTTAAAAAAGATTAATATAGAATAAAAAAGACGCTCCCTCTTTTCTTATAGGATTAGAGTGAGCGATTTTTATTGAGTAGAAGAAATTCTACTTCAATCAAAATAAATGATTGTTCTTGTAGGCTCCTTGATTCTGTTTAAATCAAAATCAAAAAGTTCTGCCAGCCTTCGTATAACAAAAAAGCTTGGGCTTTGTAAATGATTTTCAATTTTACAATAGGCACTTTTGGAGATAGGAATGCTTTTGGCAATTTCCTTTTGACTCAGCATTAAGCTGATTCTTTTTCTTTTTATAATTTCAATAAATTCCTTCTGATTCATAAGCACACTCCATTCCTCCTTAATTATACATCTTTTTTAAATTAATTTTAAAAAATCGAACTTTTCTATTTTTTTCGTATTTTTTTATCAAAAATGTGATGTTTCTTATGGAAAGCAAGTTTATTTCTTGATAAAACCTGCTTAATTTGGTAAAATATTATACGCGTAAGTTTTTTTTAATTTTATACTGGAGGTATTCATTATGAAAAAGTTAACATCAAGCCAAATTAGACAAATGTGGCTAGATTTTTATAGCTCAAAGGGGCACAAGATAGAGCCATCTGCCTCACTTGTTCCCCACAATGATCCAACATTATTATGGACAAATGCAGGGGTTACACCTTTAAAGAAATATTTTGATGGAACTATGGTTCCTGAAAATCCAAGAATTACAAATGCTCAAAAGTGCATTCGTACAAATGATATAGAAAATGTAGGAGATAGTTATCATCATACCTTCTTTGAAATGCTAGGTAATTTTTCAATAGGAAATTATTTTAAAAAGGAAGCAATCGCCTATGCCTATGAGCTTTTATTTAGCAAGGAATGGTTTGACTTTGATAAAGAAAAAATATATATCACCTATTATCCAGAGGATAGTGAAGCAAAACAGGAATGGATAAGCCATGGGATAGATGAAACTCATTTAATCCCCCTTTCTGGAAATTTTTGGGAAATAGGAGAGGGACCTTGTGGACCTGATACGGAAATGTTTTTTGATCGTGGAGAGCAATTCGATAAGCGAGGCAAGGAGCTGATCGAACAGGATATAGATAATGACCGATTTATAGAAATTGGAAATATTGTATTTTCTCAATATAGCTCTAAAGAGGGTGTGGATCGCAAGGACTATAAGGAATTGCCCTCTAAAAATATAGATACTGGTTGGGGATTAGAGCGCTTATGCAATGTGATGCAGGGGGCAACAACAAACTATGATACCGATTTATTCTATCCTATCATACAAAAGACAGAAGAAATTTCTAAGATGAAGTATAAGAACCAAAGAGCTTTTCGTGTAATCGCTGATCATGTTCGAACCTTAACCTTTGCGATAGCTGATGGAGCTGTAATGTCAAATGAGGGTAGAGGCTATGTGTTGAGAAGAGTTTTAAGAAGAGCTTCAAAATATGCAAAGTCTATTGGCATTGAAAAGCCTTTTATGGCTTCCTTAGTTGATGTGGTTATTGAAATTATGGATCCGTTCTATCCTTATTTACATGAGAAGGCTAGCATTATAAAGGAAATCATTTCATCAGAGGAGGAAAAATTTCTTTCTACCCTAGCCGCAGGTGAAAAACGCTTTGAAGCTATAGCCAATAAGACAGATAAAGAAATTTCAGGAGTGGATGCTTTTACGCTTTATGATACCTATGGCTTTCCTATAGAGCTTACCATTGAATACGCTAAGGAGCATAATTTGGATGTAGATGTAGAGGGCTTTAAGCTTTATTTAGAAGAACAAAAGAATCGAGCAAGAAATGCTCGTAAGGATGAGGCTTCTATGGCAGGGCAAAATGAAGAACTTTTAAATTTTAAAGAGTCTTCTAGCTTTACAGGATATAATGTAGCAAGCCAAAAGGCTAAAGTCATTGCCGTATTTGGACAAGGGGTGGTATTAAATGAAACACCTTTCTATGCTTTTTCTGGAGGTCAGCTATGCGATAAGGGTACAATTGATGAAATTGAGGTCCTTGATGTTGTTAAGCTTCCTAATGGACAGCATTTGCATATAGTAAAGGAAAATCCATTTACGGTTGGTGATGAGGTTAGTGCAGTTGTAGATAAGCAAAACAGAATGCTTACCCGTAAAAACCATTCTAGTGCTCATTTATTACAGGCTGCTTTACAAAAGGTTTTGGGTGCACATGTTCATCAGCAGGGCTCCCAGGTTAGTGCAAGCTATTGCCGCTTTGATTTTAATAATTATACTACCTTAACGGATGAACAATTGCTACAAATAGAGGATGCTGTGAATCGGTATATTGTAGAAGGGCATAAGGTAAATACCTTAATTCTTCCGATTGAAGAGGCTAAGGAATTAGGAGCAATGGCCTTGTTTGGAGAAAAATATGGAGCAATGGTTCGAGTTGTTGACATGGGAGTTTCAAAGGAATTTTGTGCTGGAACTCATGTGGAAAATACACAGGATATCGAAGGCTTTGCAATCTATTCCTTTGAATCCATTGGAAGTGGAATCTTTAGAATTACTGCTGCAACCTCAAAGAATTATATGGATTATGTAAAGGCAGCCTGTGAAAATATCAAAAATTCAATTGAAGCTGTATTACATAAGGCTCATGAGCTATTAAAAACGGCTTCTAAGGATGGAATTGCTTTACGCTATCTGTATAGTTTTATTGAACCAGAAAGTAAAGGATATCGGTATATTTTAGCTATGAGAGAAGAGCTGAGTAAGGCACAAAATGCATTAAAAACATTAGAAAAGGAATATCAAGCAAAGAAAAGCCAAAGTACCTTATCTGATTTAAATCGTTTTGATAGTCTAATTGAACAAAATATGTTATTCTGTAAGCTTGAGGCTATGGATTCATCCTTGTTAAAGGATATGGCTTGTGCTTTGAGAAATAATAAGAATCTTGATGTAGTATTTTTAGCAAGCCTTGATATAGATAAGGTTACCTTTGTTTGTGCAACCAAATCAAAGGATGCAAGTCTACTCGTTAAGGAGGCTGCTAAGCTTTGTCAGGGTGGTGGCGGAGGTAAGAAGGATCTTGCCCAAGCCGGAGGTAAGGATATTTCTAAGGTGGATTTGGCGATTGCTAAAGCAAAGGAACTTTCCTTATGAAATATTTAGGATTGGATTTAGGTAGTAAAACCTTAGGGATAGCCATATCAGATGAGCTAGGCTTTTTAGCAAGAGCCTTAGAAACCTATCGCTTTGCAGAGGACCATTATTCTATAGCAGCAAACTATATAATAGACCTATGCAAAAGGGAGCAAATTCAGCAAGTGGTTTTAGGATTACCCAAGCATATGAATGGAGATCAAGGGATTCGTGCTCAAATTTCTTATGATTTTAAAAGGCTCCTTGAAGCAAATGGTTCAATTCGGGTTATACTAGAGGATGAGAGACTCACAACGGTTTTAGTGGATAAGGCTATGATAGCTGGAAATGTCCGCAGAGAAAATCGAAAAAAGAAAAAGGATGAAATGGCGGCAGTAATTATATTGCAGAATTATTTAGACAAAATGAAATTTTAGGAGAAAAAATGATGGATGATAGAACATTAGTATTAACAACAAATGATGGAAAGGAAATCACATGTGATATACTTTTTACGTATCATAGTGATGAATTCAATAAGGATTATGTAATTTTCCAGCCTCGTGGAGAAGAGCAGCTTTCCGCAGCAAGCTATACGGAGGAGGGCGCTGGAAAAGGTTCCCTACAAGGGATTGAAACGGATGAGGAATGGGAAATGCTAGAAGAGCTTGTCAAAGACTATTATAGCCAGGATCAAGAAAATTGCAGTGGAAATTGTGGCGGTTGTAGTGGCTGCAATCAAGAAGATTGTGATTGTGATGGATGCGACGAATAATACAACAGACTTTCATTGGAGTGCTCTTGAGGTACAAATGAGAGCCTATGCCCATGAAGCACATGTTCCCATCATTGTAGATGAGGGGCTTGCTCTATTAGAGCAGATTATACGAATCCAAAGGCCAAGCAAAATACTAGAAATCGGAACTGCTATAGGATTTTCAGCAATTCGAATGCATCAAGTATGTAACAGCCAGATTTATACCATTGAAAGAAATCAGGATATGATTTGTCTTGCCAAAAAAAATATACAAGCCTCTGGCTTTGCAGCACAGATTCATTTGATTGAACAGGATGCTTTAGAAGCTTTTGATTCTGTAAAAAATAAAAAATTTGATCTAATCTTTATTGATGCAGCTAAGGCTCAATATACAAAATTTTTTGAAATTTATACGCCCCTATTAACAAATCGTGGGATTGTCATTACCGATAATATGTCCTTTCATGGTCTGCTTGACCCAAAGGAATATGAAAATCAATCTCGATCTGTGAAGGGGCTGATTCGAAAGCTATTGAGCTATAGGAAATTTCTTTTAGATCATGACAACTATGATACTACAATTTTTGAAATAGGAGATGGCATAGCCGTTTCCGTGAAGAAGGATGAATATGCGAATCATAAGTAGAATAGATAAGGTTGGGCTTAAGAATCGTTTGATTACAGTTAAAGCCTATAAAAGAATCCTTTATCTATATTTCCAAAATGTTCAAATCAATATATTTAAGCGCTACTTATATCCAGGAACATACATTGATTTAGATTATGATGAGGAGCAGGTCTATATCAAAAATGGAGTAGCTACCTATTGTGTAAACTATGTCAATCAAATCTTTCGTTTTAGCTTTAATAAAAAGGTACAATACTATGATCGATTAGAATTAGATAATTCTTTATCTGAATTTTTAAATGGCTTGGGCAATATTTTATTTTTAGATTTAGAAATGACTATGCCCTCCTATACCTTTAAAGGGAAAGGCTATGTTTCTGAAATAATTCAGGTTGGATATGTTTTGGTTAATGGACAAGGTGAGGAAATTTCTAGATATTCTGAATATATTGAGCCTAAGGTTCATATGGATTTAAGTAAAAGAACCCTGAATTTTTTAAAATTAGAGGCTAAAGAATTTCATAATAAATCTATACAATATTTAGATTTTTATCGTGATTTTAGCTTGGTGCTACAAAAATATCATCCTACCATTGTTATCTTTGGTAAGAATGATCGTATCATTTTAAATGAATCCTTTAAAATTCACAATGTAAAGCCTTTAAGTGACAAAATGCGCTTTGTAAATTTATCTAAATTGATTCAAAATTATTATTCATTACCCAATGAACCAGGCTTATTTAAGCTGTTTCAAATTTATTATGAGAATGGTGAGATACAATCTCATGATGCCTTTGATGATTCATATGTAACCAACAAGGTATTTCATGCCTTTAAAATGGATGTAAATCATATAACAGATTTTTTCACTAAAATAAAAACGAATTTTTCAATTAAGAATAAATAAAGGATTTTTGGAGCTCTATAAAAAATAGCGGTACTCTAAATTTTGAAGTATGTGATAAAAAATAAAGCTTTAAGAAATAGAGTATGTAGCTATAAGAGGAAGAGTATGTCAAAAAAAACGGTCTAAAAAAATAGGCCGTTTTTAAATGGTTAAAAACAAA
>CATKXV010000002.1 GCA_949840955.1 uncultured Anaeroplasmataceae bacterium | reverse complement strand
TTTGTTTTTAACCATTTAAAAACGGCCTATTTTTTTAGACCGTTTTTTTTGACATACTCTTCCTCTTATAGCTACATACTCTATTTCTTAAAGCTTTATTTTTTATCACATACTTCAAAATTTAGAGCACCGACTTTATTGGGCTTATTTTCTATATTACATTTTTCTTGCCTATGCTTTAAAATTCGTTATGTCCAGGATATTCAGCATAGGATGGATCCAACGCTACAAGCTCACTAAAATTATCAATTTCTTCAATGTCGAATTTACCACATTCTCTAATTTCAATTTGATATTTCTTTTTATATTGCTTTAAAGCAACAAAATCCCAAAAGGCCTCCTTACCTCCTCTAGAGGAAAACATTTTAGGAAGATCTGCCTTCAATTTTTGAGAATCTGCTTCATTCCAATAGGATATTCCATAGGCTAAATAGCAGTCCTCTCCTCCCATTTGATATTGTGAGATGTATTTTCCTTTTTTTGTAAAACACCAATCATCTGTTTCGTTTACTTTGCAGCCTAAATAGTTCGTTGTAAATTCATATTTTCTAATTAAGTCCTTATTTGAAATTAACAAATCTGCTTCACAAATATAACAACAATCAATATAATTTAATGCTTTAATTAAAGAGGAAATATTATTTGTTACATTAAACATCTCATTGTCTATAAAATGTAATGTAGGATATTTAGGTAATAGCTCATCAAATTTATCCTTCTTATATCCTCGAACAATATAAATATCCTCAATTCCTTTTTCAATCAATGCATCTAATAAGGTATCTATAATTCTTTTCCCATTCACCTCTACTAAAGGCTTAGGCGTATTTAACGTTACTGGAGCAAGTCTAGATCCAAAGCCTGCTGCTAAAATAATAGCACGCTTTACCCGATATGGCTCTAAAGCCTTATAGCCGTCCTCTGTTACAGAAAATTCATTATTTACATCTAGCTGAAGATAATTATATTCCTGCAATTCGGCAAGTGTCTTATTAATTGTTCCTAAGGATATAGCTAGCATATCGGATAGGGTACGTTGGGAATATTTCTTCTTCCCATTCTTATCTATATAAGTCAATAATTCAAATTGATATCTCGTAAGTGGTTCCATAATTGTGTCCTCCTTAATTCTTTCTCTTTTTACATTAATTCTATTGTTTAAAACAATGAATCCCATTTTAAAAACAACATTGATCATTAAAATAATTACTGATACAACGGCCTGCATTTCATAGTTGCTAGATTTATCATAGGTAGAAATCAAGATAGATAGGGGCTGATTATTAAAGGTACATAAAAAGCCTACTGCGGAAATTGTGACCATTGAGTTTACAAAATAATATATAAACATTTCTAGTAGCGTAGAAATGGAGTTTGGAAGTAATACCTTTACTAGTATCGTAAATTTAGAAACTCCGATAGTTCCTCCGACAATTTCATAATCTTGATTGATTTTTGTCAAGCAATTTTTTGCCAAAAGGTAAGGCGACCCAAAAAAATGCACAGTATTTACAACAATTAAAATAAAAATAGTGCCATAGAAAAAGCCTTTTGTATTTTTAAAAACAAAGATATATCCAATACCTAAAACAATTCCTGGAATTGCTATAGATGCAATAGAAAGCAAATGCAATACTTTTCCCGTTTTACCTGAAATTCTTGTTGTATAGTAAGCTGAAAAATAAGCTAAGACTGTACCA
This sequence comes from uncultured Anaeroplasmataceae bacterium, assembly GCA_949840955.1. GTDB lineage: Bacteria > Bacillota_I > Bacilli_A > Acholeplasmatales > Anaeroplasmataceae > Pelethenecus. The sequence goes on along the minus strand of CATKXV010000002.1, from coordinate 282,492 downwards.
ATGATTCCTGTAAGAAAAGACATTAGCAAAGAATTTTTAATAGCATCCTGAATAGAAATTCCTGCCGTTGTTAAGCCTATTTTTTTAAAATTATCTAACGTAAATTGAATTTGATTCGGAAAGGCCTTAACAAAGGCTAAGACCACAAAGCATAATTGAGGTACAAATAATACAAACGCAAAGACAATTAAAATAATTGCTGATATTATATTAAAGGCTTTTTTAGGCTGGATCAATTGATTTCCAGTTTCAACAATAGATTCATCCTTCATAAATAAATCAAATCCAAAGGATACCATTGCAGGAATCAGCAAAAATAATCCGACTAAGGCAGCTCTTCCATATTGAAAGGTAGAAAACACCTGTTCATAAAGATACATCGGTAATGTTTTCATTTTCCCTGCCACCTCCATTGGAACTCCATAATCTGAAAAGACTAAAGACATTCCAGCAAAAAAGGCAGAAATAATAGGAACTTTTAAATAGGGTAATGTGATTCGAATAAATTGTCTAAAATCAGAGACCCCTAAAATTTTAGCAGCATCGTAATGTGCCTTACTTTCATATTTTAACGCATCATAAATAATCAAGAATACTGGTGGAAAAGCAACAACAAAGGATCCAACAATTAAATCCAGCATCCCTAAACCATCGATTTGAATATGAAATACTTTATCAAGAAACCCATTTACACCAAAAAGGGTTCTGGTTCCTAATCCAATAGATAATGTTGGAACAAGCATAGGTAAGGTCAATAAAAGAACAAAAACATTTTTCAAGCGAAGGGTAGATCGATTTAATAAATACGCACAGATAATAGCACAAAGAACTGCTAAAAAGGCCGAAATAGCACTATACACCAATGTGTTAGCTAAAGCTGTATAAAAGTTGGAATCATGAAATACAAAGGAAAGGTCCTCAGACCCCATACGAAACAATAAGGACAATAAAGGAACAAAGCAAAACAAGAAAATAAATACGATAAAAATCAATCGAGGTAGCTTATAAGAATTTTTCTTACAATAGGCTATAGCTGTATTCATCTGCATATTAACCAATACTTCTCCTAATTGAATCTACCTTTTCATCCAACTGCTCTACAATAAAGCTTTTAACAAATTCAGACTTTGGATTATGATAAATCTGAGCTGGCGTATCAAGCTGTTCAATTTTACCTTGATTCAGTAAAAGAATCCGATCTGACATAGAAAAGGCTTCCTCCTGATCATGAGTCACATAAATCATGGTTACATTTGATTTCTTTTGAATATCCTTTAGCAATTTACGTAAAACCATACGAATGCTAGCATCTAAAGCTGACATAGGCTCATCTAACAAAATAATATCGGGTTGCATAATCAAGGTTCTAGCTATCGCTACTCTTTGCTGTTGTCCTCCAGATAATTGTCTAGGTTTTTTATAAATATGCTCAGAAAGTCCTACCATTTCTACCATATTTTTAACCTTTTCTTCCAATTCCTCTTTAGTTAAATGCTGCGATTTTAAGGCAAATGCAATATTTTGAAAAACATTCATATTCGGAAATAGGGCATAGTTTTGAAAAACAATCCCAATTTTTCTTTCAAACGGGGTTTGAGTTGAAACATCAACTCCATTTTTAAGAATCACACCACTAGTCGGTGCTTCAATCCCAACCAAAAGCTTGAGTAATGTAGTTTTTCCACAACCAGAGGATCCAAGTAAAGAAAGAAACTCCCCCTGATAAACATCAAAGCTTATGTTTTCAAGGATTTGCTTATTTCCATATTTTTTATTGATTCCTTGTAAACTTAATATACACTCACTCATATATTAATACTTCCAGCTATCTAATAAATTTTTCTTATAGTTGAAATCAAATAATCCCTTCATCGTTACCTCTTTTACTTCGGTAGGATAATTTGGAATTTGAGGGGTAGATTGACTTTTATAAATTTTATCAGGAGCATATTTACTTACCTGCTCTGGATTCAATTCATTAAATAAATATTGGAAAACCTTTTGTACAGCATCCGTTTGATGTCCATCAATGATTCCCATAGTATATAAATTATACGGAGATCCCTCTTCTGGTAAAATCCACTTTAAATCAGTATTCTGATTTGCAAATTCTACACATTGCCAAAGCATTCCACATGCAATCGCAACCTCTCCACGATTCACAGATTTAATTGGAGCAGAGCCTGAGGTAGTATATTCTTTAACATTCTTATTTAAAGCCTCATAATAAGCTCCAACCTCATCCTCAGGAAGTGTAGAAGCAATTCCATTGATAATCGTATAAGAGGTTCCTGAGCTTTTTGGATTTCCTATGGTAATGTTTCCCTTATACTCCTCCTTTAATAAATCCTGAAAGGAATTTGGCTGAGGTAAATTATTTTGCTTTAATACTTTTTCATTAACTAAAAGAGCCACATTCGTTTTAATATCCACTGCATATTTAAAGCTAGAAGCATCCTTATAAAGACCATCAACATAAACACTTTTATCTACAAGATCCCCTAAATCAATAAATAAAGAGGAATTTTCGTTCAAAAGCATTTCAGCATTACAGATATCTAAATCATAAAAGATATCCATCTCTGTATTTTTCCCTTCCCCTTGTAATTTGCTAACCAATTCTCCTGTACCAACATATTGAAAGGTTATGTCATATTCAGGAAATTTTTCCTGAAGCCTCGGAAGCATAAATGCAATACGCTCCTCTTCACAGGCACCTGAAATAACAACCTTTTCTTTTTTATCACCACAGCTTGTAAGGAATCCAACACTCGCAAGAGCTATCATTCCTAAAGTCCATATTTTTTTCATAGCTTTTCTCCTTTACTTTTATTATTTCTAGTAACAAAAAAATTATACCACTATTGTTCGTATTCGTCAATAATTGTGTTCATATTTTGTTTTATCGGTTTTGTTTTTGAACAAAAACCCATCATGCGTATTTAAGAAATATGCTACTTCTCTAGCAATGGAAACCTATAGTTTTTCTTTTATAACAACAAAAAAAAATATGCAGCATCTCCTTTGCTGATATCGGAGGTGCTGCATAAAATAAAAGATTATAATTGGTTTGTTAAAAATAACTGATCAAACTCTTCCTTAGATATATTTTTGTATTGTTCATATGGAACCTCGCAATTAAAATAACATTGTCCATGCATAGCCCCCCCCTTATCCTCGGGTATAGCCATATAATCTCCATATTCTTTTCGCAATACCTCATCATATTGAACAGGAATGGCAATATATATATCTTCAAAAGGGTGCTCTATCGCATCATCAAACCATTCCTTAGGCCAAACTTCCTTTTCATAGCCAGGCATAAAGCTTGGTAAAGCAACTGTTTTTTGGGCTTCCTTTTTGGGGAAAGACTTACTTAAATGATCAATCTTTACAATTGTTTTTTGAAGAGAGTGAAAACAAAAATAGAATTGAACAGCACGTTTTCTTATTAAGCTTTTCGGGGTATAAACCCTCCATAAGGCTAAGGCCTTTAAAAGCTTAATTTTTTTACAATATTTTTTTCTTTTTTTGAAATCATCATAAACTAAATCATATGGAAAAATATCAATGAAAATACCACAATTTTTTCCATTTTTTAAATCGACGTAGGATTCCTTTATAAAGCATGTCGTTAAGCTATTTCTAATTTGAGCATGTCCATTAGGATAGTTTTTCTCTGTGGTATAATGCTGAAGAAAGAAAGGACCATCCTTTAATTCCTCTTTCGCAATTTCTATAAATCTTTCATAGTCCTCTCTTGGCATCATTAAATCGATATCATCATCCCATGGTATAAATCCCTTATGTCGGATTGCACCAATTAAAGTCCCACTAGCAGCAAAATATTTCAGATGATGTCTTTTACATAAATCAACAAAGAGACGTACCATCTCTAGCTCCTTTTGCCATACCTTTTTTCGTTGAACTGACACTTTAAAATTGCATAACACTTCTTCTTTTAGTTGCATTTTAACTTCTCCTAAATATATTAAATTTCTTCCAAAATAGCTGAATCATAGACAATAGAAATTGATCTCTCATAAATAGTAAAAGAAGGAAATATACACTTACTCCAATACCTACCTCTAATACCAAATATCCTATTCCCATTGGAAGATAATAATTAACCACAAGTAGCACACCAAACATTCCTACTCCTGCAATGATATATTTATATCCTACTTTTATAAAATCCTTAAGCGAGAAAAAATCCTTTGCAAAATATAAATATAAAATGGTAATGACGAGCTCTGCTATAACAGATGAAATTGCAGCTCCTCTTGCCTTAAGGAAATAGATACAAATTGCATTTAATACTACATTAATCACAGCTCCTATAATTAAAAAGCGATTGCTGACTCTCTGCTTTTCAAAGGGGGTATAATAATGTGTACCCAGCAAATTACTAATGCCAATAATCAAAATTAACGGAGAAAAAATATAGACCAAGGGAATACATTCCTCATAGCCTTCTCCTAAATAAATGGGAACAAATCTTTTAGCAATAACAATTAAACCAAACATAATGGGTATGGCTAGCATTAAAGAAAAGCTTGCCGATTTTTTAGTTAAAGCCTTAATTTTATCAAACTCTTGATTTGCAAAATAATAAGATATTCTAGATCGCATGATAATATTCATCATCGTTATAATGGTAATCGGAAGCTTGGCCAGCTGTTCTGCCTTCTCATAATACCCATTTTCAAAATCCGAATTCGTTATTAAGCCAATCATAGTTTTATCTAATATCGTATATATTTGAATGGCTATCGTGGGAATAAAATATACCATACATTCCTTAAAATGATAAAAAGGGCGAATCTTGTCATCGACTTTTACCTTGTGAATATAACGGAATAAAAAGGGTACTAAAATAAAATAAGGTAAAATATTCGTAATAACCAATATAAAAGCAGAGCGGTTTAAATCTGCTTTTTCTTTTACAAAAACAAAAACCAAAATCACATATAAAAGCTTAGAAAAAATATTAGAAAAGGCTATTTTTTTAAAATCCTCAACGCCTTGAAAAAACCAAGTAAAGTCTATTGCTACAGCCATTAGGCTTAACCCATAAATTGCATATAGCCTTGTATTGCCCTTTAAAACCACGACAAAGGTTATATAGTATACAAGTAAGCATAGCCCTGTCAAAATGGCTCTAAGGGTCGTTATTTCAATTAAAAACCGTTTTAAATAAGGCTTGTCATCTCGATGGGTTGAGATTACCTTTTGTCCATAGGTTTCAATTCCTATATTAGATGCGATAACAAAATAAGATACAATGGAGGCTACAAAGCTTATCACTCCATTACCATCAGGCTCTAATACTCTAGCTAAATAAGGTGTAATCAATATCGGAATCAGTAACGCAAATATTTTAGCAAGAGCGCTATATATATAATTTTTCTTAATGCTTGTTGGTTTTGCTTGAACCGATTGCTCCATAATTACACCTCCTTTTATTTTTTTATTCTACCATTAATTCTGTCAAATATGAGCTTCGATATACTAAGTTTAATTCCTTATACATCATAGCATATACCTCATTTTCGTTCTCTTCCTTTTGTATTTCCTCTAATTCCATATTAAAAAAGGCATAGGCTAAAATATCAGATAGGAAGGGATCACTTCCAAAGACAAATAATTTCTCATAATCATCATTGGGAATCCCCGTAACACAGGAGGGGATATTTGTATAACGATATCCATCTTCAGCATACCAAACAATTATGTCAGCCCCCAAACAGGACATAGACATATCCTCTATTTTATAATATCCATTTTTGATACCATAGAAGGAACATGTAAAATACTTTGTTTTCGGATCTTGTCCATAAATAATTGTTCTAGAAGAAAAGTTTAAAATATACTCAGAAACACCTTCACTTATAAGGTAGCTCTTAAGCTTAGATAAAATAAAACCACGCTTCATAAAATCCAAATCTAAGCTGGCATCTCCAATTATAGACACCGTATTCTTTTCAAATTTCAAAGAGGAGGTCTTTATTTTTTGCAATTCCTTTTGAATAGCTTCTTCAGAGGGCGTGATTTTTTGTTCATAAGCAGCATCCCATAAATCATTTAACCCTCCAGCAAGTAAGGAGGCCACTTCATACTGAGCTAATATATCCTCTGCATAATGAATCCCCTCAACCAATTCTTCCGATAAAGCTACCATTTTCTTTGTGTTAAGTGAACAAACATTTTCTAAGCCCTCATATGTATTTTCTCGATCCAAAAGCTTAAGATAATAGCTTAGCTTTTCTTTGCATTCATTTAAAACTTCCTCTGTTGAATTGTATAAAATAATATCTACATATTCATTATCATTTAAAGAAACCATTTCATGAATTTCAACCGTAGAGGAACAAGAGGACAATAAAAAGAAAATTAGAAAAAATAAAATTAAATTTTTAATCTTCATACAATCGCCCCTTTCTTTTATATTATCCCTTAAACCCATGAGATTTCCAATAAATTTTTCTATAGATTCTTCTAACAAAATCCTTTATTGGTTTATCTCCAAGTGTTGCAATATGCAATTCCTTTATTTTTAAATTTCCTTTATAGTATAACCATACATTAAATAAGCGCTCGGATAAAAACCCATATACACGCTTTTGATACGCATCTCTTCCATCATCGATATCCATTGTTTTTTCTAATTCAAATAAAACATCAAATAGAAATGTACAATACTCATCCATCATTGCTTTTTTACCTACAAACATATTATATGGATAACAGTAGTTCTGTCGATGGATAACCTGCTCCCAAGCCGTTTTATACTCAGGATATTGAGATAAAATAATTTGTTCTAGCTTTTCTATATCTTTGGCTATATGCTCATGCTCATATTGCGTAAAAAGGCTTTTTTCCTTCGGCCAGCATTGCTTATGAGGTAAAACCAAATCATATTTTTTCATCAGCTTTTCTAGCTTATTTTTAGAAATAATTTTATAGTGAAGCAGATTTATTTTACCATCACTAAACAATCTACGATAATGCTCTAAAGAAATATATTCTCCCTGTGCATACTTCCACATCGTATATAATCCCGTCAGCTCACAATAATATGGATTTTTATGAGAAATGTTATCCTCTATATGATCACACATATAGCCAAAGGTATCCTCTTTATTCCATGCTCCTACCAAAAGAAATTTTCTATCCTTAGGAATTCTTTTGTCTTCTATTTTCTTATGTGTTATTACATACATCTCTAGCATAATTTCAACTCCTTAGCCCAATTTGTTAAAAATACTACAATATGGAAATACCTCATGATGGCCCAGATAAATTGTAATATAATACGTATAGCCACAAACGAAAAGAATGGCCACAATGGTTACCAAATAATTGAACCATTTATGGTTAGACAGCTTTAGGAAATAGGGTACAATAAATATAATTGTCCATGAAAAGTATAATATAGCTCTACTCATAGTTTCCATGGTTTGAAAGCGCAAGGATTCAAGTCCTATTAAAAAAGCAAGTGTACACAGCATCATTAGTGGAAATGCATAATTATCTTGGTTCATTATTTTGTTTCTTCCAAAAAGAAAGATTAAAAATAAAAAGGAAAATAGGATAATCTGTGTATATAATGGCTCCTGCCAACCAAACGGATCAAAGTAACCACCATAACCGAATAACCCCATAGCCCATTTTGCAAAATCTAAAGCAAATATCCCTAAGCAAAGCAATACAATATTCATTTCCAAAAAATATTTTTTTAGTCCTCTAATAGATAAAATCAAAAAAATAGGAATCAAAACAGCGGAGGTTAAATGGAATCCTGTAGCCAGCAAGGAAAAAATACCAGCCTTGATAAATTTATGGTCACAGAAAAACGAGAAGGCATAAATCATTATAGCAAGTGCACAGCATTGTCTAACATTGTTCATAGAAATAAACCAGTAATTCCCTAAAACAAGTAATAGTCCTGATAATGGCAAAGACTTAGACATTTTATCAATAGATAATATGAAAAAGGTCATAAAAACAAATGAGGTAATGACAAATAAGGGCTCTGGCGACATATAAAAAAAGGAAATCAATAAGTTTAACCAAATAAAAGGATATTCTTTATATGGTTTTATTCCGGTAACGATTTGAAAAAACCGTGGATAGTAGGTATAAAAATAATCCGTTCCTACCCCCCACCTCAATCCAGAGACCAAGGATAGAGGCAATATTGCTAAAATTAAAAATAAAATATACCATTTTTTGTATTTTATTTCTTCCTTCTTTTTAAACCATTCAGCTAGCCCTAAAAAAACAACGGTTAATAAAGTTGCAATGCCATAAATCAAATAAGATTCCCACATAGCTCTTGCCTCCTTATTTACCAAAGATCCATTGATATGGTAACACCTCATGGTTATTCCACACATTGATCATCAAATAGGTAGGTGCATATAATAATATAATCAAAATAATTAAAATGCATATTTTCGATATTTTATTCTTCTCTACATGAACTATCATTGGAATTAAAAATATATTGGCCCAAGAAAAGTTCAACAAAAATCTAGACATCATTTCAGGGATACGAACAAAAAATCCTAAAAAGCCTATCAATGTAGCACAAACACTCATTAAAAATAAAGGGAAGAATTTTTTCTTGTATTGACTTTCTAAAGGCTTAAAATAGCATAAAGCAATCAAGCTTACACTCAAGGTTTGAATAAAATAAGGGTATATTGATTTTCCATTATCATGTTCCGATCCAAAATAATAACCATATTTAAAATAAGGTAATACAAATCGAACTACAGGATTCATAAAAGGAAGAATACAAATGGAAAGAATAACAAAAACAAAAAAATACCTTTTAAACCATTTCCAATGAATTAAAAAGTAAAATGGCAATAGAATAATCATAGAGGAATGGAAGCACATCGCTAAAGCTAAGCAAAGAAGGCTTTGAACCACTTTTTTCTCTAACGCAAAGCTAAAGCCATATATAGAAATAGCTAAAGCGACCATTTGTCTAGAATTATTTAAAGACACAAAAAATATGATTGAAGCAACCAACAAAATGGAAGACAAGGCCCAATTATCTGAAAGCTTCCTTATGGATAGATTCATAAAGAAGGCAAATAAAAAGCCCATAATTAAAAACAGCCACATTGGATCATCCGTTATTCTTCTTAGCCCCATATTTAGCCATAGGAATGGAACCTCAGAATATTGGTCATTTTTAACCAATGCATTCAAAAAATTAGGTACATAGGTGTGATTATAATCTGTTCCAACTTCATATCTTAATCCTGCAACTAATGTCATAGGAAGAACGGATAAAACAAACAGGCTGTAATATAAAGCCTTATATTTATTTTTATTAACTTCTCCCTTAGACTTTTGATAACAATATTGACTAAGCCCAAGAAAAGCCGCTGTCAAAGCAGTCATAAGTATATAAACTAACAAACAAATCACCTCCTAAGCTATGATGTATAAATTTCTTTTAATGTTTTTGCAGAGCTTCTTATATCATATCCATGCTCTTTTATGATAAAGGATGTATCCTTCCGTTCTGTTTTATCGTGCAATATATAATCTACCCAATAAGAAATTTGATTAATAGGCAATAAAACTGAGGAATCTAATATTTTTATATCCTGATCAATTGTATCAGCAAAAGCACAAGGCAGTCCTGCTGCCTGTGCTTCTATACCAACAACAGGCAAGCCTTCATGTAGACTTGGCAAAAGAAAATAATCAAATGCTTGATAAAATCGATACGCGTCCTTTTGAACACCTGCGTCAATAATATATGAAGCTACTCCACACGCCTCTGCATATTGAAAAATTTCTGGCTTAAGATACCCTTCTCCCAATAGCATTAAACGACAATTAAAATTTCTTTGTTTCAATTCCTTTACGATATCAATTAAGAATTTATGATTCTTTTGTTCAACAAATCTTCCAATATGTCCCAAAAGAATCTCGTCCTCAGATATCCCATATTGATTTCTTAATTCATTTCTTATTATTTTATTAAATTGAAGCTTATATGTATCAACTCCATTATTTAATAAAATTTTTTCTTTATTACATTTTTTTGAAAACATGAAACGATAAGCCAGCTCTGAACAAGCAATCGTAACATCTGGATAGATAGAATACTTCTTTTTCCAATGCTTATGAAACCAGGTTTTTAAACCGAAAATATCCTTCTCTATTTTTGCATTATGGGAATGAACGATAACCTTAGGTATGCCAAGCCTTTTTGCAAGTTTTGCATATTTTAAACCTGAAGCATTGCTACAATTGATGTGTAAAACATCTATTTTCAATTCTAATAAAGCTTTTTTTATTTTTTGCCCATTTTTCAATGTGCGCCATATTGGATTTGAAATAGGCTTTTCTAATATGGTTTTAAAATTCACTTGATTTTCCTTTAATATATCATCAAATAAATTCGATTCCTTTTGGGTTACAAGAATGGTAAATTGCAGATTTGATTTATCCATTGCAGATATTAAATTCGTTATCATGCTTTCTGCTCCACCAGAGCACCAATGGCTATTCAATATAACAATATGCTTCATATTATTCACCACGCACAAATTCAAGTGCACTTTCAACAATATCATCCATATCCATATATTTATACAAGCCTAGCCTTCCCCCAAAAACAACTTTAGTATCCTTTAAAGAAAGCTTTTTATATTTTTGATATAAATCATTATTATGCTGGTCATTAATCGGATAGTAGGGTTCATCACCAGTATGCCATGTCGAAGAAAATTCCTTTGATATTACTGTTTTCTTTTGTGATCCAAAATCAAAATGCTTGTGCTCTATGATTCTTGTAAAAGGAATATCCTCAGCTGTATAATTAACCACAGCATTTCCTTGATAATTATTCATATCCAATACTTCTGTTTCAAACCGAATCGATCTATATTCTAGTGGTCCGAAGCAATATTCATAATATTCATCAATTGGACCTGTATAAATAATCTTTTTAGCCATTTTCGATAATTGCTCTTTATGCTCTAAAAAGTTATAATTTAATTTGACTTCAATTCCAGCCAACATCTTTTCAATGATTTTTGTATACCCACCTATAGGAATACCTTGATAAATATCATTAAAGTAATTATTATCAAAGGTATACCGTACAGGCAAACGCTTGATAATAAATGCTGGGAGCTCCTTACAAGGCTTTCCCCATTGTTTTTCTGTATATCCTTTAATCAATTTTTCATATATTGTTTTCCCAACCAAGGATAGAGCTTGTTCTTCTAAGTTGGAAGGATTTTCCTTAAAGGAATCCTTCTTTTCTTCTTCGATTTTGATTCTTGCCTCTTCAGGAGTAAATACATTTGGCCAAAGCTTTGTAAAAGTATTCATATTAAACGGCAAATTATAGCATTCATCATGATATCTAGCTATCGGTGAATTTACATAATGATTAAATTTAGCAAATTGATTCATATATTTCCAAACCTCTTCATTTGAAGTGTGAAATATATGAGCACCATACTTATGCACCTGAATTCCTTCTACTTCTTCAGTATAGATATTCCCACCCAAATGATTTCTTTTTTCTACAACCAAACAGCTAAATCCTTTTTGAGTAAGCTCATGGGCACATACAGCTCCATATAATCCAGAACCTACAATTAAATAATCATACATAAAATTCACCTCCTTAATATCATAATATCTCCAAAAATATTCATTTTTATCGTTTTATATTTTACCATTTATTTTAATAATATTCAATAATATTAACAAACACATAATTTTCAAACGACTAAGCATTCTCATTTATAAAATGATTACAATTTTTACATAAGATAGTTGTAGTATTCAAATAATAATGATAAAATATATTAAACTGGAGTTGATAATTTTGAAAAGTTTATTAAATTTTACACTGTTTTTGTTAACCCTTTTTATTCTATCAAGTTGTTTAAATGAAGACATTGAAAATATAGATGCAAATTATGAAATCCAAAATGAAGTAGAAATAATAAAAATAAATTGGACTTTTGGAACAATCAAACTTACAGAATCTAACAAATTTGAATTCTCTGCAAATAAAATTAATCCAAATAAGTTTAATTTTAAATTAGATAATAAAGAGCTTTTAATAGAATACTCTGGAAATGATAATGTTGATTTAACTATTAATTTGAATGATAAAAAAGTGTTATCTTTTATTTATATTAATGGTTTTTCAAATAATATTTTTATTGATAAAACTACTACAAACTCTTTAGAAATCCATTCTAAAGTTGGACAATTTGAAATATCTAACTGCAAAATTAATCAATTAAAATCTTATATAAATGCTGGAGAACTTCACGAATGCTGCGTTATTAAAAATAGCCAAATTGAAAATTGTGAAATATTATATGATAGAATTCATTTAGTCAATTTAACAAATAATATATTTGATTCCATATCATTGAATCTAAAGTGTGCATCAACTAGAATTTCGCAAAATAGTTTTGAAAAACTAAACTTAGTACAAGATAACGGTGATGTATATATAGATTTGAATGGCAATTATGGATATACATTTAATATTTTATGTGAAAACTTTTCATTGGATTTCGAAACTATAAATTATTATAATAAATTTATTTATAAAAATGGGGAAAAACTAGTATCTTTAAAAAATACTAATGGTTCCTTTGATATACGTCGTTATTTTAATTAATTAAAAAGATTAATTAATATTTTCTTTTGGAAAAAATACCAGATATTAAAGTAATTAAAGCATTTCTATTACAAGATACATATGGTTTTCCAGATAAAATCAACTTTTCTATTTTAATGTTTTTTAAATTATGTTTATTAACAGAATAAGGATTGTCGGATAAAATCACCATGTCCGCTATTTTCCCCTTTTCTAAACTTCCTCTTTTTTTCTCATCAAAAGTAGTAAAATATCCATTATAAGTACACATTCTTAAGGCATCCTGGACTGTAATGCATTCGTTTTGATTGTCATTATTTACTGCTTTATCTATCCATTCAATAGGATTTGGAGTTGTACAAGGTCCATCAGAACCAAAAGAAACAATTATATTATTCTCATAAAAAGTTTTAATAGGATTCAATAGATTCAATCTTTTTTTACCTAAAATACTTTCTAAATAGTCGTTTGGCTCTTGGCTCCAATTAATAAATGCGCTCTGAATAGGAAGTTGTATATTATAATCTTTACATATCTCTATTCCCTCCTTGGTGGGTAAGCAAGCATGAATGATTCCATGTCTATGATCTTTCCTTGGAAAATCATCTAAAGCCTCCTTTATTGCTTTTGTAGCTTGATTGAAAGCTTTATCTCCTATTGCATGTAATTCAATTTGTAGCCCCAGTCTATTAGCTTTTTTACAAAAATCTATTACTTTTTCATCTGAATAATATAAAACACCATTCCCACTAACCTCATCAATATATTTTTCAATTAGTGCTGCATCATGAGATCCAAAGCAACCATCAAGTGCACACTCAAAACAACCACCAATTCTAGATAATTTTCTACGCTTGGCCACTTTGGGATTCATAGACTGAGGGAAAATACGTAATTGAAAATTATTTTTTAAAGACTTAGCAAAAATTTTTTCAATAGTTATATCTAAATTGAAAGGAAATCCAACACCGCTAACACTATGAATCATTCCTATACCTTGCTTGGCATGAAAATCAATACATTTTTGCATATTTTTAATCAATTTCAAAATTGATAAAGATCTCGTTATATAATCAGATACTGCAAAAAAAGCCTCTTGATTCATTTCCCCAGTATCTGGATGATACCCCCTTAGTTTTGATAACTTTTTATCTAACTTTTTCAAAAGCTTTGTGTTAATAATGCACGCATGACCATCATATTTTACTACCATCAATTCTTTATTAGGACAAACAGTATCTAACTCTGTTTTACAAATTAATTTTTTCTCTTGAACAGAATATGGTGATGCACCAAAACATATTAAAACTTTATTTTTTGTCTGTTTTACAAATTCTTCAATCATAACCAGCATTTCTCTGTTAGAACTTGCATTCATTATATTTAAACCCGCATTAAATGTAGATAAAGAGGCAAAATGTTGGTGCGTATCAACAAAAGATGGTATTAAAGCCTTTGATCCTAATTTTATCGTTTCTAAATTTTTAAATTCATTAGGCAACTCATTACCAACATACTGTATAATTCCATTATTTTCTACTAAATAGCGACAAACTGTATTTTCAGAATCCACTGTTAATATATTACCTTCATAACATTTCATTTAATTCACCTCTAGTTTACTTTTCTTTATATAATAGATTTTAAAATAAATTTGTTCACTTTGCAACCATATTTCGAAATTAATGAACAATTTAATCTTATTTTTAAAATTTTTATATACTATTTTTATAAATATAGTAATTCTTTTAGTTTTGAGGTATAATCATAATAATAAGAATTGAAAAGAGGAATAAGATGACTAAATGTGAATTTGAAATTTTATATTATATTTATAAATATGGTAGAAACCCTTATCGTAAAATAGCAAATAATACTAATTTATCAATTGGAACAATATCTAAAATAATAAAAAAATTTGAAGAGAAATCATTTGTGAATCAGAAAGAAATTACTTCAACCGGACTTGAGGAATTAGATAAATACAAGGTCCAAAATGCTATAATCTTGGCTGCGGGTCCATCGTCTCGTTTTGTGCCACTATCGTTAGAATTACCAAAAGGATTATATGAAGTAAAAGGTGAAATCTTAATAGAACGTCAAATTAGGCAATTGCAAGAAATTGGAATAAAAAATATTTACATTGTTTTAGGATACAAAAAGGAATCATTCTTTTATCTTAAGGATAAATTTAATGTAAATTTTATAATTAATACAGAATTTAACAAAAAAAACAATATCGAATCCTTATATCTTTCTAAAGGTCAAATCAATTCAACCTACATTTGTTCTTCCGATAATTATTTCACTATTAATCCATTTCAAAAATACGAATATACTTCTTTTTATGCCTCTCAATTTGTCAACTATAAAACAAAGGAAATGTATGTCGATGTAAATCGAAAGAATGAAATTATTTCTATGAGTAAAGGTAAAGAAAAGGGATATATTTTACAAGGACACTCTTATTGGAATCGTGAATTTTCTTCTACAATAATTTCTCTTATGGAAAAATATCACGAAACAGGTCAATATGATAATGACTTTTGGGAGAAACTTGTGGCAGATCATTTAACTATTTTGCCTAAATTTTCAATAAAAATTTTTCCTCCTGAAACAATATTCGAATTTGATTTTGTAGAAGAGTTGAGAGCTTTTGACGATAAATATGTAAATCATACAGAGAGTAAAATTATGGCTAATATCTGTCTGACTTTAAAATGTAATGAGTCTGATATTCTTAATTTTAGACCTGTGTATGAGGGACTTACAAATACCTCTTTTATATTTACAGTAAAAAACATACAATATGTTTATCGTCAGCCAGGAGAAGGTACAGATTTAATTATTAACCGTAAACATGAAAAAATAGCTTTAGAAGTCGCAAAAAAATATGGTTTTGATTCAACATATATATATATGGATGATAAAGAGGGATGGAAAATTTCCTATTATGTTTCGTCATTTAAAGAGCCCGATTATTATAATATAGAAGATTCTAAAATGATAATTAAAACGTTAAAAAAACTACATTCTACTTCTATTGAAGAGATATATTGGACATTTGATCCTATAGTTGAAGCTGAAAAACTTGAAATAGAGCTTAGAAAAAAAACTAAAATCCAAATGCCTGATTTTGATGAATTAAAAAAGTGTATTATTCGACTGTACAAAAAAACAAAAGGTGATGGCATTGAAAAATGTTTTTGTCATGGGGATACCTATAAACATAATTGGATGCTCACATCTAATCAAACCATTTTAATTGATTGGGAATATGCAGGTTTAGGAGACCCTGGAATAGATGTTGGCTATTACATTGTCGACGCTATGTATAGTCTTGAACAAGCTGAAAGTTTCATTAAGGAATATTGTAAAGAAAATTATACAAATCAAGTACGATTTCATTATTTAGCTTACAGTGCTATTATAGCCTACTATTGGCTAGTTTGGGCCCTTTATAAAGAATCTTGTGGGACAATTATAGGGGAGGGATTATATAATTGGTACACTATGGCCAAAACATATTCTTTATATTTA
Organism: uncultured Anaeroplasmataceae bacterium; assembly: GCA_949840955.1. Classification (GTDB taxonomy): domain Bacteria; phylum Bacillota_I; class Bacilli_A; order Acholeplasmatales; family Anaeroplasmataceae; genus Pelethenecus. The sequence goes on along the minus strand of CATKXV010000002.1, from coordinate 266,285 downwards.
GTAAACGAGGATGAGGAAAATAATAAAAATATATCTCGCTATGAGTTTGACGTTCTAAGGTATATTGCAGAAAATAATTCCCCCTGTGATTCACTATTTATTTCTAATAAACTTCTCCTTTCGTGGGATAATGTAAAGGCTATTATTAAAAAAGGATTAGACAATGGATGGTTTCAAAAATTAGGACAAAATCTAAAAATCACTCCAACGGGGTTAAAATTGTTAAAGCCATTTCAAGTGGATAGAGCTGTTATAATGGCTGCAGGTTTCGGTTCTAGAATGGTTCCAATCACATTAGAACGTCCAAAGCCTTTAGTTAAAATTAATGGTAAAAGAATAATAGATACTTTACTTGATTCTCTAATTAAAAAAGATATAAAAGAAATATATATTGTAACGGGCTATAAAAAAGAATTGTTTAATGAGTTGTTATCTAAGTATCCTTTTTTAAAATTAATTGAAAATGATAATTATAACAATACAAACAATATCTCTTCTATCATCAAAGCTCTACCACATATTGATAATTGTTATATTTGTGAAGCAGATTTTTTTATAACCAATTCCAACATTATTTCTAAATATCACTTCGCTTCAAATTATTTAGGGGTATATGTTAATGAAACAAATGATTGGTGTTTTAAAAGGGACAGTTATTATGCAGTTGATTATAAAAAAGGGAATGTAAATTGTTATCAAGCTTTTGGCATTTCTTATTGGAACAAAGAGGATTCTAAAAAAATAAGAACTCTTTTACCAAAAATATATAAAACAAAAGAGGGTAAACAGGAATTTTGGGAGTCATGTGTTTTTAATTACTATAAAGATATTTTCAATGTTGAAATAAATATGTGTTCAAAATTTGACATTGTAGAAATAGACAATTATAATGAATTAATAGAAATTGATTCAAGTTATAAAATTAATGATATTTAATTTCATTAATTCCAATCTTTTATAGATTTCTTCCTTTTAAAACTTGTAAAATTAGCAAAAAGTTCCTTTTTATAATGAAAATGATCGAAAATCATTATAAAAAGGAACTTTTATTTTGGATTAAAAAGCTCTATATAATCAAATTATTTTATTTCTTTTATATTATAAAGTTTTTCCATTATTTTTTGTGCAAAAACAATATCATGCAACGCAATCCCTATATTGTAAGCAATTATTCTCTCTTCGTTATTCTCCCGACCGACACATATACCATTAATGACATCGCTTATCTCATGAAAGTTTTTAAAATGAGCAAAATATTTAAATCCTTGAATATGATTATAATCATCTCCAAATATTTTGTCAAATGTTTTATCACAATTCTGAAATCCTCGAGTATGAATAGGGACTAAAAGCACCCCTTTCTTATAAACAGACTCATCTGCAAAATCTTCTTCGGCAAAAGTAACAGCTGAAACAATTATATCTGAATCCTTAGCCATATCAATATAATTATCAAACAATTTCCACGTAACATTAGTATCACCTTCGTATTGCTTAACTATAGATTCACCTATATTTTTATAATTAAGAATACGAATTTCAACTTTTCTTTTTTTATCTATTGTATCTAGAAACATTTTCAATGTAGCTTTACCTATGGTTCCTAATCCTACAAAAGATATTATTTTAAATTCATGAACAGCCAAAAGATTTATAGAATGAATTGCAACAGCTGCTGTTCTCCAAGTTGTTATAAAATCAGCATCTATAATCGCTTTTAAATATCCCGTTTTTAAGTCATATAAAGAGAGTTTACTGTCTAATACGGGTGTACGATTAGGATATCGTGTAACAACTTTAACTCCAGCGACCCCTTCTGTTTCAACAACGCATGGCATCACATTATAAAATATTTTACCTTCATCCATTTTTATACTGATTTTTTCAGGCAAAAGCATACTTTTTTTATTTTTAATTGTTTCATTTACCCACTCAATCATTTCTTGGCTAGTAATTTTTAAAGAAACAATTTGTTCAGTTGTAATTTTTATCATTGCTTTTTCACCTCCAATTTTTATTTGTTACTTTCAAACAATTTGTCATAATTTCCAAAATCTATATCTACAACATGTGGATTAATTCTTTTTTCTACTGGGGGCAATTCCATATAATTATCATATAATTTCTTCAAAATCTCTTCATAACCATTTGGAATATAAAATTGATATTTTCCAAAATCAAATAACATGCATTCTTTAAAAGCTTCAACCTTAAATACATTTCTTAAAAAATTACTAAATGAACCTATATATCCTACATAGGCTCTATCTTTTATTTTAGAAATATATAGATCTCTTTTCTTTCTCAAATAAGAATAACTATAGAGCTTAGTAAAAATGAATTTTATTTTTTTTGTGGTTTCGTATGTTCCTTTATAATAAGTCATTTTATTTATCCGATTCATTTTCTTATATAATACTGCACGTTCGTTTAAATTATTAGGCAAATAATCTAAAATAAACAAATCAATAAAAATTCCCTTATGCATATTTCTATTTTTCGTTGTATTTTCATTATATGTAGTTCCATTTAATCTAATTTTGGCATAAGTAAAATACACATCACGAACATCATCAAAAGATTGTAAATATAATTCCTTTGGAGATTCTTTTTTCCAAAGATCTCTTAATTTGTTATACTCATCACGAAACATATAAATATCCATATCATCATCCCATGGAATAATATCATGATGCCGTATTGCACCTAATAAAGATCCATAAGCCAGATAATATTTTAAATTTTGTTTTTCACAATATTCATGGAATAATTTCAAAACATACTTTAATCCATTTTGAAGTTTAAATAATCTTTCATCCATAACACTCTTACCTCATTATATATTTTTTATATATTATTTACTTCTTTCTTTCGTTTTAGCAAACTATTCAAAATTAATATAGTATCTTTTTTTAAAAAAATAAATGCTAATATAAAAGAGATACTAAAATAAATGAACGTTCCAATAACAAATTCTATAGAAAGCCTTCCTACAATATTAATTGAACTAAAAACATTAAAATGATTTAGTAAAAATAAAATTATAAACATAACTCCTCCACTAAATAGAAAAGGTATAGTTTTAAACAAAAATTTTAAAATAGGAATTTCTTTTCTTACAGATAATAATTGAATTAAAACAGAAGTCAATTCTGCAACTATCGTTCCAATAATAGCGCCATTAATACCTATGAAAGGTATTAATGATAAATCAATAATCGCATTTAGCAGCATACTTATTGCAAAAGAAGCAACATACATTTTATCTTTTTTACTAGGCAAAATATACTGAGTTCTAATAATATTACCAAAGGAAACAATTAAAATAATCGGGGTTAAACATTTCATAACAAATGAGCATTCTATGAAATCTTTACCATAATATAACAAAACAAAATCATCGCCCAATCCTAAAATACCAAACACGGATCCAAAAGCTAAAAAACCAATGCCTATAAAAGAATAAGAAATAAATTGGATGAGTTTTGTTTTATCTTTTTTTTCAAATAAATAAGACATCCTTGGTAACATTACAGTTCCAACGGTAGTTAAAATCGTATTTATTATTTTAATCAATTTTTCTCCATAATCATAAATACCTACATCTGCTTTCTCACAAAATATACCTAAAATAGTCTTATCTAATACCGAATAAATCCCTGTGCTTAATGTATAAATACTTAGAATCAAAACAGGTTTTAAATGTTTCCCAATTAATTTCCAATTCGGTCGAATAAATTTTACATTTTTAATTGCCAAAGGCATAATAACTAACATACCTAATAAATATGATCCACACATGATTGCCGTATATATTGGAAGATCATTTTCTGTTTTCACTAAAGTAAAAATTAAAATTAGCTCTATAACTTTAATAAGAGTATTTTTCAAAACAATACTTTTAAATTCTTCAAGACCATAAAATAACCAGGTAATATCAAATAGTGCTGATAGCACATACAATATGTGTAAATATCCAACAGATGATTTTAATAAAGAAAAACATAATATGCAGTATGAAAAAATTGCAATAGATGAAGAGATTATGTGTAGAAAAAATAAATTCCAAAAAGTTTTTCTTAATTCTAATTCATTATCCTTAACCATAGATATGGCTCTTGTTCCATAATTTGCAATTCCCAACATCGCAAATATAACAAAATAAAATGCAATTGAATTTACATATGAATATACACCCAAATTTTCTTTCCCTAAAATTCTAGTTAAATATGGAGAGATAATAAAGGGAATAACCAAAATTAAAAACTGATATGAAAATTGATAGATCAAATTTTTTTTTATACTCTTCATCATTCTATACCTTTTATCAATTTTTTATAATATGTATTGGCAAGCTCCTCATTTAAGGTACATTTATAATTTAATTTATGGCAAAAGGATTGACTCTTGATAAACTCAAATTCGCTTTCATCATATTTCTTATTTATATACTTTATTAAAATATGAGCATCAATAGAGTTTTTATATGGAATCTTATCCCACTCCTCAGGATATTTTTCTAAGACTATTTCAAAAAATAAATGTGCCAAAAAGTATTCACATAAATGTTTCTTCTTCTTCCAATATAAAAATAAAAGATTTTGAACTTGACCTAAAATAGGATTTTGAGGTTTAGCATAGATAAGCCAGCTATCCATAACTAAAGCATAATCATTGCAATCTAAATGATTATAATAAAATAAGTCTGAATTTATCAAATAATCTGGGAATTTATCAGTAAAATAAGTTGTTGCATCTACCCAAAGACCTCCGTGTATAAATAAAAGATTTATTCTCACAATATCAGAAAAATGAGTATGAGTAATAATTCCTTTTTCCCATTTTTCTATAATATAAGCTGGCATGTCGATATATTGATATAAATTTTCTTTAGTCAAAAAATGAATTTCCCAATCAGTGAATTTTTCATAAATAGAATCAATAGATTTTTTTACAATTAAAGGCGCATTATCTCTTCCTTGAAACCAACAAACCCAAACCTTTTTTACTGGAGTCTGTAATTCATATTTATGATATTCAATTTTTTTTGAATACTTCCTTTTATACTTATTTAAAATCATCTGTCTGTAAATGACCACCATTTGAAAATGGTTCATTTGCAATAGTTTACCTAAAATCAAACTTTTGATTTTATACCATAAATTTCCATCCTTAAATGATTTTACAATTTTATACTTCATATTTTCTCTTCCCTTCATCATATTTCCAAACTAAAGATATAAAAATCAACCCCAATACCCCTGCAGATGAGGTCAATATAGCTGATCCCACCGAATGAATAATAAAGTAACATAATAAAATACTAGATATAATTTTATTTTTTCTATTATAACACTGAAAACAAGTTTTGAAAAATGAATAGAACACAAAAGACATTATTAGTGCCCCCAAAATACCAAATTGCCCAATTATCATAGGATAATATGTGTCATTTAAAAATTGATAATCCTCTGGACTCATTCCATATAAAGAGGAAAAACCATATGCTTCATATAAGGGAGAGTAGGCAGAGGCTGCTATTGATGAACCATATGTGCCGAATCCACTACCAAAAGGAAAATAGTTTCTTGCTGTAATAAAACCATATTTAAATAATAAGTAACGTGGAGCATTTTCATTTGTTAAATAATTAATAATTTGAAATTTTGATATCCAAATACAAATGACCATTAAAAAGGATAGTATGATTAACACATTCAATTTATTCTTATATTTGTAAATTGAACTGAATCCCAAAAATATGAATGGAATAAGCATAGACGGTCCTTTTAGTGTTAAAATTAGAACAAAAAAAATTAAAAAAGAATATAGAATTCTATCTCTTCGTTTTTTCAATTTCAAATATAAAACAGTATAAAGACAAAGAACAAATACTGAAAATTCGTGTGCATATTCAAAAATAAAATTAAAACCATATATACCAAATCTTTTTTGTCCTCTCATTCCAAAATCAAAAAAAACTGAACCTATACTTAAAACAAACAGTAAAATAACCAAACACTTACTAATTTTAACTAAAGAATCAAAGAAAGAATCAACCGTTTTATAAGAAAATAAATACTTCGTACATATTATAAAAATAAATAATTTGGAAAAACTTACTATATCTAAACAAATTTCAAATATTTTCCTATCTATTTTAATAAAAACATTTGAAATAATTCCAATAAAAATAAGTCCAATCCAAGTAAAAATTAAGAAAGTGTCTCTTAAAGAGAGTTTAATTCTTTTTAATAATAAATTAAAAATTGTAAACAATAGGAAGACTAGTACTAAAACTTCATCAAAATATTTTACTATAGATATTTTATTTTCAAAAATTATAGAACCCAATAAAAATATTATTATTAATAGTAAACCTATTTTTTTTGGTTTCATACTTATCCCTCCTCCAATTAAAATATTTCGTTTAATTATTTATGCCTTTTACAATTTTATCATTTTGGAGTTTTTTATGCCCAATCATCTAAATTGCTGTCTTTTCACTGGATTACCTACATATACAGCATTACTTTCAATTTTGCCACTAACAAGACTCCCTATATGAATTAAATGGGAGGTGTAAGATATTTATAATCATGTAAGACTTAAGGTTTTATATTTTACAAACAAAAATAATCTTTTAATCTTATTCAAGTCAATCACTCTCTACAGGTGATTCTAATTCTTCTCTATGTCTTATTAATTTTGCTGGAACTCCTCCTACAATGGTATAACTTTCCACATCTTTATTAACTACAGCTCCAGCTGCAATTATACTACCTTTTCCTATATGAACTCCATCCAATATAATTGCTCCAGATCCAATCCAACAATCTTCTTCAATCCTAACGCCTTTTCTTTGCTCTCCTTGCAATTTAATAGGAACGTTTGTACAAGTAAAAATATGATTTTCAGAATGTATTTTAACATTAGGGCCAAAAATACAATTATCCCCTATATAGACTTGTCCTCTAACTCCAATAAATGAATTCTCAGCAATTCCTACATTATTCCCTATAGTAAGACTTTCCCCCAAATTACGTAACACACCAGTACACTCTATTGAACACTTCCGACCGATTGAAACGTTGTTACCTATTCTTACTCCACCTTTGCATAAAGCATTAATATAGGTATAATCTCCAATGGTGACTCCTTTTCCACAAGAAATTTTTTTCTTACATTCGATTTTAACATGTTTACCAATAAAAACTCTTTTTCCTTTATTCTTTCTTTTAAAATGCTGTCTTGTCCAAAAGCCTCGCCATAATTGTCCTAGTTTTAAAAAACACAATTTGATTAAAAAAGAATTTGGGATATTTTCATCTAATTTATAAGGTTCTCCTTTAATTCTTGTAATTATACTATTAAGAAGCCTTTTCATTTTGAATTGCCTCCTTATAAATCTTGATAATCTCACTATAATACTTTTCTATTGTCACTTTTTCTGAATTAATGCAGTTTGAAACAAAATTAACATATTCCTTGTGATTATATAAAGTACTAATCTTGGTTTTTAAATCAATAGTATTATTAGAGTTAAATAGCATACCTGTAATGTTATCTTTAATTAATTCAGGTATACCCCCTTGATTTGTTCCAATAACGGGCGTTCCTAACGCTATAGATTCTATTACAGAAAGGGGACAATTTTCATACCAAATTGATGGGTATACTGTAAATTTGGCTTCCTTTATTAACTTCTTCAATTCTTCACCACTTTTAAAACCCACTAATTTTATATTATTTTTTTTTGGCAAATCATTCATTTGTGGTCCAACTCCTGCGATAATAAGATTTATATCATCAGGTACGGCTTCACATAATAATTTAACCCCTTTTTCTGGACTAATTCTACCATAATATAAAATATAGTCTTTTTTTTCAGGAATATCTTTTGTAATAAAAGAAGAATCTATAGGATTACATAAATGTTTACATTTAGTTGAATCATACCCTCCCTCAATTAATTTATTTTTCAAAAAAACACTGGGAGAAATAAAAAAAGATAAGTAGTTATAAGTATTATTTTTATGAGTTCTTTTTGAATCTAAATATGCTAAGTAGCTTTTCAATTTTGAATTTTTTAAGCATTTATTTTTTATACAGTGCTTAAAATTACCATCTAAGCATTTTGTGCAAACTTCTTGCGTATTAGTGCGATAAAACATATGATTGCAGCATACCAACTGAGGATCATGTATTGTCATTACAGCTGGAACATTTCGTATTCTACAAGCATCAATAACAGATGAAGTTAAATCAAAAGAAATGTTATTAAAATGAACTATGTCTGGCTTGAAAAGTTCTAACAACTTTATCATTTTTCTTTTGGCAGCTTTTGAATAAACCAAGCTTAAAGGATTAAATATTTTTTTATTTGTGTATCCTTGCATCAAAATATTCCATTGATTCCCAACTATATTTCCATCATTTTTCAAACCAAAAAATTCAATATGATGTCCATTTTCTTGTAAAATTTTTGCTAAAGAAAACATATAAGTCTCAGCTCCTCCTACAGGATACAAATACTTATTCACCATTAATATTTTCAATATAACGCACCTCTTTTTTTAGCAATTTTGATTCTTTTTTTAGGATACCATGTGGCATGTAAATATGCCATGACGGGAATAAGGATAAATTTTGGGGTGATTTTACAAATCCAAGTCATCCATTTTTTTCTCAATTTTCTATCATCACGCCTTAATGGTTCATCTTTCCAAGGCGATATATTTTTATAATGAAGATATTCCTTTCTAAATGGATGATTATCTTTTTTTTGCCATGGCCTTGTGCCTGAAATAAATACTGGTGTAAAATGAACAACAATAGGATCTTTTACAGCATCTTCATATTCTTCTTTGGACAAATGATGATTGGGTTTTCTTAAATTAAGTAATTGTTTATATGAGAAATCGAAAAATATTCTTTGTGAATTATAAACAGGAGGCAATTCAAAAATTTGTTTCTTAGGTCCTAGTATTCCATTTAAAGGGGCTTGATCCATATAAGTCAAATCTCCCTTCCTTTGATTTATAAATTTAGTGAATTTAGATTCCAGATCCACTTCACGCCATTTTTTCAAATCAATCAGCATAAAACCATTATTTATATAAACTGTGCCTGGTTCACACCCGATTTCTATTCTATATAAATCACTTCTACAGTCATCTACTCCTGCCACCAAACAATTGTCTAAATCTATATTATAAATTTCTTCTAAAGAATGTCTTATAATCATATCACAATCAATATAAATCACTCTTTCTATCTCTAAAGGCAACAAAGAGGAAAGATACAATCTAAAGAATGTCCCTATATTCCATCTTCCAACATAAATGCTTGTCTTTGTAATTTGTTCTAGGTTCAAAGCCTGTACAAAAAATAGATTCCTGTTATATTTATGAACCGTATCTTCAAGTCTTTTTTTATTTATTATTGATATACCATTATCAATAATATAAATATTAATTTCATCTATATTTTTATTATTTTCTAACAATGATACAATTGAAATACCACAAATTTCAGAATATGAATCACTGCTTGAATATACTATATTCATAAATAACTTCCTTTCTTACTCTATCCAAAACTTATCATAATTCTTCATGAATTCCTCAAAACTTTGTAAGGAGTCATCCTTTAAAGAATTAATAATATTTTCTTTTCCTCCAATTTCTTCATACGGCCAATGAATAGCTAATGAAGGATCATCGTATCTTATACCAGAATCAAACTCTCCATAAAATTTCTCTGCGCACTTATACGATACAATAGATTCTTCTAATACCAGATACCCATGTCCAAACCCTTCAGGAACAAGCAATTCAACCATATTCTCCTCGGACAAGTAAAATCCTTGCCATTTCATGAAAGTTGGAGAATCCTTTCGTAAATCAATAATAACATCAAATACTTTTCCACGTACACAACGAACTAGCTTTGCTTGTTGTTTCACCCTTTGAAAATGCATTGCACGTATAACGCCTTTGTGCGAAATGGTATAAAAAACTTCTTTTAAATCATAAGAAATACCATTTTGTTCAAATACTTCTTTTGAATAATCCTTAAGAAAGCCGCCTCTTAAATCATCAGAATAAAATGGTGTTATTTTGTATGCACCCTTCATTTGCAATTCTTCAAAACTCCATTTTTGCATAGGTTATCGCTCATCCCTTTCTCATTAAAAGTTAATTCAATTATTCAGTCTCTTTAAGCCATTTCAACGTTTTTATAGTGCCTTCTGCAAAGCTTGTTGTCGGTTTAAAGCCACAATCCTTTACTATTTCAGCAATTGAAAATACATCTAAAGAAACATTAACGCCAGTAAAAGGAACATTTCCAAATAACGGCTTGTTGTTGTCAGCATTTGCATCACACATTTCGATTATAAAGTCTTTTAAAGGTCTTGCCGTTCCTGAACCAATCATATATCCTTTATTAGCTTTTCCATATAAGCCCAATAAATAAAATGCATTTGCTACATCATCAATATAAATAAAATCATAATTTTGAGTACCTGCAGTAAATTCTAAAGGCTCATTATGAATAATTTTTCTAAGAGTTGTGTTTATAAATCTAGGAGACTTTTCTCCAATACCATAAGCGTTTGTAATATAAGTCCAAATCAAATCAATACCAATTTGATTTGCAATTGGCTTGCAAAGCTCATGAGCCAAAACTTTACCTACTCCATAAATGTATGCTGCTCCTGGTTTAGATCCTTGTGCATACATTGCTTCATGTACTTCATATTCCATAATAGATCCCGCACATATAAACTTTTGACAACCAATTTTTGAAGCCGTACGCAAACACTCCACAGTCCACAAAGCATTTTGTGTTTGAATTTTCTCATCTGTCCTTAAAGGGCCTGCAGAACCAATCCAAGCAAAATGATAAAACACATCATATGATTTAGGCTCTACCATTTGCTCTAGTTCACTTATTTTTTCAATAGACAATTCTAAAGTTTTAATTAAGTCACTTTTGCAAAGTCTTGAATTCAAAAAGGATATATCTATAGCAAGAACCTCTATATTATTTTCAATTAATTTTTTTACAAGATTAGACCCAACAAATCCGTTAGCACCTGTAACAATTGCTTTCAAATTAAACCACCTCAAAAAATACTTTTATTTCCTTATCCATTTCAATAGCAATTTTTTCTTTATCCTCTAAATATACCTTTGTAAATTCTATAATTTTTTTTATACATTCATCAATATGCCATCTTGGTTTCCAGCCAAAAACATTTTTTATTTTTGTGTTATCTAGTTTTAAATAAGCTGCCTCATGTGGTCCACCATCATGTTTATTAATCCATGAAAGATTATTTCCCCATGCTTTGCAAAATTTATCAACAAGCTCTCCTGTATTCACGCAATCACAATCATCAGGTCCTACATTGTAATATCCTTGATAATTTTTATTTAAATATTGATTAGCACAAATATCTAAATAAATATATAAAGGCTCTAAAACGTGCTGATAGGGTCTTGTCGAATACGGGTTACGGACTATAATTTTTTCATTTTTTTCGATTGCCCGAATACAATCTGGAATAATTCTATCTTTTGCAAAATCTCCACCACCAATTACATTTCCAGCTCTTGCTGTTGATACAGCTATATCTATATGATTATAAAATGAGTTTTTATAGCAATGGGTTATCAACTCACTACAAGATTTGGAATTGCTATATGGATCATAACCATCAAGTGGTTCCTCTTCTTTAAATGCATGATTTGGAATATCCTCATTAAAATAAACCTTATCTGTTGTTACATTTAAAAAAGATTTTACACGCTTTGATAATCTAACACATTCACAAATGTTTACTGTTCCTAAGACATTGGTCTCATAAGTGTATACTGGGTTATCATAAGAATCTCTTACTAACGGCTGGGCAGCTAAATGAATAACAATTTCTGGATCAAAGCTATCAAAAATTGATTTTAGTTTAGCAAAATCTCTTATATCTCCTATATTAGAATTCATTTGTCTTTCTATATTTGAAAGAGAAAATAAATTGGGTTTTGTTTGAGGTTCTAAGGAATAACCACAAACAATTGCACCAGAATTGATTAATATTTTACAAAGCCATGTTCCTTTAAACCCTGTATGCCCTGTTATGAAAACTTTTTTTCCTTTATAAAATGTTAAATCAAACATGCTAATCCTCCCAAATCTTCCATGGACAATTCGTAGAATACCATAATTTTTCTAGCTTTTCTTTTTCTCTTAATGTGTCCATGCATTGCCAAAATCCTCGATGTATATAAGCATTCATTTGTTTGTTTTGGCACAATTCAGAAAGGGCACCCGATTCAAAAGGAGTCACATCATCATGTATATAATCAAATACTTGTGGTTCTAATACCATATAACCAATATTTATTAAATCTCCGTCATCATCAGATTTTTCTCTAAAAGATAAAACCGTTCCATCTTTATCAAAGTCAATAACTCCCTTTGATTGTCCAAAATTATATACAGAAATTGTTGCCAATTTTCCAGACTTTCTATGGTTTTCAATAAGATGAGCAAGATTTATATCTCCTACTGCATCTCCATAAGTTAATAAAAAAGGCTCATTCCCTATATACTCTTTAATTTTTTTGATTCTTCCACCAGTTTGAGTATGTAATCCAGTATCTACAACTGTAACCTTCCATCCATCTTTACTTTTTTTATGTATCTCTCGTTCATTAGAAAAACTAGCCAAATTAAAAGTGACATCATTAGTATACAAGTAATAATGTGCAAAATATTCCTTTATTACTTGTTGCTTATAACCAGCACAAATAATAAAATCATTAAACCCTTGGGAAGCATAGATTTTCATTATATGAATTAAAATAGGGAATTCACCAATTTCTATCATAGGTTTAGGTTTTAAATGTGATTCTTCAGAAATTCTCGTTCCGAAGCCTCCAGCCAAAATTACTACTTTCATATTTGTCCAATTCCTTTCTTTTAATTTATTCCTCAAAAAACTCTTCCTCTAAAATCATACATATTGTGTGATAAATTGGAAGATGATATTCCTGAATTCTAAAGGTAACATCATTAGGCACTTGAATGACACAATCACTTAATTCCTGTAAATCACATTTCTTATTTCCTGTTAAAGAAATAACCCTTAAATTTAAAATTTTTGCAACCTTAGCTGCATAAACACAATTCTTTGAATTTCCAGATGTAGAAATACATAACAGAACATCCTCTTTTTTTCCATAGCCTAATACCTGCTGTGCAAAAACAGCCTCTGGCATTTGATCATTAGAAAATGCTGTAGTCAACGCTGTTTGTGAAACCAAAGAAATTGCTGGTAGTCCATATTGCAATTGGTTTGTTAAATTCGAATCATTTATTTTATCGATAATGGATTTTGATAACGTTCTTTTCTTTTTAAAGCCTTTCATCAATTCTCCTACGATATGATCACAGTCAGCAGCACTTCCACCATTTCCACACAATAAAAGCTTTCCTTCATTTTGAAAAGATGTTTTAATCAATTCAATGGCTTTTAAAATGTCATCCTTACAAGGACATAACTCTGGATATCTTACCAGCAAATCCTTTAAATATTCCTCAGATTTATTCTTCATCATATATCGTCCAAGCTTGTGCCCCATGCTCAACAAAGTCCACAATCTTAGTTTTTCCTTCCTGTCTTCTTTTTAAAGCGCGTATCAAGTCATATCTTTTTTGAGGATCACACCATATAATCATAAAGCCTCCTCCTCCAGCTCCACTAATTTTTGCAGCCTTTCCTCCATTTTGAAGGATATAATTATAGGTTTCTTCAATCATAGGGTTTGAAATTACAGAAGCTGTTTTCTTTTTTTCTAACCAATTCAGATGTAAGCATTCTGCTATCCCATCAAAATTAGCCTTCAAAATATATTCCTTCATCAAAGCGGTTTGTTCTTTTATTTTTAACATCGCATCCATTGATTTTTTGTTTTGAGTAGCTTTAGCCTGTTCCTTTATAATAGTACCTGAATCTCTAGAGGTTCCCGTATAGTAAAGAACAATCGAATTTTCCATTTCGTTTTTAATCCACTTCTTTAAACGGAGCGGATTGATGATTACATGATTATCTTTATAAAATTCCATGTAATTTAATCCACCAAAGGTTGCAGCATATTGATCCTGCTTTCCTCCCGCAAATTGTAAATCAATTCTTTCAATTTCATAAGCAAGCTGGGCTAGGTCATATTCACCTAAGGGTAAATTTAACCATTCCTGAAATGCCTTTAAAATGGTAACAACCATCGTAGAAGAGGTTCCAAGGCCAGATCCAGCAGGAGCATCACTATAGGTAGTCATTTCAAAGGATAACGGTTTGTTTTTGTGAAATGATCGAACAATACGATTGTAAATACCACAATGGAGTGGTAATCCCTTATCAATAGGAAGCTCCTTTACAGAATCAAATTCTAATATTTCTTCTCTATCTGGAGAAATAAACTTGATTTTATTGTTTTTCGTTGGCTTCAAAGTACAATAGGAATACATATTTATTGTTACATTTAAAACACAACCGCCATACTCGTCACAAAATGGAGAAACATCAGTTCCACCACCTGCAAAACCAATCCTTAATGGCGTTTTAGAACGAATAATCAAATGAATCAACTCCTTTCTAAGACAGCTTATAGCTTGTCTTTAAAAAAATCTAGCACATTCCTTTTGAACTGTTCAAAAGTAAAATTTTCCTCTACTCTTTGATAAGCATTTTCACCATATTGCTTCCTTAAGGCTTCATCCTTACCTAGCTTTTCTATAGCCACAGCCAAGGCTTTAGCATTTCTATTTTCAACCTCTATTCCTGTAACCTCATGTAAGCTTACAAAATTAACTCCACTTCCTGGAATTGTAAAGGTTATGGCAGGATGATGAAAATACATTGCTTCTGCCAAAGATAATCCAAAGGCCTCATTTTTCGTTATAGAAGGGAAAGCATAAATATCCATCGCAGAAAACCAAGCATTTAGAGTTAAATCATCTAATCTCCCTAAAAATGTTATTTTAGAGTCCTTAGATGCCAGCTCTTTAAGCTCTGGGGTCAAAGGCCCTTGTCCAGCTATAAAGATTTTATAAGAATCATCTAAATCCTTAGATGCCTCAATTAGATACCTTAGTCCCTTATATTCCACATGTCTTCCTACAGCAAAAACAATAACCTTATCTGCATAATTTCTCTTAATTTCTTCTGCCTTTTCTTTAGCTTCCTCTGTCATTTTTAATCTTTTTTCATTGATACAGCTAGGTATAATGGTTATCTTTGATTGAAAATTTTTCAAGGAAACGCTAGCCTTACTATACAAAGCAGATGTACAAATGATTTGTGAGGATCTTTTTAATATCCTTCTAGTTTGCCCTTTAAAAAACCATCCAACGATTTTTTGTTTAACAATATCCGTATGATACCAAACCATCATTTGAATATTCATTTTTTTTGACAGCTTTAAAATATAATGAATAACAAAAGGATTCGGAAAATGAACAATCATTATATTTGGATGGAATTCCTTTAGTATTTTTTTTAATTCTTTTTTATAAGCAAAGGATATAGACTGTGACATAATTTTTTTCCACACACCACACTTCACAACATCCACACCATCAATCACCTGGTGCTTTGTTTTTTTATCCTCGCTAAAACAAATTACCTTTTGTAAAACCTGTCCATCTAAAGCATCTACAATATCATGACAGGTTTGCTCAATCCCCCCTATATGGGGCTTATAATAATTCGGTACATGCAAAACCTTTAACATATACTTAAACCTCTAATATCTCATAATCAAACGGTACAGGATAAGTTTCATATCTAGAGGGAACAAGCTTTAACTTCTTTATCCCTGCTGAATTGCCCGCCTCTAAGTCAGATAACTTATCGCCAATCACTACACTATTCTCCACATCTATTTTATATTGCTGAATTGCCTTTATCAATAATCCAGGATTTGGCTTTCGGCAATCACAATCATCCTCTGGCTTATGAGGACAATAATACACAGCTTCAATTTCTACCCCATTTTTTTTAAATATATCGACCATATATCGATGAAGTGAAATTGTATCCTGCTCCTTATAAAGCCCTTTACCTATTCCAGCTTGATTTGTAATAACAAAAATCAAATATTCCCTACACTGATACTGTCTACACAAATCAAAAATGAAATCAGTAATTTTAAACTCCTCGATGGTATGGACATGTCCATAATCCACATTAATCACACCATCTCGATCTAAAAACAAAGCTTTTTTTCCTTGAAAATCAGATTGAGCCTGATGATAATCCTCAGGAATACCAATGTCCAAGAAATAAGCATCACTTAAAAAGCCTTTAATATTCAGCTGTTCCATATACTTTTCAAAAAAATCCTTTTCTATTGAAAATTTTTTTGGAAAGCTATAGTTTGAAAATATATTTTTGGGAAGATAATAAATTCCACCATTGATAAAGCCTTCATCTACAAATCTTTTTTCTTCAAAGCTTGTAATTCTTAAATTCGAATCCAATTTTACTTCTCCATAGCGATCGAAGCTTATCATTTTTTTACAAGCAATACTAAGCTCTTTCGGCTTTGCCATATCTTCATAGGCAATATCAAAAAAGGTATCTCCATTTAAAACAAACACAAATTCATCATCAATGAAACTCATAGCCTGCTTTAAGCAGCCCCCAGTTCCCAAGGGTTCCTCTTCTATAGAATACTGAATTAAAATATTTTTATAACGATTCTTATAAAAATCCATAATACATTCCTTTTGATATCCAACAGCTAAAACAACCTTTTGAAAGCCCTGCTTATTTAAACTATCTAATACATAACTCAAAAAAGGTCTTCCGTTCACTGGAGCCATTGGCTTAGGAACCTCAGAAACAACACTTTTAAGTCTTGTACCAAAACCTCCAGCCAAAATGATTGCCTGCATAATTAAACAGATCCTTTCCCTAATAATACAGCCGGAATCGTTTTTAAAACAAGGTAAACATCATACCAAAAGCCACGTTTATTAACATATTCTAAATCCATTAATATTTGTTCTTTAAAAGATGTGTTGGCTCTACCGCTGCATTGCCAAATGCAGGTGATTCCTTGCTTTACCAAAAATCTTTGTCTTTGGTATTCATCCATTAAATCCAATTCTCTTTGAACCACAGGTCTTGGACCAACAATGCTCATTGTTCCATTCAAAACATTAAATAATTGTGGAAGCTCATCTAAGCTCGTTTTTCTTAGAAATTTTCCAAATCGAGTTACTCTTGGATCATTTTTCATTTTAAATGTTCCTTCTCGCTCAGATTGAGCCATAAGCTGTTCTACTTCAGCATCTGCCCCAACTCTCATTGATCTAAATTTATAAAATCTAAATGGCTTCTCATTTTTACCAATTCTATCAGACACATAAAAAACAGGTCCTTTTGAAGTACACTTTACTAAAATTGCTAATATAATCATCAACCAAGATAGTAAAATAATCCCTAGCAATGCTCCAAAAAAATCTACAAGTCTTTTCAAAAATTGATAAAAGCGTTTCTTTTTATACTTGACTTCAACTATCTCTAAATCATTCATAACATAACAACTCCTAATCAAAATTTTTAAATTTTAATTATTTGTTTCTCTAACATCTAAAAACAGAATTCAAAATAAATTTAGATTGTACTCTATTAATAGTATTGTAAAAATAAGGTTTTTTATTTATTTCTTTCATATTTATTTTAATCTTTTGAACATAGATAAATTTAATTTTAGGTATGATTATTTCTATTGCTAAAATAAGAAACCCTAGTAAAACTGTGAAATGGATAAAATAAAACAAAAGATTTCCATTAGAATGAATTAAAAAATAATCCATAATTTTTGTTAAAAAAATCGAATGATTCAAGCAAAGGAAACTATAATAATCGATAAAATAACAAATCCGAATCACATACTTACAGGACCAATTATATAATAGCTCTATTCCATACCCTAATCTATAAAAGCAAAGTAATGCAAAATACATTGCAGATATTCCTAAAATCGATAAAAACAAAAATTTTATGCCTTTAGAATAAGCTGAGGCTATACCTAATGCTAGTACACACAGGAATATGAAAAAAATATTTCGTTCTATAAAGCCAAATAAAAATTCTAGCATCTGCCTCATCTCCTTTCTTTAGACACTTTTCTAGTATAACTATTTTACCATTTTTAACCAAGTGAAACAACAAATAAAACGAATTTAACCTCAAAAAAGACATATTTTTATACTATTTTACAAAAATATGTCTAGTTTATTTAACTTGTTATAATTTCATTTTTACTTTTGTTGTATATTTCCACATCAATGACTGCCATAGTAACCATTAAGGGTAGCATATAATAATACATATGATAGGTATTATCTATCATTCCATAGATATCTACTATAAAATAGCCAATGCCTAAAATCAAAAATAAATTCAAGCTATGCTTATATAAATTTTTATATTTCTGTATAAAATGAATAATTAAAAATAGAACCCCTATAAGACCGCTTGAGGCAAGAGTTTCGAAGAAGGTTGAATGGAAAACCACAGGTACTACCTGCCATCCTACAGCAGAATTCCATTCCTTAATTTCGCATAGCATTCCTGCTCCAAATATCTTTGTTACTGGGCTTTCTATCCAATACGCATAAGCAGAGTGCCATAACTCCATTCTTCCATTATCATCAAAACCTTCATTAAAAACCAAATTCATTACTTCTTCTAAAACAAGAGTGATTTTATCCTTTAGGCAGAGTGCAACAATAAATAATAGAACTGTATATACAAAAAATAAATTTTGATAAACTCTTGTTCTTTTAGCAGTGAACAACAGCAATAGATATAATATAAAGATTTCAATAAAACCAAAAAGATAAGCTCCTCTACTTGTTGTTAGAATAATTCCTACAACACCAATCATAATTTTAAAATTTTGAAAGCAAATTCCACTAATCTTTTCTTGTTTGTTTAATAAATAAAAGACAAAGGGAAGAGAAACACAAATCATAATTCCCGCCTCATTACATAAGCCCCAGCCTAGGTAATACCATAGTTTTAATATACTATCTACTGTATTTCTTAATTCATACACCTTTAATGCACATTCACATGTGAGGATGATTGCTAAATAAGACATGCTCACAGCGAGTAAATCTATCCCATTATCCTTTATCCCATTACTCATAATCATATAAAGCAATAAATATCCTAAATTCCCAAAAAACAAAAAATAAAAGACTTCGTTTCCTTTAGGTGCTCTGCACCAAATAATAGGGATGATTGTCATTATAGCTAGTCCTGCTAAACCTAGTAAAGACTTCATTTTTTTTAATTTTATTCCATCTTTAAAAGAAAAAATCAATAGGACAACTGCAAAAATTCCTCCAAATATAATGATGGGTATGGGAAAGGTATCATTCGAAAAGCCTTCACTAAACATAAAGATAAAATAAATACAATTGGGTATAACATATTTTAAATCCTTAGTTAAAAGTAAAGCGGCTGTTGCTGCAAGAATCATAACAACCATACCTGCAAGTGTATTAAATTTCCAGCCTATAACTGTGATCAATGCTAAGACACTTGCATATATTTCATTAAAATATTTCATTTTGGCAATATTTAAAATGCTTTTATTTAATTGTTGATATTTATCCAAAATTGTAGCAACCATTTTCCCCTCTCCAATTAACGTTTCTTTGAAGCCAGCTGAATGACGCTTTTGATTTGCTCTCCAAAACTATCTAATAAATACCATTTTATAGTTAATAAAAGAGCGTTATCTAATGTATGCTTCGCCACCCAGCCTAATTTTATTAAATTCGTACCCTCTAATGTTTGATTATAAATCCTTTCATCGTCAATTTTTATCAAATTATCTGTTTTATTTAACATTTCTATAATCCCATGTACAATTTCTGTATCTAACACCTTTACATTTGATGAAATGTTGTAAATTTCTTTATTTTTTCCTTTTTGAAGGATAACATCAATAGCCTCACAATAATCTGTGATAAAAAGCCAATTTCTTTCGTAATTCTTTTTTATTTCAACGGTTTTATTCTTTAAAAGTCGTAAAATCCATACTGGTAAAAGCTCTTTTTCATGCTGTCCTGGCCCATATAATTGGCAAGAATAACTCATCGTAGCAGTAAAATCACACGATTGAAGAAAGGCTTCTATCCTTTTGTTTTTCTTTATAAGTACTTGATGAAAATGCTTAACAGCCTGAAACTGATGAACAAGCATTTGAATAAACTCAAATGTTGGATTTAGGTTGATTAAAATATCAACACACTCTTCCTTTGAAAGAGCATCTACATGTGAAATTTTATAATTTTTCACATCAATAATCTTTAAATTAAAATCATCCGTAAAATAAGTAATCTCATCACTAGGATATTTTTCTGTAAAATATTTACATAAATGCTCTCCTAAGAATCCATTTCCTATAATAAATATTTTTGCCAAAACAATCAACTCCTACTCATTTATTAAATGATGTAATTCCAATTTTATGGTAAAACAACTCCCAACATTTTCTTCTGATTCTACAATGATTTCTCCATGAAGTAGATCTACAAATTTTTTAACTATGTATAATCCAAGTCCTGAGCTTGGAATATTGGTGCTGATTCTGCGCTCCTGAACAAAGGGTTCAAATACTCTCTTTTGAAATTCCTTACTCATTCCACACCCAGTATCCTTGATTATAAATTGATATAAGGATAAGTTGTAATTTTTTTCAATCTCCTTTACCTGAAACCATACCTTCCCAAATTCATTTGTATACTTCATAGCATTATTCAATAGATTCATGATAATTCTAGTTAGATGTAGCCCATCTGTCATAACCCAGTAATGCTGAACATCTATGTCCTTTTCCAATTGAATATTCCTATTGTTCAATTGGACTTCAATCGTATTGAGGCATAAGTTTATCAGATCCTTTAAATTCACTCTTACAATAGATATTTCCTCTTTATTTTTGTTTATTTTCGATAAGGTGACAGTATCATCAATCACTTCTTGCATATACTTTGAGGAAAATTCTATTCTGTCTAAATAATTTAAAATCTTTTGAGGATCATTTACACATTGCTTTGATAGAAAAGCATATCCATCGATTGCTGCAAGAGGAGATTTAAGATCGTGAGCTAATCTAGAAAAATAATCCGTATTTTGATTAATATTGTTTTCAAATTGATGCTTCCTAATTATGGAATAGACAAAATAACCTAGGATAGTTAAGATAAACAATACTAAAATGGTTAATAACAAATAAAAATATATCTCTTGAAGAATTACTACACACACCATAAAGAACCTCCCATTTAATTGTTATCGATACCATTATACCCCTTTCTTTAGAAAAAGACAAATATTACTTGAAACATTCCATTTTCCTTCTATTCCAGCATCTGTCTAAGCTTCCTTAAAGCCTCATCATAGATGCGATATACCTTAGCTACAGTATAATCATATTTCTTTGCTATCTGTCTTAATGTCCATCTCTCCCATATCTTTAATGTCACTATCTCATATTCTTCTCTTTCTAATCTCTTTAATGCATATCTTAGCTCTTCCTTTTGGGTTACTCTCCCTGTTTCTGCATAGCTTAGGCTTCTACATTCCTCCGGTTCTATTTTTATATCTCTATTCATCCATCGGTTATAATCTATGGCTTGATTCCTTACTATCCCATAGATCCAATCGATTCCATTATACTCTCTTTTAAACGATTTCCCTTTTTGATATATTTTTAAAAATGATTCTGCTAGTACATCATCTACATGCTCGGGTTTATTTAAGATTCTTTGCGCTATTTGCTTCATTACGGGATTCATGATCTGATAAAGCTCCTCTAGTGCCTTTTCATCATCTTTTGCTATCCGAAGTATTAGGCTATTTATATACTGCTTTTCTACCATTTCTTTAACTTCCTTATTCCCTTTTTTGTTTGCAAATTATAGCATATTCTTTTCTTTTTTACAAATTTTTATGAAAAAAAGTTAAATTTGGCATTAAAAATAGGAAGAAAACTATAGAAGAAGGAAGTTTAAAAAAAGAATATAAATAGACCCTTAAAATATGCATTCCTTTATGGTATAATCAAAACAAGTAGGTGATAATGTGAAGTTTGTTGAAACTGAATCTATCGAGTTAAAAGAAAAACTAAATGATACTTTTGTTAAAGAAGTAGTAGCGTTTCTAAATACTCACGATGGAATCATCTATATTGGTGTTACTAACGATGGCGAGGTTGTTGGCATTCAAAATGTAGATGAGGTATTAAAATCAATTTCAAATATTATAGTAGATGGTATAAATCCATCTTGTAAAAACTTTGTTAAGCCAAGTGCTGTATTAGAAGAAGGTAAGCTAATTGTAAAGGTAGAAGTTAGTAAAGGAACAGAACTTTACTATATTAAGTCCAAAGGATTAAGCGAGTCAGGATGCTTTATAAGAGTTGGAACAAGCTGTAGAGGTTTAAGTGATGCTGAAATAAGTGAAAGATATGAGAATCTTCACAGAACTCCAGAGCCTAAATTAATCAATCAAGAAACAGGCAGAAAAGATTTAACATTCAGAATACTAAAAAATTATTTAACAAACAATAATATTCATATCAATGAAGAAACGTTTTATGATAACTTCAAATTGTTAGCACCTAGTGGTAAGTTTAATATGATGGCAGAAATCTTATCGGATGAAAATATGCATTCTATTAAAATTGCAATATTTAAAGGAATGGATAAATCGAATTTTCTAAAAAGAAATGAATATGGAAATACATGCTTGATTAGTGCATTAGAAAAGGTATTAAATTACTGTGATGCGTTAAATGATACTTATGTTGATTTAAGTGTTAGTCCAAGAAGAGAAAAGAAATTATTTAATTTTGAGGCTTTCAAAGAAGCATGGGTAAATGCCTGTGTCCATAATAAATGGACAGATGGTATTCCTCCAGCTGTATATTGGTTTGATGACAGATTAGAAATTATGTCTTATGGTGGTATCCCTAAGGGAATGACAAAGGAAGATTTTTTGGCAGGAAAGACAAAACCAGTTAATGAAGAATTGATGAACATATTTATGCAATGTGATATTGTAGAACATTCAGGACATGGTGTTCCAATTATTGTGAGAGAGTATGGCGAAAAAGCGTATGAATTTTCTGAAAGTTTTATTACAGTAACAATTCCGTTTGATAGAACAGGGTTTAATACTGCCAATGGCGAAATAAATGGCGAAATAAATGGCGAAATAAATGGCGAAATAAAATTAGAGGAAGCAGTTTTAAATTTAATTAAATCTAATCTTCAAATAAGCCGGCCACAAATTGCAGAAAAATTAAATATGTCATTACGTTCGATAGATAGAGCAATACAAAATTTAAAAAAAGAAGGCAGTATTCAAGGGCGAACCTCTTACAAAAATGGAAAATGGATTGTAAATTAACATATAATAAAATAAATCACTGGTGCTGTAATCGGTGATTTTTTGTTTTAATGAAATGAATAAAGCAAAATATGGGCAAAATTCAAAAGGAGATAAGCTAAATTACAAAAGGCTTGAGGAATAAATAGAAAATGTTAAAATATTTATGAAAAAAAGTTAAATTTGGCATTGAAAATAAGAAGAAAGCTATAGAAGGATAATGTATAATACAATTGCGATAGATATCAATTAATGGTATAATGAGAGGGTCTAAAAAGGAGGCTTTTAGTTGTGAAAAAAATTATATTGAGGAGTGCTTCACCTAGAAGAAAGGATCTGCTGAATCAAGCCAATTATCTATTTGATGTTATTCCATCAGATATAGATGAACAAATGAATCCAAATCAAACACCCTATGAGAATGTAAAAGCCTTAGGCTTGAAAAAAGCATCTTATGAGCAGGAAAAATATTATGGCAACATTCTAATCGGTTGTGATACAATTGTTGTATTAGATTCTGTCATATTTGGAAAACCGAAGGATCGTCAGGATGCTTGGAATATGCTGCAAGCCTTGTCTGGAAAAACACATCAGGTTATGAGTGGCGTTGGAATTCTTTATAAAGAAAAGGTTTATAATTTTGTTTGTGTTTCTGAGGTTACTTTTAAAAAATTATCTGATTTACAAATAGAAGAATATATACAAACGAAGGAATGCTTTGGAAAAGCAGGAAGCTATGCAATTCAAGGAAAGGGAAGAGAATTGATTGCCTCCTATAAGGGATCTTTAAGCAATATCATCGGTTTACCGATGGAAGAAATTAAGAAAGTAATAGATGAGATTTATGGAATGGAAGATTAGAGATGTTGTTATACCAAACCAATTGGTTTTAGCTCCGATGGCAGGGATTACAAACGAAGCATTTCGTATTCTTTGTAAAGAAATGGGATGTGGGCTTGTGGTTGCTGAAATGGTAAGTGATAAAGCGATAGGATTTCAAAACGAAAGAACATTAAAAATGACAAGGGTAAATGAGAAAGAGCATCCCATAAGTATGCAGATTTTTGGGGGAGATGTGGAAAGCCTTGTTTCAGCAGCACAATATATTGATCGGTATAGTGATGCGGATATTATTGATATTAATATGGGCTGTCCTGTGAATAAGGTGGCTAAAAAATCTCATGCAGGGGCTTCTTTACTTCAGGATCCTAAGCTTGTTTATGATATTGTAAGCAATGTCGTTCAAAAGGTATCTAAGCCCGTTACGGTTAAAATTCGTATCGGATGGGATTTTGAGCATATCAATGCTGTAGAAATTGCAAGGCTTATTGAAAAAGCAGGGGCTAGTGCTATAACTGTACATGGTAGAACAAGGAGTCAATTTTATACGGGAAAAGCAGATTTGGATTGGATTAAAAGAGTAAAAGAGGCGGTTCATATCCCAGTGATAGGCAATGGAGATATTGTAGATGTTGCTTCTGCAAGGCATATGCTAGAGTATACAGGAGTAGATGCGATTGCTATTGGAAGAGGAGCATTAGGGAATCCTTTTATTTTTCGAGAATTACTTTCATATTTTTCTCAAGGAATCCTTATAGATAAGCCTAGGGTAAATGAAATTTTTGAGACAATTCAAAGACATTATTCACTTTTATTGGCATTAAAGGGAGATAAAATTGCAATGCTTGAAATGAGGGGGCATATTGCCTGGTATTTAAAGGGAATGCCTTCTAGTGCTAAAATTAAAGATCTGTGTAACAAACAAAAAAGTTTTGATGATGTGTTGACAATTTTAGAGGATTATTTCAAAAAAATTTGTTAAAATATTATTGTATGATAACCCTTTCATATTTTTTGTGATATTTTGTTATGTTATAATAGGCTTAAGAAAATGAGACTTGGAGGATATTTTCTCATGGCAATCTTATTAGGAAAAAAAATTAAAATATTCAGTTTGTCTGCCAACAGACCTTTAGCAGAGGAAATCGCTTCATCTATTGGAGTTCCCTTATCCAATTGTGAAATTATGCATTTTGCTGATGGTGAAATTAATGTTCAAATCAACGAAACTGTAAGAGGTCATCATGTGTTTATTATTCAGCCAACATCAAAGCCTGTAAATGATCATTTGATGGAAATCTTAATTATGTGTGATGCTTTAAAAAGAGCGTCTGCAAAGACAATCAATTTGGTTATACCCTATTATGGATATAGCAGGCAGGATCGTAAGACAAGAAGTCGCCAGCCGATTACTGCTAAGCTAGTTGCGGATTTATTACAAACCGCAGGAGCACATCGGGTGATTTGTATGGATATTCATGCAGCACAGATTCAGGGCTTCTTTAATATCCCAGTGGATAATTTTATGGGTCTTCCAATTCTTGCAAATTATTTAATAGACAAGAATCTAAAGGATGTTGTTGTTGTTTCTCCAGATCATGGAGGAACGACTCGTGCAAGAGAATTAGCTAAGGTTTTAGATACAACCATTGCCATTATAGACAAAAGAAGACCAGAACCTAATAAGGCAGAAATTATGAATATCATAGGAAATATTGAAGGAAAAAATTGCATTCTTATTGATGATATGTGTGATACTGCAGGGACACTTACCGCAGGAGCTGAGGCTTTAAAAAATGCTGGAGCGAAATCTGTTTATGCTGTATGTACTCATGGAGTTCTTTCTGGAAAAGCAATTGAGCGTATTCAAAATTCTTGTTTAGAGGAAATGATTATTACCAATACCATTCGTTTAGACGATGATAAGAAAATTGATAAAATTAAGGTTCTTTCTGTTGGTACATTATTAGGCCATGGAATTTTAAGAATCTTATCCGATGAGCCACTATCTGGATTATTTACCTATTCCTATGATAAAACGAAAAGAGAATTGCTATAATGAAGCTTATTGTTGGTTTGGGAAATCCAGGAGAACCATACGAAAATACAAGGCATAATGCAGGATTTATGACACTAGATTCCTTTGCAGAGCATCAAAATGTTACCTTTCGACTAGAGCCCAAATTAAAGGGTATGCTGGCGAGTATTACACTTCAGGGGAAGAAAGCTTTCTTATTGAAGCCTATGACCTATATGAATTTATCCGGAGAAAGTGTTTATGCCGTGATGAGGTATTACAAGATTGATGTATCCGATATCTTATTAATATCCGATGATTTGGATTCAAAGGTGGGAAGAGTTCGTTTACGAGCTACAGGAAGTGCTGGTGGACACAATGGTCATAAAAGTATTGTTGCTGCTATAGGGACAGAGGAATATAAGAGAATTAAAATAGGAATAGGCAGGAGCGATGTGATTCCTGTAATCGATTGGGTTTTACAGAAATTTAGAGATGAGGAAGCAATAGAAATAAAAAAGGCTATCTCCATAGCTGAACAAGCCATTGAGGATTTTATATGTGATGTTCCCTTTTATAAGATTGCCTCACAATATTCTAGTAAATAGGATGGTTATACATATATAAAAGGCTGAGGAGTCTAATCTCAGCTTAAAAAATGAAGAAAGGATTCATATAATATTTAGACGATTATATGCTAAAAAAAATGAAAAATTATACTAAGATAACAAGTAAGTTTATAGAAGATATTCAATCAGAGGTCACCATTTATGAACATAATAAAACAAAGGCTCGCATTTGTACAATTGAAAATGATGATACAAATAAGGTATTTTCAATAGCCTTTAGAACACCACCAATGAACAATGGTGGATTGACTCATATTTTGGAGCATTCTGTTTTATGTGGTTCTAAAAAATATCCAGTTAAGGATCCATTTGTTGAATTGCTGAAAAGCTCATTGAATACCTTTTTAAATGCGTTTACTTTTCCAGATAAAACAATGTATCCTTGTGCAAGCCAAAATGATAAGGATTTCAAAAATTTAATGAGTGTTTATATGGATGCAGTATTTTATCCACAAATCTATCGTCATGAAGAAATTTTTATGCAGGAGGGCTGGCATTATCATATAACAGATGAAAAGGACCCCATTGTATATAATGGCGTTGTATATAATGAAATGAAGGGGGCTTTCTCTGATCCACAACAAATTTTATTTAGAAATTTAATGCATTCCTTATATCCAGATACTGCATATGGATTTGAATCTGGTGGAGATCCTACCTATATACCGGATTTAACCTATGAAGAATTTAAAGAATTCCATTCTAAATATTACCATCCAACAAATGCTTACATATTCCTTTATGGAAATTGTGATATGGAAGAGCGTATGGCATGGTTAGATGAAGCCTATTTAAAGGATTTTGAGGAGATTAGCTTTGATACAACACTTCAATATCAAAAGAGCTTTGAGAAGCCAGTATATCAAACTAGCTATTATCCAGTAGCCAAAGAGCTTCCTCTAGAGAATAAGAGCTTCTTATCCTATAATGTTGCCTTTCCAACCACATTAGACCCAAAGCTTATGATTGCTACATCCACTTTAGTTGATGTATTGCTAAATAATCCAGGAGCACCTTTAAAGCAGGCATTAATTGATGCTAAGCTAGGTGCAGATGCTATGGCTGCCTTTGATGATGGTATTCTACAGCCTTTTTTAGGAATTATTGTTGTTAACGCAGATGAAAAAAGAGAAGAGGAATTCATTCAATTGGTGGATTCTACTTTAAAGGATATTCTTGCTAAGGGATTAGATCATGATGCGATTCAATCCTTGATTAATTTCCAGGAATTTAAGGTTCGTGAGGGAAAGTTTGGTCGTTTCTCTAAGGGATTAGAAATCGAAATGTATTGCTTAAACTCATGGCTATATGATGAAAAACAGCCTTTTTCTAAGCTTGAGAATCTAAAGTATTATCAGGAATTAAGAGAAGATTTAAAGAACGGCTATTTTGAACATATTATTACAGAGTATATCCTAAATAATAAGCATAAAAGCTTTGTAAAATTATGTCCTTCCTATACCTGTGCTGAGGAAAAAGAAAAGGCATTGACTGAAAAGCTTGCAAAATATAAGGATTCCTTAAGTCAGGAGGAATTGAAGAAGCTTATTGAAAAGAATCAGGCTCTTGCATTATATCAATCCACACCTTCAACCCAAGAGGAAATTGACACACTACCAAAATTACAGATAGAGGATTTAAATCCAGAGCCAGAAAAATTGAATTGTGTAAAGGTAGAAGATCCACTTCCTGCTTTATTTAGTGAATATTTCACAAATGGGATTGATTATGTAAACTATTCCTTTGATTTAACTGGAATTGATGGAACAACGATTGCGTATGTTCAGCTTTTATGTGATTTATTTACCAATCTTTCTACAGAAAAGAAATCCTATTTTGAAATTAACCAAATGCTTCAAAATTACTCTGGTGGCATAACCTTCCATGTTTCTCCATATAAAACAGTTGAAAGACAAACAAAAGTCAATCTATCCATATCCTTTAGTGCTTTAGAGGAGAACGTTTCTGTTATTACTTCATTGATTCAAGAAATTTTACTAGAGACTAAGTTTGATGATTATAAACGATTATATGAGCGCTTAAGCGAATTAAATGCCGGCCTTGAGATGAGTGTTGCCAATCGAGGTCATGTAGTAAGCCTTATCCGTGCATCCTCTAATTTTGATGAGCATAGCTATTTGTCTGATTCTATCAGTGGAATAGGCTATATTGATTTCATTCATGAGCTTTATAACAGCTTTGAAAATCAAAAAGAACAGCTGGTTCATACATTAAAAGACCTAATTCAAAAGATTTTTACAAAGGATAAATTTTTATTACGATTTACAGGAAGTAAGGATGCATATCAAAAGGTGCTTCCTGTCGTTTGGGAATTTTACAATACCGCACTAGGTAAGGATTCTTATCCATTGAAGTCAACCTTTACGCCTCATACCAATAGTGAAGGAATCAAGACACAGTTTGATGTGAATTTCGTATCCAAATCAGGAGAATATAAGGCTCCATTCCATGGAAGTATGCTTGTTTTAAACAATGCGCTAAGCCTAGATTATTTATGGATGCAGGTACGTGTCCATGGGGGTGCCTATGGCTGTATGCTAAATACACCAGCTACAGGAGGGATTGGCTTTACGTCTTATCGTGATCCTGAAATTGAAAGAACAAAAAAGGTATATGAGGATGTTGTTTCTTACATAAAAAGCTTTCATCCAACAGAAGAGGATTTATTAAAATATAAAATTGGTGCTATTGGTGGATTAGATATTGTTATGCATGTTAGCGATAAAGGCTCTAAGGCCCAAAGCAATTATTTACAAGGGAATACCTATGAGCTACAAACGAAAATTCGTAAGGAAGCCATTCATGCTACCCAGCAGGATATTACAGCCTTAGCTCCTTTGTTTGAAGAGGCCTTGGCTTTAGATAATCTTTGTGTTATTGGAAATACAAATAAAATTGATTCCAATTCAAAGCTATTTAAGGAAATAAGAAATTTGATAAAATAACCAAAATGGCATAGAAACTCTATGCCATTTTATATCGGAGGTTTTTATGTTTTATTTTAAAAAAATGAATTCATTTATTGGTGAAATCACAATTTTATGTGATGAAACGCATATATGCGGTCTTTGGATTGAGGGGCAAGCAGGAGTGAATTCCGTAGATTTATCGACCTGTTCTACAAAGGAAACAACAATTCTTCGGCAAGCAGAGGAATGGCTAACACAATATTTTGAAAAGAAAAATCCAAGCATTTCAAGCTTGCCTCTTCACTGGGATGGAAGTCCATTTCAAAATGCTGTATGGGAGGAGCTTTGTACTATTCCATATGGAACAACCACCACCTATAAAAGATTAGGGGAAAGGGTTGCGAAAAGGGTGGGCAAGGTAAAAATGTCTGCCCAAGCGATTGGCCAAGCAGTTGGAAAAAATCCGATTTCCATTATTGTTCCTTGTCATCGTGTGATTGGAACAAATGGAACGCTTGTAGGCTATAATGGAGGCATAGAAAAGAAAAAAGCATTATTACTTTTTGAAAGTGAAAATTAGGCTTTTTTGGACTGAAAATGGGAGAATTGCCCCGTTTTTTCAGCCATTTTTTTGTACAACACCAAACAACTTTTTCTTCCGACAACGGCAAAAATATTTGAATTTTAGTGCTTTATTATTGCGTTTTTGCCGATAATGTGATATACTTATAAACGAGGTGCTATTGTATGAAATATTTGTCGGTAAAGGAAATAGCAAAGAAATGGAATCTATCCGAGCGAAGCGTTCGGAATTATTGTGCTATGGGCAAAGTTGATGGTGCGTTTTTAACGGGCAAAACTTGGAATATTCCCGAAGATGCACAAAAGCCCGACAGAGCAAATAAAAAAGTTGAATTGCCTACTACCTTGTTGGAAGTTCTTACCGCAGAAAAAAAAGTGAAACTTTCGGGTGGTATTTATCATAAAATTCAAATCGAATTAACGTACAATTCAAATCATATCGAAGGCAGTCGCCTAACTCACGACCAGACGCGCTATATTTTTGAAACGAACACAATTGGCATTGACGGTGACCCGGTAAAGGTTGACGACATTGTAGAAGCTGCAAATCACTTTAAGTGTATCGACCTTATTATAGAGAACGCAAAAAGAGTAATTACGGAAACATTTATAAAAGAATTGCATCGCACTTTAAAGAGCGGAACGACAGACGCTCGGCAAGACTGGTTTGCCGTGGGTGATTATAAGAGATTACCCAATACCGTAGGTGATACGTTCACGGCGCAACCCGAAGAAGTTGCCAAAAAAATGAAAGAATTACTTTTTGAATACAATGGCAAGAAAGAAAAGTCGTTCGATGATCTTTTGGACTTTCATTATAAGTTTGAGTGTATACACCCCTTTCAGGACGGCAACGGCAGAATCGGCAGATTGCTTTTATTCAAAGAGTGCTTAAAATATAATATCGTTCCTTTTATAATCGATGAAGAAGTAAAACTGTTCTATTATCGTGGATTAAAGGAATGGCAAAACGAGCGCGGCTATTTGCGGGACACTTGCTTAATGGCGCAAGACAAATTCAAAATTTACCTTGATTATTTTAAGGTACAATATTAAAACGATAGAAATCCTATTATAGGGACTTTTGAAAAATTAAATAATTTCAATAAATGTCAGTCTTAATTTAAGGCTGATTTTTATTATCCCAACGAAACGATAAAGGGTATTCTTATAAACGTCTAATTCTATACACAACATTTCAATATTTTTTAATATCTAACTATAAGACCTCAAATCCATTGGCACTTTTTTAGCACTTCAAATGGTATAATCGGTAAAAAACTTTGGAGGCATATATGAAGAAAAAATATGGTATTGTACTTTCTTTTGTTTTATTACTAATATATTTAGGTAGCTGTTCAACAAAGACTCCTCCTTCAGAGGATAATCCACCTGTAAATCCACCCGTAGAGGAGCATATTCATTCTTGGGGGAATTGGGTGGAAGAAAAGGCTGCTACATGTACGGATAAGGGAAAAAAGATTCGGAAATGCAGTGGATGTAAAGAGGAGGAATTTGAAGATATTCCAGCTTTAAATCATTCTTATAAAAATGGATATTGTACTCGCTGTGATGCGGTAGATCCAAATAATAAGGAAATGATTGATGGAAAGGAATTCACTTTTATTCAAATTTCTAAGGATGGTATATTGAGCTTTAGCCGATTGAAATGTGCTAGCAAATATGTCTTAACC
Organism: uncultured Anaeroplasmataceae bacterium; assembly: GCA_949840955.1. Lineage (GTDB taxonomy): Bacteria > Bacillota_I > Bacilli_A > Acholeplasmatales > Anaeroplasmataceae > Pelethenecus. The sequence goes on along the minus strand of CATKXV010000002.1, from coordinate 234,105 downwards.
TTAGTTTCACCTGGAGAAAATAGCAAGACAGTTGAATTAGAAAAAACACAAGGCTCCTATTCATTGGCTGATTTACCAGTAGGAAGGACTATGGTAACATTAACGGCATATGAAAATGTGGAAGTGAAAATAGAAAATGAAACGCATTATCAAGAGGTTCCTATCTCTACAGCAACAGAGGAATTTAGAATAACTAAGCTCAATCAGACATATACGCTAGAGCGATTAAAATATATCGATGAGCATATTGTTCTTAATGGATTCTATGATGAGATAAAAATGGATGAAGCTACAGCTAAAAAATATTATCTTTATGATTTTGTTTTAAAGAACAACAAGGCAACGTCCTTTAAGATTCAAAGTCATATTACGCTACCTTCAGGGTATAAAGCTGTTTATTATAAGAGTGCTGAGGGAAGAGAAAATGAAAATTCCTCTGATGTCTGGTCTTCCACGGAATTATCTATGGGATATCCTCAAGTTCAGCATGGGAACAATTTCTATTATGTACGAATTAAAGATGCGAATAACAATTTCTATGATTATGATCTAAATGTTTATGGACTCTATACAGTTGAAATTGAACGCTATTCGTGCAATTAGGCACAGATCCTAATGGCTATCGTACCTATGAAAAGGAAAAGCTTGGAGATACTCTTACCTATGTTGAGAAGGACATTATTCCTGTAGACGTTTTGTATGAAAATGTGGATGAGAAAAATTTGGGTAGAGATACTGCCTATAATATCATGGAAAGAGAGGACTATGTCCTAATGCTATCCTCATCCATTTATCCAGATACGAATCAAAATATTTTGATGCCGATTTATTTTTATGATGAAGAAACGGTTCGAGAGGATAGTGTGGAGTATAAGGCATATTCAAAGAATTTTAATATTTCGGAATATGATTCTTGGATCACCCTATCTTCAAGTGGAAGTCAGGTTGTTGGAGATGTTACCATTCCAAGTGCTCTTGTGGGAAAGAAGGTTGCTTCTGTAGAGTTCTTTATGTCTGAGGTAACGACCCTTTATATTGCAGAAGGGGCTACTGAATTTGTAGTAAGCTTTTCATACTGTACAAAGGTAACAGATATATGGCTTCCTTCTACGATTGTTACAATGCAGGATTTTGCTTTTGGAGCGAATGTGCTTAATGTATTACCAAACACAGTTACGATACATTGTGCCTTTAGTCAATCCTATGCAAATCAATTCTCATATAAATGGAATCATATTGCAGGTACAACCAAAAAATTTAATACAGTATATGGTGTTGCAACACCTATTATTGAAAATGGAATACGCTATGTTATAAAGAATAATGAGCTGATTGTTCAAGGAACTACAAGTAATTTTAATGGGATTCTACCAGATGAAGTAAAGCTTTATGGCAAGGTATATCCTGTAACAACGATAGAGCACATAGATGCCACAAAGGAAATTTATATTGGGAAAAATATTCATACAATCTATGAAAATGCCTTTGTAGAAGCCGTTGAAAGTATAGAGGTTGATGCAGAAAACACGTATTTCGTTGTAGAGGATGGAGTTCTATATAATGAAAATAAGGATCGAATCGTTGTTGCAACAAAAAATACACTTGAGTTTCATGTTGGAACCTCCATTGTAACCATAGATAAAAATGCCTTTACAAATTGTGCAAAAGCTTATATCTATACTTCATATGAAAGTCTACCATCTCTTTGGCAGGATTGTGATTTCCATGATGTAATATTCATATTGAATTTTAAAGAGCTGGTAAGTGAAAATGATTTTGAATATATTATTACAAATGCGAATACTGCCTGCTTGATTTCCTATAAGGGGAATCAAAAAGAGGTTCATATAGATTCCACTGTACAAGGTGCATTACTAACAGAAGTAGCTTCTAATGCCTTTAAGGATTGTACAGCACTGGAAGCTGTGGCTTTTCCTGATAGTATCGTAAAATTTGGCACTTCACTTTTTGAAGGATGTACGAATTTAAAAAAGATAACCACACCTTATCTTGGTACAGATTTGGATACAGCATTATCTCTATCTAGCTTTACTGGAGAGGATGTATATCAAGCCCTAGAAAGTATTATTTTAACTCAAGTAAAAAATCTAGCAGATGAAGCCTTCAAGGATTGTGCCTCTTTAACAGAATTAAGTATTTCTGATACATTAGAAAAAATTGGAACTGAAATGTTTATAGGATGCACCTCTTTACAGTATTTTGAGGAAGATGGAATTTCCTATTTAGGGAATAGCAACAATCCTAAAGTACTTTTAGTAGATGTTATGGATAAAAGCATAACAGAAGTAACAATATCTAAGGATTGTAAGGTTATTTGTCCGGATGCATTTACAGGCTGTAATCAATTGATAAAAGTATCCTTATCTATTCATTCCTTGGATTTATTTCCTATAAAAACAATAACGGACATCGTATTATTGGGAGGAGAGGCTATAGACAAGAAAACTTTAAAAGATTATTCTTCCATAGTAAATTTAATGCTTCCAGCAACCTTAAAAGATATTGAAATTGGATCATTTGATACATGCTCTAATTTAAAGAATTTAGAAATATCTAATGAGAATCCTTATTATAGTATAACAAATGGAATTATTTATAATAAAAATCAAACAGAGGTTATAGGTGTATTAATACATTTAGAAACTTTAGAGTTCGCTGATACGGTTGAACAGTTTGGAAGTGGAATACTTAAAAATGCTAAGAATCTTAAAAAAATATCAATTCCGTTTATAGGTAAAAGTATAAATGATACTGAGAATAAAACCTTTGGATATCTTTTTGGGGATAACAGCTTAGTGCCTGAAAGCCTAACTGAGGTTGCCATTACAAAAGAAGAAATTATACCAGCAGGAGCATTTTCTGGCTGTAAGTATATAACGAAAATACTACTACCTTCTACTTTATCTGGTATAGAACGGTATGCTTTTTCTAACTGCAACAATCTAGTTGATATTGAGTTGCCAAACACTTTATTGAGTATTGGAGAAAGGGCATTTGCTTATTGTGGCTTTAGTAACCTGTCTTTACCTAGCAGTTTAACTAGTATTGGACTGGCTGCCTTTATAGGATGTGCTAATTTAGGAAGTATAACTATACCTTTTATTGGAGGTGGTGCCGATAGTCAATATATGCATTTCGGTTATATTTTTGGAGCTAACAAGGCATCTGATAATAGTAAATCTGTTCCAGCTAGTCTTAAAGAAGTTATCGTTACTGGGGGCTTAGGTGTAACTAGCAAGGCTTTCATGGGATGCAGGAATTTAACCACGATAATTTTACCTGAGGGTATGGTTATGATAGCGGATTATGCATTTAGTGGCTGCAATCAATTAACTCATTTAAGCATACCAGATAGCCTTCGTTCCTTATATATGAACTCCTCAGATGATGGTTTAGATAAATGTAAAAATTTAGTCTATAATGAATATAAGAATGGATTATATTTGGGAAATGAAGAAAATCCGTATGTTATATTTGTTAAACCAGATAGAACAGTAAGTACTTTAGAAATTCATAATCAGACAAAAATTATCCATGCCTATGCTTATATTGGAAGCACCTTTTTAAGTAGAATTATCTTACCAAAAAGCGTTGTATGGATTGGAAATTCTGCATTTGATGGCTGTACGAATTTGTCAGAAATTTTTTATACAGGAACTTATGAGGAATGGCAAAAAGTAGCAAAAGGAATGAATAATGCTCCATTAACTACAGCCAAAGTTAACTTTTATTCAGAAGAAGAACCAGCAAATAGTGGAAATTATTGGCACTATGTTGATGGATATCCTGTCAACTGGTAAAATAGGAAAGAATCCTTATAATTGAAACGAGAATAAACCCTATAAAGTAGGTACACAAAAGGTATGTATTCTACTTTATAGGGGTTATCTTTTTTTATAAAAATATCTTTTACAGTTTTATTTTTTTGTGATTCTTTTTCATTTATAAAGCTTATTCAATTTGGTTTTGGCACTTTTTTAGCACTTGAAATGCTAGAATAAGGAAAAACCAAAATATAGGAGTTAGTGATATGAAGGTTTTAATTATAGATGAAGATATGGTATCCTTATCTTTCTTTTTAGAGACTCTTGTAAATGAATATACAATTGAATATAAATTTTTCAAGGAAAATGCATTAGACAGCCTAAATTATATCAAGGAGAATGATGTTGATGGTGTTTTTATCAGCAGTAACCTTTTATCTGTGAATAGCTTTGAATTGGTCCGAAGGCTTCTTGAGGTGCATAAGGACCTACGACTGGTATTTTTAGGGGCTATAGAATCAAGGTATCAGGAGGAATTCAAGGAAAATATATTGGGTGTTTGTAGTAAGCCACTTAGCTTAAAGCAAATAGAGGTCTATTTAGATGATTTACAAAGATATGAAAAAAAGGAAATTAATATAAAAACCTTTGGATCCTTTGATGTGTTTGTTAATGGAAAAATTGTCAAATTTAAATCGGTAAAGTCAAAGGAGCTTCTTGCCTTACTGATTACATACAATGGGAAATCCTTACATATGTCGGATGCCATCTGTCATTTATGGCCAGATAAGCATTTAGAGCTTGCAAAAAGATTATATCGTGATGCAATATGGAAGCTTAGAAAAACTTTACGGGAATATGAAATTAGTCATATTATTGATTTTAAAAGAGCTCAAATTTTTTTATGTAAGGAGAATATCATTTGTGATTATTGGGAATATTTAAAGTATCCTAATGATCATAAGTACAATGGTGTATTTTTATCTAGCTATGATTGGTCGCTAGAGTTTCAATCTGAGCTTGATCGGATTACGATAAAAAGAAAAATTGATATGAAATCCTAGCCTTTTTCCTTGTTAAAATGTATAATAAAGAAAAGGGGTGAAAAAATGAAAAAGCTCAAATTGGTTTTTATTTTTTTGATTTCATTTTTTTGCCTGTTTCTTGGATTTTTTATTGCCTTGCTTTATTCTGTTTTTAATCATGAAATTTATAATTATCCTGAAAACTCCTATGGTGTAGTTGACTTTATGGGATACAATTTAGAAAAAAAGAGATCCCATTCCATCAATATGACGGGGCAATGGGAATTCTATTATAATCGTTGGATTATTACAGATCAGGATGATGGGGATATGGATGCTTATATTCAAATCCCTGGAAAATGGACAGGACTTTCTGTTGATGGAAAAGCCTTAGGTAAAAAAGGCTATGCCTCCTATAAAACAACCCTAATCCATTTATCTGAGGGAACGAGGCTATGTCCTACCTATCAGAGTGGTGGAGGAGATTCGGCTTATCGAGTTTATTATAATGGCGTTTTGGCTGGATGTGTAGGGGTAGCTTCTAAAAATTTTAAGGAAAATAAAAATGGCTATAAAATGGATTTTGATATGTTCTATGAGGTGCCAGCTACAGGAATAGTAGAGGTTGTAATTGAAGTTGGAATGAATATGCATGGTGGCATTACTCAAATGCCTGGCGTTATAACCGATGGGTATAGTGGATATTACCAAACCTTTGTTAGCTTTTTTCCAAGCTTTGTATTAGGTCTTATTTTCTTTTCTGCATTGATCGGATTTTCTATTTTTAATTCCTATCGTAATTTACAGGATCGGTTTTCCATTTTTAACATTTTAATTTTGTTATTAATTCATTATTTGTTTTCTATTGATATGATGAATCTATTGAGGAATTTAAATATTAAAACAAACTTCTATGTATTTCAAAGCTTATCCTTTATATCCTATATTCTGATTTTAAGACAGCTTGCTGTATATGTCTATCAAATTAAAGAAGTAGAGCATTTAAAGCTATACCATAAAATTTATTCCTTTATCGGGATACCCATTTTTATTTTAGATCTTTTTTTGATTGGAACGAATTATACATGGATTTCTTGGATTCTATTATTTATAGCTACGCTTCCTTATTATGTTGGAATGGGAAAAAGTGTTATCCATCAGCGGAAGCAAAGTCCATATTTTTTTATTTTGTTTTCAGTTATTTTAGATATGGGAATTGTAGAGATGATGGATATTTCTGAAATGATTCTTTATAGCTCCTATGGGTATGAGGCTATTTTTTGTACGATTCTTATGGTGAATGTCTTTTTGTTATATTTTTCACGAATCAAGGATTTGAATAAGGGAGAGGTAGAGCATATCCTATTCAAGCAGGAAATATTAAGAGAACAAATCAAGCCACATTTTATTTTTAATTCCTTAAATGCAATTAAAAATTTATATCATAAGGATGTAAATGTAGCAGATGAGGCCTTAATTCGCTTTTCTAAGCATTTGCGTACAAATGTTGATGCCTTAGATAAGGATATGATTCCTTTTGAGGATGAGCTTGTGAATATTATTAATTTTGTTGAGCTTGAAAATGTAAGATTAGATAAAAAATTTACACTACTTTTGGATATACAGTTTCAGGATTTTTTTGTACCCGTTCTATCTTTACAGCCATTAGTAGAAAATGCGATTAAATATAGTAGAGTAAACGAAAAAGAGGAGGGCTATATCCAGGTTCGTTCCTATAAGGAGGAACAGTGGATTTATATCCTTGTATCGGATAATGGGGTAGGCTTTGATGTGGCACAAATTTCTTCTCATTCTAAAGGAATTTCAAATTTTAAGGAGCGATTTAAGCTCATGCTGGAGGCAGAGGTGGATATCAAAAGTATACGCCTAAAGGGAACCACAATTACCATAAAATTTAAGGAGACGAACCAATGAAAATTATTGTTGTTGATGATGAAATAATTGCTTTAGCTGATTTCTTGGTTGAGGTTGTAAATGACATAAAGATTGAATATAAGTTTTTCTTAGATAATCCGTTAGATGCTATAGAATATATAAAAAGCAATGAGGTTTCAGGGGCATTCTTAGATATCAATATGCCTAAAATCAATGGGGTAGAATTGGCTGAAAGGCTTGTTGAAATAGCGCCAGGCTTAAAGATTGTATTTATTACAGCATATACTCATGATGAACAAGCCATTAAAGAAAAGCTCGCAGATGCCTTATTAGGCTTTTGCTATAAGCCCTTTTTGCCCTATGATATCAATTGCTATATTGAAAAAATGAATGCACAAGCAGCTCCAATGCAGATAAAGGTCATTACCTTTGGTTCCTTTGATGTTTTTGTGAATCATAATGTCGTTAAATTTAGCTCCTTTAAATCAAAGGAATTACTAGCCTTATTAATTACATACAATGGAAAGTCCTTAACTATGTCAGATGCCATTTGTCACCTTTGGCCTGATAAGCCTCTTGAACTAGCGAAAAGCTTATATCGTGATGCGGTTTGGAGATTAAGGAAAACCTTAAAGGATTATCAGCTGGAAGCTCTTGTGGATTTTAAAAGAGCGGTATTGTTTTTAAATAAAAAGGACATTCATTGTGATTATTGGAATTCCTTAGAAGGTAGGAATGAATTCTATTATGGAGAATTTTTGACTAGCTATGACTGGTCCTTAGAATATCAGCAAATGCTGGATGAAATGTATCATAAATAAACTTATTTTCTTTAGACCAATTTTGGTCTTTTCTTTTTACCTTTTTAATATACTATGTAATGATACGAGGGGATAAAGATGCATGCAGTTATTGTATCAAAGCGTAGCTTACAGCAGGTTACAGTATTGGGAAAAGCCTTAAAGGATTATATAAAAGAAGAACTAGAGTCTTTTATAAAGACACACATCTATACGATAGATATGGGTGCTCTATTAGAAGCCACCTTTGATTTGGATGAAGAAGAGGATATGCTGATTCTTCCAGAGGATGTTGTTTTATACAGCAATAGGATACTGAAGGAAAGCTATTTGAAATATAAAAAAGCGGGAAGCTTACCCACAATCTTCCATACTTCAACAAATAAAAGTGGTATGATAAAAAAGCATCAAATTTGCTTTGCTTGGGTAAAGCTAAAGGATTTGAAGGCTTATACTTCCTTGACAGAGTTTGATATGCTTCAGCATTTTGAAGTGTCTATAAACAGTGTAAAAAGAGTATATACGGTAGAGCTTATTTCTGAATATGCAAAGGAACTAGAGGAAAAAATCAAAAAGCGTTGGGTAAAGCGTGGAATATATATGATGCAGCCGGATACGGTTGTTCTTGGACCAGATGTCTATTTCTTAGGAACTGCTGTAATTCAGGGAGGAGCTTATATTTGGGGGAAGACCATTTGTTATGATTCTGTTCATATTGGTCCGAATTGTGAAATATATGATTCTATTTTAAAGGAAAATGTTAGGGTATCTCATAGTGTAATTGAGGAGTCCTGTATAGGTAGGGATTCTGTTATTGGACCCTTTGCACATATAAGGAATCATACCTCTATAGGCGATGGGAATAGGATTGGCAATTTTGTGGAAGTAAAAAATAGTACAACAGGGAAAAAAACCTATGCCTCTCATTTGACCTATATAGGTGATACTTCTTGTGGGAATGGAGTGAATTTTGGTTGTGGAGTGGTTACCGTAAACTATGATGGGAAGGCAAAGCATTCTACATGGATAGGAGATAATGCTTTTATTGGGTGTAATTCCAATTTAATTGCACCCATTCGCATAGAGAGTAATAGCTTTATTGCGGCAGGCTCCACGATTGTAACAAGCTTACATCAGGGTGATTTTTCTATTGCTAGACCTCCACAAATTATAAAGAAGCAATATGCTAAAAAATATGGATATAAAAGGGTGGATGAGGAATGAGGTATTTTGGAACAGATGGAATCCGTGGAGAGCCATTAAAGGATTTAAGCCTAGAGTTTGTTTTAAAATTAAGTAAATTGATTCCTATTTTGGGTGTGAAGCATGTTCTTATAGGAACAGATACAAGGGAATCTAAGGATATGCTTGCATTTCAAATGATTGCAGGGTGTCTTTCTCAAGGGCTGAATGTAGAATATGTTGGAGTGATTTCTACACCAGGTCTGATGTATTTGACTAAAATTCATTCCTCTATTGGCATTATGATTACAGCCTCCCATAATCCTTTTTCGGATAATGGGATAAAGCTCATATGGAAAGGGGAAAAGCTTGCAGCAGAAATGGAGCAGCAAATTGAAGAGCTGCTGGATCAGCCTTCCCCTGAGTCAAGGAGCATCGGTTATTTTTATTACAATTCAAAAGCAATTAAGGAATATCATTTGATGCTATCTAAGGATATTGTTCCAACATCGATAAGGATTGGTTTGGATTGTGCCAATGGAGCTACCTATAAAACAGCACCTATGCTTTTTGGACTAGTAACGTCCCAGCTGGAAATTATAGGAAATACGCCAGATGGAAAAAATATTAATAAAAATTGTGGCTCAACGCATTTAGAGTCACTTGCTCGAATAGTTCAAGAGAAGCACTGTGATTTGGGTATTGCCTTTGATGGGGATGGGGATCGTGTATTATTTTTAAATCAAAGAGGAGAAGAGATTTCTGGAGATGTACTTATTTATATTATGGCCTGCTATTTAAAACAAAACAATGCCTTAAAGCAGAATAGAGTTGCTTTAACCATTATGAGCAACCCAGGAATTATTCTCGCCTTAAGAAAAAAAGGAATTGATGTCATTGAAACTCCAGTTGGAGATAAATATATTTTAGAAGCTATTAAAAAATATGATTTATCCTTAGGAGGAGAAAATAGCGGTCATATTATTTTATCTGATGCCTCCTTTATAGGAGATGGTATAAGAAATGCCATGCTCATACTTCGCATTTTAGAGGAAACCCATACAAAAATAGAGGATTGGAGTAGAGAAATTGATTTATATCCCAATCATCTTCAGAACATTCAGGTGGCACACAAGGATATCGTAATGGGAAATATTTTACAACAGGAAATAAAAAAAATGAAGGACGAAGCTTCAAATGATTGTAAAATCATTGTTCGCCCTTCAGGGACAGAGGATTGTATACGAATTAGTGTTATGGCAAAAACTACAGAGGTAGTAATGAATTTTAAAGAGCGACTTAAGAATCTGATTTTGTCCTTGGACGCATAGGAGCAATGGAATTTCTATGAATCAATTCCCCACTAATCACGACTCTTTGGCTAGAACGATTCATTAATAAGCTTGTTAAAAGGGTAAAGGCCTTTTCTCCAATCAAATCCAAATCCTGCTTTACGGTTGTTAAGGCAGGTCGAATATATTTAGAAATATCAATATCATCATAACCTGTTACTGAAATATCTGTAGGAACGCTTAGTCCAAAGGATTCTAAGCCTCGAATTAAGCCTATCGCCATCAAATCACTTGCACAAACGACAGCAGTTACATCTGTATTTACAAAATATTCTGCTGCCTTATATCCAGATTCCTCACTAAAATCGCCATAATAAACATATTCTGGCTTATATTCAATATGATTCATCATTTGGCCAATAATGTATCCAGCAAAGCGTTCATTGCTGATAAAGGAATTTTTATCTCCATGAATAAAGCCGATATTGGTATGATGATTTAGTTTTAAAATTTCAACCAGCTTTGATATGGTGTTTATATTTTCATTGTGAATGGTTGCAATCATATCTCCAAGCATAATATTATCATAAAGCACAGTAGGATATACTGTGCCTTTTAATTCGTTTAGAAGTGGGCTTTTATAGTTTAAGCCTGCAATAAAGGCACCATCAAAATTGTTTTGACTCATAAATTCATTATAGCTAGTTGTTATATTTTGTATAGGAGTTTGGATAACCTCAAAGTTATGCTCTCTTGCGTAATTGGAAAATGCTAAGCCTAGGGGAATGATAATATTCGATTGACTTGTTGGTTCGACATTATCATAAATAAAGCATAATCTTCGTATGGTTTTTACAGTCAAGCGCTCATCTCTTGATTTATATCCATGAGCCTTAGCATAAGCTAATACCACCTGCTTCGTTTCCTTAGAAACGTCAAATGCACCATTGAGTGCTTTAGAGACAGTAGAGACGGATAAATGTAATTCTTTAGCGATATCTTTTATTTTCATAGAAAACACCTCTACTTGATTATAGTGGATTTACCTTGTAAAATCAATGTTTTTTCGTAAATTTATCGAAAAAATTTCGAAAAAAATATTCGTTTTTTGAAAAGTTTCGAATTGGATAAAAAAACGCTTGCATAGAGTATAAAAACGCTTTACAATATGAAATACAGTGTACGATAATTTGAATAAAGGAGGAAGAACTATGAATTTCAATAGAAATGCAGGAGTTCTTTTACATATCACTTCTTTGCCATCACCATACGGTGTTGGAACTTTAGGATCTGTCGCTTACGATTTTGTAGATTGGATGGAAAAGGCAGGGCTAAGGATATGGCAGGTTTTACCCCTTGTACCAACCAATTATGGGGATTCGCCATATCAATCTGTTTCATCAACAGCCTTGAATTACTATTTGATTGACTTTGATGTTTTACACAAAAAAGGGCTGCTGAAGAAAAAGGATTATGAGACTAGAAAATTTAGTGATTATGAAGTAAAAGTAAACTATAGCTTGTTGTTTACAGAAAAAATAAAGGTTTTGAAATTAGCCTTTGAAAAATTTGATTGCAATGATTATAGCTTTATTGCCTTTGAAAACCAAGGAAATTATAAGGATTTCGCGATTTTCATGACAATTAAGGCTATGCATGAATATCATCCTTGGAATCTTTGGGATGAAAGATATCAAAGATATTCTAAGGAAGTAGAGGAAGAAATTCTTACGAAGCATAGGCAAGAATATTTATTTTGGATTTGGACACAATATGAATTTTTAGAGGAGTGGAATGCTCTTCACCAATATGCAAAATCTAAGAGTATAGAAATTATGGGAGATATGCCATTATATGTTGCTTATGATAGCGTAGAGGTTTGGAAATATCCAGAGCTATTTGTTTTAACTGAAAAGCACGAGCCTAAGCTCGTTGCTGGGTGTCCTCCAGATTGCTTTACAGAGGATGGACAGCTATGGGGAAATCCTGTATATGACTGGACATACATGAAAAAAACAAACTATCAATGGTGGAACGAACGGATTCAAAAGGCCTTTGATTTATACGATATTTTAAGAATAGATCATTTTAGAGGCTTTGCTCAATATTATGCTATACCAGCAGGGATGCCTAATGCACGTATTGGGGAATGGATGGATGGTCCAAAATTTGATTTATTTAAGGATAAATTAGAGCTTCGGATTGTTGCTGAGGATCTAGGCTTTATTGATGATGATGTAAGAAATCTTTTAAAGCAAACCGCATATCCAGGAATGAAGATTTTAGAATTTGCTTTTGATGGAAGTAGAGATAATGAGCATAAGCCTTCTAATTTTAAAGAGAATTATATTGTTTATACAGGTACACATGACAATATGCCGATGTATCAATATATATTGGATTTAGAACCAGATGCTTTAAATACCTTTATGAGTGATTTAAAGGAGGAATGCTTAAAGCTGGGGGTAGAAGTTAAGGATCATAGCTATGAAGCAGTAACAGAAACCATCGTGGAGCTTGCTTTTGCTTCTATAGCCAATACCTGTATTATTCCTTTTCAGGATCTTTTATCACAGGATGAATCTGCAAGAATGAATCTGCCATCTACAGTTTCAACTAAAAATTGGAGCTATCGTATTTTGAAAAATCAAATGTCAGATAAGCTTGCAGCTCGAATCAAGGGTTATATTTTAAAATATAACAGAACAAATTAGTATAATGCAGTTGTTGTGTTTTCTCCTTTTCGCGTAAAAGATACAGAAATGTCAACTATTGACGTTTCTGTTGAAAACGCTAACAATCTTTGATATAATAGAAATATAAACTATGGATGAAATAAATTAAAAATGCCTCTCCCGGAGAAGAAAATTTCTTTTCTTCATTTTATGCCCGGGGGGGGTATTATCACGTTTTGGAATTAAAACTTACTTTTAGGTTTTAATATAAAGCTCGTTTTGAGCAATTTGTGAGTCTTACACAAATTGAAAAAGTGGATATGGCAAAATCCGTAAGACAAAAAAAATGCCAGGAGAAAGAGGAAAGATGAAAAAAAATTTAAGAAGACTTTTTTCAGCCGTTGCGCTTTTAGTAACATGTGGCTTATTTGTTGCATGTAGTGGAGAAGTAAAGGTTGAAAAGGTAAGTGTTATTCCAGACACTGTACCAAATTCTATTTTAACAACAGAGGTAGATCAGAAGATTGCTGATATTACTTTAAGAGTTACAATGAGTGATGGTACTACTAAGGAAGTTAAAGTTACAAAGGATATGATTCCTGCAGAGGATTATGCAAAGCTATCTACTGCAAGTGAAACTGCTCATGTAATAAAGGTTGTTTATGAGGGTATTACTGTAACAATGAATATCGTTATTGCAGCACCTATTCAAGAGATTGAAGGAGATAAAGTAACCTATACTATGGAGCTTGTTCAAAATAACTTAAAGGATATTGATGAATTACCTGCTGAATATGAGTTATATGGATGGGTATGGGGTGGAAACCCAACAGATATTTTTGTTCCTTGTAAGGACGGATCTGTTACTGTTCCAACAGGAAGTACAAACTTCTTATTTGTATTCTTTGAAAAGGGTACTCAAAATCCTAGTTGGGAATCTCCAGCTAAGCTTGGCCAATCCAATGATTTATTTATAAGAGATGGTATTATTACAGATGAGCTTCCTGAAATTGGAGATACTTATGAATTCACTGTGGATGTTACAACCTTTGCAGATAATTTAAAAGATGGTGCTACAATGCCAGCTGAAGGAGAATTTATTACATATGCATGGGTATGGGGCGGCACTGCTGGAACTGGTGTTTGGGCTAGTGTAGATGCTGCTGGTAAATTTGAAACTGCTACAGACATTACAGGTGGTTTATTCGTGTTATTCCCTACAGATGTAACAGAACCAAATTGGGATTCTATGTTAGCTCAAACGGTTGACTATTCAGTTGCATGGGATGCAAATGGTGCTGCACATGTATTTACATTTGCTTCAGCTACATGTGATTTAACTACGATTGAGGCAAACCTTAAGGATGGCGCTGAAATGCCAGCTGAAGGTGAGTATGATGTTTATGCATGGGTATGGGGTGGCTCTGCTCAAGCGTTTATTCCAGTAGATGCAGAAGGTAAATTTAATGCGCCTACAGGTACAACAGGTGGTTTATTCGTTCTTATGCCTAAGGGTGAAAAGCCAAGCTGGGATGGCAAGCTTGCTCAAACAGCAGACTATGACATTGTTGCTGGTGTAGCTACACCTAAAGCGGCATAATACTTTCAATTTAATAAGGGTTATCAGAGCTTCGCCAGTATAGGTGAGGTTCTGATACCAATTCAGCTGATACTTAAATTAAATTTTTTGATTCGAAGGTAAATATGAAAAATATAATGTTTGATTTATATGGTACATTGATTGATATAAAAACGGATGAAGAATCACTGATCTTTTGGAAAGGCTTAGCTAAGAAATGGAGAAAATATCATTCCTACACTCCAATTGAACTAAAAAACCAGTATAAAAAGATTTGCTTCCATCTAAATCAAAAAAAAGAAGAAATCAATTTGCTAGATGCGTTTGGTGAGCTTTTACATGTGGATGACAACTTGGCAAAAAAATTTGCTAAGGATTTTAGAAGGTATTCTACGACATATCTTAGACTCTATTCTGGAGTTAAGGCTATGCTAAAAAATTTAAAGAAGAAGGGGTATGGATTATATGTATTATCTAATGCCCAAGCCTCCTTTACAATGCCTGAATTAAAGAAATTAAAAATCTTAAAGTACTTTACTGGTGTAGCTATATCTTCAGAATATGAGATAAAAAAACCAAATGAAAATTTTTTTCTAAAGGCGATCGAGAAATTTAATTTAAGTATCAGCACGGTAGTAATGATTGGAAATGATTATGAATGTGATATGATTCCTGCAAAGAAATTGGGAATAAAAACTATTTTCATACAGTCCAATTTAACGCCTAAACATGATGTTAAGGATTATGTATTAGGGTTTAATAAAAAAGAAATCATAAATGAAATTGAAAAATTTTGATTATAATTAGGAGGAAATAATGAAAAAAATATTTGCATTTATGGCATTGGGAGCTTTAGCTCTTGGTGTTGCAGGTTGTGATGGTGGAAATAAAGGAAATACGGTTGAGCTTGTATATTCAGGAACACAATCTGACAAGGATTTTACCTTAAAGCTTATTGAAAATTTTAAGACTATGAAGAAAGAATCAGGAGATGACACGAATTATGTAATTGATTATGTTGCTCATGGTCCTGATCTGGTGGATAGTGAAATTATTGACTGGACTGCAGCCAATTCACCAGATGTGTATGAATATGCACCAGATAAATTAGCTACTCTTTACGATAAGGGAGCTTTAGCAGAAATTCGTTCTACCTATAAGGATTTTATTGATACAAAAATAAATGATTTTGGAAAGAGTAATGCTACATTAAATGGAAAATATTATGGCTATCCATATACAGGAGATAATACATATTATTTCCAATATGATAAACGCGTTTTCACAAGTGAAGATGTTAAGAGCATGGAAAGAATCTTAGAAATTGCTGAAGAAAAAAATGCTAAGATTGCTTATCCATTAGAAACAGCTTTCTGGGGAGCAGGAGTTATGTTTACCTTTGGTGCTGATTATAGTATTGAATTTGATAGAGATGGTAAGGTTGCAGGTGTAACCGCAGATTTTGATACTACTAAAGGATTAAAGGGAGCTAAGGCTCTTGTTAAGATTATGAAAAGCCCAGCATATTTGAATGATCCTGATAGTGTTCCAAGTGATACCAATGGAATTGTTGGTGGAATTGCTGGTACTTGGAATATTACAAAATATAAAACAGCTTTAGGTGAAAACTATGCATGTGCAATAATGCCAACCATTACAATTGATGGTGAAACTAAAAATATAGGTGCATTTGCTGGTGGTAAGCTATTAGGTGTTAATCCTTTAAGAGCTCAAAATGATGTGAAACGTTTAACTGCTGCACATGATTTAGCTATGTTCTTAGCTGGTGAAGAATGTCAAAACAAGCGATATGATGAATTATCATGGGGACCTTGTAATGTGGATTCTTTAAAGAGAGAGGATATAAAAGCAGATCCTAATATGATTGTTTTAAGTGAACAATTAAAGTTTGCACATGCTCAGACTTCTACTCCAACGAATCTTTGGGATGCTGCTACTAAGCTAGTAGCTGGTATTAAGGATGGTACTTATTCTGTAGAGGGAAAGGTTGAAGGAAATCAAAGCATTGCTGGATTGACTTTTACAGATGAAACTTTAAAGGTTGCTATTGATACTTACAATACAGCTGTTAAATCTTCAGAATAGTAGTAAGAATAATAAATAAAAAGTATGGCGTTGAGTAATATCAATGCCATACTTTAACTATTTGAAAGAGGTGATCTAATTGACTGCAATTGAATATTTATCTCTACCATGGTATAAGCGTATTTTTCATCGAATTTTTGCTTTTTTGCTCAGTATACCAAAATCTATTTTTGAATTTTTCAAGGTAAAAATACCAAACTTTTTTGTAGGCTTATATCATAAATTTATAGGAGTTTTTAAAAATATCTTTCATTTTGCTGTAGATGGTGATTGGAAAACGAGAGTATCGTTTTTAGTTATGGGATTTGGTATGATTATTCGAAAGTATTATTTGAAGGGGATTTTAGTATTATTATATCAAATTGCTTTTATCTATTTCACTATAACAACAGGTATTCCAACTCTAATAAGAATTGGATCCTTTGGATTTGTTGCACAAACAAGTTATATCCACCCAGACTTAGGGCTTCCAATTACTGTAACCAACGATAATAGCTTTTTATTGTTGTTAAATATGATTATTTTTGTTGTTTTAGCGGGAATATTTTTGTTCTTATGGTATGGACAATTGAATGACAGTATGAATTTGCAAAATTTAAATTCTATTGGTAAAAGAAGAACTTCAAAAGAACTTGTTAAAAGCTTGGTTGGAAAAAACTACCATTTGGTTCTTTTAGCACTTCCAACTGCTGGTCTTGTAATTTTTACGATAGTACCATTAATTTTTATGATAGTCATTGCCTTTACCAACTATTCCTCCTCCTATCAAAGTCCTAAGGAGTTGTTTGATTGGGTAGGGGTTTATAATTTTAAGAAATTGTTTGGAATGGGAAGCAATAGTTATGAATTTAGCTATGTGTTTGGACAAGTCTTGCTTTGGACTTTAATTTGGGCATTTTTTGCAACCTTTACAAATTATTTTTTAGGAATGATTGTTGCTATAATCATAAATAGGAAGGGAATAAAGGGAAAGAAAGTTTGGAGAACGATCTTGATAACCACTATCGCTGTTCCTCAGTTTATATCTTTATTATTCTTATCTAAATTTTTAAGTAAAGATCAAGGAGCATTAAACTATTTATTAAAATCAATGGGTTTAATCACGCAAAATATACCATTTTTAGAGGATGCATTTATAGGTAAAATTACAATAATTATTGTTAATATGTGGATAGGTATTCCATATACCATGCTAATGTGCTCAGGATTGTTAATGAATATTCCACAGGACCTATATGAATCTGCAAGAATAGATGGAGCTAGTCCTTTTAAGGTTTATATGAAAATAACCTTACCGTATATGCTATTTGTTACAGGACCGTACCTCATATCCTCCTTTGTAGGAAACATAAATAACTTCAATGTTATTTTCCTATTATCAGGGGGAGGACCAATTTTTACGAATGTAAATGGTGCGCCTATTGTTGGTAATGTTTATGGTGCGGGACAAACCGACTTGTTAATTACCTGGTTGTATAAAATGGCTATGCAACAAGTGAATAAAAATTATGGCTTAGCATCTGTTATAGGATTATGTATTTTCATCATTGTTGGTGGATTATCTTTAATTACTTATAGTAGAACAAATGCTGTAAAGAATGAGGGGGATTTTCAATAATGGCTAGATATGAGTTGAAATATAAACCAAGCAAGAAAGGCTTATTTTACAATGAAAAAACCTCAAGTTCGATGAAAACAAAGGAAACCATAAAAAAATCAATAATTTATATTGTTTTAGTTGTGATTTCTATTCTATGGTTACTTCCATTTATTTATTTGGTAATTCAATCCTTTGCAGTAAGTTATAGTGCAGAATTAATTATTCCTAAACAATGGACAATCAATAATTATAGAGCCTTATTTGATACATCCTTAGTGATGAATTTAGCTGGAAAGGAAATTCATCCTGCCGAGGTATATCCATTTTGGCGATGGTTAATCAATACATTCCTTATAGCCTTAGCTGTTGCAATACTACAAACAACATTAACACTTATGACTTCTTACGCATTTTCAAGATTGCAATTTAAAACAAGAAAGAAGTATATGAAGATGATTTTAGTTATTGGAATGTTCCCTGGGTTTTTAGGAATGATAATTACATATTTTATCTTACAGTCTGTAGGATTATCTTCAGGGGTTCCAGGAATTTTTGGTTTAATCTTAGTTTATATTGCCGGAAGTGCTATGAACTATTATATCTCTAAAGGATTCTTTGATACAATTTCTAAATCTTTAGATGAAGCTGCAATGATTGATGGTGCCAATAAAAATACAATTTTTTGGCGTGTTATCATGCCACTGTCTAAGCCAATCATTGTGTATACCGTATTAATGGCGTTTTTAGCTCCTTGGGGAGATTATATGTTTGCATCAGTAATTGCTGCTGGGGATGTTAAGATGTTTAATGTTGCCGTTGGTTTACAGCAAATGTTAACGAAAGAAGCTGGAACAGCATACTTCCCTATTTTCTGTGCTGCAGGCGTAACGGTATCTATTCCTATTGTAATATTATTTTTCTTATTACAAAGATATTATGTAGAAGGTGTAACTGGTGGAGCAGTTAAGGGATAATATGAAAAAGATATTGATGTGTATTGTAATGTGTTTAGGTCTTTTCTGTGTTGGTTGTAGTAAGGAAGGACCTTATGGTGAGAAAATAGAAGAGAATTTAGAATTGAATACAAAAGTTGAGGATAATTATAGAAATTATTACGAAATCTTTGTTAGAAGTTTTTATGATACAAACAAAGATGGAATTGGAGATCTTAACGGAGTTACAGCTAAACTAGATTATATCAAGGATTTGGGATATAATGGCATATGGTTGATGCCGATTCATCCTTCTGATTCTTATCATGGATATGACGTTAATGATTATTATAATGTAAATTCTGCTTATGGAACCTTAGAGGATTTTAAAAGATTGTCAGAAGAATGTCATAAAAGAGATATAAAATTGATTATAGATTTAGTTTTAAATCATTCTGGATTAAACAGCACGTATTTTAAGAAAGCTACAGCTGCATATAATAAGAAATTGAACAATTTAGTTTTAACAGACCAAGATAAGATATATGCAGATTTTTATAATTTTTATCCTGATAAGGCCAGTGTTCCTAATGGAGTAACGGCATATAGGCCTACAGGAAGAAAATTTTATTATGAAGGCAATTTTTCTTCAAATATGCCAGAATTTAATTGTGATAGTCCTTATGTTAGAGAAGAGTTTCAAAAGATTATTAAGTTTTGGTTAGATAATGGTGCTGATGGTTTTAGGTTGGATGCTGTAAAATACTATTATATAGGAAATAATAAGAAAAGTATAGAATTGCTAGGTAAGATTAATGAATGGACAAAAGAGGTTAAACCAGATGCATATATTGTAGGAGAGTGTTGGGATTCTAAATCGATTATAGAAGATTTTTATACTAGTGGCTGTGATTCATTTTTCAACTTTCCAGCAAGTGTTTCTTCTAGTAGAAGTCCAATGCTTAATTTCACAAATCGTTCTGGATTAAGTACATATTATAGTGGCTTACTAAGTAATGTTGAAATGGCTAATGGATATATTCCGGCCCCATTCATAGATAATCATGATACTCCTCGATACACCTCTCCTTCTAGCCCACATTTATCTAAATACCAATTTGCTTTAATGGCTATGATGAATGGTGCAATCTTTACTTATTATGGAGATGAGGTCGGCTTAGTAGGAACAAATGTAAGTCCTAATCGTGATGAGGATGTAAGAATTCCAATTCGTTGGGGAGAAGATAGCGGGGATTGTAACTTTGTTGATAATACAAAGAATAAAGATTACCCATATCCTTCAGTGAAAGAGCAAATAGAGGATAGTAATTCAATCTATAATTTTTATAAAAAAGTATTACTTGTCCGTAATCAAAATCCAGAAATAGCTAGAGGTAAAATTGAACTTATTGAAATGGATAACGAAGATAAAAAATTGTTATTTATTTCTAAAGAATATGACTCTAGTAAAATTGGAATTATATTCAACTTTTCTACAGATGCTGATTTGATTGTTGACTTTAAAGCAGAAGGCTTCACAGAGGTAACAGGGCAGATTGTTGTAGATGCAAGTGATGAAAAATATATTGGTATGCAAAAGAGTGGCAGTATTAAAATGCCTCCTCTTAGTATAGCCATAGTTAAATAAAAAGGAGTAGAAAGAATATGGCAGGGTTAAGATTAGAACATATTTATAAGGTTTATCCAAATGGGACAAAGGCTGTTTCAGATTTTTCAATGGATATTAAGGATCAAGAATTTATTGTATTCGTTGGCCCATCTGGATGTGGAAAATCTACTACACTTCGTATGATAGCTGGATTGGAAGAAATTACAGCTGGCGAATTATATATTGATGATCGGATTGTAAATGATGTTGAGCCTAAGGATAGAGATATTGCGATGGTGTTCCAAAATTATGCGCTATATCCTCATATGACAGTATATGAGAATATGGCATTTGGATTGAAGCTTCGACATGTTCCAAGTGCTGAAATTCATAAAAAGGTTTTGTGGGCTGCTAAAATATTAGATTTGGTTGAATATTTAGATCGCAAGCCAAAAGCTATGTCTGGTGGTCAAAGACAAAGGGTTGCCTTAGGTAGAGCAATATTGAGAAATCCAAAGGTAATGCTTTTGGATGAGCCGTTATCCAATCTAGATGCTAAGCTTAGAGCACAAATGCGTAGTGAAATTTCTAAGCTACATGAGGAATTGAAAACAACATTTATTTACGTAACACATGATCAAGTGGAGGCTATGACACTTGGTACTAGAGTTGTTGTTATGAAGCTTGGTAAGGTTATGCAGATTGATACTCCTAAGCATTTGTATGATTACCCAGCAAATCTATTTGTTGCAGGCTTTATTGGTACGCCACAAATGAATTTCTTTAAGGCTGCATTACATAAAAATGGCAAAAATGTTACCGTTAATTTTACGGAGAGTGAAAACAGCTTACTTATTCCAGCGGTAGCATTAGCTAGAGTTCAGCCTCGATATTTAAATGGAAGCTCTCCAGTGATTGTCGGATTACGATGTGAGGACATTTCCTTAGAACCAGAAATAGTTAAAGCTTCCTCAGCAAAAATAAAGGTACGAATTTCTCATTTTGAGGAGCTTGGTAATGAAACTTTAATTTATGGAGATATTGATTTAGAAAAGACAGGTCTAATCGAATCTACAACTAGAGTTATTATTAAAGGAACCTCCAATTATAATCTGGAAAAAGGAGATGTTGTTGAAGCAGCGCTACGCTTAGAGAAAATGCATATTTTTGATGCTGAAACAGAAGAAACCATTAATCCAAGAGTTCCAGTTGCAAACCTAATCAATGCTGAGATAAAAAATCATAAAATTGTTAAGCCACTTAAAGTTGACTTACCAGATGCGATTCAGCTTGAGGATGGCACATATGACATTGAAATTCCTACGAAAGCCATTCGCCTTGAGGAAAAAGACTCAGGACACAGCATTGATAGTGTTACTGAGGTTGGGGATGTTACTGTTATTGGATTGAAGCTTGGAGATAATACGATTTTTTCTGTTGGAGATACTAGGATTGATCCGGAAAAGAAATATGAGATTCAGCTTGATTTTGCAATGCTAACCTTTACAGCAAATGGTCAAATTGTTCAAAATAGTTTAACTGAAATGGATAGATTAAATGCAATTTATATCAATCACGCTACAGCAAAATCCTTTGTTGGAAATAAGTATGATGCTGAGATAACAAGAAGAGTGAATGCAGTAAATGAAAAATATCAGCCACTTTTAGAAAAACTAGAAGCAGAATATAATGAGGCTTGTACATCTGTAGGAAATGTTGATTCTAAAGCGATTGTAGCTAAAAATCAAGAGCAATTAACAAAGAAAAAAGCTGAAGTAATGACGGCTGTTGCACAATTAAAGGAGGACTTGAAGAAGAACCTATCTGATTTAAAACAGGAGCATACAGCTAAAAATGAAAGAATCACAAAGGAAGTTAATGAAACCTATGAGCATATCAAGCAGGAAGAAATTAAATCCTTTAATGCCTTTAAAGAAATTAATAAGGAACGAGATGCTTATCGAAATCGTTTAGAGGAATTGCATCAATTTAAGATGAATCATAAGCTTGAGCTTCAAAATGAGTTAAATAAGCGTATCAATTTAGAAGCAGTATCCTATGAAACAGAAGTTAATGCGCTAAAGGGAAACTTTAAAAGAAATAAAGATGCTTTGGTAAAGGAATATAATGATCTTAAGGAACAATGCTATAATGAAGCTTATCCTGTGAAAAAATTGACGAAGGAATTTAAGCAGGAATACAAAAAAATAAATAAGGCATATCAAGAGGAAATGATGAGAGCCAATATTATTTTCTTCTTTAAGGTAGATAATTTGGTTGAGCTTTCTTGTGATGAAATTGATAATAAAATGATTCAAAGCTTAGGAATAAAGGTCTTTACAAAGCAATATATTTTGGAAGTACCTCACGATGCTTATATCCTAAATCAAGAAGAGGGCTTGGATCTTGTGTTTGACCGATATTTAGATTATGGTAATAAAAAATACATGAAATGTCATGTAAATGATGGAACAGGCCAAAAAGAAATATATGTTTTAGTTGATGAAAAAATTGACATAACGAATATGAAAATTAAATTTGATGTAACTAAGACACATATTACAGAAAAGGCTATGGATATTAAGATTTACTAGAAAGGGTGAATCGTATGAAAATATTGAAATATTTCTTAATACTATTTCCCTTTGCTTTGCTTTGCACAGGATGTAGTACAGAAAAAAATCCTCAATCGGGATATGTTTCAGAGGATATTATTTTAAGTGATGTCATCAACAAAATGGATGATTCTAAAGTATATACGACATATACTTGTAGTGGAACCTTGAATTATTTTGACCTTTCTGACCTAGAGGTGCCGAAAAGCGTGAACTCTACCTTTGATTTTGTTGATTCAAAGCAGCAATACAATGTCGACTCCTCCTCTTATTATCTAAATGTTCCCTTACATATAACAAAAGAAAATTGGCTTATTCAGGATGAAAACGGAAACTATAGCTCTACAAAAAGTACTAAGCTTGTTTTAGAAAGCTGTATTTATCAGCCAAATGGTGGATATTTAGACCGTGTATATTATTATTTAAGAGAAGATGGTGGATTTTATCTTAAGGCCTTTGGAGTGAACAAGGCATTGCAGATTGTTAATCCTAGTGAAATAGAGTGTCATGGAAAATGGAACGTTACAATTGAATATGACAAGAATGGGTATTTGGTAGCAGAAAAGTTTGAAACAATCAATTCAAGCTGGGATGAAAAAAGTAAAAGCTGCTATGGATCAGCAGCCTATACGTTTAAGGCATAGAACATGAAGAAATACGCAGTACTTATTTTGGTATTATGCTTGTTGTGCTTTTGTTCATGTCAGCCCTCTTTACCAGAGGGGGATATAAAGGATTTTGTCACCGACATTACTTATGAAAAATCATTTGAAAATACAGTAATGGGAAAATGCTCTTCTGAGACAAGCCATTATATTCAAGGAACTTTAGATGGTTCTATAGTTAATACAATTTGCTTTGATAAAGAGAAACAATATTACCAAGAAAAGCGACAGGTTAGTGGCTCATATTATGGAGATTATGAGGATCAATTTGATTATCATTTAAAAGAGGTTCTCTGCTATTTCGAAGAGGAATCCTTTTTATACCTAGAGAATAAGGATGAAGAGCTCACAACAAAAGCTTCAAATGAAGAGGAATTTAATCTGTTGATTCAGGAGTTTTTCTTTAAGGATTTTAGTGCATCTTATCATAGTGGTGGGATGTATTATGGAGATTATATTTTATTAAATGTTGCAAAGTATTATAAATGCTTTAGTTTGAGTGAGGACAAAAAGGAATTATCTTTTTCTGTGAATACAAGTGCAAAAAATGATAAAGGGGAAGAAATCATTACGATGCATTCCTTTACAGTAAATTCCCATGGAATGCTACTTCGTTTAGAAACAAAGAGCTTTTACGCGAAGGATACAACGACTTATATGTTAACTAAAATTGATTGTCAATATGAGAATATTTCGTTTGACAAAATATAAAATATTTAAGAGGTTTTTATGAAAAAAATTTTATCATTATTTTTATTACTTATTTTATCTGTTACTATGGTGGGTTGTAATAAGGATGAGAAACCTACTCCACCTCCTACCCCCACTCCTCCAGAGGAAGTGACAGAGCCAGTAGGGATAAAAATTCATTATAATCGACCAGATGGAGCTTATGATACATGGGGCTTATGGTTATGGAGCGATGGCAAGGATGGTGCTTTATATGAGTTCTCAGGAACAGATGATTATGGAGCTTATGGTACATACACCCTTGAGGAGCTTGGTGCGACGAAGGATGGGAAGCTAGGATTTATCATTCGTAAGCTGGATTCTTGGACAAAGGATTATGATTCAGATCGATTTATTGCTTTAAAAGAATTTAAATTTGATTCTGAAGGGTACTATCATGTTTATTTAAAAAGTAAGGATCCAAACATATATGCTAATGCTGATGGGGAAGTGAATGATATGATTGTAACTTTTGGGTTTAGTTATTCTACAAGTGCTAAGGATATACGAATAGAGTTCACAACCAATAAAGACTATTCAAGCTATAAAATCACAGCTGGAGATGAGGTCCTTCTTACAAATGAGGATCCTAAGCAAACAAATCTAGTAGAACAGACTACAAAGAAAGCAGTATATAGCTTAGGTACTGAATTACCAGATTTAAGTAAAGAATATAAGGTAGAAGTTGTATTTGAAAAATCTGGCAAAACATTAACTAAGATTGCTGATTTCCAAGGAATTTATAAGAGTAAGCTATTTAATGATGCATATAGCTATGATGGACAATTGGGTGCGATTTATACAAAGGATAATACAGTCTTTAGAGTTTGGTCCCCAATCTCTCATAGTATGAGATTAAGAATATATACTACTGGAACACCTGCTAAATTGGGTGGAAATGATTTATATGAAGAGTATATAATGACTAAGGGAGCAAAGGGAACCTGGGAATATACTTTAAATGGAGACCAAGAGGGCAAATATTATACCTATGTAGTTTCTAATTCAACCTATACAGATATGGAAGTTGTGGATCCTTATGCAAAATCTGCTGGCTTAAATGGTCTAAGAGGAATGGTTGTTGATTTTGCTAAGGCTAATCCAATGGGATGGGATGAGGTGAAGATTCATTCTATTTCATCAACGTCTTTAACAGTATATGAAACCCATATAGCGGATTTAACAAGCAGTAGCACTTGGACAGGAAGTGCAGCAAATGCAAAGAAATTTAAGGGGTTCTATGAGGCTGGAACAACCTATACTAAGGGTGGAATTACTGTAAAAACGGGATTCGACCATATTAAGGAGCTAGGAGTGAATGCTGTTCAGTTGTTGCCTATTTTTGATCAGGCAAATGAAGAACAGGACGGAAAGGTAGCGTTCAATTGGGGATATAACCCATTAAATTATAATGTATTAGAGGGGTGCTATTCTTCAAATGCTGCTGATGGATATGCTCGAATTAAGGAATTTAAAGAATTGGTTATGGCCTATAATCAAGCTGGAATGAATATAATTATGGATGTTGTTTACAATCATGTAAGTGGTTTAGAGAAATCTAATTTTGATGTTTTAATGCCAAAGTATTACTTTAGATATACGGATGGAGTAGCTGCTAATGGATCTGGCTGTGGAAATGAAACAGCTTCAGAAATGCCTATGTTTAGAAAATTTATGATTGATTCAACAGAATTCTGGGCGAGTGAATATAAATTGGGTGGATTCCGATTTGATTTAATGGGAATTCATGATATAAAGACAATGAATGCTCTAACAAAGAATTTACATGATCAAGTCAATGAAAATATTACGGTATATGGCGAGCCTTGGGCAGCAGGATCCGTTGCATTAGACACAAGAATTGATACACCAGCATTACAAGCCAATATGAATTTATACCAAGGCTATGGCTGCTTTAATGATAAAATGAGAGATGCATTAATTAAGGGTGGATTAAATAGTAAAACCTCTAAGGGCTGGATTACAAATTCAACTAAGGTTTCTTCTAAAAATGATGTTAAAGATATTACCGCAGGAATTAAGGGGCAGGTTTTAGCAAATAACTCTACCTATGCTCCAGATAAGTGTGTGAACTATGTTACATGTCATGATAACTACACCTTATATGACCGAATAAAGGCTGCTGGTATCAAGGATGAGGATACAATAAAGAAAATGGCTATGCTATCGAACTCTATCGTGTTTACCTCTCAAGGAATTACGTTTATGCTTGCGGGAGAAGAATTCTTAAGAACTAAGGGTGGGAATGATAATTCCTATGAATCATCCTATAAGGTAAATGAGTTGAATTATGAGCTTAAGGTTGACCATTTATCCTATTTTGAAAATTATAAGAAGCTCATTGCTTTAAAACAAAATGCGAATTTGTTTGGTAAGAGTGGCACAGAATGTAAAGCAATTTCTGTGAATCAAAATGAGGATGGCAGCTTATTATGGTATGATTTAGTTGATACAGAAGCAAATCGTACGTATCGTATTGTTCACAGCAATGGAGTTTCTAAAGCAAAGACTGTAGATTTAAATGGATACACGCTTTATTTAGATACGCTGAATACAGGGGCTTCTTTAACAAGTGAAACAAGTATAGAAGGATATCAAACAATTATTGCCTATAAGGATTTAAATTAAAGAATTAGAGAGAATGAAACTATTATTTTTGAAATATAAAATAAAATTCATTCTCTTTTTTGTTTAATAAATTAGTAAATAAGCTGAATGTCGGATATTGTCGAACGAATAGCGAGACGATTGGGTTGTTTTTCTTTCAATAATAAGTTATAATGAAATTAACTTGAAAGGATATAGAAAAGTGAATATTTGAGTAATTCTATGTGAAATGCACTATCTTTAGTCATCTCAAAAAACAGTTTTTATATCTTCTTTATTGTATTCATTGATATGAGCGAAATAGAAGTTCTTCGTGTGTGTGATTTGGATAATCATACTATTGGTTATTTTTTTAAAAAATTTTTTGTTATCAAGCAGTTATAAGATGAATCATTTTTGTGTGAAATGGGGAACGTTATCAATTAAATAAATAAAAAATAATTCAATTATAAAAAAAGGAGGAAAAATCAATTAAAAATATTGATTAGAATATATGAGCAGGATAAATAAGAAAGTGATAATTATAGCAATTGTTGTATTGGTTTTTTCAATAAGCATTATAGTGTATTTTATTTATGACCATTTTAAATATCAAGAAATTTTTGAAAAAGATGGTGTGCGTTATGGAATCGTGCCACGAAGATATGCAGTTATTCTAGATGGAAAAAAAGCTAAAAAATCAGAATATACTTTTGATTTTATTAAGGGATTACCTATAAAAGAAATTGAAGAAAATGCATTTAAA
This sequence comes from uncultured Anaeroplasmataceae bacterium, assembly GCA_949840955.1. GTDB lineage: Bacteria > Bacillota_I > Bacilli_A > Acholeplasmatales > Anaeroplasmataceae > Pelethenecus. The sequence continues at coordinate 206,242 of CATKXV010000002.1, read as the reverse complement.
GATAATAAAAAAATCACTACCATAACAGCCTACCATCTTGATAGTGTATCAAGTGGTTGCTTTGAAAATAGTACGATTGAAAATTTTTCTTTAGTGAATACAAATCAGCTTATATTTGTCGACATATATAAAAATGCTTTTAAAAATTGTGAAAATTTGAAAAGTGTCATCCTAGGGTCAACGCATTTATATAATGATGCTTTTTTGAATTGTGGGGAATTTGCTTTGAAAATATCATCTCGTACTCGATTAGGGGATTCATATGCCCCAACAATTTCTGCATTTCGTAATACGACACTTAAAAGCATCGAGATTATAGAGACAGAAGAAAAATATCTACGCTATGAAAATGGTGTTTTGTATGTAAAAGACTCCTGGTCCATTTCTTCAGAGGAGCGTGGGATGAGAAAATTTTTTATCTATTTGAATAAAGATGTTGAAGAATTAACAATTGAAGATAAAACAAAATTCCATATTTTTTATGGAGCTAGTACGAAACCTTTAAAATTAAATATAAGTGAAAATCATATATTTTATACAAGTGTAGATGGTGCAATATATGATAAAAATAGGGAAACCTTATATTATTATCCTTGTAATTTGTCTACAAAGGAATTTCCTAGTTCTTTAACAACTATAGCAAAGGGTGCCTTCTTTGGTGATTATGGAGGCAAAAGCTTAATATTACCTAATACGACTCAAATTAAAGCTTATTCATTTGTTTATGTCACTGGATTAACGATGGATTTTAAGTATTCTAAAATTAATGATTCTTCCTTCTATGAATGTGATTTTGTTTATGAAAATGTAGATCTGCCAAGCAAATCATAATTTTAAGGAATCAAAAATAGAAAAATAAATACTGCAAGAAGTAAAAAGGGTGGGTAGGGAAAACCTACCCTTTTCGTTATAAATTCAACTATAAATAAAAAAAATTTAAAAACAAAATTAACTATTGCAATTTTATTGGATTTGCGTTATAATAATAAGGCTTATCGACTAAGCATATTAGCTGTGAAGTGGGAGGTTGCCGACACACTGAAGAGCGTTGTCATTGCAATGTGTTGGGTTTTCTCATGGAGCAAGTCTATACAAAGATTATAGGCGAAAGGAGTTTAAAAAAATGGCAAAATCAAAAATTAGAATTCGTTTAAAATCTTATGATCACAGATTATTAGATTTATCAGCAAAGAAAATTGTTGATAGCGTAAAGAAGACTGGTTCAAAGGTAAATGGTCCAGTACCTCTTCCAACAGAAAAGGAAATCTTTACAATCTTACGTTCTCCTCACGTAAATAAGGATTCTCGTGAGCAATTCGAGCGTAGAACTCATAAGAGATTAATCGAGATTGTGGATCCAACTCCACAAACAATTGATGCTTTAATGCATATTGATTTACCTTCTGGTATTGATATCGTATTGAAGTAAAATAAAAATAAAGAAAGAAAAGAGGAAAAATTTCAATGGCTAAGGGAATCTTAGGTAGAAAATTGGGCATGACTCAAATTTTCGATGCAGCTGGAAATTTAGTTCCAGTGACTATCATTGATGCAACTGCTAATGTTGTTCTACAACAAAAAACAGTAGAAAATGATGGATATGTAGCTGTTCAAGTTGGATTCTTAGATAAGAGAGAAAAGTTATCTAATAAACCTGAACAGGGCCACGTTGCTAAGGCTAACACTGCTCCTAAGCGCTTCATAAGAGAATTCCGTTTCTCCGAAGCACAAGGAAATGAGTTACTATCTTACAATGTAGGCCAAGAAATTAAGTGTGATATATTTGCTGCAGGTGATGTAGTGGACGTAACGGGTACTTCAAAGGGTAAAGGATTTGCTGGTACGATTAAGCGTTACAATCATTCTCGTTTAAGAATGAGTCATGGTACATCTGCATGTCATCGTATCGTTGGTTCAATGGGTCCAATCAAAGGAAATATGAAGGGTAAGAAAATGCCTGGTCATATGGGACATGAAACCGTAACATTACAAAATTTAGTTATTGCTGCTGTAGATACAGAAAGAGACTTAATCTTAGTTCGTGGTAACGTACCAGGACCTAAGAAGGGTTTAGTGATGATCAAAACAGCTGTAAAAGCGAATTAGAAAGGAGATTTACTATGCCAACTATAGCATTATTAAATCAAGCTGGAGAAAAGATTAAGAATTTAAAGCTAAGCGATGAAATCTTCGGCATTGAACCTAATCGTCAAGTTGTTTATGATGTGGTAAACTGCCAAAGAGCAGCAATGCGTCAGGGAACTCATGATACTAAGGGTCGTAGTGAAGTTCGCGGTGGTGGACGTAAGCCTTGGAGACAAAAGGGTACTGGACGTGCTCGTCAAGGATCTATCCGTGCTCCTCAATGGCGTGGTGGTGGAGTTGTGTTTGGTCCAACACCAAGAAGCTATGCTTTTAAATTAAATAAAAAAGTTAAGCAATTGGGTTTAAAATCTGTTTTATCTTATAAGGTAAAAGAGGAAAAAATGGTTGCAGTTGATGCAATTAAATTTGAAGAAATTAAAACTAAGAATTTCTTAAAGTTCTTAAGTGATATTAAGGTAGAGGGCAAGGCAATGGTTGTTTGCACTCGTGAAGAATTAACAGAACAAGCTATTTTATCTGCTAGAAATATTCCAGGTGTATTCCTTACACCAGTAGATAACGCAAGCGTTTATGAAATCTTATGCTATGATAAGATGGTAGTAACAGCTGGTGCAGTAGCTTACTATGAGGAGGAATTGAAGTAATATGACAAAAGCATTTGATATTATTCAAGGTCCAATCATTACTGAAAAAACAATGGCATTAAAGGAGCAATTCAATAAGTATACCTTTAAGGTAGCTAAGAGTGCTAACAAGATTGAAATTAAGAATGCTGTTGAAGAAATATTCAAAGTAAAGGTTGAAAGCGTAAATACAATCAATGTATTACCTAAGCGTAAAAAGGTTGGTAAATATGAAGGATATGCTCCAGCATATAAGAAGGCCATCTGTAAATTAGCTAAGGATAACAAGATTGACGCCTTCGAAATCTAATTAGGAGGAAATTATTAACATGGCAGTTAGAAAATATAAGCCAACATCAAATGGTAGACGTAATATGTCTGTATCAACCTTTGATGAAATCACAACAGATGCTCCTGAAAAGTCTTTATTAGCCCCTAAGCACAAAAAGGGTGGACGTAACAATTCAGGAAAGATTACAGTACGTCATCAAGGCGGCGGTAATAAACAAAAATATCGTATTATTGATTTTAAAAGAAATAAGGATGGTGTTCCTGCAACGGTTAAAACCATCGAATATGATCCTAACAGAAGTGCAAACATTGCGTTATTATTTTATGCAGATGGAGAAAAGAGATATATCCTAGCCCCAAAGGGATTGCAGGTTGGAGATGTATTACAATCTGGTAGTGGTGTTGATATTAAGCCAGGTAATGCATTAGTTATTAATGAAATCCCTGTTGGTAGTCTAATTCATAATATTGAATTACATCCTGGTAAGGGTGGACAGCTTGCTCGTAGCGCTGGTGTTTCTGCTCAAATATTAGGACGTGTAGAAAATTATGTATTGGTTCGTCTTGGAAGTGGTGAGGTTCGTAAGATTTTAGCTACTTGTAAGGCTACAATTGGTGAGGTTGGTAATGAATCTCATGAATTGGTTAGAATTGGTAAAGCAGGTAAGGCTCGTCATATGGGTTTACGTCCTGAGGTTCGTGGTTCTGTAATGAACCCTAATGATCACCCACATGGTGGTGGAGAGGGTAAGTGTCCAATCGGCCAACCTACACCTGTTACTCCATGGGGTAAGCCAGCACTTGGTTTAAAAACTCGTAATAAGAAAAAGGCTTCTACAAAACTTATCGTACGTAGAAGAAACGACAAATAATAAGGAGGAAATATTATTATGGCTCGTTCAATTAAAAAAGGCCCTTTTTGCGACGATCATTTAATGAAGAAGATTGAAGCACAAAAGGATAACCATGAGAAAAAAGTAATTCAAACTTGGTCTCGTAGATCAACAATATTCCCTGCATTTATCGGTTTTACCATTGCAGTTTATAACGGACGTGAACATGTTCCTGTATATATTACAGAGGATATGGTAGGTCACAAGTTAGGTGAATTTGCTCCTACAAGAACTTACCGCGGACATGGCGCAGATGATAAGAAAGCAAAGAAATAGTCTAAAGGAGAAGGATAATAATGGAAGCAAAAGCAATTGCTAGTACAATTCGTATCACTCCACGTAAGGCTCGTCTAGTTGTAGATTTAATCCGTAATAAGGATGTAGCTGAGGCAAAGGCTATCTTAAAGCTAACGAATAAGCAAGCTTGTGAAGTGGTATTAAAGGTTTTAAATTCTGCATGTGCTAATGCAGAGCACAATTACAATATGGATTCTAGTAATCTTTATGTAAAAACAGCCTACGTTAATGATGGTGTTCGTATGAAGAGAATGTTACCTCGTGCTAAAGGTAGAGGAGACGTTATTCAAAAAAGAACTTGTCATATTACAATAATCGTAGCTGAAAAAGAAAGCAAGTAAGGAGGAAGTCACATGGGTCAAAAGGTAAGTCCTACAGGTTTACGTGTTGGTATTAATCGTGATTGGGATGCTGCATGGTATGCTGGTAAAAACGATGTTGCAGATCTTTTAATTGAAGATTTAAAGATTCGTGAATATTTAAATACAGTATATAAAAAGGCTTCAATCTCACGTGTTATTATTGAACGCTTAAAGGGAACAAATAAGGATCGTGTTAAGATTACACTACACACTGGTAAGCCAGGTGTTGTTATAGGTCATGAGGCTGAAACAAAGAACAAAGTTGTTAAAGAATTAGTCTATATGACAAAGAAAGAAATTATATTAAATGTTGTAGAAATCAAGAAGCCTGAATTAGATGCAACATTAGTAGCAAAATCAATTGCTGAGCAGCTTGAGGCACGTGCTTCATTCCGTCGTGTTCAAAAGGTTGCAATTCAAAGAGCTTTAAAGGCTGGCGCTAAGGGTGCTAAGACATTAATTTCTGGACGCTTAGGTGGAGCAGAAATGGCGCGTAGTGAAGGATATAATGAGGGACAGGTTCCTCTACAAACCTTACGTGCAGATGTAGATTATGCAGTAGCTGAGGCACATACCACCTATGGTAAATTAGGTGTTAAGGTTTGGATATATAAGGGTGAAATTTTCGAGATGGCTCCAAGAAGCTTGAATGAAAAAAGACCTGCTCGTCCTGCGAAACCAGCAAATAAAAAGCCTCAAAATAAAGAGGCAAAAGAGAAAAGCTCTAAAGGAGGTAAATAATTATGTTAATTCCTAAGAGAGTAAAATATCGTCGTCCTCATAGAGTTTATTATAAGGGTAGAAAGGCTAAGGGTGGTACTGAAATCGCATTTGGTGAATTTGGTCTACTTGCTACAGAAGGCTGTTGGCTAACCAATCATCAGATTGAAGCAGCCCGTGTTGCTATTACTCGTCATATGAACCGTCAAGGACAGGTATGGATTAAGGTATTCCCTCATCTATCTAAGACAAAAAAGCCTCTTGCTGTACGTATGGGTTCTGGTAAGGGTGCTCCTGAAACTTGGGTAGCTGTTGTTAAAGAAGGATTAATTTTATTTGAGGTTGCAGGAGTTCCTGAGGATGTAGCTCGTGAGGCTTTACGTTTGGCATCTCATAAACTTCCTTGTTCAACTAAAATTGTAAAAAAAGTAGGTGACGAGCAATAATGAAGGCACAAGATATTCGTAAATTAACAAAAAAGCAAATTGAAAAGAAAATTGTCGATTTGAAAGAAGAATTATTTAATCTTAAGTTTCAAGCTGCTCTAGGTAATCTACAAAAGCCTGCTCGTATGGGTGAAGTAAAAAGAGACATTGCTAGAATGAAAACAATCTTAACAGAAGGCTCTTATAATCTTGAGGAGGAAGCTCCTAAGAAGAGAACTCGTGCTAAGAAGGCTACAGATGCATCTAGCAATGGAGCAGAATAGGAGGATACAGCATGGAACGTAATAGTCGTAAATTTTTTACAGGAACAGTTGTTTCTGATAAAATGAATAAAACAATCGTTGTAAATGTTGATACTTTTGGTGTAGCAAAGCTTTATAAGAAGCGTGTAAAGAAGTCACATAAGTTTCATGTACATGATGAAAACAACACTGCAAAGGTTGGAGATGTTGTAAAATTCATGGAAACTAGACCACTATCAAAAACTGTATGTTATACATTGGTTGAGGTAGTTAAGGCTAAGGAAACTATTTAATATCGGGTCCTGAAAGGAGGTACTAACATGGTTCAACAAGAAACTAGATTAGCGGTTGCTGACAATAGCGGCGCTCGTGAATTATTAATTATTAAGGTATTAGGTGGAGCATTACATCGTTACGCAAATGTGGGTGATATTGTAGTTTGCTCTGTAAAGTCAGCAGCTCCAAATGGCGCTGTTAAAAAGGGTGATGTAGTTAAGGCAGTTATTGTACGTACAAAGGCTGGCTTAAGAAGAAAAGATGGCTCATATATCAAATTTGATGAAAATGCAGCTGTTATAATTCGTGAGGATAAAACCCCACGTGGAACTCGTATTTTCGGACCAGTTGCTAGAGAATTACGTGATAAGGATTATATGAAAATCATTTCTTTAGCACCCGAAGTACTATAAGGAGGTGCACATTAAATGCAAATTAAAACTGGAGATACAGTAGTTGTCATTGCTGGTAAAGATAGATTTACAAAAGACAAAAAGGGTAACCTAGTTCCTACTACTGGTAAGGTATTAAAGGTTTATCCAAAAACCAATCGTGTGGTTGTTGAGGGCGTAAACAAGGTAACGAAGCATCAAAAGCCAACTCAGGCAAATCAAAATGGTGGAATTGTTCAAATGGAAGCCCCTATTGATGCATCTAATGTTATGCTATTAGATCCAAAGGTAAATAAGCCTACACGTGTTGGCATCAAAATTGATGAAAATGGAAAGAAAATCAGAGTTTCTAAGAAATCTGATTATGAATTTAAGTAGGAGGTAGCTAAGGGTGAATCGTTTACAAGAAAAATACCAAAATTCTGTTAAACCAGAATTAGCAAAAAAATTCTCATACAAGTCTTCTATGCAAATTCCAAAGGTTGAGAAAATCGTTATCAATATGGGTGTTGGTGATGCAGTTGCAAATTCTAAGGTATTAGATGATGCAGTTGAGGAATTAACCCAAATTTCTGGACAAAAGCCAGTGGTTACTAAGGCAAAGCATTCTATTGCTAACTTCAAATTACGTGAGGGTATGCCAATTGGTTGCAAGGTAACCTTAAGAGGAGAAAGAATGTATCAATTCTTAGATAAGCTTGTATCCATTGCTTTACCTCGTGTACGTGATTTCCGTGGAGTAAATGGAAATAGCTTTGACGGTCGTGGTAATTATACTCTAGGAGTTAAAGAGCAATTAATATTCCCAGAAATTAATTTTGATAAGGTTAAAAAGGTTCGTGGTATGGATATCGTTATCGTTACTACAGCTAAAACAGATGAGGAAGGCCGTACATTATTACAATTAATGGGTATGCCTTTTAGAAAGTAGAGAGGATATAATAGACTATGGCAAAAACATCAATGGTTGTTAAAAATCATAGAAAAGCTAAGTATAGTTCACGTGCATATACACGTTGCGAGCGTTGTGGTCGCCCACACGCCGTAATCGGAAAGTTTAAGCTTTGTCGTATTTGTTTCCGTGAATTAGCATACAAAGGACAAATTCCAGGCGTTAAAAAAGCCAGCTGGTAATTTATTATAAGGAGGATTAATTCATATGATGACAGATCCAATTGCGGATATGCTAACCCGCATCAGGAATGCAAATGCAATGCGTCATGAAACGGTTGTGCTTCCATCTTCTAAAACAAAAACGGCTATGTTAAATGTTTTAAAAAATGAAGGCTACATTGTTGATTTCAAGGTTTCAAAGGACGTTAAGAGTGTTACAACCGTAACATTAAAATACACAGAGGATCACCAACGAGTTATTCGTGGGTTAAAGAGAATTTCAAAACCAAGTCTTCCTGTTTATACTACAGCTGAAGATTTACCAAGAGTATTAAACGGATTAGGTGTTGCAATTATCTCTACCTCTAAGGGTATAATGACAGATAAAGAAGCTCGTAAGCAAAAAATCGGTGGAGAAGTATTAGCTTACGTTTGGTAAAAAATTAATTTTAAAAAATATGGAGGTGTTTTAAATGTCTCGTATTGGTAATAAGGCTATCACATTACCTGCCGGCGTTACCGTTAATGTTGCTGAAGGCAATTTTGTTAACGTTAAAGGCCCTAAGGGTGAGTTAAGCTTTCAATTCAATAGTGAGCTAGAAATTGCTACAGAAGGTAGCGAATGTGTAGTTAAGCGTCCAAACGATACAAAAACCATGAAGATGATGCATGGTACGACTCGTGCTTTGTTACATAATATGGTGGTTGGTGTATCTGAAGGATTTAAAAAAGTATTAGAAATAAACGGTGTTGGTTATCGTGCAGCTAAGCAAGGAAATAAGGTTGTTGTTTCTGCTGGTTATTCTCATCCTGTTGAGCTAGAAATTCCAAAGGGCTTAGAGGTGGAATTACCAAAGAATACACAGATTATTGTTTCTGGTATTGATAAGCAACTCGTAGGACAATTTGCGGCTGAGATTCGTGAGGTACGTAAGCCAGAGCCATATAAAGGCAAGGGTATTAAGTATGCTGATGAACATATTCGTCGTAAGGAAGGAAAAACTGCTAAGAAGTAGTAGAAAGGAGTATTAGTATGATTAATAAGGTATCTAAAAATGCAAGTCGTCAAAAAAGACACTTACGTCTTCGTCAAACATTATCTGGAACTGCTACAAAGCCTAGATTAAATGTTTTCCGTTCTAATAAGCAAATTTATGCACAAGTTATCGATGATACAAAAGGAATTACATTGTGCTATGCTTCTTCTAAAGAATTAGCAGAGGTAAAAAATGGTTCAAATGTAGAGGCTGCAACTAAGGTTGGTGCTTTAATTGCAAAGCGTGCATTAGATTTAAAGATTGAGGCTGTGGTTTTCGATCGTGGTGGATATTTATATCATGGTCGTGTTAAGGCTTTAGCTGAAGCAGCAAGAGCTGCAGGATTAAAATTCTAAGGAGGATAAATTCTTATGCGTCAAGATCGTAAAGAACGTAAGGAAGTTGAACAACCAGAGTTTGAAGAGCGTGTTGTTACCATCAATCGTGTAACAAAGGTTGTTAAAGGCGGTAGACGTTTCCGTTTCGCTGCATTAGTTGTAATCGGCGATAAGAAGGGACGTGTTGGTTTTGGTACAGGTAAGTCTCAGGAAGTACCAGAAGCAATTAAAAAGGCCGTTGAAAATGCAAAAAAGAATATGATTACTGTTGCTACTGTGAAAACTACGATTCCTCATGAGGTAACTGGTATTTATGGAGCAGGTCGTGTTATTCTAAGACCAGCTAGTGAAGGTACTGGAGTTATCGCTGGTGGTCCAGTACGTGCCGTTGTTGAATTGGCCGGAATTAATGATATTTTATCAAAATCATTGGGTTCAGCTACACCTATTAATGTAGTAAGAGCTACAATAGAAGGGTTAAAGAGTTTAGAAACTGTTGAACAGGTTGCTTTAAGACGTGGAAAAACAGTTGCTGAAATTCTAGGGTAATCAGTATGTATAAAATAACTTTAGTAAAAAGTCTAATTGGCCGTAAGCCAAATCAGGTTGCAACTGCAAAGGCTTTGGGTTTAAAAAAGATTGGCCAAACAGTTACAAAAGAGGAAAATGAAGCAATTCGTGGTATGATCGTTACTATAGCACATATGGTAAAGGTTGTCCAAGAATAAGGAGGTGCCAGACATGTTAAATGAATTAAAGCCAAATGCAGGCGCAAGACATGCAAAGAAGCGTGTAGGTCGTGGTATTGGTAGTGGTCTTGGTAAAACAGCTGGTAAAGGATCTAAAGGTCAAAATGCTCGTTCAGGTGGTGGAGTTCGTCCAGGCTTTGAGGGAGGACAATTACCTTTATTCCAACGTTTACCTAAGATTGGCTTCCATAGTCATTCACACAAATTCTATGCAATTGTAAACATTGAAAAATTAAATTGCTTTGAGGATGGAGCTACTGTTGATACAGAAAGCTTACTTAAAGCAGGTTTAATCAAGGAAACCCTAGATGGTGTTAAAGTATTAGGTCAAGGAGAATTAACAAAGAAATTAACTGTGAAGGTTAATAAAATTTCTAAATCAGCACAATCAGCTATTGAAAATGCTGGTGGTACTGTAGAGGTGATTTAATTGTTTGAGAAGCTAAAAAAGATTTTAAGTAATAAAGAAATATTACAAAAAATCATCTTTACCTTTGCAATTCTTTTGGTATTTAAGATTGGTACTTATATTCCAATTCCACTTGTATCTACAACAAGTATTCGTGGAACAATTGCAGGTAATGATTTCTTAACTGTTTTGAATGCCTTTTCCGGTGGAGGTTTATCAAATTTCTCCATTTTAGCATTAGGTATTTCTCCTTATATTACTTCATCCATTATTGTTCAAATGCTTCAAATGCTTATACCAAAGCTTAAGGAATGGAGCGAACAAGGAGAAGTAGGTAAGGTAAAAATTGGTCGTGTTACACGATATGTAACAATTGTTTTAGCTATGGTTCAAGCCTTAGTATTAATCTTTGGTCTTGGAGCACAGCCAGAAAATATTTTAGTTGATTCCTTGATTCAATATAAAAATTATTATTGGGCTTTCTATATTTATATGGCAGTGGTTATCACAGCTGGTTCCGCATTTACTATGTGGTTAGCAGATTTGATTACACGTCATGGTATAGGAAATGGTTCATCTATGATTATTTCTGCTGGTATTATTTCATCCATTCCTGGAATGTTTAGTACCTTAGGAAATAAGTATTTAGGAGCAAATATAACAGGCTTAAATGTATTCCTATATATTTTAGTTGTTGTATTATATATCGGAATGATACTTGCGGTTGTATTCTTTGAGGGTGCAGTAAGAAAGATTCCAGTACAGTATGCAAACCGTCAGGCTTCTCAGGGCTCAGATATTCCTGTAAAGCTAAATAGTGCAAACGTTATTCCAGTAATCTTTGCATCCACATTAATGAGTATTCCACTTACCATTATTGGTATAATGGGATTAACTACAAGTGGGTCAACAGCTGCATTTTGGGTAAATGAGGTTTTCTCTAACTCAAAGCCTATTGGTTGTATCCTTTATATTATTTTGATTGTATTCTTTAGTTTCTTCTATTCCTTTATGACAGTTGATCCAGATAAGATCAGCGATAACCTAGACAAGCAGGGAGCATTTATTCCAGGCTATCGTCCAGGAGAGGATACAAAGATTCAATTATCAAGAATGCTATTTAGAATCACACTTATTGGTGCAACCTATTTAGTTATTATTGCGTTAGTACCTATCATTGTATCAGCTTCCTTTGGATTTACTTCTAGTGAGGCAAGCTCTATTACAATTGGTGGTACATCTCTAATCATTGTGGTTGGTGTTGCTATTGAGACATTCCGTCAAATTGAAACAGCATCAGAAACAAAGGATTATAAAGGATTCTTAGATTAATAAGGAGGAAACTCATATGAAATTATTAATTATGGGTAGACCTGGCGCTGGTAAAGGAACTCAGGCAGCAAATATAAAGGATTATTATGGTATTCCTCATATTTCTACTGGAGATATGTTTAGAGCTGCGATTAAGAATCAAACCAAATTAGGCTTAACAGCCAAAGAATATATGGACAAGGGTGCGTTAGTTCCTGATGAGGTAACGATTGGAATTGTTCAAGAAAGATTATTAGAGGATGATTGTAAGAAGGGCTTCTTATTAGATGGCTTCCCTCGTACAATTGCTCAAGCAGAAAGCTTAGATGGCTTTTTAAAAGAAAAAGGGATTGTCCTTGATGCTGTTTTAGATGTAGATGTTCCATCTGATATTTTAGTAAGAAGAATGGTTGGACGTCGTATATGTAAAGGGTGTGGAGCTACATTTCATGTAGAATTCAATGCCCCTAAAAAAGAAGGAATCTGTGATGCATGTGGCACACCATTAATTCAAAGAAATGATGACACATTAGAAACCGCAGAAAATCGTTTAAGCGTATATGATAAACAAACGGCTCCTTTATTAGAATTCTATAAGGAAAGAAATTTATTAAAAACAGTCAATGGCAATCAAGCATTAGATAAAGTTTTTGAGGATATAAAAGCGGTATTAGGTGCTTAACATATGATTGAAATCAAAAGCGAACGTGAAATAGCGTTATTAAAAGAGGCGGGACGCATTGTTGCGTTATGTCATGAGGAAATGAAAAAGCAGGTTCGTCCAGGAATCTCCACTCAGGAGTTGAACGATATTTGTGAAAGAATTATCTTAAGTCATGACGCTACGCCATCCTTTAAGGGATATGGTGGCTTCCCCTCTGCTGTTTGTGCTTCTGTGAATGAGGTTGTTGTTCATGGAATGCCAAGTAAAAAGCAAATCCTAAAAGAGGGCGATATTATTGCTCTTGATATTGGAGCCTGCTACAAAGGATACCATGGAGATTCAGCATGGAGCTATGCAGTAGGAGCAATCAGTGCTAAGGATGAGCTTTTAATGCAAGTGACTCATGATTCCTTGTTCAAAGGATTAGAGCAGGTTCGTGAGGGTGCTCATTTAGGTGATGTTAGTGCGGCAATAGGAAATTATGCAAAATCCTTTGGCTTTGGTGTTGTGGAAGAATTTACAGGACATGGTGTAGGTAGAAACCTTCACGAGGATCCTGCAATATTCAATTTCGGAGAGCCCGGAACTGGACCAATTTTAAAGGAAGGTATGGTTTTAGCAATAGAGCCAATGATTAATGCAGGCACAAAAAAAGTTCGAATCCTCAATGACGGTTGGACAACTGTTACAAGGGATAAATCGAAGAGTGCCCATTTTGAACACACGATCGTTGTGCGTAAAAATGGTTATGAGATTTTAACCACACTATAAAGGAGATTGTAGAATGGCAAAAAAAGACGACGTTATTGAAATGGAAGGTAAGGTACTAGAGGTACTACCTAATACACAATTTATAGTTAAACTTGAAAATGATCATCAAGTCTTAGCACACGTTTCTGGTAAAATCCGTATGAACAACATACGCATCTTACCAGGGGACAAAGTTACGATTGAGTTATCAACGTATGACTTAACACGTGGCAGAATAACTTACAGACATAAATAATAATTGGAGGTATTAAAGATGAAAGTAAGACCATCAGTAAAACCAATTTGTGATAAATGCAAGGTTATTAAGCGCAAGGGCCGTGTTATGGTAATTTGCGAAAACCCAAAGCATAAACAAAGACAAGGATAAAAGTAGGAGGAAATAAATATGGCACGTATTGCAGGAGTAGATATTCCAAATGAAAAGCGCATAGTCATTTCATTACAATACATTTTTGGTATTGGTGAGCCTACATCTAAAAAGATATTAGCAGATGCAGGTATATCTGAGGACATTCGTACAAGAGATTTAACAGAAGAGCAATTACAAGCAATTCGTACTCAGATTGCAAAATATAAGGTAGAGGGAGACCTTCGTAGAGAGGTTGCCCTAAATATTAAGCGTCTAATGGAAATTGGATGCTATAGAGGTATTCGTCATAGAAAGAATTTACCTGTACGTGGACAGAACACTAGAAATAATGCTCGTACTCGTAAGGGTCCAAGACATACTATTGCGAATAAGAAGAAGTAATAAAGGAGGAAAAATATTATGGCACGTAAAGTTACTAAGCGTCGTGTGAAAAGAAACTGCCCTACAGGTGTAGCTCATATTCATTCGACTTTCAATAATACTATCGTTACTATTACTGATCCTAATGGAAATGTAATTTCTTGGAGCAGTGCAGGTGCATTAGGCTTTAAGGGTAGTCGTAAATCAACTCCTTTTGCCGCACAAATGTGTAGCGAGGCAGCTGCAAAGGCAGCTGTAGATGCAGGTGTATCAAAGGTAGAGGTTTCAGTAAAGGGTCCAGGTCAAGGACGTGAGGCAGCAATTCGTTCATTAACTGTTGCAGGATTAGAGATTACAGCGATTACTGATGTGACTCCAGTTCCACATAATGGATGCCGCCCACCAAAGCGTCCAAGAGGATAAGAAGAAGTATTTTTTTGAAGTTAACCAAAAATTTATAGGAGGCCCATTAATGAAAGATTTAAAATTCGAAAAACCTAGAACAAGCATTGAAGAAATTGCTGATCAAGGGAACTATGGAAAGTTCGTTGTATCCCCATTAGAAAGAGGCTTTGGTATTACCTTAGGTAATGCGTTAAGAAGAACGCTTTTATCCTCTTTACCAGGAGCAGCCTTCGTTAATGTTAAAATTGAAGGTGCTGAGCATGAATTTCAAAATGTAGATGGTGTAGTAGAAGATGTTATTACCATTATCTTGAATTTAAAACGTGTAGTTTTAGCTGTAGATAGTGATGATCCAAACTTTGAAGCTGTCGTAGAAATTCATCGTGGAGAAGGCGAAGTTACTGCAGGTGATATTATTCATGGAAATGATGTTGTAATCGTTAATCCAGATCAACACATTGCTACTGTAGCTGCAGGGGGAGATTTACATATGTTCTTAACTATCCGCAAGGGTGTTGGATATGTAAGTTCTGCTCAAAATAAAGAATTTAATCAATCTGTAGGCGTTATTTCTATTGATTCTATTTATACACCAATTGTCAATGTTGCATTCAATGTTGAAAAAACTCGTGTAGAAAATGTGAATGTAGCTTCCTTTGATAAGCTTGAGATAGAGGTACAAACAAATGGTTCTATAACTGCTAAAGAAGCACTAGCTATTGCTTCAAAGATGATGATAGAGCATTTACAGGTTGTAGTAGAGTTAAGTGAAAAGGCTTCTGTTACAGATTATATGACTGAAACAGAGGATGACACTCAAAATCGTAAACTAGAAATGACAATCGATGAACTAGATTTATCTGTTCGTTCTTACAACTGCTTAAAGCGTGCAAGCTTAAATACAGTTGCAGAATTAGCTGCTAAGAGCGAAGAAGATATGATGAAGGTTCGTAACCTAGGTAGAAAGTCATTAAAAGAAATAAAAGAAAAGTTAGAAGCCTTAGGATTAGGCTTTAAGAAAGATTAATCATAAGGAGGACAAGAAAATGGCATATAGTAGACTACGTCGTAATTCTGCACAAAGAAAAGCATTACTTCGCGATTTAATCACGGATTTAATCTTAAATGGTAGAATAGAGACTACTGAAACAAAGGCTAAGGAATTAAAAAGATTAGCTGACAAAATGGTAACTTTAGGCAAGACTACTGGTACTGATGAACAAAAGCTTCATGCCCGTCGTCAAGCAGCATCCTTCATCCGCTTTGAAAAAGCAGAAGATGGACAATATGCTATCCAAAAGCTATTTAGTGAAATTGCCCCTAAATTTGCTAGCCGTAATGGAGGCTACACTCGTGTAATTAAAACGGGTTTCCGTAGAGGAGATGCAGCTCCAATGGCAATAATTGAGTGGGTTGAATAAAATTTAAAAAACGGAAGAAAAGACTTATCGAAAAGTGTTAAAGCACAATAAGATAAGTCTTTTTTCTATAGAATATAACAACAGATAAACTTTTTTTATAAAATATTTAGTTCTTTGCATCTGTCTGAAATTAGAAATATAAATAGGTGGTACAACTCATGAGTGTTGTAATATTAATCCCAAGTAAAAATTTTGACAAAATATGTCGAACTGTTTTTTGCGAATTTTGATGATTTTAGTGTATAATTAAATTAGAAAAGGAGCGAAAAAATATGAAAAAATTTAGTTTAGTAGTATTATTTATTGGTATTTTATTTTTAAGTTTTGGCGTTAAAGCAAAAGAGTTGGATTCAATAATTAAAGGCCAGGTTGATTCACAAGATATTTATTACCAACTTAGTTTTAAAAAGTCGTACAAAAGCAAAAATTACAAATCTGGTATTATAGATAACTATTTGGTAGTAGAAACCTCAGGAGTTGCCGATTTAAGAAAAAATCAAAAAATTTGTGCTTTAACAGATTATTATGAAATTTATTCTTCAACACCATTTACAGTTAATAAAAATATAACAGAAAAGTATCCTACTTTTATTGCTTTTAATGAAGCGAATATTAAGGATGGTTATATGTATACTTTATTTAATGGTTTAGGTCTTTGTAATGATGAGAATACAACAAGTACAAATAAGGATGGAAGATCATTTCATCATATAGGGGTATATCCAGAATTATGGACTACGTGTTTAGCAGAAAACTATGCAAGTCATACATTTGATAATATTCCTATTGGAAAAAAAGGTGTTCAATTGATGCTTATGGGAGATATTGTTGTAACGAATATTACAATTAAGCAATATCAAAAACTTTGGTTTGGTGATGACAGACTTGAGATGAAAACTGTGACAGCTTATATTTGTTGTAATGTTAAAGGAGTAGACTATTATGAATAAATATAGGAATATAAAAGAGTAAAAAAGAAATTTTCATCCTCTATTTTACGAAATATATTTTATATGATATAATAGGCCAAAAGGAGATATAGAGAGATGCTTGAATTAAAGAATGTAACCAAAGTATATCAAACAAAAAAGAAAAAGGAAGTAAAAGCTCTAGAGGATATAGACTATAGCTTTCAAAATAAAGGCTTTTATGCAATCTTAGGAAAAAGTGGTTCAGGAAAAACAACCCTGTTAAATCTCATTGCGGGACTCGATAAGCCAAGCAGTGGAGAAATACAATTTATGGGGAAGAGTTTTAAAAGATTTAAAGGAAAAGACTTTGATGCCTACCGAAATACATGTGTGGGATTTGTTTTTCAGGAATTCAATTTATTCGAGAATCTCAATGTATACAAGAATGTAGCTTTAGCCCTAGAGCTCCAAGGAAAACAAGCCGAGGAACAAGAAATAGAAGAAGTATTAAACCGGGTAGGGATCTCAGATTTAATGTATCGAAATATCAATGAGCTATCTGGAGGGCAGAAACAAAGAGTAGCTATAGCACGAGCTATCATAAAAAACCCAAGAATTATAATAGCAGATGAGCCTACAGGATCATTAGATCAAGAAATAGCTATAGAGATTTTTGAGGTATTAAAGGAGCTATCCAAAGAATATTTAGTAATATTAGTAACACATAATGAGGAATATGCAATAAAGTATGCAGAGCATATTCTAAGACTATCTGAAGGAAGACAGGTGGAAAAGCCAGAAGGAATAGAGGAGAAAGCAGAGGAGACATTGGACTTTGAATATAAGAAGGGGTTATCTGTACTTTCGTCATTGAAGATGGGCTTTACAAATTTAAAAATGAGTATTGTTCGTTTGGTATTATGTATTGCGCTAACAACAATGGCCTTTTCCTGTGTAGGCTTTAGCTTAACGGTATCTTCCTTTTCTCTAAAGGACATTATATTGGATAGTGTAGTGAAGAATCAGTATGAGGATCCGTTTGTTGTTCTAAAAAATGAGAATTTTATAGATGAAGATTTTAAAAATCATATAAATCAAGAATTAGGGTTTAACTTTAAAGGATTCTATTTATATCCTATGGAATATTCTGGAACAGGTCTTAGACCATCATTTGTATCAGATTGTTTATCCTTAGATCATTCTAGTCATATTTTAGAAGTGGATGAAGCCTATTTAAAGGATTTAAATTTTTCTATTATCACTGGAGCTTTTCCAAAAGCTGATGATGAAGTTTTAATTACAGAATACTATTATCAAACCTTTCTTCGCTATGGCTTTCAAAATAAAGAAATAACACTGAAACCGAATGAGGTAACTAAGGAAAAAATTATTGGACAAACCATCAAAGGAATATCCAATGCAGAATCAAGCTTTAAGATTAGTGGTATACTAGATACAGGATTAGAGTATTCTAAATATGAACATTTATATCATTATGATACAGAGCGTAATCCATTGAAGCATGATTTTAATTTATTAAAACAAATTCAAGAGGCAAGCTATCATAGTTTAATTTATGTACGACAGGGAGCAATTCAAAACAATCCAGAGCTAAGTTACTTATTAGATGAAGAATACTCCGGAATAATTGATGCAATGCCTCAGAATAGAAATCGTGTAGAGGAAATCTATGATTATTTAAAGGAACAATCTTCAGAGGATATTCAATACTATTTAAATTTGGGGATAGCTAAGGAAGAAGAGGAGCTCCATACTAAGCTATTAGCGTACCAATATTTTTCTGGAATTGCAGGAGGAATATTTGGAGTATTTGCTGTAGTTTTGCTGTTTACATTGCTTAATTTTACAATCGAACGTAAAAAACGAGAGATGGGTGTTTTAAGAGCTTTAGGTGCTAGACCTAAGAATATATTTTTCATCTTTTCTAGTGAAGGATTTTATGTGTTCTTATTTAGCTTGATTCTATCGTATTTAGGCAGTTCCTTATGTGTAATTTTGTTTAATTCTAAAATTAAAAAGGATTGGGGACTCATTATTTCGGTATATCATTTTGAATTTTTACAATTTTTTATACTATTTTTAATTGCTATTTTTGCAACGGTTCTTTCCATATTTATTCCTGTTCTTAAGGTTACTAGAAGATCTCCAGCAAAAGCTATACGTATGGAAATTAAATAGGGAGTAAAGTATGCTTGAATTAAAGAATGTAACCAAAGTATATCAAACAAAAAAGAAAAAGGAAGTAAAAGCCCTAGAGGATATAGACTATAGCTTTCAAAATAAAGGCTTTTATGCAATCTTAGGAAAAAGTGGTTCAGGAAAAACAACTCTGTTAAATCTCATTGCGGGACTCGATAAGCCAAGCAGTGGAGAAATACAATTTATGGGGAAGAGCTTTAAACGATTTAAAGGAAAAGACTTTGATGCCTACCGAAATACATGTGTGGGATTTGTTTTTCAGGAATTCAATTTATTCGAGAATCTCAATGTATACAAGAATGTAGCTTTAGCCCTAGAGCTCCAAGGAAAACAAGCCGAGGAACAAGAAATAGAAGAAGTATTAAACCGGGTAGGGATCTCAGATTTAATGTATCGAAATATCAATGAGCTATCTGGAGGGCAGAAACAAAGAGTAGCTATAGCACGAGCTATCATAAAAAACCCAAGAATTATAATAGCAGATGAGCCTACAGGATCATTAGATCAAGAAATAGCTATAGAGATTTTTGAGGTATTAAAGGAGCTATCCAAAGAATATTTAGTAATATTAGTAACACATAATGAGGAATATGCAATAAAGTATGCAGAGCATATTCTAAGACTATCTGAAGGAAGACAGGTGGAAAAGCCAGAAGGAATAGAGGAGAAAGCAGAGGAGACATTGGACTTTGAATATAAGAAGGGGTTATCTGTACTTTCGTCATTGAAGATGGGCTTTACAAATTTAAAAATGAGTATTGTTCGTTTGGTATTATGTATCTTCTTAATGGTTTTTTCCTTTACTTTACTAGGATTTTGTATTTCATTATCCTTTTATTCGAAAATTGATATTGTCTATGACAGCTTTGTAAAATCAAATTTTCTTGACCCAATAACTATAAGTTGTTTTGAAAAGAATAAAGAAACTTGGTATCCAAAGACAGAGAATCTTGATGTAATAATTGAAAAATTAAAAAATGAGTGTGGAATGGAGTATCGTTTACTTCATAATCGGGTTATTTATGAGCATCATTATATAGATTCTGATGTCTCTTCAAATGATGGAATCCATATGTGGAATCCATCAGGTGTTATAGAGGCGGATAGAAACTATTTAAAGGATCTAAATTTTTCTATTATGACTGGAGCTTTTCCAGAAGCTGATGATGAAGTTTTAATTACAGAATACTATTATCAAACCTTTGTTCGCTATGGCTTTCAAAATAAAGAAATAACACTAGAGCCGAACGAAGTAACTAAAGAAAATCTTATAGGAAAGACGATTTATTTTAGAACCTATAATGCTGAAAGCACTAAGCCTTTTAAAATTAGTGGTATTCTTGATACAGGAATGGATGTCGAATATTTTGAAAATTTAGAAAATAGTGAAAAAATCACTTTATCAGTTTTACATGATTCCAATTTAATAACAAGAATTAAAAATGGTAGTATGCATAGTGCAATTTATACAAAAAATGGTGCTTTAAAAGCTACACTAAATTATCAAAATCAATCTTCAACCTTAATTGGTTCAACAATAAAAAGTAAAAAGGATGTTCATTATTTAATGAATTATCTAAATGAAGAAAGTACAGCCACCTCAAAGTATGAATTAAGATTTGGAATACATGATCAAATGGATTCAATTCTAAAGAATTTAAATGAAATTCAATCCATTTCGGGAGCTATTGGTGGTGTATTGATGTGCTTTTCTATATTCCTTTTATTTTCTTTGATAAATTTTACAATTGAAGCAAAGAAAAAAGAAATGGGTATATTAAGAGCCCTAGGGGCTAAAGGAAGGAATATATTCTTTATTTATTCGAGTGAAGGGATATATATTGGTGGCTTTAGTTTACTTTTATCCTATATTGGATGTAGTGTAGTATTGTTTTTGATGAACCAGTATATTCAAAAAAATGAGGGAATTTTAGTTTCAGTATATCATTACCATTTTTTAACTTATTTTTTATTATTTTTAATTGCGATTATTTCTGTGATTATAGCTATTCTTTTACCTGTATATAAGGTAATGAGAAAATCACCTGCTGAGGCAATTCGAATAGAAATTAAATAAAAAAGACTTTGAAACCATAGGAGCGTATAAATAATCTTATGGTTTTATTTTTGTTTGGAAACTAAGTCGTTTTGGTGTATAATATAAGCAGTTTGAATTATTGGAGGGTGGTTGCTTTATGTTTAAGAGATTTATTTCGTATTATAAGCCGTATAAAAAAATATTTGTTCTTGATATGCTTGCAGCTTTATTCATATCCTTAATTGGTATGCTATATCCGATATTAACAAATTATATTTTAAAGGAGCTTATTCCAAATGAAAACTTAAAATGGATTGTGATTTTAGGTGGAGTACTTTTTGGCTGTTATTTCATTCGAATGCTCCTTCGATACTTTGTTCAGTACTATGGGCATGTTATGGGTGTACGTATGCAGGCTGATATGAGGAGCCAAATGTTTAAAAAATTACAGAAGCTACCCTTTTCCTATTATGATGAGCACGAAACAGGAAAGATAATGAGTCGTATGACAAATGATTTAATGGACGTTTCGGAGCTTGCTCATCATGGACCTGAAAATATATTTATTTGTGGAATGACGGTCATTTTATCCTTTTCCTATTTGATGACTTTAAATTGGGCATTGACCTTAGTTATTTTTGCTTGTGTGCCATTGTTAGCTTTTATTAGCCTGTTTATGAGAAAAAGGATGAATCATGCGTTTATGGAAACTCGAAAATCGGTTGCAGAAATTAATGGAGCCTTAGAGTCCTCTATTACAGGAATTCGTGTAACCAAGGCTTTTTATAATAGTGAAGAGGAGATAAGAAAATTTGAAGTAGGAAACAAGCAGTTTGTTCAGGCTAGAAGTAAAGCATATAAGGCAATGGGTCAGTTTGGATCCTCAACGGCCTTTGTTACAGATTTATTTAATCTAGTTGTTTTAGTGATTGGAGCTATTTTCATCCATATTGCCTTTGGTGTAGATTATGTTGTTTTAACCACCTTTATGGTATCTATTGGTATATTCATTAATCCATTGACGACTTTAATTAATTTTGTTGAGCAATATCAAGAGGGTGTTACAGGCTTTAAACGGTTTACAGAAATTTTAGATGCAGAAGAAGAAAAGGATGCAGAGGTAGTACTTCCTATAAAAGCATTAAAGGGAGAGATTCAGTTTGAGCATGTTAGCTTTGACTATGAAACGACGAAGGGTGTATTAAACGATGTTTCTTTTGATATTCCTATTGGAAAAACGATTGCTTTTGTTGGGCCTTCTGGAGGAGGAAAAACAACCATATGTCACCTAATTCCTAGATTTTATCCAGTTTCTACGGGGACGATTAGAATTGATGGGTATGATTTAAATGAAATCAGTTTTGAAGTATTGCGTAAAAATATTGGTATTGTTCAGCAGGATGTATTCTTATTTTCTGGAACGATTCTTGAAAATATTCGCTATGGGAAGCTATCTGCAACCAATGAAGAGGTTTATGAGGCTGCTAAAAGAGCAAAGATTCATGAATATATATTATCCTTAGAAAAGGGCTATGATACTGAAATTGGAGAAAGAGGAATAAAGCTTTCTGGTGGACAGAAGCAACGTCTTTCTATCGCAAGAGTATTTCTAAAAAATCCACCCATTTTGATATTAGATGAGGCAACCAGTGCCTTAGATACGGTAACAGAAAGCTATATACAATCCTCATTAGAGGAGCTGGCTAAAGGAAGAACGACATTGGTTGTTGCACATCGTCTTTCTACGATACGAAATGCAGATTATATTTATGTAGTAGCTAATGGCATTATAGAGGAACAGGGAACACATGTGCAATTATTAGAGGCTAATGGAGCTTATGCTAAGCTATATCAGCAGCAATTTAAGGAGGAGGATATTCTTGTTAATTGTTAAATTAAATCCCAAGGAGGAGAAGAACATAAAAATAGGCTTTCCTTGGGTATATAATAATGAGGTTCACTCCTTTATAGGAGCTATAGAAAATGGTGCCATTGTTCAAGTAAATAGCTTTGAGGATGATTTTGTTGCCTATGGATTTTTAAATGTGAATTCAAAGCTTATGATAAGAATACTATCCTTAGAAAAGGATGAGATTTTAGATAGACATTTTTTTGAAAAAAGAATCATCTATGCCTTAAAGCATAGAGAAAATTTAGGCTTTGGTAATGCCAAAAGATTAATTTTTTCAGAAGCTGATTTCTTACCAGGCTTGATTGTTGACCAATATGGGGATATTTTATCGATTCAGTTTTTATCCTTGGGAATGGAAAAAATGAAGAATATGATTTTAGAAATTCTTATAGAACAGCTTCATCCAAGGGGAATCTATGAGCGAAGTGATACAAAAGCAAGAGAAAAAGAGGGCTTGCCCGAGGTAAAGGGAATTTTATATGGGCAGTTTGAACCACGAGTTGAGGTTATAGAAAATGGAATCCGCTTTATGGTAGATGTTGAAAATGGACAGAAAACAGGTTATTTTTTAGATCAAAAGCTGAATCGTAATATGGTTCAGTATTATGTTCAGGATAAGGTTGTCCTAGATTGCTTTTCTAATGTTGGAGGCTTTGCCCTATATGCCTGTAAGTATGGGGCTAAGCATGTAGATGCCTGTGATATTT
The DNA here is from genome assembly GCA_949840955.1 of uncultured Anaeroplasmataceae bacterium. Taxonomy (GTDB): domain Bacteria; phylum Bacillota_I; class Bacilli_A; order Acholeplasmatales; family Anaeroplasmataceae; genus Pelethenecus. The sequence goes on along the minus strand of CATKXV010000002.1, from coordinate 182,858 downwards.
CAAAACTGGCATGTGAAGAGATTAAGGAAAATGCTAAACGAAATGGATTTCATCAGCTTGATGTAATCTGTACAGATGTTTTTGATTATTTGAGAAATCCCAAGATTATGGATCAATATGAGGTTATCATTTTAGATCCACCTGCTTTTACAAAGGATAAGACTACAATAAAAAAGGCATATCGAGGATATAAGGAAATTAATTTACAAGCTATGAAAATAATCAAAAGGGGTGGCTATTTACTCACATTTTCCTGTAGCCAGCATATGACTCCTGAGCTTTTTATGGAAATGCTTAAGGAAGCAGCAATAGATGCCAAGCGTCATATTCAATTTATTGATTTTAGGATACAGGCTCCAGATCATCCTGCATTGCTTGCTGGTAAGGAGCAGCTTTATTTAAAATGCATTGTATTACGTATCGTATAAGAGAAATGGAGGAATTTATATGGATAGTAAGGAATATATAAGCAATCGAGAAAAGCTTTATAATCAAATGGAGGATAATTCTTTAATGATTATTCTATCTAATTTAAAAAGTCAGTTCAAAAATGAGGTTCAACGAAATTTTTATTACCTTACAGGAATTATTGAGGAAGAAGACATTGTAATGCTTTATAAGCATAATCAAAAGGTTACAGAAATGCTCTTTGTTCATCCTTATGATGAATATAAGGCAAAATGGGTAGGAACCAATCTAAGTAAAGAGGAAGCCAAAATAAAATCGGGAATCTTTAGTATTTATTATTTAGAGGAATGGAAGAAGGTTTTATACCGTCTATTGCCAGAATGTACATGGGTATACCTAGATTTTAATAGACAGGATTCTGAGACAAATTTAAGCGAAGAGGAAGTGCTGGCTAAGGAAATCAAAGAAAAGAATCCATGGATTTCTATAAGAAATGCTCATCCCTTATTTGCAAAGGCTCGTACCATCAAATCAAAAAAAGAAATAGAACAAATGAGAAAAGCCATTGATATCACACAAAAGGGTATAGAGGCTATATTAAATCATATTGAACCTATGATGGAATACCAGCTTGAATCTTATTTTGATCAAGCAATTAAATATCATGGAGCTACAGGCTATGCCTTTACAACGATTGCGGCAAGTGGTAAAAATGGCTGCTGTCTGCATTATCAGGATAACAATACTTTCATGAAGGATGGAGATTTGGTTTTGTTTGATTTAGGAGCACACTATCAAATGTATTGTGCTGACATTTCTAGAACCTTTCCAGTAAATGGAAGGTTTTCTCCACGTCAAAAGGAAATTTATGAAATTGTCCTAAGAGGACAGGAGGAAGTGTTCCAGCATGCTAAGCCAGGAATTACGACAAAGGAGCTGAACCAAATACTAATTCAATTTTTTGCAAAGGAATTAAAACGAATTGGATTAATTCAGGAGGATCATGAGGTTTCAAAATATTACTATCATGGGGTTTCTCATCATATTGGCTTAGATTGTCATGATTTATGTGAATATACTCCATTAAGACCAGGGTGTGTTATTTCGAATGAGCCAGGATTATATATTGCCGAGGAAAATATTGGAATTCGTATAGAGGATGATGTTTTAATCACAGAAAATGGCTGTGAGAATTTAAGTAAGGGTATTCTAAAGACAGTTGAAGAAATAGAAGCATTTATTGCGAAAGGAAAGGGAAAATAAGATGAATGAAGAAATTTTAATGAATTATGCAAAGCTTATTGTTACAACAGGGGTAAATGTACAAAAGGATCAGGATGTTGTTATATCTGCATCTGTAGAAGATGCTTATTTTGTAAAATATGTTGTAGAGGCATCTTACAAGGCAGGGGCTCGTGAGGTGACGATTGATTGGTCCTATCAGCCAGTTACAAAAATAAAATATATGTATGAGGATGTAGAAACTCTAAAAGAATTACCTGAATGGTATTTAAAGAAGCAGGAATATCGTGTTGATAGACTTCCTGCAATGATCCATATTATTTCAGAGGATCCAGATGGTTTATCTGGCATTGACCAATCCAAGCTATTAGAGGTTCAAATGGCTACTGGACCTATTATGATGAAATTTAGAGAACAAAAGGATAATAAGTTCCAATGGACGATTGTGGGTATTCCTGGCGAAGCTTGGGCAAAAAAAGTATTTCCAAATTTATCAAAGGATAAGGCTATGGATGCTTTATGGGATGCGATATTAAAGGTTACTAGAGTATATGGGGATCCAATAAAAAATTGGGAGGAGCATAATAAAAATCTAGCTTCTAAAACAGAAAAGCTAAATGCTTTAGGGATTCAGACCTTAACATATTCTTCTAAAAATGGAACAGATTTTTCCATAGATATTCATCAGGATATGAATTTCTTAGCTGGTGGAGAAAAAACATTATCTGGGGTATTTTATAATCCCAATATGCCAACAGAGGAATGCTTTACTTCTCCTATAAAGACATCATGTAATGGTGTTGTAATGGCAACAAAGCCTTTATCTGTACGTGGAGTTTTGGTAAGTGATTTTGGCTTCCGTTTTGAAAAAGGGAGAGTTGTTGAGGTTCTTTGTGATAATGAAGAATATAAGGATGTTTTAACGAAGCTCATTTCTACAGATGAGGGAGCTGCCCAGCTAGGGGAGGTTGCTTTAGTTCCTTTTGATTCACCTATCAATCAAACCAATCTTTTGTTTTATAATACTCTATATGATGAAAATGCATGCTGTCATTTGGCCTTAGGAAGAGCATTTACAGAGTGCATTAAAAATTATCAGACGAAATCAGAGGAAGAAATTCAAGAGGTTGATTTAAATCTTTCTATGATTCATGTGGATTTTATGATTGGAAGTGCAGATTTATCTATTGAGGCTAAGACCTATGATGGCAAGGTAGTTTCTATCTTTAAAAATGGAACATGGGCAATATAATAGTAAAATCAGAAAAGATATTTAAAAATATTTAATGGTTGAAAAAAGAGTGTCTTTATAATATAATTTATGAGGGCACTCCCTTTTTGTTTTATATAAAAGGGATATTTTCTTTTTTAGAGGTGATTATTTTGAAAAAACAGACCAAATTTATATTTGTTACAGGAGGGGTTGTATCCTCCTTGGGCAAAGGAATTGCAGCATCAAGTATAGGTAGATTGCTAAAAAATAGAGGATTAAAGGTTTTTATGCAAAAGTTTGATCCTTATATCAATGTCGATCCAGGAACAATGTCTCCATATCAGCATGGAGAAGTGTTTGTAACAGATGATGGAGCAGAAACTGATTTGGACTTAGGTCATTATGAACGCTTCATTGATGAGAATTTATCAAAAAATTCCAATATTACAGCAGGTAAAATTTATTCAAGTGTAATTTCTAAAGAAAGACGTGGAGAATACTTAGGAGCAACAGTCCAGGTTATTCCCCATATAACCAACGAAATAAAGGAAAAGCTTGTACAAGCTGCCACAGAAAGCCAAGCCGATATTGTAATTACAGAAATTGGTGGTACCGTTGGTGATATTGAGTCATTGCCCTTTTTAGAGGCTATACGACAGGCAAGACGTGAATTTGGTTATAAAAATACACTTTATATACATAACACCCTAGTTCCATATCTTAAGGCTGCTGGTGAAATTAAAACAAAACCAACACAGCACTCTGTTAAGGAGCTTAGGAGCTTAGGAATTCAACCCGATATCATTATTTTAAGAACAGAGGTTTCTATTAAAAGAGAACAAAAGGAAAAAATTGCTCTTTTTTGTGATGTGGATAAACGAGCTGTTTTTGAGGCTAAGGATTCAAAGATTTTGTATGAGGTTGTATCCAATTTACACAATCAAAAAATAGATGATGTTATATTAAAGCATTTTGGCTTATCTATGCCAAAGGCAGATATGAGAGAATGGGATGCCTTGATTGATAAAATCAAGCATTTAAAAGATGAGGTTAAAATTGCGGTGGTAGGCAAGTATGTTTCCTTACCAGATGCGTATTTAAGTATTAATGAGGCTCTAAAGGCCGCAGGATATTTTCATAATGTGAAGGTGAATATCAGTCATATAGATTCTAACGAAATAACCTCCAGTAATGTTCAAGAGCGCTTAAAGCCTTATGCTGGAATATTGGTTCCTGGTGGCTTTGGAAGTCGTGGTATTGAAGGAAAGCTTTTAGCTATAGCGTATGCAAGAAAGAATCAAATTCCGTATTTAGGGATTTGCTTGGGGATGCAGCTTGTATGCATTGAATATGCGAAAAATGTGAAGGGCTATGCTCATGCTTGCTCAACAGAGGAAAATCCGAATACACCTCATCCTGTCATTCATCAGCTAGCAAATCAGCATGAGGATATCAATATGGGAGGAACACTACGATTGGGACTCTATGATTGTAAAGTATCTAGAGATTCTAAGGCCTTTCAGGCTTATGGGAAAGAGCTTATATCAGAGCGTCATCGTCATCGCTATGAATTCAATAAAGCCTTTCAGGATATATTTGATGAGAATTTCATTTGCTCAGGGATCAATCCCCAAACAAATCTAGTAGAAATTGTAGAGATAAAAAATCATCCTTGGTTTGTTGCTTGTCAATTTCATCCTGAATTTGCATCAAGACCACAGCGACCTCATCCACTATTCCGTGAATTTGTTGACGCTGCAATCAAGCATAAGAATTAGGAGAAGAATATGTGGGTAGAAAAAACTCCAAGCTATGGAGATCAAATTCGTGTAAATCGAGGATTTTATTCTCATCATGGAATCTATGCGTCAAAGGATAGTGTGTTTCATTTTGCTCCTCCTGGAGCCACGGAAACTCTAGATCCTAGTAAGGCTCGTATCATTGAAACTTCCTTAGAAGAATTTTTAAAGGGAGGAATTTTACAGGTTCGATGCTATACAGAAGAGGAATTAAAGAGGAAGCGTTCACCTAAGGAGATTGTTGCGTGTGCGAAATCTCATTTGGGTGAGGGAAATTATGATATTGTTTCAAATAATTGTGAGCATTTTTCAAATCTTTGTGCCTTTGGTACAAAGGAAAGCAATCAGGTACAAGCTGTATTTTCGTTTTTATTTGGAGGTAAATAAGGTGAAATTTGGTATTGATGTAGGGGGAACTACAGTTAAAATAGGTGTTGTAGAGAAGAATCAAATTATAGATAAATTTGAAATTCCAACAAAAAAGGAAACTCTTTTTCAGGATATATGCCTATTTTTAAAGGAGTATATGAAAAAGAAAAATATAGAGCAAATTGAAGGAATTGGCTTTGGACTTCCTGGGAATGTTATAGGGAATTATATTCATAATTTACCAAATATTGGCTTGGAAAATATATCCTTAGAAGAAGCAATTAGGCCCTATTTTCCTGAGGTTAAGCTTCTAGCTCAAAATGATGCAAATGTTGCAGCATTAGGAGAAATGCTTTATCATAATGAATATAAAAATGCTTGTATGCTGACTCTTGGTACTGGAGTTGGGTGTGGTATTATATTAAATGGAAAAATCGTAGAGGGAGTTCATGGTGCTGCTGGAGAGGTGGGCCATATGATTATAGCAGATGATTATGGGTTTCCATGCTCCTGTGGACTACAGGGCTGTCTAGAAACTGTAGCTTCAGCAACAGGGATTGTTCGACTTGCTAAATATCATTATCATGAATATAAAACGAAGCTTAAAAATGAATTTACAGCTAAGGATGTATTTGATTTAGCAAAAAAGGAAGATCCTTTATGCTTGTTTGTTGTTGATCGTGTAGGCTACTATATAGCCAAATGCTTATCTATTCTTGCCGTAACTGTCGATGTAGAGGTATTTTATATTGGTGGGGGTGTTTCTAAGGCAGGAGATATTCTAATACAAACCATCCAAAAATATTATCAAAAGGTATCTCATTATGCTGTTAAGAATGTAAAAATAGAAGCTGCAAAATTATTAAATGATGCAGGGATGCTTGGTGCCGCAGGATTAATATGATTGCGTCTAAATACTATAAACCAGAAATTCTTGCTTGTCCCAAATGTAAAGCACGTCTTGTTTATCGTCATGCTATTTCCAATAAGAAAATTTATTATTCCAATGGGAAGCAGGTTAAAATACATAATTTAGGATATAGCTGTCCTAAATGTAGTGATGGGAAGATCTATGCTTCTCAAACAGCAAATAAAATATCTTTACGAGGGATTACGTATTCTACAAAGATTGTTTGTATGATTGCCAAATTAAAGGAACGGCATATGAGCCGAGATGAGATATGTGATTTCTTTTATACCAAGGGAATAGAGATTTCAGATCGGAATATCGATAATCTATATAAGAGGTATAAGGAATACCTCCAAATGGATTATAAAAAGAAAATACCTATGGCATTTGAGCAAATGCTAAAGGATTATGGTCAAATTCGATTATCTATTGATTTAATTACCGTTTATGATTCCATTTTTATTATCGTTTATGATTATTTTACCTTTGATATTCTAGCTTTTGTGTGCTTTAATGGCTTGGAGGATAAAAATATGAATGCTTTTCTAGAGTCTTTTTTAAATCCTGAGGCTCCAATAACGGTAATTGCAAGTATAAGAAAGGATTCCTATTTTATACCTTTACTAAAGAGCTTATGCTCATCTAAAACAAAATTTATTGCTTATACAAAATATTAATAACACATAAAATTCAATGAACTTTGAATAAAATAAAAGAAATAAATATTTTTATCGAATATTCTTTACAAAAAAAAGATAGAATGGTATAATCTATAAGGATGCGATGGAAGGAGTGTGAGAAAAATGAATACAGTTAGCTTAGATGAATATGACAAAAAGATTGTAGAACTACTCCAAGAGGATTCTTCAATTAGTAATATCGATTTATCCAAAAAGATAGGTCTTGCGCCATCTTCATGTTTACTTCGAGTTAAAAATTTAAAAGAACAAAAAATCTTAAAGCAATTTACTGTTATTGTTGATGAAAAACAATTGGGTTTTGAAATTACATGCTTTGCGAAGGTATACATTAGACCATTAAATCGTGAAAATTGTCAAGCATTTATTGAGGAAGCAAAAAAAATTCCTGAAATTGTTGAGTGCTACACGATTACTGGGGACGCCTCATTCCTTTTAAAAATCGTTGCAAAAAGCTTTGAATATTATCGAGACTTTGTTTTTGATAAATTATTAAATGCGCCATATGTTACCAATATAGATACCTCTATTGTGGTAAGCAGCGAAAAGGAAAGTACAACGATACCTTTAGAATAAATTACTTTAAGAGCCGTTTGGCTCTTTTTTTGCGAAAAAAGTTAGGAGAGATTATATGAATGGAATAAAAAAATTATGGAGTTGGGGGAAAAGATATATATGGCTCATTATTCTCATTGTAGTTTTATCGACTATATTGCAATGGCTATATGCCTATCTCCCTCTATTTATTCAATATGCATTTGAACGCTTAGGCTCTGTAACCGATCAAAAAACAGATTTACCGCAATTTATACTGAATTGGTATAATGGGATAGAGGACACATTGACATGTCTTTTAATGGTTGGGGCTACTATGATTGGTTTACAGGCAGTACGTTCCGTTATGCGCTTTTTAGATAACTATTATCAGGGCGCCTTAGCTCAATATGTTGGATATGACATGCGTCTTAAAATCTATGATCATGTATTAAATTTATCCTATACCTATCATAATCATTCTGATATTGGAGATTTGATTCAAAGGTCTACATCCGACGTTGATCAAACAGCCTCTTTTATATCTGGAATGATACCAGGATTAATTGATATATTTGTTACTGTGATTATTGGTGCCTATCGTGTTTTCCAGATATCACCTATTTTAATGTGGGTAAGCTTAATTAGTGCACCCTTTAATGCAGTAGCATCAATTATATACTTTAGATATTGTAATAAGCAATTTCAGCAAATTGAAGAAGCAGAAAGTAAAATGACTACTATCATTCAAGAAAATGTAAATAGCGCTCGTGTTGTTCGTGCCTTTGCAAATGAGGAATATGAGTTTGAAAAAATGGATGAAGCAAATAAAAAATATACAAAAAGAAATGGTAAGTTCAACACAGTGATGGCAGCCTTTTGGGGTGGAAGTGATTTTTTTGTTTTTCTTCAATATGCTTTAACCATGAGTGTAGGTATCTTTTTAGCAAGAGATGAGGCCTTAAGTGCAGCGGATATTGTTGCTGCATTGCTATTGATGGGTATGCTTATTTGGCCTATGCGTGGTTTAGGAAGAATTATTGCCTCCTTTGGTAAGGCGAGTGTAGCAGCAAATCGTATTGATGAGGTTTTATCTATACAAGAGGAATATGAGGTCGATGGAACAAAAACACCAGAGATTACAGGGGATATTGAATTTAAAAATGTTTCCTTTCAGTTTGATGATGATTCCAAGCCTTTGCTAAGAAATGTTTCCTTTCATATTCATTCGGGTCAGACCATTGCTATTGTAGGTAAAACAGGAAGTGGGAAATCTACAATTTGTAATTTACTGGCAAGAATGCTTGAAATAAACGAGGGAGAAATTCTTTTAGATGGAGTATCTATAGTCGATATAGAAAAGAAGCATTTGCGTAAAAATATAAAGCTCATCCTACAGGATCCTTTTCTATTTTCTAAAACGGTATATGATAATGTTGCTATTTTAGATCCTAAATTACCTACAGAACGAGTTTATGAGGCTGCACGTACAGCTTCCATACATCAGGAGATTGAAAAGTTTGAGCGTGGATATAAAACAATTGTAGGAGAAAAGGGAACAACATTATCTGGAGGCCAAAAGCAAAGAATTGCTATAGCACGTATGCTTGTACATGACTCTAATGTCATTATATTTGATGATTCCTTATCCGCATTAGATACAAAAACTGATTTAATGATTCGTAAGGCTCTAAAGCAAAAACGAAAGGAACAAACCATGATTATTATTACACATCGTTCCTCAACAGCTAAGGAGGCTGATCAAATTATTGTATTAGATAAGGGCACTGTTGCTCAAATCGGAAAGCATGAGGAACTTGTCCATCAGGATGGTTTATATAAGGAGCTTTGGGGAATACAGGGAGATTTGGAAGATGAATTTATGTCAGTATTAAAGGAGGGTAACTAGAATGGAAGATTTTGACTACGAACAAGAAGCCTTAAATGATCTAGATTATCGCTCTAGTAATAAGGGGCCTTGGAAAAAGATATTTAAGACAGTGTTACTTCATAAGGGTCTTGCGATTGGATTGATCCTTTCTGTTATTATGCTAGCAACCCTAGATGTATGCTATCCTCTGTTAAACTCTCATGCTATTGCTACCTATTTTGAAAGCGATAATCCAAATCGTTTTAATACCATTTGGTTAACGGTTTCTGCTTATATAGGCGTGAGTCTAGCCTATGGAGTATGTGTATTTTCCTTCCTTTATTTTGCTGGAAGAGTAGAGGTGGAAACCTCTTATGAGCTTAGAAAGGAAGCCTATTTAAATTTACAAAAGCTCCCATTTAGCTATTTTGATAAAACAGCACAGGGCTGGATTATGGCTCGTGTAACCTCAGATTCCCGAAAATTGAGTGAAATTATATCCTGGGGCTGTGTGGATTTATTATGGGGATTGCTATCTATGTTTGGTATATTGGGTGTATTGCTTGTAACCAATACCAAGCTTTCTATTATTGTTCTTATTATCCTGCCTATTCTTATAATAATTACCTTCTTTATTCGTAAGAAGATGCTTTCTAGCTATAGAGATGCTAGAAAGGAAAATTCTAAGATTACAGCAGCCTATAATGAAGGCTTTATGGGTGCTAAAGCAATCAAAAGCCTGGTTATTGAGGATATGTGCTCTAAAGAATTTCATAGTAAAGCGCATGCTTATAAAAGAGCTTCTTTACGAGCTGTATTCTTTTCGGCTATATTTGGACCTATAACCTTTATCCTATGCTACGTTGGGGTTGGAGTTACCTTATATTATGGTGGAAATTTGGTACTAAAGGATTTATTGGAGGCCTCTGTATTGTATTTATTTATAGACTATACCATTAAATTTTTTGATCCTGTAATTTCTATATCTCGTGTAATTGGTGATTTTCAACAGGCCCAAGCCTCAGCTGAACGAATTATTTCTTTAATAGAAGAACAGCCTGAAATTACGGATCGTGAGGATGTTATTGAAAAATATGGTACCATATTTGAACCAAAATATGAAAATTTTGAGCCTCTTGTGGGTGAGGTTGAATTTAAGGATGTAACCTTTAAGTATGCTAAAGGAGAAGAGGTATTAAAGAATTTTAATTTGCATATTCCAGCAGGCTCCAGTGTTGCCTTGGTTGGACATACAGGAAGTGGGAAATCCACAATTGTCAATCTGATTTGTAGATTTTATGAGCCTACTACAGGAGATATTCTCATTGATGGGCATAGCTATAAGGATCGGAGTATTACCTGGCTTCATTCCAACATAGGCTATGTATTACAAACCCCTCAGCTATTTAGTGGAACGATTATGGATAATGTGCGTTATGGCAAGCTGAATGCAACGGATGAAGAGGTTATTCAGGCATTGAAAACTGTAGCAGCAGATGAATTTATTTCGAAATTGGATGATGGATATCAGGCATTGGTTGGTGAAAGTGGATCAAAGCTATCGGTAGGAGAACGTCAGCTCATTAGCTTTGCTAGAGCTATTGTGGCAGATCCTAAAATCTTAGTATTAGATGAAGCAACCTCCTCTATTGATACACAAACAGAAAATATGATTCAAATGGCTGTAGAGCGTGTTATGGAAGGAAGAACAACCTTTATGATTGCACATAGGCTTTCAACAGTTGTGAATGCCGATGTCATTTTAGTGATGAAGGATGGGTGTGTAGTAGAAAGTGGAACACATCATGAGCTTTTAATGAAAAAGGGATATTATTTTGAGCTTTATAAAAATCAATTTGCAGAGGATGCTCTTCAAAAAATTTTGAATAATTAAACGAAAAATAGAGTAGCGGGACTACTCTATTTCTTTTGTTTATGCTATAATAAAAGGAAATGAGGTAGGATGTATGAAACAAAAAATCGAAATGTATTTGGATAATTTCAATAAAGTGATTTCCTTAGATGATATCAATGATTATCATCAGTTTACAAAGGAGGAATTATTTCAAAGGCTATTAGATCATGCAATAATTAAGCAAGAATTATCAGTACAAAATAATCAGATTCTTACTGAAATTTTAAAGCCACTCGAAGAAAAAAAGATGTTAACGGACGAAGAAAGAGAAAATGTAACTTATTTTTTTGACCATTTAAGAAAGGGATTTGAATCCTTAGATAATGGCATTTTGTTTCGTTTAAGCAGTCTCCTATTAAATGATGCAATCGCAAAGGATAATCTTGATTTAATTGTTGAAGGAATATATTATTATTCCTACTATGAATTTGTTTTACAATCCTTATTTCCTAGAGAAGAAAGAAATTGTTCTTGGGATAGAATTTTAGATTATATAGATCGATATGATGAGCTTAGCCTTGAAGGGAAAAAGAATTTTTTAAGATGCTATGGGAATCGTCTATTAGCAAAGGAATACTCCTTTGAGCTACATAAAGAAATTTATAATTTTATTAAAAATAAGCAACAGACCGATCCAAATCCAAGCATTCCCTATGATACCTATCTATTTGTCATTGATAAGAATATATGTAGTGGAATTGAGGTAATAAGAAGTGCAGATACTGAAAATAAATCAGTTCCAGAGGAGCTGGTAGAGGGGGTTTATGAATCCGCCTGTAGAATCTATAATAATATTTCTAAGGCGGAAAATACATCTCTTCCAATCTATCAGATTTATGAATATACGTATCATGCCATAAGATTCCACCGAAAAATGATTTCTATTGATGAATTATTAGAATGCCTTAAAAATTTAACAACAATAAAAGAGAACTATACGATGCAACAAAAGACGTCTGCCATAGTTAAGATGAATATGTACTGGATATACTACTTAAGATATAAGTATGAGCATCCTGAGGATATAAAAAAGGAAATTGATCCAACGGTACAAGAGGTTCTACGATTTATTCGATCTATTAAGCCATCCGATTATACAAGAAATATGAATTCTGATATATTATCCTTTTTACAAATTATTTCAAGCTATTACCCCTATGAGGAATTAAAAGAATTTTATATTAAAACAACAACAAAGCGTCATACCCCTACCTTAATTCATACCTTATCTGTGGCTGAGCTTTCCAGGATATTAACGATGGAAATGCTTGAGAAAAAACCAGAGTTCTTTATTGGTATTGTGAATCATTATGATGTAGATTATATCAAAAATCATAAGCAGGAAATATGCGATTTAAGCTATCAAATGGGCTTGTTGCATGACATTGGAAAATATTATTGTATTCCTGTGATTTCAATCAATTATAGAAGATTAGAGGATTCTGAATTTCAAACCATTAAGCAGCATCCGTATTGTGGATATAGATTGGCAAGAAATTCGGTACCTGATCCAATAAGAGACGCTATGCTCTATCATCATAAATGGCATAATCAGCAAGGGGGATATCCCTTAACTAAGGAAACAACAATCAATCAACCCTTAATTGACATCTTATCTATTGCTGATAGTATTGATGCAGCGGTAGATTTCTTGGGTAGAAGCTATGCCAAAAGAAAGACGTTAAGGGATTTGGTCAATGAATTTCAGGATTTTAAGGATACAAGATATTCTAAGGATGTGATTGAGCTATTTGATAATCCGGAGTTATTTAATAAGGTTGAAAGCTTTTTAAATGAGGGTAGGCATGAAATTGGCTATAAAGCCTTTTGTAAAGAGCTCTAAGAGAAATTGGCGAAAATTCGTCAATTTTTTTATATTACCTCTACCATTCTACTTTGTTTTTTGATATAATCAAGATGAAAGTAGACAGCGTAGCTAAGCCACCCCTTTCTTAAGAATTTTTTCTAGAAATAAAAAAACAGTTACGGCTACATTACGACACTTTTTTCGTGCCCCCTAAAATGGGTAAGAAATGTTGTTTTGTACTGACAACCTGCTAAAAAATAAGAAAGGGAAAGGTATATTTATAAGTACAATATAGATATACAAAAAGGAGAAATGAAAATAAGAAAACTATTTTTGTGCTTTGTTGCTTTAGCAGCAGTATTAGGACTTGCTGCATGTGATGATGCTGCTGCTTCTGTAAAGGGGATAACGATCACCTCTAAGGACAACAAGCAAGAAATCGTAGTTGATGAGACACTTCAGCTAACGGCTACAGTATTTCCAGAAAATGCTACAGAAAAGGGTGTTTTATGGTCTGTAAGCAATGATAAAATTGCGAGTGTTAGTGATAGTGGTCTTGTTAAGGGATTAGCTAAGGGGAATGTTGAGGTTGTTGCAACATCTAAAGAAAATAAAGACATTTCTCAAAAATTAGCATTAATTGTTAAAGAAAAGCCTGCTGAGGTTATACAGCCAACCTCTGTTAAGATTAAAGTGGCCAATGATGCTACTGAAGTTGCTGTTGGACAAAGCTTACGTTTAGAAACTGTAGTTTCTCCTAAGGGGGCTTCTCAGGAAGTGGTTTGGTCATCTAGTAGTGACGCTTTAGCAACGGTTACGACTCGTGGTGAGGTTACAGGCGTTAAAGAAGGAGATGTAACTATTACAGCTACTTGTAAGGACGCTTCTACAGTAAAAGCCTCTGTTAACCTAAAGGTTGTTCAAGGAACCTCTACTCCTAGTGGGGATTATGAATCTATGCCTATAACATCTCACGCAGATTTCATGGAAGCAGAAAATGACACTTTAGTGAAGGTAAAGGGCGTTGTAACCTATGTTTGCCCTGAAGTAGAGGCTAAGGTATCTTATTATATTCAAAATGGCGCTGATGGATATTATGTTTATGAACAAAATGCCGTAGCATATCCTGTTGAGGTTGGAAAATGCTATGAGGTTGGTGGTGCTAAAAAATATCATCAAGGAAACAATGAAATTGTGAATGTAGCATATTTGAAAGAAAGTAATGAAAAGCTTACGTATACAGTGAATGATTTAAAAGGAAAGGATTTATCCTCCTTAGATGATATGAAGCCTTATCACAATTCCTATATTTCAGCAGAAGCTATTATTACTAAAACACCTGTTCCAACAGAAAAAGCATATAGTGTCAATGTAACGGCAGATGGAAAAGCTACTACTTTGCGCGTTGATCCAAAATGTTTATCTCCTGAAGAATTTACTACAATTGGCAACTTATTTAAAAATGCATTACCTAATGTGAAAATAGAATTTAAGGGAATTATGACAGCCTTTGGATATGGAAAAGCATCAACTCAGGTTCAAATTTTAAAATCAACTGATATCAAGATAGAAGAACCTTCTTCAGAGGATTTAGTAGCTGCTGCTAAGGGAGCATTAACTGTAAAAACATCTTTAGGGACAGGAGTTACAAAGCTAGAAATTCCTTCTAAGGTAAGTGGTTTTGACAATGTAACGATATCTTGGGCAAGTGATAATGCCGCTGTAATTGATGCAGTAACAGGTACTGTTGTTCATCCTGAGGCAGATACAATTGTCACTTTAACAGCGACCTTAACTCATAAGACGGATACTACAGTCTCTGATACAAAGGTATTTAAGGTAAATGTTTTTGGTACTGTGTTTACTCATGAAAAACTAGTAACCTTAGATTGTGAGGATGCTGTAACTGAGGGAGGACAATATGGCACATCTGGAACAAAGCCAAGCTATGATGATAAAAAAGGAAATATCGTAGAATTAGGAACACCAAAATATAGCTGGTTGTTAAGAAATACCTTAATAGCAAAGGATGCAAAAACAGAAGGAAACTTCGGACTGAGAATGCAAAACAATGCAACTGCTGCTAATGCAGGTAGAGTAGAAATTCAAACTTCTGGTGAATATAATTTTGTACAATTTGTAGCAGCTATCTATGGAAATGATGATCCAATAGTAATCGGTGTAGAATATCTTATGGACGGAACAGAGACTTGGGTTGATTCAGGAGCTGCAATTACATTAGGAGCTGAAAAGGAATTGTATCGTGTTTCTTTACCTGAGGGATCTAAACGTATTGCAATCTATATTATTGGTACAAATGGAAAGCGTGTAAATTTAGATAATATCGAACTTTACAAATAATTAGGTAGATTATATGAAAAGAAAAATTGTATTTTTTCTACTTTTTGTAGTAGCTATGTTTTCCCTTGCTGCTTGTAAGAGCAAGGAAGAGGTGGAGCTTACTAGCATAGATATAGTTAAAGAAAATCAAACGATAGAGGAATTAAATGTTTTAGTAGGAGATAAGTTTTCTTTAAATGTGGTGGCAAACCCAACAAGTGAACCTGAAATTACCTGGACTATTTCAAATCCGAGCATCGCAAGTGTCTCTGAAACAGGAAGCGTTGAGGTTAAAGGGTCAGGTACAGCGATTATTACAGCTACAGCTACAAAATATCCTTATATCAGTGATAGTATCTATATCATTTCAAAAAGAAAGGTAGAACAGCTGGGTGTGGGAAGTGGCTTAACCCCAGAGGATCCGATTTTCTTAGGAAATGAAGGAGAAGAGGAGCCAATAGAAGTATATTTTATTGAAATGCAGCACATCTATGCAGATTCTATTTTCATTAAAAAGGGGAATGTTGAAGTTCTAATCGATGCTGGATATGAATATGATGGCACCTTTGTCAATCAAGTTTTAATGGAGAAGGTTGCCGACAGAAGATTAGATGCATTTATGGTATCTCACAGCGATGGAGATCACATTGATGGAATTGCAAAGGCCTTAAAGGGAATTGATAACATTTCTTTAATGGTGGATTATGGTGGAACAGGGGGTGGCAATGTACTTGCTGCTCGTACACAATATATTCCAAAGGGAATGCAATATCATTCTGCCTATGATTGTGCAAATCAAATCAATGGAGCATCCAATCGTTATTATCTAACTAGTGAATTTTATGTGGACATTTTAAATACAGGAAATTACATCACTTCTGATAAAACAACGGCATCAAATCCAAATTCATTAGCAGTCATCTTTACCTATAAGGATTTTAAGTTTTTCTCTGCTGGAGATTTAACTTCTGAAATTGAAAAACGATTGATGAGCAATGAGAACTTACCAGAGGTGACGCTTTATAAGGCTTCCCACCATGGATCTCATGGCTCAAATTCACAGGATTTTCTAGATAAGATTAATCCGAAAGCAGTAGCTATTTCAGCAGCAAGAGCCGATCGCTATGGAATTGAACCTAGTGGTCCTCAAAAAGGAAAGGATTATAATTTAAATGCAGCTTCAGGGCATCCAGCAGCCGCTGCAATTGAGCGTATTTATAAGGCTCCAAATATATCCTTGAACCTAAATGTTTATTGGAATGCTGTAAATGGAACAATGAAATTTACATCCTATGGAGAAGATAGTGTAACCTTCAGTGGATCTCCTACGATGAAAGGGTATTATGATTTAACTCTTACCGATAATAAGGGAGTATGGAATGAAGATTTAAAGGATTGGGAAAATAAAGTTACAGGAGAAGAAAATTGTAAGCTTCATGAAACGAAGGTTTTCCAATTTAGAGATTATATCCAATATCTTCCACTTTGGGCTAGAGAGCAATACTTTCCAGATTATACAAATTAAATAAGAATGTAAAGGATGTTAGCCTTTGGCTTTCATCCTTTTTTTGTTATTCGATTGAACTATATATTTTTTATAATTTCTCTTTTAATTTTTGTGTGAGGATGAATAACAAAAAAATAAAAAAATCTTGACTTTGAGACAAAATACATATATAATATTAAAATGCGATTTGTTGCTTTTAACGCACTTTTCAGCTACTAAAATCTATGATTTTATAAGAATTTTCTTCGCTTTATGCGATTTATATACATTTTTCGTGGGGATCAAAGGAAGGTTATGAGACAGCCGGATTGCGTTATACGAAGCCTTATGGTAGTCTTGATACTTAGAAAGGAAAAATGAAAGGTATTTTATGAATTACAAAAATGTAAACTACGGTAAAAAATCTGTCCGTAGAAATTATTCAAAAATTCGTACAGAAGTAGAATTACCAGATCTTATTGAGATCCAAACCAAGTCCTTTGATTGGTTTGTGAATGCTGGCTTAGAAGAGCTATTTAAGGATATCTCTCCAATCACATCCTTCAATGGTGATTTAAAGCTGTCCTTTGGTGAGCATCACTTTGAAAATCCTAAATTTTCTATTGTGGATTGTAAATTAAGAGATGTTAACTTTGCACGTCCTCTTAAGGTGAATGTTCGACTTGAGAATGCTCAAACAGGTGAGGTTTTAGAGCAGGAATTATTTATGGGAGATATTCCTTATATGACACCTGTTGGTACATTTATCATTAACGGTGCTGAGCGTGTTATTATTTCTCAGATTGTTCGTTCATCTGGAGTTTATTATGCGAAAGAGATTGATAAGAAAACCGGAGATACAAAGTATACTGGAACGGTTATTCCTACACGTGGTGCTTGGATTGAATATGAAATGGGCTCAAAGAATGTTTTATATGGCAAGCTTGACCGTTCTAAAAAGATTCCATTAACAACAGTTCTTCGTTCCTATGGATTATCTACTAATCAACAGATTATTGATTTATTTGGCGATAGTGAAAGTATGCAGGCTACCTTCGAAAGAGATTTGACAACCAATTCAGAGGAGGCTGCAATCGAGGTTTACTCTAAGCTACGTCAAGGAGAAAAGGTTCCTGTTGAGGGAGCTCGAGCTTTGATTGTTCAACGTTTATTTGATGATCGTCGATATGATTTACAAAAGGTTGGTCGTTTCAAATATAATATTAAGTTAGATGTTTTACAGCGTGCTAAGGGATTAAGCTTGGCACAGGATGTACTTGCTAAGGAAGATATAGTAGATGAAACTACTGGAAAGGTTTTATTCTCTAAGGGGGATAAAATTGCTAGCTATGGAGATATCATTCAAGGTGAGGTTTTAGACCGTCTTAAGCTAGCTAGATCTGCATTTCGTGAGAAAATAGATTTAGGTAATACGCTTTGTGAGGACCCATATAATGAGGTATTGCTTGTTACCGTTGTACGTCATGATGAATCAACAGATGTTAAAATTATTGGTAATGATCAAAGAGAAACCTCTCTTCACATTACAATGTCTGATATTATTGCAACAGCAAGCTACTATTTAAATCTTTATCAAAATGTTGGTACCTTAGATGATATTGACCATTTAGGAAATCGTCGTTTAAGATTAATTGGAGAATTATTAAAAAATCAATTTAGAATTGGTTTTGCAAAATTAGAGAAAAACATTTTAGACCGTATGTCAACTGTAGAGGTTCATGAGGCTACTCCTCAAAATTTAATTAATATTAAGCCTTTGACCTCCTCTTTAAAGGAATTCTTTGGCTCCAGTCAGCTATCTCAGTTTATGGATCAGATTAATCCTTTGGCTGAAATTACACAAAAGCGTCGTATTTCAGCGTTAGGTACAGGTGGTATTGCTCGTGATCGTGCTGGTGTAGAGGTTCGTGACGTTCATAACTCACACTATGGACGTATGTGTCCGATTGAGACACCTGAAGGTCCATCTATCGGTTTGATTACATCTTTAGCAACCTATGCTAAGGTTAATGAATATGGATTTATTGAAACACCTTATTTTCTAGTAAAAGAGGATAAGGATGGAAAACGATATGTTTCTAATGAAAAGGTCTATCTGTCAGCAGATAAAGAAGAAGGTCTTGTTATTGCTTCTGCATCAACAAAGCTAGATGCTGAGGGACATATTATTGATGAAAAGGTAATTGGTCGTCGTAATGGAGAAACTGAAATGGTTGATCCTAATGAAGTTGATTATATGGACGTATCTCCTAAGCAGATTGTATCTGTTGCTGCTGCATGTGTTCCATTCCTTGAGCATGATGATGCGACTCGTGCCCTAATGGGTGCAAACATGCAACGTCAGGCAGTGCCTATTATCAACCCTGAAAGTCCGATTGTAGGTACAGGTATGGAATATAAGGCAGCTAAGGATAGTGGGTCTGCATTAATTGCTACTATGCCTGGTATTGTTCAATATGTTGATGCAAAGAAGATTATTGTAAAAGAGGATAGTGGTGAGCTTCATCGCTATGATTTATATCAATTTTTACGTTCTAACTCTGCTACAGCAATCATGCAGCGTCCAATCGTGGTTCCGGGAGAAAGAATTGATCGTGGCGATATTATTGCTGATGGACAGTCTATGAAGAATGGAGAGCTTGCCTTAGGCCGTAATGTTCGTATTGCCTTTATGACCTGGGAAGGATATAACTTTGAGGATGCTGTTATCATGAGTGAAAAGATGGTTTATGATGATGTGTATACCTCAATTCATATTGATGAGTTTTCTGTAGAATGTCGTGATACAAAATTAGGAAAAGAAGAGTTTACCTATGAAATTCCTAATGTCAAGGAAGAAACGAAAAAGAATTTGGATGAACGTGGTATTGTTATTCCTGGAACAGAGGTTAAGGAAGGCGATATCCTTGTTGGTAAAATTACGCCTAAGGGTGTAACGGATCCAACTCCAGAGGAAAGATTATTACTTGCTATCTTTGGTGAGAAGAGTAGAGATGTACGGGATACCTCCTTACGTGTTCCTCATGGTGGTGGTGGTGTAGTTCAATCTATCCAACACTTCTCTAAGGCTAAGGGAGATGATTTGGCTCCTGGTGTGAATGAGGTTGTACGGATTTATATCGTTCAAAAGCGTAAAATTCAGGTTGGAGATAAGATGGCTGGCCGTCATGGAAATAAGGGTGTTATTTCAAATATCCTACCTTTAGAGGATATGCCATTTACTGCGGATGGTCATCCAATTGATATTATGCTTAACCCTCAGGGTGTGCCTTCTCGTATGAATATTGGTCAGGTACTTGAATTACATTTGGGTATTGCTGCAAAGAAGCTTGGTATTCAGGTTGCAACTCCTGTATTTGATGGTGCTACCATAGAAGATATTGAGGCAATTATGGCAGAAGCTGGTATGGCTCCTGATGGAAAAGAAGTTCTATATGATGGTAGAACAGGGGAAGCCTTCGAAAACAAGATTACAGTTGGAATTATGTATTTCGTTAAGCTAAGCCACATGGTTGATGATAAGCTTCATGCTCGTAATGTTGGTCCTTATACCCTTGTAACACAACAGCCAATGGGTGGTAAGGCTCAAAACGGTGGTCAGCGTTTCGGTGAAATGGAGGTTTGGGCACTTGAGGCATATGGTGCTGCCAACACCTTACGTGAAATGCTAACGGTTAAATCAGATGACTTGGTTGGTAGAGATAGAGTATTTGATGCTATTGTTGATGGTAAGCCGATTCCAGAGTCTTCTATTCCAGAGTCCTTCCGTGTATTAACACGTGAGCTACAAGCATTAGGTATCCATGTAGAATTGATGAACGAAAAAGATGAAAACGAGGTCAATCGTTCTATTGTTGATTTAAAAATAAGAGAAACGGTTCGATAATGGAGGGAATAAAGTGAGTACACAATACAAATATATTAAAATTGGTTTAGCCTCTCCAGAAGAAATTTTATCATGGTCCCATGGTGAAGTTTTAAAGCATGAAACAATTAACTATCGTACGTTAAAGCCTGAACCAGATGGATTATTCTGTGAGAAAATTTTTGGTCCACAAAAGGACTATCAGTGTGCCTGTGGTAAATCTAAAAGAAATACAGATAAGGGAAAAATCTGTGAAAAGTGTGGAGTAGAGATTACAGAAGCTAAGGTTCGTAGAGAAAGACTAGGACATATTACACTTGCAAGCCCAGTAGTTCATACTTGGTTTTTAAGAAATAGCTCCTCTCCTTTGGCTACACTTTTAGATATTAAGACTAAGGATCTAGAGGAAATTGTTTATCTTGCATCCTATATTGTTATTTCAGCAGATAAGGATACAGGATTAGTGAAAAAGCAAATTTTAACAGAAGCTGAATATTCTGTTAAGAGTGAACAATATCCTTCTAAATTTAAAGCATTAACAGGAGCAGAAGCTGTTAAGACCCTATTAAAGGAAATTGATTTAGAAAAAGAAGAAAAATTATTAAGAAGAAAGCTAAAAACCTCTTCTAAGCAACGTCGTGATCGAGTAATTAAGCGCTTAGAGGTGATTGAATCCTTCTTACAATCTGATAATAAGCCAGAATGGATGATATTAGAGGTATTACCAGTAATTCCACCTGATTTACGTCCAATGGTTCAATTAGAGGGTGGTCGTTTTGCAACTACGGATTTAAATGATTTATATCGTCGTATCCTAAATCGTAACAATCGTTTAAAGAAGCAATTTGAGCAAAATGCTCCACATCTTATAACGAAAAATGAAAAGCGTATGCTTCAGGAAGCAGTAGATGCATTAATTGATAATTCAAAGCGTGGTAAAAAGGCCGTTGTTGAAAAGAACCATCATTTAAAGAGCTTATCTGATATGCTTCGTGGTAAGCAGGGACGCTTCCGTCAAAATCTATTAGGAAAACGTGTAGATTACTCTGGACGTTCCGTTATTGTCGTTGGTCCATCCTTAAAGATGTATCAATGTGGTATTCCAAAGGAAATGGCATTAACCCTATTTAAGCCATTTGTTTTAAGAGAATTAATTAAGGCTGGAAATAGTATTGCAGTAGCATCTAAGGCTTGTGATAATCAGGATGATAGCGTTTGGTCTATCCTTGAGGAGGTAATTCGTGAGCATCCAGTTTTATTAAACCGTGCGCCTACGCTTCACCGTTTAGGTATTCAAGCATTTGAGCCTGTACTTATTGAGGGTAAGGCCATTCGTCTTCACCCCCTTGTTTGTACACCATTTAATGCTGACTTTGATGGAGACCAGATGGCTGTCCATGTTCCTTTATCCTTAGAGGCACAGGCAGAAGCACGCTTATTAATGCTTGCATCCAACAATATTCTAAATCCTAAGGATGGAAAGCCTGTTGTTACGCCTTCACAGGATATGATTTTAGGAAACTATTATCTTACTCTTGAAAGAAATGGCAGACCAAATGAAGGACACTTCTATAAGGATTTTGATGAGGCTTACATGGCATATAAGAATGATAATATTACATTACATACTCGTATTTTTGTAGATCCTTCTTATTTACCAGTTGAAAAATTTGCAAACAATAAGGGTCAGGGGAAATATCTATTTACGACTTTAGGTAAGATGATCTTTAATAGTATTCTTCCAGATGAATTCCCTTATTTAAATGAGCCTACTGAGGAAAATCTTTGTGTGGCTACACCAAATCGTTATTTCTTGGATCCTAAGAATCCAGAAAATACATATGAGGCATTACTAGCTCATGAAGAGGTTCAACCTTTTAAAAAGAAGAATATTGCGAGAATTATTGCAGAGGTATTTAAGAGATTCCAAATCACAGAAACCTCTAAAATGCTAGATCGTATCAAGGATTTAGGCTTTAAATATTCTACGATTGCAGGTCTTACTATTTCGGCAGCCGACGTATTGGATTATCAAGGAAAGCAAACACGTATTGCTGCTGCAGATAAGAAAATAGATGAGATTACCCTTATGTATAATTTGGGTCAGTTAACCAACAAGGAGCGTAAGAAGCTTGTTGAAAAGGAGTGGAGTGATGCTCGTAATGAAATCCAGGATGGTCTATGGGCAGAATTATCCAAGCAAAAGGATAATCATATCTTTATGATGTCTGATTCAGGATCTCGTGGTAATGCATCCAACTTTGCTCAGCTTGCAGGTATGCGTGGACTTATGGCTAACACAGCTGGTGAAACTATTGAGGTTCCAGTTAAAGCAAACTTCCGTGAGGGATTAACGGTATCTGAATTCTTTATTTCTACCCATGGTTCAAGAAAGGGTTCTACCGATACAGCCTTAAAGACAGCAGAATCTGGATATTTAACTCGTCGTTTGGTCGATGTATCTCAGGATGTTATCATTTCAACTGTGGACTGTGGCACAGAAAAGGTAATGTATGTTGAGGATATCGTTGATGAGGGCGGTAAGATTGTTGTTACTGTTGCTGATCGTGTTATAGGTCGTTTTGCTGCAAAGGATTTAGTTCATCCAGAAACAGGTGAATTAATTTGTAGAAGAAATGAACTATTTACAGAGGAAATGGCAAGCGTCATTGCTGATGCTGGTATTAAAAAGGTTTCTATACGTACCAATTTAACCTGTGATGCAAGAACAGGTGTGTGTATGATGTGCTATGGACGTAACCTTGCAACAAACAAGGTTGTTGAGGTTGGAGAGGCTGTTGGTACAGTTGCTGCTCAGTCCATCGGTGAGCCAGGTACACAGCTAACCATGCGTACATTCCATACGGGTGGTGTTGCATCAGCAGCAGATATAACACAGGGTCTTCCTCGTGTTCAGGAATTGTTTGAGGCACGTAAGCCTAAGGGTAAAGCAACGATTTCAGAAATTGATGGTGTAGTTGATTCTATTGAGAAAACAAAGAATGGATTAGCCATCACAATTATGAATGATGTAGAAGAAAAGAACTATATTATAGATGCAACCTCTGAGCTTTTGGTTAGTGTTGGAAGTGAAATTCATCGTGGAGAAAAGCTGATGAAGGGATCTATACATCCAAAGGAGCTATTGAGAATCAAGGATGCTGAAGCTGTTCAAAAGTATATTGTTGAAGAGGTTCAAAAGGTATATCGTTCTCAATCCGTAGAAATTTCTGATAAGCATATCGAAATTATTGTACGTCAGATGATGAGAAAGCTTATTGTTGTACAAGAAGGAGATACTGAGCTTTTACCAGGAAGAGATGTATCTGTCAACGAATATAAGGATGCATGTGCTAAAGTGTTTGCAGAGGGGGGAAACCTACCTACAGCTAAGCCATTATTACTAGGTATTACAAAGGCAGCATTGGCATGTCAATCCTTCTTATCTGCTTGCTCCTTCCAGGAAACTACAAGAATATTAACACAGGCAGCGATTCAGTCTAAAACAGACTTTTTGGTTGGCTTGAAGGAAAATGTAATTATTGGTGGTTTAATTCCTGCAGGTACAGGAGTTCTACTAGAAGACGAATTCGAATGTGAACATCGTCCAGAGGAAGAAAATATTTATCAAGAGGTCAATGATCAGATTGAAGAGGAAAAGGCTTTGGATGAAGCCGACAATCTTGATGATGAAGAATTTGATGATATGTTAGTATCTGATGATTTTTTAGATGAATTAGATGCTTCATTAGATGTAGAAGAAGAATAAAAATAGGAAAGGGGTATCCAATTGTGCTTTTGCACCTTGGACCCCTTTTTGCTATAGTAATACATATAGAATGAAAATGCGTATAATATATAAAAGATGATAATTATGTAATTTTTAACAATAGCCTTGTAATTTTTTATAGTTATATGTTAAAATAGAATTACATCTAATAGAGGAGGATAATATAGTATGAAAAACATTTTTAAAGGACTTTTATTAAGTATGCTTTGTGGATTAACTATAGTTTTTGTTTCTTGTACTCAAGATCAATTAAAAGATATTGATAAAAATAATCTGGGATTGGATGCCGAGGAGCAATTGGACAATGAAAAGGAAGAAAAAAATCTACCTAGTGTAGAAGATGATTTTTCACCAAATGTAGTTTTCATTACGATTAAACAAAAATATTCTAATCATTTATATACAATAGACGATTTTTCTGATTTGGGATTAGAGAAGATTGAATGTACTACAGAGTATGCTTTTGATCAATATAGTGATGGAAAATATCCTGAAAATTTTTATCACATTTACAAATTAACCTTAAAAGAAAAAACTAAGGAAAATGTGATTAAGGTTATAAAAGAATTAGTAGAGCTTGATTTTATTGATTCTGCATCACCAAACTATACTATGAGTTTGCCTGAAACATATCCAAGTGAATAAAAAAAAGAGGCTATAAAGCTTGAGTTTTACATATCAAGAACACAGCCTCTTTTTTTGTGTTCTATGTATTTTATTTAACAAATTCCTTTTCCTTACATATTCTGCTAGCTATAATTTACTTTTTTATGATTTTATGGTAAAATATTGCAAGAAAAGGAGAAATTTTGTATGGCTAAGGACACGAACATAAATTTAAGAAATCAAGTGATTTATCAGGTTTTTCCACGTCAGCATTCTAAGATGGGAAACTTAAAGGGAGTGACCCAGGATTTAGACCGTATACAGGAATTGGGTGTTGATATATTATATTTATTACCCATTCATCCTATAGGTGAAAAAAATAAAAAAGGGAAATTGGGCTGTCCTTATTCCATCAAGGATTATCGAACGATTCACCCAGATTTGGGGACTTTAAGAGATTTTAAGGAATTGATTTCAGAAGCGCATAAAAGAGATATTAAGATTATGATGGATATCGTATTAAATCATACCTCAAGAGATTCCTTTATATTAAATACACATCCAAGCTGGATGTTTCAAAAAAATGGAGATTTTGGAGGAAAGGTCGGAGATTGGTGGGATGTTGCGGATCTAGATTATTCGAATATGGGCTTATGGACTGAACTATTGCGTATGTTAAAGTATTGGGCAAAGCTTGGAGTAGATGGGTATCGCTGTGATGTTGCATCCTTAGTTCCTCTTGATTTTTGGCTACTCGTAAGAAAAGAATTGAAAAGAATTAATCCAAACTTTATTCTACTCGCAGAATCCATTGATTTAGGATTTGTTAAAGAAATTCGCGATGCAGGATTTGAGGCTTCCTCGGATGCTGAATTATATCAAGCCTTTGATATGGAATATGACTATGATATTTGGTCAACCTATGCTCATTATTTGGAAACCAAGGATGGACTAAAGGCTTGGGTTAGGGCTTTAAGAAATCAAGAAAGCAGATATCCAAGGAATTACATAAAGGTTCATGGCTTAGAAAATCATGATAGAACACGAGCTGCAATGCTTGTGAAGGATGAATTTCGTTTGAGAAATCTAAATGCGTTAATGTATCTTTTAAAAGGAGCAACGTTTCTTTATGCTGGGCAAGAGGCATGTGAAGAAAAGCTTGAAAGTCTGTTTGATTTAGATCCTGTGGATTGGTCAACCTTAGGAAAATATGATATGCCTCAGCTTTTAAGAAGATGCTATCAAATTAAAAAGGATCCTATCATAGTGGATGGAGTTTATAAAATCCATGATACAGATTTAGAAGTGGTTCATATTACCTATCAATTGAAAAATGATATTTTAGAATGTATTTTTAATGTGGGAAATACAACAGGTGTAATCCAGACTCTATTATTTGATGGCTTTTATTCTAATATTATCAATGATGAAATGGTTGAAATCAAAAATCATAAGCTAGAAATAACTTCTGAGCCTATCATATTAAAGGGTCAGCTGATTGGACATATCCAGTAATTCATAAGCTGAAGCTTTTAATTCTGTATAAAATTTAGTAGAAATAGCAAGATAGAGAAAATAAGGTTTGATTCTTTTACTCTAATTTTAGCATTTCTACTTTTTTTTATTTTTTTCTCATATTCCTTTGGTATAATTATAAAAGAGAGGAGGAAGAATTATGGAAGAGGAATTGGACAAAAGCTCAAGTGATGCATATAAAAATTATAGTACAGAGATTGTGACAACCATAGCCTATTTATTGGGCGTAAAAACGTATATATTAGAAAATGAAAGACAAAAATTTAACAAAGAAATCCTAGAAAAATTAGAAAACCATGTCAATGCTACGATCATACGATCCTTGTCGATATTAAGATATGAATTTATAAGAAATCATAAAGAAATTCAAGAAAGAAATAGAGAGCTTATTCCTATTGAAAATATGACAGATATCTTATCTGTTGATTTAATTCAATATCTAAGAGATAAAAGAATAGAGGTAATTCATGTTCATACGAGTATAACCATGTATATTGCTTATTTAAATCAGGAAATTTTAGAAAAAATAGAGTCAATAAAGGAGCTCATACCGACTTGGATAAAATGGGAATATATCAAATCCTTATTTACTATGCCTGGCTGTTATGCAGGACATAATGGTTCAAATATACAAAATAAGGATCAAGCAAAAAGGGTAAATGAAAAGATACATAAGATGAGAAAGCTTATTTTTGAATCAAAGGCTTTTTATCCGTATGGAGTTTATTTGTATTGGCCTGAGGATAAAATGAAGGATTATTATGGTAACATATTATTAAATGATGAAAAATTTCTTAAAATTCTATACACAGCATATAATGAAACCTTTCATGCCAATCAATATGTAATTGATGCTACAAAAGAAGATAAGGAAAGCATTTATTCTTTTATTGATGAAGCAATTAATATAGCTATACTTGTGGATTGTGAAAATGTAGATCCTTATCGCTTTGCCTCTGTTTTTAAAAATTTAGAAGAGGAAAATTTGAAGAAAATTAAAAAAGTCATTTTATATGATGATATTCATACCTCTAATGCCTGGGATTATATCAGCAATATGATACATTTACCGATTGAGCATGAGGAAATTGAGAGACTATTGAATAATAAATCTCTTGTGGATATAGCTATGGCAACAGGAGCCTGTAAAGAATTTTATCAAGAAAATACAGAATCTCTTATTTTAGCCTCCTCTGATTCAGATTTCTGGGGCTTAATTCAAAACCTTCCAGAAGCTCGATATATGGTGCTTAATGAATCTGATAAAACCTCTCCGATCATTCTTAAGAAATTTAATGAAAATCAAATACCGTTCTGTTATATGGATTCCTTTGCCCAATCCGCTGTCCAGGATTTTAAAGATATCGTTTTATATCATAATCTCCAATTAAAGATTAAGGAATTTAATGAGACGGGGCATTTGGATACGATGAATCCGTATGCTTTAGTAGATCTTATATTTCAAGAAGCACATATCCAAGGGTCATTAAATCAAATTGAAACAGAAAAAAAAGCCTTTTTTAATAAATATTTAAAAAAGGGCTTAAGAATTCATGTTGAGGAAAAAGACAATCATGCTTTTTTTAAAATGGAATTGTGTTCAAAATAAAAAGAAGGGTGGCTTAAGCCACCCGATATCTTTTCTATGGCACCCGGTGCGAGAATCGAACTCACAATTTAATCTTAGGAGGATCACGTTATATCCATTTAACTAACCAGGCAGACAAGTAATATTATACCAAAATATTAGCTATTTTGCTAGTGATAGTCTAAAAAAATATAAATTTGGTAAGCTTAAGAGGGTATTTTAACACACGATTTCGTGTGTTTTCTTTTTGATTTAAAAATGTTTCAAATACCATAAAATGCTGAAATTTCAACATATTTATTGCACACGATTTCGTGTGTTTGTATAATTGGTTAAAAATGTTTAAAAAAGAGTGAAAAATTCATTGACTTATCTTTTTTTTTTGATATAATCAATAATGCTGTGTCAATTATATCTTTATTATAAAGATACGGATTGGTATAAATAAAAGATATCCTATAAGAGGATAGAAAGGAGCTTTCAATATGCCAACTATTGAACAATTAGTACGTAACGGAAGAACAGATAAGGTTTCTAAGTCTAAATCACCAAGCTTAGGTATTGGATTTAACAGCTTAGAAAAGAAATATACAAAGCTTCCATCACCTCAAAAGCGTGGGGTTTGTACCCGTGTTACTACTATGACACCTAAGAAGCCAAACTCAGCTTTACGTAAATATGCCAGAGTGCGTTTGACAAATGGAATGGAAGTTACAGCTTATATTCCTGGTATTGGTCATAGCTTACAGGAGCATAGTACTGTATTAATTCGTGGTGGACGTGTTAAGGATTTACCAGGTGTTCGTTATCATATTATTCGTGGTGCCCTAGATACTACTGGTGTAGCTAATAGAAATCAGGGTCGTTCTAAATATGGTGCAAAGCGCCCAAAACAAAAATAAGAAAATAAAATTTAAAGGAGGAATCGCTCATGCCTCGTAAGGGACATATTGCAAAAAGAGATGTGCTTCCAGATCCAATATATAATTCAAAGGTAGTTACAAGAACTATTAATACAATTATGTTAGATGGTAAAAAGGGAACTGCACAAACAATTTTATATGGTGCTTTTGACCGTGTGAAAGAAGCTACTGGACAAGATCCACTAGAAGTATTTACAAAGGCACTAGAAAACATTATGCCAGTTTTAGAAGTTAAGAGCCGTCGTATTGGTGGACAAAACTATCAGGTACCAGTTGAGGTTAGACCTGAAAGAAAACAAACCCTTGGTTTAAGATGGTTAATCAAATATGCTCGTCTTCGTAATGATAAAACTATGGAAGAAAAGTTAGCAAAGGAAATCATGGATGCTGCAAATGGTGTAGGAGGAGCTTGTAAGAAGCGTGAAGATACACATAAGATGGCAGAAGCAAATAGAGCCTTTGCACATTATCGTTGGTAATTAAGGATTTAGGAGAGATTTAATTATGCCAAGAGAATTTACATTAGAAAAAACGCGTAATATCGGTATCATGGCTCACATTGATGCTGGTAAGACGACGACTACGGAACGTATTTTGTTCCATACAAAGAAAATCCATAAAATTGGTGAAACACATGATGGTGCATCTACAATGGACTGGATGGCTCAGGAGCAGGAGCGTGGTATTACCATTACCTCAGCTGCAACAACAGCAATTTGGAACAATTATAGAGTTAACATCATTGATACTCCAGGACACGTAGACTTTACAGTAGAGGTTTCTCGTTCACTTCGTGTTTTAGATGGTGCTGTTACAGTACTTGATGGTCAGGCTGGTGTTGAGCCACAAACAGAAACTGTATGGCGTCAGGCAACAGATTATAACGTACCTCGTATTGTATTTGTCAATAAGATGGATAAGATTGGTGCTGATTTTGAATATTCAGTAAATACAATCCATGATCGTTTGGGTGCAGTAGCTGCTGCTGTACAATGGCCAATTGGTGCTGAAGATCAGTTTAAGGGTCAAATTGACTTAATAGAGATGAAAGCATATCTTTATGATGGTGGTCAAGATGAGAACTATAAGGAAGCTGAAATTCCAGCAGATTTAGTAGATTTAGCAAATGAGAAGAGAGAATTATTAATTGATACCCTATCTCAATTTGATGATGATTTAGCTATGTTATATCTAGAGGGAGAAGAAATTCCTACAGATTTATTAAAGTCTGTAATTCGTAAGGCTACATTAGCTGTACAATTCTTCCCTGTGTTCTGTGGATCTGCATTCAAGAATATGGGTGTTAAGAAGATGCTAGATGGTGTTATTGACTATCTACCAGCTCCTACAGATATTGAAGCAACCAAGGGAACAGATCACAATGGTGAGGAAATTGATATTCATTCTACAGATGATGCTCCTTTTGCAGCATTAGCCTTCAAGGTTGTTGCCGACCCATTTGTAGGAAGATTAACCTATTTCCGTGTTTACCAAGGTCACATTTCTTCTGGTTCTTATATTAGAAATACGACAAAGGATACAAAAGAACGTTTAGGACGTATTGTTCAGATGCATGCAAATCACCGTGAGGAAATTAAAGAGGTTTATGCAGGAGATATAGCTGCTGCAGTAGGCTTTAAGAATACAACAACAGGTGATACGCTTTGTGATGAAAAGTATGAAGTTATTCTAGAAAAGATGGTATTCCCAGAGCCAGTTATAAATGTTGCTGTTGAGCCTAAAACAAAGGCAGATCAGGAAAAAATGTCTACTGCTTTATCTAAGCTTGCAGAAGAAGATCCAACATTTAGAACCTATACGGATTCTGAAACAGGACAAACCATTATTGCAGGTATGGGTGAGCTTCACCTAGATATTATCGTAGACCGTATGAAAAGAGAATTTAACGTTGTTGCAAACGTTGGTGCTCCACAGGTTTCTTATCGTGAAACAATTACTCAGGCTGCTGATTGTGAAGGTAAATTCATTCGTCAGTCTGGTGGTCGTGGACAATACGGTCATGTTTGGATTAAATTTGAACCAAATCCAGATAAGGGATATGAATTCGTTGACAAGGTTGTCGGCGGTACAGTTCCTAGAGAATATATCCCTGTTGTTGATAAGGGATTACAGGAAGCACTACCTAATGGTGTTTTAGCTGGATATCCTATGATTGATGTTAAAGCAACTCTATTTGATGGATCCTATCATGAGGTTGACTCCTCTGAAATGGCCTTTAAGATTGCTGCATCAATGGCATTAAAGGTTACAAAGGAAAAATGTAAGCCTGTATTACTTGAACCAATCATGGAAGTAGATGTTACTGTTCCAGAGGAATATGTAGGAAACGTAATTGGAGACCTAACTAGCCGTCGTGGCCGTTTGGATTCTCAAGAAAAACGTGGAAATGGTATGAAAATTCGTGCTTATGTTCCACTTGCTGAAATGTTTGGTTATGCAACAGCTCTTCGTTCTAACTCTCAGGGACGTGGTAACTTCATTATGCAAACACATCATTATGAAGCTGTTCCTAGAAGCATTCAGGAAGAGATTATTAAGAGTAGAGCGTAATTTTATAACATTCTACTTGCAAACCCTTGCCAATTAGGGTAAAATATATATTGGTAAATAAGAAAAAAATTAAAAAAATAAAAAATTAGGAGGACCATATAAAATGGCAAAGGAAAAATTTGTACGTACCAAACCACATGTTAACATTGGTACAATTGGACACGTAGATCATGGTAAAACTACTTTAACTGCAGCTATTACAACTATTCTTTCAAAGAAGGGTTTAGCTCAGGCTAAGGATTATGCACAGATCGATGCTGCTCCAGAAGAGAAAGAGCGTGGTATTACAATTAATACTGCACACGTAGAGTATGAGACTGAAAATCGTCACTATGCACACGTTGACTGTCCAGGACATGCCGACTATGTAAAGAACATGATTACTGGTGCTGCTCAGATGGATGGTGGTATCTTAGTTATCGCTGCAACTGATGGACCTATGGCTCAAACTCGTGAGCACATCTTACTTGCTCGTCAGGTAGGTGTACCTAGATTAGTTGTATTCTTAAATAAGTGTGATATGGTTGATGATGAAGAATTAATCGACCTAGTTGAAATGGAAACTCGTGAATTATTAAGCGAGTATGACTTCCCAGGTGATGATATTCCTATCATCCGTGGTTCTGCATTAAAGGCTTTAGAGGGTGATGCAACTTGGGTTGGCAAGATTGAAGAATTAATGGCAACTGTTGATGACTATATTCCAACTCCAGTACGTGATACGGATAAGCCATTCTTAATGCCTATCGAGGACGTATTCACAATTACAGGTCGTGGTACAGTTGTTACTGGACGTGTTGAGCGTGGACAAGTTCGCGTTGGTGATCAAGTTGAAATCATTGGTATTAAGGAAACTCAAACTTCAGTTGTTACTGGTGTTGAAATGTTCCGTAAGCTATTAGACTATGCTGAGGCTGGAGATAACATCGGAGTATTACTTCGTGGTATTAACCGTGATCAAGTTCAACGTGGTCAAGTATTAGCTAAACCAAAATCAGTTACTCCTCATAAGAAGTTTACTGCTCAGGTTTATGTATTATCAAAGGACGAGGGTGGTCGTCATACACCATTCTTCTCAAATTATCGTCCTCAATTCTATTTCCGTACAACTGACGTTACAGGTATCATTACTTTAGCAGCTGGTACTGAAATGGTTATGCCTGGTGATAATACAACAATGACTGTTGAATTAATTCACCCAATTGCTATGGAACAAGGTACTAAGTTCTCTATCCGTGAAGGTGGACATACTGTAGGTGCAGGTTCTGTAGTTGACATTCTTGAGTAATTAAAGAAAAAGTAAAAAATTAAGGCGATGTTTCTTGCATTGCCTTTTTATTTTATTTATAATAAAGATAATCTATGGAGGACTGTAGGTTGGAGGAAGCATAATTTTGTGATTTTTCACATAATCTTAAAAAAGATATAAAAAATTTAATTTTGTGGTATAATGAAAAGAGGCATAAGATGAAAAAGAATATTTATAAATTTCTGTTTATCGGTTTAGCTTTATGCTGGATGGGAATCATATTTTACTTTTCACATCAGACAGGGGATTCCTCTTCAAAGATGAGTGGGAAAATTACGGATCATATTATCCAATGTTTTGTGCCGAATTATGAAAACTTATCAACAATAGAACAAAACAAAATATTTACAAACACCTCTTACATCATCCGTAAGCTAGCGCACTATTCAGAATATGCTGTATTAGGGGCTTTGTTATTTTTAGCTGTTTCTAGATTTACTGATAGGCAGAGCATACAACTTGGTGTAAGTAGCGTCTTAGGAATTTTATATGCTTTAAGTGATGAATTTCATCAATCTTTTGTTGGAGGAAGATCACCCATGCTTAAGGATGTTTTGATTGATTCTTTTGGACTATTGACGATGTTATTTTTTATATGTAGTATAATAAATTTCAGGAAAAGAAAAAAGAAGAGGTAGTTTTATGATTGATACACATTCTCATATGTTTGATGAAGCTTTTCAACATGATTTAGAGGCATGTATCAAACGATGCAAATTAGCCAATATTAATAAAGTAATTCTTGTTGGTTTTGATCATCAAACCAATCAAAAGGCATTTGACTTATCAAAGCAATATGATTTATTTTACCCTACTGCGGGATTGCATCCATGTGAAGCCTCAAAGGAGTATGCCTTAGATTTGTCACAGCTCAATCATTTTGTAAAAAACCATAAGGTCTATGCTATTGGAGAATGTGGGTTAGATTATCATTATGGGAAGGAGTTCATTGAGGAACAAAAGGCATTGTTTAAGGGCCAAATCGAATTATCTATTCAGTATAACCTTCCCTTGATTATTCATATGCGTGATGCAACACAGGACACGTATGATATTTTAAAGGAATACCAAGGTAAAATTTTTGGTGTAATGCACTGCTATAGTGGTTCTTTAGAGATGGCGAAGCAGTTTATAGATTTAGGATTTTATATTTCCTTAGGAGGGCCTGTAACCTTTAAAAATGCAAAGGAAAGTAAAAGGATTGCTCAAGAAATTGATTTGAAGCATTTCCTCATTGAAACAGATTGCCCATATTTAGCTCCCACCCCATATCGAGGAAGCAGAAACGAATCTTCTTACGTTTCTGAAGTCGCAAAAGAAATTGCAAAATTAAAAAATATAGAAGTAAGTAGAGTAGAAGATATTACAGAAAAGAATGCAATAAAGCTTTTTTCATTGGAGGATGAAATATGAAAAAATTTAAAAAATGGATAAGCCTTGGATTATGTATCCTTTGTTTAGGAATATTTACAGGCTG
Organism: uncultured Anaeroplasmataceae bacterium; assembly: GCA_949840955.1. Classification (GTDB taxonomy): domain Bacteria; phylum Bacillota_I; class Bacilli_A; order Acholeplasmatales; family Anaeroplasmataceae; genus Pelethenecus. Next base: position 148,581 of record CATKXV010000002.1, on the reverse strand, counting down.
TAGTTTATTTACAAGTTCAGATAAGGAGCCTACAAAAGTAGAAAAAGAGATTGTTGAAATTGAAAGCACAGTATCAGAAACCTATAAAAAGATTTCTACAGGATGTGTAGGTATCTATGCGACCTCTGGAGATTCTGGTTCTGTTGGTTCTGGAGTTGTTTATAAAGAGGAAAGTGGATTATATTATGTTGTAACGAATAATCATGTGATAGAAGGTATGAAGAATGTACGTGTATATCGAGGTGGATCAAAGTACTATAAGGCTACCGTTATAGGGACAGATCCGAAAAATGATATCGCAGTAATTACGTTTTCCTTAGATTTATTTGGTGGAGCTGAGGTTTATGTTCAGGATATCTTTCATTACGATGAGGAAATTATTTCTGTAGGTCAGTCTGTTATGGCAATAGGATGTCCTTTAGGACTAGAAAATTTTAATACGCTAACTACGGGAGTTGTTTCTAGAGTAACAAAACGTGAAATACAAACCAATGCCGAAATTAATCCAGGGAATTCTGGAGGAGGCTTATTTAATTTTGCTGGAAGATTGATTGGGATTAACACAACAAAGGAAGTATATACCCAAAGCAATGAAGGTGGAGTGATGATTGATATTCCAGTAGAAGGGCTAGGATATGCCATTTCCTTATCCGTTGTAAAAAAATGTATAACAGATATTGAGAATAAGAAAACAGTACTTACTAGACCATTATTGGGGATATCCATATTACCAGTCAATCGGTACCTTCTTTCAAAGGAAGCTGAGGAGTATGTTTCTTTCTTTCCAAATACAATAGAGGAAGGAATCATTGTCACCGCGGTTCATGACGGTGCTGCAAAAAAAGCAGGACTTTTGGTTCATGATATTATTTTAATGGCAAATTCAAGTGAAATCATTACAGCGAACGATTTATCCAATGCGTTAAATTTATCACTTGCAGGTGATTTATTCGTATTAGATGTCTATCGTCCGTCTGAACAAAAAACGATTTCTATTAACGTAATTTTAGAGTAAAGAGATGAGCAGAAAAAATTTCTGCTTTTTTCTTTATTTGTCTTATCAATCCTATTTCCTTTTTACATATACTAAAATAGGGGTGATATCATGGCAAACACTTGTTGTAATAATACAAACACGACAACAACAAATAATTGTAATACACCTTGTGGTGGCGGATTTGCATTTATTTTAGTACTATTTATTTTAGTAATTCTTGTTGGTGCTGCTTGGGCATATTAATAATATAAACCATTAATAATGTAAGCCTAAAGATCTGTTCTTTGGGTTTTTTATATTTCTTTAACCATAGGAAATATAGTATGAAAAGAAACAAGAAAAACCATTGCATTTTGGCGAGACATTTTGATTTTAAATATTTCATTTATCATCAATTTATGGTATGATTATAATAATATTTATTAAGGAGGAAGATGTCTATGTTAACAGATTTGGAAATTGCACAAAACATCAAAATGCTTCCAATTGAGGAGATTGCAAAATCCTTGGGTTTAGATAGTAATGCATTGGAATTATATGGGAAATATAAGGCGAAAATTCATTTCGATTCTGTTTCTAAAAAAACAAATGGGAAAGTAGTATTAGTTACAGCAATTAATCCTACACCTGCTGGAGAAGGAAAATCAACAACTACCATTGGATTAGCGGATGCCTTACATCGGTTAAATAAGAGAGTGGTTGTAGCTTTAAGAGAACCTAGCTTTGGACCTGTTTTAGGTGTTAAGGGTGGAGCTGCAGGTGGTGGATATGCACAGGTTGTTCCTATGGAGGATATTAACCTTCATTTTACGGGAGATTTACATGCTATTACTACAGCAAATAATGCGATAGCAGCAATGCTAGATAATCATATTCAGCAAGGAAATACTTTAGGGATAGATCCAACTAGAATCATTCATCATAGATGTCTTGATATGAACGATAGAGCCTTAAGAAATGTAATTATTGGTTTAGGTGGAAGTGCTAATGGAGTTCCTAGAGAGGATCATTTTGACATTACTGTTGCTTCAGAGGTTATGGCCATTTTTTGTTTATCAAGCTCTTTAGAGGATTTTAGGCTAAGAATAAGTCGTATGGTTATTGCATATACTTATGATAAAAAGCCTATTACAGTGGATGATATTAAGGCTACAGGAGTAGTTACACTCATTATGAAGGATGCTTTATTGCCCAATCTTGTACAGACTTTAGAGCATACCCCTGCCATTGTTCATGGTGGACCTTTTGCAAATATTGCCCATGGATGTAATTCTGTCATTGCAACTCGTATGGCTATGCAATTGGGAGATTATGTAATAACAGAAGCGGGCTTTGGTGCCGATTTGGGAGCAGAAAAATTCTTGGATATTAAATGTCGTCAAGCGGATATAAAGCCCTCCTGTATTGTCATTGTGGCTACCATAAGAGCTTTGAAAATGCATGGTGGCGTAGTAAAGGAGAATTTAGCAAAAGAAAATATAGAGGCACTTAAGCTAGGAATTTCCAATTTGGAAAAGCACATTGAAAATATAAAAAAGTTTCATGTTGGGTATGTTGTTGCTGTAAACCAGTTTGCTAGTGATACAGATCAGGAGATTCAAGCTCTATTCGAATGGGCTAAAGCAAATGGACATGAGATTGCTCTTTCGAATGTTCATGGGCAGGGGAGTACAGGAGGATTGGAACTGGCTGAAAAGGTTATAGACATAGTTCATCAGGATCAAGGACAATTTCAGTATTTATATGATACGTCCAAAAGCATCAAGGAAAAAATTACAGTGATATGTAAAGAAATTTATGGAGCTAGTGCTGTAGAATTTAGTCAAGCAGCAAAAAATCAGATGGCAACATTAAAGAAAAATGGGTGGGACAATTTGCCTATTTGTATGGCAAAAACCCAATATTCTTTATCAGACAATCCTAAGCTTCTTGGTAGACCTCACGATTTTAAGATTACAGTAAGAGAGGTAAAGCCTTCCATTGGAGCTGGATTTATTGTGGCATTATGTGGAGAGATTATGAAAATGCCTGGTCTTCCTAAGGAACCAGCTGCAGAGCATATGGATGTAGTAGAGGGAAAAGCAGTAGGACTATTTTAAAAAAGGAAGGTATTTTAATGGATTATTTTACAAATCAGAGACAAGTTATTTTGAATTTTTCTGAGAAGTATTGCAAAAATGAAATAGAGGTATTAAATTCAGCATGCTTTAAAGAGGTATGGGGAAGATTTTTAGAGCATATTTATAAGGTAGAAAAGCAGGATGTTTTAAAAATTATAGACATTCTTCCTAACCCCAAAAAGGATTATATTATTCTTTTTAAATTATTATTGGAATTTGAGCTTAATGAAATTAAAAAGCTAAGCCCACATTTTAAATTAATTTTAGAGCATACAGACGTTCTATACGAATTGATTGAAAATTTTTATGATTACTGGAGAAGGCTAGAACGATATGGTTTAATCTATTCAAAAAGTAGAATGAGTGGAGTTGAAACAGCCTCCTTTACCTCCATTATGAATCAATTTACAAATGTCATATTAAATACATATCGTAGCATATGCCATAAGGTACTAGGAGAAGCCTTCTCAATTTATCGTTCCTTACCATCAGGTGTGAATGCAGGACTTATGATATCAAGACACAATTGGATGGGAAAGGAAAGTAAATATTCCTTCTTAGCTAAAGCTTCTGTTTTAGAACAGGTTTTAATCCGCCCTCCTTTTATCACATATTCAGCTAAAAACAAGAGAACAGGAACCTATCCAGAAGTTTTTGAGGATCCTATTCCAAATATATCTATTAATTTTAAAGCAGATGAATATTATTGCTATGCAGCTAGAGTCGGAAGTGCTTTAGCCTATGTCTATTTTCATAGAGACTTTTTAGCTTTGGGGATAACCCTTTGCAATTTATTCGAATTTGTTCCTTTATATAAATGCTTAAATCAAAAGCCAGATTTATTATATATCTTTGGTGTGAATTATGATGGCGAATCCCATTTTTATCATGACAAGGAAGATGATATTTATTTAGGTGTTGCTCCAAGGAATGTTAGCGTCGATTATTTTGGTTATATGAAGAAAATGCTACTAACACTTTATAATGTCAAAATGATTGATAATGGGAATTTGCCACTTCATGGTGCATGTGTAAGTCTCACCTTGAAAACAGGTATAACCAAAAATATTGTCATTATAGGAGATAGTGGAGCTGGAAAAAGCGAATCCTTAGAGGCATTAAATGAATATGCAGGAGAGCAAATATCCTCACAATTAACTGTATTTGATGATATGGGGACCCTTAAGCTGGTGGATGGTGAAATTTATGCGTATGGTACAGAAATTGGTGCCTTTGTCCGTTTAGATGACATGGCCTCAGGGTATGCATATCGAGAAATGGATAGAGCTATATTTATGAATCCAGATAAGGTGAATTCACGTTTGGTTATTCCAGTTGCTACTTATAATCAAATCATGAAGGGCTATAAAATAGATATGGTTCTATATGCAAATAATTATGAGGATGAAGATATTCAATTAAAGGAGTTCACCTCAAAGGATGCAGCCTTAGCTACTTTTGTAAGAGGAGCAAGATTTGCTAAAGGAACAACCCAGGAGGTTGGTTTAGTAGAATCCTTCTTTGCCAATCCGTTTGGTCCTGTACAAAGAGAAGAACAAACAAGAAAACTTTTGGATGTTTATTTTTCAAGATTATTTGAAAATAAAATACCTGTAGGTGAGCTTTATACAAAGCTTGGACTTATGGGACATCAACAGGATGGGCCAAAGGGAGCAGCTTTAGAATTATTTAAAATCTTAGAAAACTAGCATTCAACCTATAGTTGAATACCTTCAATTATGAGTTTCTTGTATTTTTGTTGGTTTTAGGCTAAGATAATAGGTAAAGGAGGTTAAAGTAATGGATAAGATTAAAATGGGTAATTATTTAACAGAACTTCGAAAGAAAAAAGAATTATCCCAAGCAAATCTAGCAGATTTAATAGGAGTTACCTTTCAGGCGGTATCGAAATGGGAGCGAGGAGAGGCTGTACCAGATATAGCCATTCTAGAGCAGCTATCTATTCTTTATGGAGTAACTATTGATGAAATTATAAAAGGGGAAAAGCAAGAAATTGAAATAAAGGTTTCAGAACAGAAACCTAATTCATTTCTAAGGCAAAAAAGAATTTATGGATTTTGGATTAGCATAGCCTACCTTGTTTTATTATTTCTGTTTGCCTTCTTACCTTTTGTCAGGTTAAGTAACGGTATTTCAGGCAATTATTATCAAACTATTTTTAGTAATTATTATCTTATAGGAAATTATTTGTTGTTATTTCAGTTTTTTCTTATTTTAAGTGTACCCCTTATAACAATGAGCTTTTGTATTTGCCAAAATCAGGAAGTTATGAAAAAATTATATTTAATAAGATTTATTTTAAGCATTGCTTTACTGGTTAGCTTGCTCGTTAATTTATTTTACATTATGCAAATGGCTGTTGGCGGAATATTTATCATAGTATTAACTCTTACCTATTCCATTTTATGCTTGACAATAAAAAAATTAAAAAAGCCTTATATATTTCAAGATTTTTTAGATTCCCAAGAGTAATATTTTGGGAGTTTTTTAATTTGATAGAAATTTTTATAGAGGTTGACAATTTAGAAGAGAATGATATAATGAAATTATCAAATATCTAGTATAAAATTAATGGGAAGTGAAGAAGAATGTATAGAAGAATTTATTTCTTATTTTTAATGGGTATATTCATTATGATTGTCTCATCTTGTCAAAAGGAAACTGAAGATATAACTAAAGAATATAAGCAGGGAGATCAAGTTATTCAAGATGGAGTAATTTATACCTATTATGATGAGCTAGGGTTATTTGGTGAAGAGATGCCCTTTGTAGATGAAGGAAATTATAAATCATTTTATAATTACTATTATTATGATATGTCAGATTATAAGAATAAGGATGAAATAACACCTTTTTTAGGAGACCTTGTTCATACCGAATATGACATTTATGCAATTCGAAGTTTTAACAAAGATGTATTTCATAATTATTTGAAGAAGTGTGATCGCATCTACTCTCCGAATAGTGCTCAATTTTATCGGTTGAAGGATTATTTTAGTCCAACACGGATTTCAAATGGATTTATTGTAACAGGATTTACTAAAGATTTGCCAAAAGATGTTGTTGTCCCTTCTAAACTGAAGGATATTCCTGTTACTCAAATTGGATTCAAGGCTTTTGAAGAAGCACCTATGGAAACCTTTATATTTGAAACACCAAAATATGCGGTTGACTACCTCAATTTTACATTAATCCATCCCTTTGCATTTTCGAATTGCCCTAATCTTGTAGAATTAAAATCCCATGCAAGAGTCTTATCTATGGGTATTTCAAACTGCCCAAAATTAAAAAGCATGGAAAATGTTAGACCTACAATGGATTGTTCCCTTTATAATTTGCCGGAACTAGAAACGTTAATTGATATTGACACAAGTGCATTTTATCCATTTTTTGAAAATTTATATAAAAATGATAATGGCTACTATGATTCCCCACATACAGTCTCTTTTTATCAAACGTGTGGTTTTGAAAAATCATCAATATATTTATGTCCTAAGTTGAGAAAAATAACAGGAGAAAAATTGTCAAAACGACTCAATGTGGTTTATATGGGAAGTAGTCCCTATTATGCTTTTGATGATTATAGTATTATGTTATTGGATACGATGTTTTCGATTAAAACTCCATATGGATTTCCTTTAACTTATAATCCAGATACCTTAGAAGTGAATTTACCATATTTAAATACTGGATTAAATTATAAGGGAGAATTATATAAGGATCCTAAAAGTACGAAAATAGAAGAAAATGAAAATCACTTTGAGGTTCCTGTTTCTTATCCTAAAATTGAAGAGGATATGACAGATTGGTCAAAAACATTCAATGATCCAATCACATTGAAAATTAATAAATGAGTTTGGGAGGTTTAATGATGAAAAAAGTATATTTAATTTTAACTTGCTTCTTTTTAACCTTTGGTATAATATCTTGTAAAAAAACACCAATTGAACAGCCCAAGGAGTATAAACAAGGAGATCAAATTACTCAAAATGGTGTAATTTATACCTATTATGATGAAAAAACGTTAAAAAATGAAATAATCCCATTTGTTGATGAGGAGGCATATAAACCATATTATAACTATTATTATTTTGATATGTCAGACATTAACCATCAACCTGAGATTCATGCCTTTGAGGGGGATATTTTTAGAGGTTATAATGATTTTATTTATCAATATTGGCCAGAAACATTTTATGAATTCTTAATCAATTGTGATCCTTACACCTCACCACAATCTGCTTATTTTTTCCGCTTAAAAGATTATTTTACAGATTCATTAATTTCTAGTTTTATTGTTTCAGGATATACAAAAGATTTACCTCAAAATGTAGTAATCCCAACAGAAATAGAGGGTATTCCTGTTACACAGATTGGATATAAAGCATTTGCAGGGGCACCTATGAAGTCTATTACATTTTTAAGTGGGACTGATAATGAGATGAGAAATACATTGATTCACCCTTATGCATTTTTAAAATGTGATTCTTTAGAGGAACTGAATTCCAATGCTAGAGTTTTATCTATGGGAATTACTGGATGTTATCAATTAGAAACAATAAGATATATTAAATTATTTTCAGACTGTTCTTTATATAATTTGCCAAGCCTAGGTAATATACTATATGCTGATGTTACACCTTATTTTGAGATTGGTCAGGAAATAAAAGCACTTAATCCCGTGGGAATAAGGAAGTCGCCAATTTATTTGTGTCCAAAAGCTAGCATAAGTGGTCATAACTTACAAACTAAACTATTTAAAGAAGAAAATCTTTATAGTGGAGTTATTTATTATAACAATTATTATCCTTTTTATATTTGGCCTAATTCAAAGATTCCTACTCCAATAGAAATAAGCGATCGTTGGTTTGAGGATAATTTTTATTACTTTAAATATAATCCAGACACGATGGAATTATATTTTCCATTTTTAAATAATGGTTGTGAATTGAATTATGAATTTATAATAGATGAGAATAGTAAATATATTAAAAAAACAGAGGATGGATATGAAGTTACTTTATCCTATCTAAAGGTTATAAAAGGGCAAACCACTTATGAAGTGGAGTATAATGATCCAATAACCTTAAAATTACATTAAAAAACTAAGAGTCCTATTTATATAAAGGGCTCTTTTTTGATGTCCAAATTTAAGAAAAATAGTCTCTATTTAAAATTCTTTTTTCCAAGGCTTTTTTTCTATAATTTTTAATGTTATAATACATAAAAAGGTTTGGTGATAGTATGGCAATACTTGTATCTGGAAGAGATTTAGCAAAACAGAAAAAACTTAAGATGAAGGAAGAGGTAAGTACATTTTTATCTAAGTATAAAAGATTACCTCACTTGGCTGTAATACTAGTAGGAGAGGATCCAGGAAGTATATCCTATGTAACAGGTAAGGAAAAGGCCTGTTTGGAAATAGGAATCTTAAATACAACAATTAAAAAGCCTGATAATATTAAAGAAGAAGAATTGTTAGACCTTATTGATATTTTGAATCATGATGATACAGTTGATGGAATATTGGTTCAATTGCCACTTCCTAAGCATATCCATTCGGATAAAGTAATTCAATCCATAAAAAAGGATAAGGATGTAGATGGCTTCCATTTTGAAAATGTTGCAAGCATTTATTTAAAACAACCTGGAATTGTTTCTTGTACACCTAAAGGAATCATTGAATTATTAGATTCTATAAATTATCCTATTGAAGGAAAACAAGCCTGTGTTATTGGTCGAAGTAACATTGTAGGCATGCCTGTTTCTAAATTACTATTAGATCGTAATGCTACAGTGACAATATGTCATAGTAAAACAAAGGATTTAGCAAGGATTACAAGTCAAGCAGATATTTTAGTTGCTGCGATAGGAAGGCCTAAATTTGTAACAGCGGATATGGTAAAGGACGGGGCAGTTGTAATTGATGTTGGAGTGAATAGAGATTCTTTAACAAAAAAGCTATGTGGTGATGTAGATTTTGATATGGTTAAGGAAAAGGCTTCATATATAACAAAGGTTCCTGGTGGTGTTGGGCCAATGACCATATGCTGTTTAATGGAAAATACGATAGAGTGCTTTTTAAAGCATGTAAAGGAGTAAACCTATGATAGATCGTTATAGTAGAGCCTGTATGCGAGAGATATGGACTGATGAAAATAAATTTAAAGCTTATTTAAGGGTTGAAATCTTAGCTTGCAGGGCATGGAGTGAAATTGGACATATTCCAAGTGAGGATGTCAATTTAATAGAAAAAAATGCAAGCTTCAATTTAAATCGTATTTATGAAATTGAAAGGGAAACGAAGCATGATGTAGTTGCTTTTACTAGAGCTGTATCTGAAACCCTAGGAAAAGAAAAAAAATGGGTTCATTATGGGCTAACCTCTACAGATGTGGTTGATACAGCCAATGGATATCTATTGAAGCAGGCGAATGATATTCTTTACGAGGATATCGTTCGATTTATGAAGGTTTTAGAGAATCAGGCTATAAAATATAAAAAAACACCTTGTATTGGAAGAACACATGGTATCCATGCGGATATTACATCCTTTGGTTTAAAATTTTTACTTTGGCATGAGGAAATGAAAAGGAACCTAAAACGATTTTCTGAATCAAGATTAGAAGTGGAAACTGGGAAAATGAGTGGAGCTGTTGGAAATTTTGCTAATATACCTCCATATATTCAAAATTATGTTTGTGAGCATTTAGGATTAGAATCTGCCAACATTTCAACTCAGGTTTTACAAAGAGATCGTCATGCTTACTATCTAGCAACTCTTGCAACTATAGCCTCTTCCTTAGAACAAATGGCTTTAGAAATAAGACATTTACAGCGTACTGAGGTCCATGAGGCAGAGGAGGCATTTAGTAAAGGACAAAAGGGCTCTTCGGCAATGCCACATAAAAGAAATCCAATCTCCTCTGAAAACATCTGTGGATGTGCAAGAGTGATGCGAGGCTATATGCATACGTCCTATGAAAATATTGCCTTATGGCATGAAAGAGATATATCTCATTCCTCAGCTGAACGAATTATTTTACCTGATGCAACGATGCTATTAGATTATATGTTAAATCGATTTGAAGGTATAATAAAAAATTTAGTTATCTATGAAGATGTAATGCTAGAAAATATTTATAAAACCAATGGAGTTATTTTTGCTCAAAGAGTAATGAACGCTTTAATAGAGCAAGGTCTTTCTAGAGAAGAAGCCTATGATTTAGTTCAGCCTATCGCAATGGAAGCCTATAATGATAAAAAGGATTATGAGACCTTATTAAAAGCAAATGCTTCCGTGATGCAGCATATAACAGCAGAACAGCTTCATGAATGCTTTACTTTAGAGTATTACTTTAATAATATTGAATATATTTATAATCGTTGTTTAAAATAAAATTGTGCCTGGATTCGATTCTCCAGGCTTTTCTTTTTGTTTTATTGACAATTCAGTTAGAGAATGATATTATAATCTTAGGAATTCACATAATTAAGCAATTGCATATAAAGAGGAGGTAATATGAATGAATCAAGGAATGAAGCCATACTATACCTATGAAACCATAGATTTAGAAACAGCAGGAAGCTTATCATTAAATTTGGCTTATAATGTAAAGGAATACTTTTTCAGTATACCCTTATTGAAGATAAAGAATATAAATATACCTATGAAGGAAGAAGACTTATAAAGTATGATGGACCTAAGGTTACAGAAGGCTATCTATATAATCCAAATGGATTACGAATCCAAAAGGAAGTAACAAACAAGCTTGTTGGAACACATTGGATAACCAATTATGTATATGGGGGAGATAAATTATTATACGAATAAACAGATGGGAAAATCACCCGTTTTATCTATGATGAGAATGGAATGCTATATAGCTTTGAATATAATTCAATAAGGTATTATTATCTAAGAGATTTACAACAAAGAATTATATTATTGTAAATCAAGATATTATGTACCTGAATGGGGAAGATGGCTTACAGCAGATGACATAGCCTATTTAAATCCAGAGGATATAAGTGGTCTTAATTTATTTGCTTATTGAGAAATAATCCGATTAATTATGTTGGTCCTAATGGACATATGCCTAAATGGGCTCAATGGCTTGTTAGTGGTTTAATTGCAGCAAGTGCTGTAATATCTGGAACTATGGGAGTGATGACTGCTCAACCAGGAGAAGATCTTGTAGGAGCTTTTTTGGGTGGTGCAATTACTGGTGCCATTTCAACATTTGCTATAGCTGCAGGTGCTACAATTGGGGCACTAGCTTTTGGTGGCGGGGCTTTAGCAACAGTTTGTGGTTTAGGAGCATCTTTCGCTGGTGGGTCTATTGCAGGTATAGCAGGGAATGCTTATTCACAGAAAGTTTCTTATGGAAATGTTGATTGGAAAGTTGCTTCTGTAACAGGTCTCTTTAACGGAATTACTTCAGCAGTATCCTCTTATGTTATTAAGGCTGCTCCTTTAATTAGTACAGCATTAAAGCTGAGTTTGTATTTTGCAGAGGCATTGAAATTTTCACTAGTTGGAGCAAGTGTAGGAGTTTATCTTTCTTCACTAATTCCAAATTTCAATAATAAGAGAAATTAATAGGAGATGATTTTATTGAGATCTAAAATTTTATTTAAAAGTGGTATTTCATTAAATCTAATAAGTATAGTGCTAATTTTAACCTACGCATTCATTATCGAGGCTCCTGTTATAGTAACTTGGTCTCCCATTATATTAATGGTTATGGGGATAATAGTTGCAGTAATGGGAGGAAAAAAAGTTATTGTTAATGAAAATTGCATTTTATTTCTTGAAAAAAAGATTCCTTTAAACAATATTTCTCATATAATGATTAATTATCCGTTTATTGAAATAAAAACAAATCAGTCAAAAAGTAATAGATGGCTAATTGACTACAATTTAGATTTAATAGAAAATCTCAAAAAATATATTAAAACAGTGAAAATAAAATACAAAAATTTAATAAAGATAGATGAACTTTCTCAAGATTTTTTCAAAAACAAATCGTTTGAAAAAGAAGATATACACTCGATTTTTAGAGCAAAGGATAAATTTATTATTATTTTTAAAAATAAGAAAGTTCTTAAAATTAAAGTTTCACATTCTATAATGGGAAGTACTTATTAAATGGAAAATTCCAAAAAATAATTCTACAAAAGATTGATGAAATTTAAAAAAATAATACAATTATACATTGGACCTTAGACTAATTTAATACCAATCACGAGTTTCTTCTGCAGAGGAATTGAATTTGGGTTTTCATATGGGGGGGGTAAATTCAATATTATCATTAGGATCATATTTGGGGCAAACAGCTTATACAAATGGCAATTTAAATAAAGTATCACCAGGCGGAATTATTTTATCTATAATAGGTGGTGCTTCAGCTGGATATTTGCCAGCTAAACCAGTATTATCGGGATATTATAATTATATTGCTATGCAAGTGGGAATGTTCTTCGATATAGCTAGCGATTTAAGAAAGCAATATCCAAAGTGATTATAAAGGAGATGTATATTTATGAATTTAAAATATAATAATTTTAAACAGATTATTGCTACTATAATAGTGATAAATTTAGCAGGAATTGCTTTTCTACTAATTTTCATCGGATGCTATTTGGAAACCAAATCATCTGAGAATTTATATGGATTATTTTTTCTATTATTCTTCGTATTAATGGATGCTTTATTCTTTTCAATAAGAAAATATATGTTTTCAAAGGTAATTATTGAAGATGGAAAAATAAAAGAGAACTATTTCAAAAAAACACTAAAAGAAATTAATCTGATAGACATCAAGTTGCTTTATGTTGATGCTGATAATTTGTGTGTTAGTCCTATTGAATCCCAAATAGAATTTATAAACCAATTTTCTCCTATTGTTAGAAATAAAAAGACCATAACATTTCGAATGAACTTGACAAGGTTTAATGAAATTTTCGAACCAATAAAATTGGATTTTTGTTACATAAGTAATAGAGTTCCAAAAGAAATACAAGAAAAAATCATCTCTTATATGAATATTAAAGAACTTCAATGGGAAAAGAAGAAAAAGTAATATTATATGAAGATGAATATTATTTATTGAATTTGTATCCAATTTTGGATAAGAAACTGTAAAAAACTTTATGAAAAGTGTATTGAAAATTTGGGGCACAACAGCTGCAACATATGGTGCAAGTTATGGATTAGGAAAAATTAATTGGGGATTCTAGGAGGAACAATATGGAATTGTTATATTTAGTTGGAATGATATGGTTAATTTTATTAATAACATTTGCTATGTGTCTTGATACTAGAAGACCAATGTCAACAAAATTAAAATCTAAATATAGAGTTAAGGATAATTCAATATTTAGAAAGATTATAAAATTTAAAGATAAAGAGCATTATCCTTGCAATTATTTTAAAATCCTTCCATTTTATGTGTTTCTACTATTAGCAATTTTAAGTTTAATCTTATTATTTGTTGATATATTTACTAATCATTTTATTACCAATGCTGTTCCTAAAGAAGTGTTTATAATTCTAATGCTATGCATTTTAGGAATTAGTATTTTGTACTTCCTTGTTATTGTTATTTGGTGGGAAATTGTTGATTATAACGAGTTTAAATTCACTAAAGAAGAAAAGGAAGAATTAAAACAATTAAGAAAGTTTAGAAAAGAAAACAAAAAGAATAAAAGATAGCAAAGTCTTTTCACAAGCAAAATGCACTAGACAATTATAAATGATAAAATGTTAGAGGTGGGTAAATGTATGAAAAAATATATATTTCATTTTGAATTTATTAAAAATTTTGATAATGTTTCTGAATTACTTGACCAACTTGAAATTAAAGGGAATATATTATTGATTTTTACTAGAGTTGTTGATTTTAATTTAATAAATGTATTAAAGTCTGAAAATTGTAAAATTATCAAAAAAAATAATAGAAATGATATATATTGGGTATATTTTCCAACAATAGATAGTAATAGAAGGCTTTTAAGTATAATAAAACCATATTTGGAATTTCCTACAGAAGTTGAGTATATTTATATGGCAACTGATTTAGATACAATTTTAATCAATAATGCTATTATAGAAAAGAGTAAGTCGATACAAAAAAAATTATCAAATATAGATATATTAATTACACATGATGACATTAGAATAGAGTTGGAAGAAAATTATTATGTCAAAGTTGGTTCTGAAAAATTTAAGAGTTGGGAAATTTCATCAAAAAATTTTCAATAGCAATTAAACATATAAATTATTTAAAACTGTTAAAACATGGATTTTCAAAATTTAGGTTTTAACAGCTTTTCTCTATAATTTTTCAATGAATAAGGGTCAGAAACTGATAGTCTGTCCTGCAAAGCAGGTATTTTATAACTCAATCAATTTTTTAAAAAGACATAATTTATCATTGCACTATGGAAAAAGTAGTTGGATTCTTGTATAATAATGTTGATTATATTTTCGAAAGAAATATATAGGAAGATATAGTAGGCATCAATAAAAAAGATGATTTAGCAAAAATAGCAGAGTATACCTATCACATGATATAAATATGATAGCTATGGTAAACAAACACTCACTAAAACTGTAATGACTATTTTGGGTCTTATCTGAAAAAGTGTTATTCATCTAGCCATATCTTTAATGATTAGAATTTCCAAAATACTACTAGTAGATATTCTAACTTGAGGTTAATATTTATACCATATATTAAAAGAGGAAATTAAAAATGAAAATAAGTAAAATTAATGAGTATTCTTATTCATATGCAGAATATCTTGTTTCTGATGGAAATTGGGAATTAAGATGCATATGCAATTCTGTGCCTCTTCCTAATGATCAAGAACCAAAAATTGGAATGCCAGTAAAGATGTTATATGCTTTTTCATATGCTGATTCCATTGATTTAATTATTTCAAAAGATAGAAATTATTATATACAAAAGGATGAAATTGATTATTTCAAGTATAAAGTTTGTGGCACTATAGAAAATCACCAAAAAGCATTAGTTAGAGTCTTTGATTTTATCATAAGCCTGGAATATTACTACCCAAATGGATTTGATTTTTTAATGAATGATGGTTATATTGAATTTCAAATAGATAGATTTGATTGTGACTTAGACATTTAACTATAAAATGTTAAAAGTAAATTTTATTAAATGAAGAGTGAAAAGATATAGAGATGAATTTTAAAATAATAGTAAAATCGGCTCCTAAAGTAATGAAATTTTTAGATTATTACGGTGAACTTTTGCTTATTTATTATAGAATGATTCAGTTGAAGATTTAACTAGTAGTAATTATGTTATTAGAACATCTTTTGCTAGGTATAGTGCTGGAGAAATCTTTGAATTTAGCAAGAACTATATTTACATTTTCTAAATATGGGAGGATAAATATGACTTATATGGATGAAGAAAAGCAAGTTGCAAAAGATTTTATTGATTGTAAGATTCCAGAGTATATTTATGATTATGATGAAGAATTCAATAAAAAGCATAATTTAAATGTTGATACTATGGAATATTATGAAGCATTATTTGATTATGCTCATTGTATTCTAGATGATATTCCTCTTGAATCTAATTTTTCATTAGCTTTAAAAAATAAAGAACTTTATTTTTTGATTGAACAACAGAATAAGAACTTTATCGAGCAAGATTTTGGTGAAAAAGCAAGTAAGTTGCTTGAAGTGATTGCGAAATATAAAGATATTTCAATTTAGAATGGAATGCTATATAACTTTGTATATAATTCAATAAGGTATTATTATCTAAGAGATTTACAACAAAGAGATATTAACTAGAGTAATTGTTAAAACCATATTTACATTGCCAGGGGGTTTACTTAGAAATAATATATAAAAATGAAAGGATACGAAATAATGTCATCAAGCAAATTGAAAGTGTATGATTTAAAACTTATAAGATTATTAGCAGTTATTCTAACTGGTACTCTAATTATTGTGATAGTCATAAGTACTACTTTAGGTTTTTTAAGTTTATCAAACTATATATTTGGTGGCATATTTTTAATTGAGTTATTGTTTCAAATAGGATTTATATTAAGTTCTAAAGGGACTGCTTTATTTAATGATAAAGGAGTGGAAATTAAAAAGAGAAAATTCCATAAGTTTTATAAATGGGAATTTGTAAAAGGATTATTTTATAATTCAATTGGTGAATTTTTTCCTCTTTTAAATCACTTAACTTTGGAACTTTGGGTAGAAGATGATGGTAAAGTAATGTTAGTGAACGACAATTATGGTGGTATAAAATGTACTAAAAAGAAGTACAAACAAATAATTTCTTTAATTCCAATAGAAGTATTAGAAAAAAACGAATTTATGTTATACCGAAATATAGTGGAAAAGCAAAAATATAATTTATATCATTAAAACTCATATTAATAATATAGTTAATAATCCATTGGATGAATTTGTGATAGTGGGTCCGAAAATTATATGCGTTCTATAATCATAGGGTGGCAGCATTAAGACAATTGGGTACAGACATGTTAATTTTTTCTTAGTACTATAGGAGGTTAAAATTATGGGAATGGCTGATTTTTATTTAAAAATTAATTTCAGAGAATATAATCATGATGAATTTGAAGCAGTATATCAATCATTTGTTAATGAGAGTATATTTAGAATTTTGGATAAAGAAGCTGAATTAAATTTTTTGTCTTTAGAGTGTAAATTTGACAATTTGATTCCTTCGATTATTATCGCATTTAATAATCTTTATCCCTTTAAAGATAATATTGATACGATTGAAACGCATGGTGTTTTAAATGAATTTATATTTACCAATGTTGAAGAATTCTTAACTTATGTATTTTCAATTAATAAGAATCAATTGTTGTCATATTATAAAAAAATGGGTTATTTAGCTATTGATTCGGAAAAATATTATAAAAGACGAATTAATTTGAAAAAATATTACAAAAAGTTAAAATAATAAAGTAATACCTAATATTAAAATGAAAGATTCTAAAATGCGAAGTTGACTTAGATGGCAAAAATACACCTTTCTCGACAATGGAATAGAAGTTCATCATGTTGGAAACAGATTCTTTCCTATATGGTATCCTTTTACTCCATAGCCAGATTTTAAAATAAAAGGAAGATATATGAGAATAAAAGTTATAGATTGGAATATTTTTAAAAAGACAAACGCAATAAATTTTACAAATGATGATACTATTAAAAAAGAATATGAAGTATATGCATTTGTCAGAATAAAAAACAAAAGATATGTTTTATTATATTTGGACTTTTTCAAGCATAAATTTCTTTCATTCATTTTACTAAATGAAGCATTAATTTTTGTTGATGATACTTTAGATGAGAAATTCGTTTATAGAAATGCTATTATTAGTGAGAAAATAATAGAATCAGATGGACTAAATTTTTGGAAAGATAAGTGTTTATTAAAGGATGTGTATGCGCCATTATGGATGATAGAAGACAAGGAGTTTTTTATAGATATATGGAGTGACAGAAAAAATGCAACAATTAAATTTCTAAACCATTTAGAATAATATAAAGTGATAAAGAGGGTTACTACTATAGATACAAAGGATATTATTATGATGAGAACACAGAATTATATTATTGTAAATCAAGATATTATGTACCTGAATGGGGGAAGATTTATTGGTTCTGACTCTATTGAGTATTTAGATCCTAATAGTATTAATGGAATGAATCAGTATGCATACTGTGGAAATGACCCAGTAAATAAGATTGATCCTACAGGGCACTTTGCTATTAGTACATTCCTAATTGGATTAATGATATAGGTATTAGTGGAGGGTTATATGCTGTATTGTATATGGGTTCTAGCATTGCATCTGCAGCAGTTAACATTGGTGGCATCTTGGTATTTTAACGATATATATGGTGTAGGAGGATATTTTGCAAATCTTGGTAAAATAATTCTGGTTCTAAAGGAGGAATTAAATATGATTAAGAATTATGAGAAACAAATATTAGTAGCATATTTGAATTTGCCAGTAAGAAAATTACTAAAGCATCAATTTGAACTTGAGGAAGATTATCTTGCTGGATATGTAACAAGATTTCTTCATGGAGAAAGATTTAAGATGGAATTTGTACCTTTTACGGATTTTGAATTAGAAGTAATTAATACTTTAATGGATGTTAATAAAGACAATGTTGATGGAAAAGATTTAATAACTGCAGTTTTATTAACTAAAGCTGTATGTAATATAATGAATAAATACAAGAAATAATATATTTAAAAAAACATGTAGATTATTCTAGGATATTATTATAAGAAATATATTAGAATAAGAAGATATTCCTGTAATAAATGTGGATCCTAGTGGTATGGTGGATAGTTGGTGCAATAGTACTTATTGGACATGGGGGGGGAAAGTTGGAATGAATGGACAATTTATAACTACAGGTAAAATTTTAGCATTTTGATATATTTCACTCTAATCAAGAAAGGATGACATTTATGAGGGGTTATCATTTAACGCCAGATGAACAGAAAATAGTAAAAAAATTTCAAAATTATAGTATACCTTTCATTTTTAAAGCAGGAGACTACTTAGAATATCTTCAATATTTTGAACTGATTCAAATAGAAGTCTGCTATATTTTAATAAAAAATAAAAAGATTAGTAAAGAACTTTATAATATGGTTTTGGAAGTTATACCTATCGATTTTAAAATTCAAGAGGATAAATTAGATGCTAATGCAAATGATTTTTATAAATGTTATTTAGAAATAGAAAAATTGATTAAAAAATATTATTAAAAATAAGCAAAAATCTTTAACAATTCAGCAAATGGTATCTGGTTTTAATAAGCAATTAGGTAAAGGAGCATATAGAAACGCATTTAAGCAAACTAGTTTAGGTGTCGTTAAAGAATTAGTCTTGAATACAAACCAGCTGATAAAAGTTGGGGGTTATTCTTCGATAACATCTGCTTTTTTATCAACTTTGGCAACTATTTTTAGGTAAATAACAAGGAGAAAGCTAAATATGGATAAAATTATTTTGTATAGCATTATACCTTTATTTTCAACAATATTATCTGTTTTTCTAATGAGAAAATTTATTTATTGGAGTAAAAAAGAAGAGAATATACGAGAATTTGTTGTAAAGCAGAACAAAAAATTAACTATATTTGAATTGGTACTTGTAATAAGTTTATCCATATTAGATATTCTTCTTAATTTTCTAATTTTTTTCCATAATGATGAATTTATGTTTTTGCCTGCAACACTCTCTAATTTGTTTGTATTGTTTTTTATTTTAATGTTTTTTGGCTGTCTTAACATCAAGATTATTGTCCATAATGATGCATTATTATACATTAGTTTTTTTCGGAAAAAATATAAAATAAAATTTCTTGAAATAGGGAGGGTAGAAAAAGTATTTATAAATGGCAACAAAACTTTAAGATTATACTTTCAAAATAAAAAAGTTATAGTTTCACAATTATATGACAATTTAGAATTGCTTGAAAAAAGACTGAAACAGAGTCATATTAAGATAGAAGAAAAGTGGTAAAATTATTATTAAATTTGAAATGATAGTCCTTAAAAGATTATCATTTCTTTTTTCTTTTGTAAACATCCAAAGAATAAAGAATAGAAGCAAGTATTGCTATAGTAATATGTCCGAAATTGATAACCCGTCCTGCAAAGCAGGTATTCTATAACTCAATCAATATTTTAAAAGACATAATTTATCATTACGCTATGGCAAAAGTAGTCGAATTCTTGTATAATAATGTTGAATATATCTAAGATGCCCATAGGAATCATGGGGCATTTAACTATGCAGAAGAGAACTTGAAATATTAATCTTATTAAGAATAGAGAATGCTATTATGAAAAAATACAGAGTTATAGTATTTGTAAAAAGATATTGGGGAAGATGGCTTACAGCAGATAACCTAGCCTATTTAAATCCAGAGGATATAAATGATCTTAATTTATTTGCTTATTGTGGTATGCACTAGTCAATAGAAAGTAGACAGTAAATTAAAATTGAGGGGTAAATTTATCTTTTAATGGGTTTTGGAGTTTGGACTAACAGTTGGAAAGGAGATGTATATTTATGAATTTAAAATGTAATAATTTTAAACAGATTATTGCTACTATAATAGTGATAAATTTAGCAGGAATTCTTTTTCTACTAGTTTTCATCGGATGCTATTTGGAAACCAAATCATCTGAGTATTTATATGGATTATTTTTTCTATTATTTTTCGTATTAATGGATGCTTTATTCTTTTCAATAAGAAAATATATGTTTTCAAAGGTAATTATTGAAGATGGAAAAATAAAAGAGAAATACTTTAAAAAAACACTAAAAGAAATAGATTTAAATGATATTAAATTTCTTTATGTGAATTCTGATAATTTGTTTATTAGCTCCATTGAAATTGAAATAAAAAAAATAGGTGAAGGCAGACTCTTAAACAAAAAATTATATAGTAAGCAAACAATAGGCTTTCGTATGAATTTGAACAGAATTTCTAATGTATTTGAATTTTTGCAAAACAACCTATGCTATGTAAATAGAAGAGTGCCAAAAGATTTGAAAGAAAAAATAAATTCCTATATAAGTATTGAAGAACTTCAATGGGAAAAGAAGAAAAAGTAATATTATATGAAGATGAATATTATTTATTGTGTTTGTATCAAATATTTTTGGATATGAAACTGTAAAAACTTTATGAAAAGTGTATTGATAAATTAGGGCACAACAACTGCAACGTATGGAGCTTATGCAGGTGCAATTTCAGGATTTGATGCATGACTTGGAACCGCGCTTCTCACTGGAGGAATATCACAAACGGTTAGTGGTTTCTTTGACGGCTCTATAAATTCTTTTTCGGATTTTCTTATACAATTTTCAATTGGAGCTGTAGTCTCTGGTATTTCGTATGGAATAGGAGAAGTTGTGTCAGGAAAGCTTGCATCTTCCAAAATCAGTGGCATACTGGGGACATCAAATAAAAATTCAGCAATTAATAAAAGATTAGCAAATGCAGGTTTTTCACATTTAAAAGTTGGAAAACTTGGTATTGATGATGTTGTTCAAACGTTATATAGAGAATTAGGACATGGAGCTATATCTAACCTTGTTTCTAATGGTTTTAGTTCAATAATTTCTATTTTAGGAGGAGTATTATAGTGTTTTTATTTAATAGAAAAAGAGCATTTTATCGAGGAAACGCAATTGTTTATTCTTTACTATTCCTTTGCTTATTGGCCGGACTACTTGCTATATGGCAAGTAGATGGATTGATGATAAATTTTTATATTTATTTGTTTTTTGTTATTGTATTGTTTTTCGGACTTATTTATTATCTAATTAACTTAGTATATGACAATCAAATAAGAAAAAAGGGTGAAAAAACAGCAGCAAAGATAGTAAAAATATCTGATGCAAAATCAAAAGGGTTTTCTATAGGAACTATAATGGTTCTAGAATACAAAACACAAGATGGAAAAATCATTCGAACTAAAGAAAGTATCAGCAGAAAGTTTCCGCATTTTTTTAAAAAAAATGAGCGAGTTGAAATAAAGACAAATGGGAAAAAGGGCTTATTAATACGAGAAAATTTTAGGAAAAACTAAGTTTAGGCACCCAAAGAATAAGGGATAGAAGCAAGTAATATGTCCGAAACTGATAGTCTGTCCTACAAAGCAGGTGTTTCATAACGTAATCAAGATTCTAAAAAGCCATATTTTATCCTTACACTATGGAAAAAGTAGTTGGATTCTTGTATAATAATGTTTATTATATTTCCGAAAGAAATATATAGGAAGATATAGTAGGCATCAAGATAAAGATGATATAGCAAAAATAGCAGAGTATACCTATCACATATGATGATAAGAATGGAATGCTATATAGCTTTGTATATAATTCAATAAGCTTTTATTATCTAAAAGTTATGTTGTACTCATAACTATAAAAATAAAACTCTTAAAGAAGGAGATTGTATAATTTTAAGTACAATTTAATTATACTAGGATACTTTAATGCTTACAAATAATGAAAAAATAGTTATAAAAGAATTTCGACAAACTAGAATTCCATTGGTGTATAAATTGGATGATACCGATAATATATTATATATTGAGCATGTTGATTTTGATTTGTGTGATATGCTTTTGAGAAATGAAAAAGTAAGCAATGAGTATGTTCAAAATGAATTGAAAGAATTTGCAAAGTTTTTAACACAATTAAATATTAAAAACTATGATAATGATGAAAAAAATATTTAAATCTTTTATTAGATGTCTTTAATATTTTTATAAAAAACAATTTATAATTAACACAAACTTGCAGGAGTATAACTATCTTAATAAGGTAGTTGCACTCTTTTTGTGTGTCAAGCATAGCACAAATTTTACTAGTGAAAGTCTAGTCGCGAGTAGTTATGAAAATCTAAATGGTATTGTACAAAAAGAATAGATAATTTAAAACTAGTAAAATATGAATGTGATTGGAGTTGAAATTATGCTTGTATATGTCAATAAAAAGAACTATGAATCTTATTATACTGTTTTATTAGCAGTAAAATATGCAGGTTGGAAAACGAAGGTTATATACTATGATCCAATTCATCATTCTATCAAAATGGACAAAATGTGGCAATCAAGTAATAATTATTCTAAAAGAGCATTTTATATTCTAAAAGAGTCTAAAGATTGGATCCAATCAAAAAAGTGGATTGGTTTTGATTGGATTATTAGGGAGATTGAACATCTTAATATTTTTACAAAAAATAAATTTTCCCTGCAAAGTATAAATACTACAAAACAACTATATGAGAATCTTATTATTCATGAATGGAATGAAGTGAAAACCATAGAAGATATAGAGAACTTAAAAAATGTAGCAATTGATTTTCATGATGCCTATATTTCCAAAGTAGAAAATTATAATGAATATAAAATTGTTGACTTTAATACCACATGGGGATGCCATATACTATTAAAGGTTAGTGATATAGAAGAAATTGAATTGAATTATCCGTCAGATAAGAAATATGGTTTTTTTGCAGACTCCAATATAGAAATCATAAATAACAAATTATTGTTTGTATTTAATGCAATGTTTTGTGATGAACAAGGAAATGTATCAGTTAATAAAATTATTTGTAAGTCGGCTTTTTGGAAATTTGTTGTTTCTAAATATAAAAACTATACAGAAGAGGATGACTGAATGAAGATTAATATTAAGAAAACAATGGAATACTATAATATATATATTCCTTGCAATTGTGGAGATTGTAGATATTTTGTTAAGCATATTAACGCTGAGCAAACGGATATCTGTAATTATTTAAGAGCGTTTGGGATTAATCCATTAAAGCCATATGAATTAATGTCTTTTCATCATAAGAAAGATAATAAGATTGAATATTTTAATTGTGCGTATATAGCAATTGGTAATATGGAAGAAGAAATGGAAAAAGAAATAAATGGTGTTAAAATTAAAACTTGTTCAAAAGAGAAATTTCCTTTGGAAAATATAGTAGATGATTATTTCCTAATAACATTTGGCCCAATTACTATGAAATATGCATATATAAATTATCGTCATTTTACATTCGATGAAAAAGTTCAAATAATTAAACATGGTATTGATGTAGTAGATCCAATGGAATTATTATTAATGCATTGTCCTAATGATGAATATCTCCAAGAGTCAATAATGATTGCTAAAAAAATAAAAAATCAAAAAGCAAACTTTGTAAAAGGAAAATATATTCAAGAAGTATTCCAAAAACAATTTGATAAAGCACTTTCTACGAAACAGTGTAACGAAATTGCTAAAAGAATAAATATAAGTTTTGATATGAAGGAATATTTTAAATGCTTTGAAGAAAATGAGTTGTTAAGAGGAAAGGTGTCTATTAACGATTTTGAAATCACTTTAAAAATTCATAATGATTTTATAATTAAGAATGTAGGAAATAAAACATATATAAATGATAAATTTTATTACGATATAGAAGAACAAGACTTGTTAGTATCATTAATAGAATTTGTAGAGGACAAGGATTCTATATTTGTCCAATATAAACATAAGCATTTCTTTTTCTCTTTTATTCGTTTGTTTGGATATTTTAAAAAGATGAAGCATTCTAAATATTCATTTAGAAAATTAAGACATAAAAAAGATATAGAATTAATATTTAATAATAAAGAAGTTATATATTTTAAAAACTAATTAACTGTTACATATTTTAAAAAGCTAAATTCTTATCTGTTATTTTTTTAGAGGAATTTACTTTTATAACAGAAGAAGCTATCTTTTTTATGGAAACAATTTGACTTTTATGATGACTCTGCTATAATATAAATAAGGGAATGATGTTCTCCCTTGTGTTATTACACAAAACCGCTTTGTAAAGCTGATGACGTCTATAGTTTTTTAATTATGGACTTCATTAGCTTTTTTTGTTGGAAAGGAGTATGTTCTATGTTTTTTAGTTTATTTTTAATCTTGTTTTTAGGAATTATGGGTGGCTATATTTTTGAAAAAATAAAGCTACCAAAATTGATTTGGTATTTATTTGTTGGTATTTTATTTGGCCCTTCAGTTTTAAATATTATTGATGATTCCCTACTAAGTCTATCCTCGTATCTAAGGCAAATAGCTCTTGTTATCATTTTAACTCGCTCAGGCTTATCTTTGGATTTTAAAACATTGAAACAAATTGGAAGACCTGCAATTTTAATGTGTTTCCTTCCAGCGTGCTTTGAAATAATAGGAGTTGTTATTTTTGCACCACTACTATTAAATATAAGCTATATAGAGGCAATGCTATTGGGAAGTGTTTTGGCAGCAGTTTCTCCAGCAGTGGTTGTGCCAAGGATGATTCGCTTAAAAGAAAAAGGGTATGGTAGAAGTCATCATATACCAGAACTAATTATGGCAGGAGCCTCTTGTGATGATATATTTGTTATCATTTTATTTTATTGCTTTAAAGGAATTGTATCAAATCAAAATATAGATATTAATATGGCATTACAAATTCCTACAAGCATTATTTTGGGATTGATATTAGGAATGCTTGTTGGCTTTATCTTATTTTTTCTTTTTAAAAAGCTAAAATGGAGCGTGATAACAAAAACTATACTCATGCTGGCTTTATCCTTTGGATTACTTGCGTTAGAGGAATTTGCTAAACCGTATATTTCTATATCCGCACTTTTAGCTATTATTGTTTTTAGTATTATCCTTTTAAAGAAGGATAAAGAAGAAGCTACGAAAATTCAAAAGAACTATACCTCCTTATGGAGTTTTTTTGAAATTATTTTATTCACTCTTGTAGGATGTGCTACAGATATCCATTACGCTTTTTCAGTAGAAGGTGCTATTTTGCTAGGTATTATTTTAATTGCACTTTGCTTTAGAATGCTTGGTGTTTTTCTTTGTCTTATTGCAACGAAATTTCCATGGAAGGAGAAGTTGTTTGTTGTTTTATCGTATTTACCCAAGGCCACAGTTCAGGCCTCTATAGGAGGAATCGCTTTAAGTGAAGGCTTATCTTGTGGGATTTTAGTTTTAACAGCAGCTGTCCTTTCTATTGTAATAACAGCACCTTTTGGGGCAGCACTTATGGATTTTTCTTATTCAAAATTGTTGGAAAAAGAAATCCCTTGTTTTGAAAATGAAGTATAGTTTCTTTTGTAAAATAATGGTATAATTAATATAAGAAATATAAAGCATGAGAAAAGAAAATAGAAAGGATGTATCCATATGTTACACATTAAATTATCTACATTGAAATCTCGTTTACAGCATTCTGCTGAATTTGATACAGAGATTAAGGAATTTATTACTGCTATAGAAGAAGGCTTGGAAACTAAATTGAATTTAGTTGATTTAACAGATTATGATTGTGATTTAAAGCTGATCTTTGTTCAAACGGGAGGCTCTGAAGGCTTATTTTTAGAAAATCTCAAGGTCTTAAAGGAACCATATTATATCTTAACCAATGGTGGAAATAATAGTCTTGCAGCTTCATTAGAGATTTTAACCTATTTGAATCAAAACAACAAGCAAGGAGAAATCCTTCATGGAAATTTATCCTATATTGTGAATAGAATTAAAGAGCTTGCTGTTATGGAGAAAGCAAAGAAGGAATTAAAATCAGCAAAGCTAGGTGTCATTGGGAAACCTTCAGATTGGCTAATTTCATCTGTTCCTGACTATCAAAGGGTAAAAGATGTCTTAGGTATTGAATTGGTTGATATTCCATTAAATCGAATCGAAAATAAAGCTAAAAGTCCCCATTTTACCTCCATATCTTTAAAGGAATTTCCAGAATATAATACAGAGGATATGAATGCTTCTGTTCAAATTTATGATGCATTGAAGGAAATCAGCAAGGAATATCAATTAAAGGGAGCAACCATCCGCTGCTTTGATTTATTGACATCCCTAAAGGCCACAGGCTGCCTAGCACTTGCAAAACTAAATGAAGAAGGTGTCATTGGAACCTGTGAAGGTGATATTATGGCTATGATTAGTATGTATATTACGAAATTACTGACAGGAAATTCATCATTTCAGGCAAATCCATCCCGCATTGATGTTGATCATAATAGTATCGTATTTGCTCATTGTACAATACCTCTAGATATGATTCAGGAAAACTATAATTTTAATACACATTTTGAAAGTGGTATTGGGGTTGCTATAAAGGGGGAAATGAA
This sequence comes from uncultured Anaeroplasmataceae bacterium, assembly GCA_949840955.1. Lineage (GTDB taxonomy): Bacteria > Bacillota_I > Bacilli_A > Acholeplasmatales > Anaeroplasmataceae > Pelethenecus. The sequence continues at coordinate 121,675 of CATKXV010000002.1, read as the reverse complement.
AACAGGAAATATTACGATATTCCGTATGTCCTCCGATTTAAAGCATTATTTTGTTTCAAAAGGGATTTTGATGAACAATCTTAAGGAATCTAATTTATGTAGAACACAAATTAATGTTCGTCTGAGTAAGGATGTAAAAGAACTATTAAAGCATCCTTGTGGTAATCATCATATCATTATGTATGGAGATTATGAGGAATTAATAGATAAGTTTATGAAGACTCTTCTAAATAAAGAGGTATAAAAATAAAAAAGGAACTAAGAAACGATTTTTAAAATAAAAAGCTTTTTAGTTCTTTTTTCTTTTTTATATTCCTTTTTAATGAAAAAGAAGGAAGAGTGTGATATAATTAAAACTCGAGGGATAAATATGAAAAGATTATTTTTAGTTGATAATTATATACCAAAACTTAATTTGATAGAAACAGAAATAGCAATTAAATTTGTTAAGGATACCTTTGAAAAGGAATTGGCTAAGGCGCTATCCTTGATTCGTGTTTCAGCACCTCTTTTTGTTTTGCCATCTTCAGGCTTAAATGACGAGCTAAATGGAGTTGAAAAAAGAATCAGCTTTTCTATATCCAATATCAAAGAGGATGCTGAAATTGTTCAAAGTCTTGCGAAATGGAAAAGAAATGCTTTAGCGAAATATAAATTCAAAGAAGAAACGGGTTTATACACCGATATGAATGCGATTCGTAAGGATGAGGTATTAGATAGCCTACATTCTGCTTATGTTGATCAATGGGACTGGGAAAAGATCATTACAAAAGAAGAAAGAACGATAGAATATTTAAAAAATGTAGTATTGAAGATTTATGATGTTTTAAAAATTACAGAAGAAGAGGTATGCAATAGATATACCAATATTCATCCTGTATTACCTAAGGATATTTCCTTTATTACTACAAAAGAATTAGAAGAAAGATATCCTGATCTTTCTCCTATGGATAGAGAAAAGGAAATATGCAGGGAAAGAAGGGCAGTCTTCTTAATGCAAATTGGATTACCCTTAAGCAATCATCTTCCACATGATGGCCGTGCCGCAGATTATGATGACTGGAGCCTTAATGGAGATATCCTTGTCTATTATGAGGAGCTAGATATAGCCTTAGAGCTATCCTCTATGGGAATTCGTGTAGATGAAAAAAGTATTTTTGAACAATTATGCTATAAGCAAGAAATGTATAAACTGAAAAATCCGTATGTGTTAGACATACTTCATAATCAATTGCCTTATACTATAGGTGGAGGGATAGGGCAGTCTAGGCTGTGTATGTTCTTTTTAAAGAAGGTTCATATTGGAGAGGTTCAAGCCTCTCTTTGGCCGAAAGAGGATTTAGAAGCATTAGCAGAAAAAAACATACATCTATTATAGAAAAGAGGTCAATGAAATGCTAGTATTAGGAGTAGAAAGTAGCTGTGATGAAACTTCTGTTTCCATTGTAAGAGATGGGCATGAGGTATTATCCAATGCAATCCATTCACAGATTGATATTCATCAAAAATTTGGAGGAGTTGTTCCAGAGGTTGCATCCAGAAATCATGTTTATCAGGTTTCAATGATTTTTGAGGAGGCTTTAAAGCAAGCTCATATTCAGCCTGAGGATATTGATTTGGTTGCGGTAACCATGGGTCCAGGATTAATTGGATCCTTACTTGTTGGTGTGAATGCAGCTAAGACCTTTGCTTTGCTTTATAAAAAGCCTATAATAGGAGTTCATCATTTGGCAGGGCATATCTATGCAAATGCTATAGAGCATGAAATGAAATTTCCGGCTGTTGCTTTACTAGTTTCTGGTGGAAATACAGAGCTTATTTATATGAAGGATCATTTCAGCTTTGAGGTGGTTGGTGAAACCTTAGATGATGCAGTAGGAGAGGCCTATGACAAGGTGGCACGAGTCGTTGGACTTCCTTATCCAGGAGGACCACATGTAGATCGGCTTGCCCATGAGGGAGAGGATACCTATCATCTTCCTAGAGTGTATTTAGAGGAGGGCTCCTATAATTTTTCCTTTTCTGGCTTGAAAAGTGCTGTAATCAATCTTGTCCACAATGCAAATCAAAGAGGAGAAACAATAGATTTTAAAAACCTATGCGCGTCCTTTCAGGCTTCTGTAAGTGAAGTGCTAGTGAATAAAACCTTTCGGTTAGCTAAGGAACGTGGAGTAAAGCAAATTATTGTTGCTGGAGGTGTTTCTGCCAATAAAGGCCTAAAGGAAAGATTTATGGAGGAAAACCCTGGCTTTGAAATTTGTATACCATCCATAAAATACTGTACCGATAATGCTGCTATGATTGCAGCAGCTGGATATTATCAATATCAAAAATATAAAAAAGTGGATGACTTAAGCTTAAATGCTTATGCATCCCTAGATTTGGAGGAACTATATGAAATTTAATGATTTTACGTATGAAAGACCGGATATAGAAAAGATAGAAAAACAGCTTCAAAAGCTAACCTCAGATTTAAGGCAAGCAAGCACCTTTCAGGAAGCTAAGCCTATTTTGGATCAGGTAAATGAAATTGGAGTACATTTTGCAACAATGGCAACCCTTTGTGCTGTACGGAATAGCATAGATACTACCGATGCATTTTATGAAGAGGAACAAAATTTCTTTGATGAGAATAGTCCGAAATATGTTAATGCAATAAATGAATATTATAAAGTATTAGTAAAATTACCTTATAGAAAAGAATTAGAGGAAGCATATACGAAGCAATTTTTTACTATAACTGAAATTCAATTAAAAAGCTTTGATTCTGCCATCCTAGAGGAATTGACAGAGGAAGCCAAGCTTGTTACAGAATATTCTAAGCTTATGGCCTCAGCTAAAATTGAATTTGATGGAAAAATTAATAATTTGAGTCAAATGACGGTATATGCGAATCATCCCGATAGAGCAGTAAGAAAGGCTGCTGAGCTGAAAAAGGTTGAATTTATGGAATCCATAGAGGAAAAAGTAGATTCCATTTATGACAAGCTAGTCCAGGTTCGTACAAAAATGGCAAAGAAAATGGGCTATGAGAATTATGTTGATTTTGGATATTATCGCTTGGGAAGAAGTGATTATAACAGTAAGGATGTTGCAGGCTATCGAAAGCAGGTTGTAGAATTTGTAGTTCCTATTGCTAAAACAATAATTGAAAATCAAGCTAAGCGAATTGGTGTTTCTGATTTTAAATCATATGATATTCCAATTTTTTATTCAGATGGAAATCCAAATCATGGCAAAAGTAAGGATGAACTTGTAGAAGGGGCTAAGGCCTTTTATTCTGCGCTGTCTAAGGAGACAAAAGAATTCTTTGATTTTATGGTGGAGCATGATTTGATGGATTTGGAAACAAAGCCTGGAAAGGCTGGTGGCGGATATTGTACGCTGATTGATGCGTATAAGGCACCATTTATTTTTTCAAATTTCAATGGAACAATGGGGGACGTTGATGTTTTAACCCACGAGGCTGGGCATGCCTTTGAGGTATATACTGCATCAAAGCTTTTACCCGTTTCTGATGTTTACTGGCCAACCCTAGAGGCATGCGAAATACATTCGATGAGTATGGAATTCTTTGCCTATCCTTATATGGATTTCTTTTTTGAAACGGATTCAAAAAAGTATCGGTTTAAGCATTTAAGTGAGTCAATTACGTTTATACCTTATGGTGTATGTGTCGATGAATTCCAGCATTATGTTTATGAAAATCCAAATGCAACTCCCCAAATGCGAAAAAGGAAATGGCGTGAGCTAGAGAAAAAGTATACACCTTGGAAAAATTATGATCATATTTCCTATTATGAAGAAGGAAATTATTGGCATCGTCAGAGCCATATTTTCTCTGAGGCATTTTATTACATAGATTATACGCTGGCTCAAGTGTGTGCCTTTCAATTTCTTTTACTAGATAGAAAAAACCATGAGCAGGCGTTTAAAAAATATTATGATTTATGTAAACTAGGGGGCTCCCTATCCTTTGTTTCCTTATTAAAGGAGGTAGGACTTAAAAATCCTTTTGAAGAGGGGAGTTTAAAAGAAATTATGCCTCAAATTGAAGAGGTTCTTAAGAGTCTAGAGGTGTAATATGGAAGAATTATTCAATATATTAAAAATCATAGTGTTCGGTATTGTAGAGGGTATTACAGAATGGCTTCCTATCAGTAGTACAGGACATATGATTTTATTAGAAGAATTTTTAGGAGTTCAAACCATATTTGAAGGTGGAAAGGCCTTTTGGGATTTCTTTTTAGTTGCCATCCAATTGGGAGCTATTCTTGCAGTAGTGGTTTGTTTCTTTAATAAATTAAACCCTTTTGGTGGGAAATCATTAAAGGACCCAACTAGGGAAAAAAGCAAGGAAGAAAAGAAAAGCATATGGTTATTATGGGCAAAGGTTTTGGTTGCCTGCTTGCCTGCGGCTATCATTGGACTGGTTTTAGATGATTGGCTAGATTCTGTGTTCTATAACTCCTTAACTGTAGCAATAACCCTCATTTTATATGGTGTTTTATTTATAGCTATGGAAATATGGAATAAAAGAAGAACCTTTAAGGTTACGGATGTAGGCCAGCTAACCTTCAGAACAGCCCTTATCATTGGCTGCTTTCAGCTTCTTGCTTTAATACCAGGTACATCTCGAAGTGGTGTAACCATTTTAGGTGCAATGCTTATTTTATGTAATCGAGAGGTGGCTTGTGAATTTTCTTTCTTCCTATCTATTCCTGTAATGTTTGGTGCATCTTTACTTAAGGGAATGAAGTATATATTGAAGGCTGATTCCATTTCTTCTAGTGATATAGCCCTTCTTTTTGTAGGAGCCATTGTTGCCTTTGCGGTATCTATGTTTATCATTAAATTTTTAATGAGCTTTATTAAGAAGCATGACTTTAAATCCTTTGGAGTATATAGAATAGCCTTAGGAATTGTATTACTTATTTTATTTTTATGTGGAGTGATGTCTATTTGATAGAAATAAGGAAGTATAAGGAAAGGGATTATTCGAGTGTATGTGAAATCTGTAAAAAGACGGCAAAGCGGGGACACCAAACTCAGGTTACCTGCTGGATGTTTTTAGAATACTATCTTGATTCAGAGCCGGAGCATGTATTTGTTGCAGAGGATAAGGGGACAGTTGTGGGATATATTGTGGTCTCCTTAAATTCCGCCTTATATTCTTGTCAAATGAAGAAGAAATGGATTCCTAAAATCCAAAAGAAGCATTGGATTTATGGGCTATTTTCTAAAGCTTGTCTTAGAATAAGTCAATCCCTAGATAAAGAATATAGTGGTGGATTTCATATGAATATAAAAGAGGAATATCAGCATCAAGGGCTTGGGAGGCAATTATTAGATGCAATGAAGTATCATCTTCATGCATATCAAAAATCCTATTTATATTGTGTAACAGAAAATCGAAGAACTAGAGGGTATGGCTTTTATTGTCATTATGGTTTTCAAGAAATTAAAACCTATATCGGTGGGGCTAAGGTCTTACTTTATAAAATAAATTTAAAGTAGTAATCAGAGGGAATAAATGCTATAATACTAGATAAGTGAGGTGATACAATGCGAAAGGTAATACATTATTTACACGACCATTACTATCTAGAGGTTATGGTATTTGCATTTTTCCTCTTATCTTTTTTTATAGAGCCTATCCTAGGAGCAATCGATGGAAAGGGATTTATATTTCATCCAGTAGAACAAGTGTTCCAGGGATATTATGAGATTATGAAATCTCCTTCGATTCTCGTAACGGATTATATTTATATTGCAGGCTTAGGAGCTACCTTCTTTAATGTTGCAACCATTCTGTTATGCAATTTGATCTTTATACAGGCATTAAGAATAAAAATGAATGGACCTATTTTTTCAGGACTCATTATGATTGCAGGATTTTCCTTTTTTGGAAAAAACCTTTGGAATACAATTCCCATCTATTTAGGTATTTATTTCTATTCTCTTTTTAAGAAAATGCCCTTTAAAACCTTTATTATAACGATTCTTTTTTCTACAGGAATCTCACCACTTGTAAGCTATACTATGTTTGGATTTTCTCTACATTTGGGAATATCCATTCCCTTAGGCATAGTCTGTGGAATAGCTGTTGGATTTATTATCCCTACCTTTGCCTCTCATACCATTGTTTTTCATGAGGGGTATAATCTATATAATACAGGCTTTGCCTTAGGCATATTATCTGCGTTCTTTTATGCCATATTTAAGTTTAGTGGACTGAATGTGGAATCAGTCAAATTATATGATACAGCAAATCACAATGTGTTTTATTATCTTTTATTCCTACTATCCATTTTTTATATCCTCCTTGCCTATTTGCATGACCATAAGGTTCATAAGCGATATTTAGGAATTCTAAAAACGAATGGACGCTTGATTAGTGATTATGGCGGGGAATTTGGAAATGATGCTGTGTTTTTAAACTTTGGTATTATTGGTTTATTGGTACTCGTGATATTTCTTATTTTTAGAGTCAATCTAAATGGTGTTGTTTTTGGAAGTACTCTTGCAGCTATGGGCTTTACAGGATATGGTCTACACTTGAGAAATGTACTTCCTGTATGGATAGGATCTGGACTTGCCATTTTGGTTAGTATGGCAATACAACAGGATTATACTCTAACGGTAAGCCACGCGATGATGTTTGTTTTTGCTTCTGGACTAGCTCCTATTGCAGGTAGATATGGCATTATTTATGGACTTATCATTGGAGCACTTCATATTATTTTCACACCTATCGTGATTTCATTTCAAGGTGGCTTTGATTTATATAATAATGGCTTGAGTGCTGGTTTTGAAGGAGCACTCATTACTGTCTTGGCAGAAAAAATATTCCCAAAAAGGAGAAGAAAGCATGGTCGAAAATCAAAAGGTATGTAGAGTTATTGAAGAGTTTAGCTTGTATCTTTTAGAGGCAAATGTTGAGGATTTAAGCATTAAGGTTTCTAAAACGAATCGTAGGGTTTCCATTTTATTTGTTTGTAAGGTGATAGAAGAAGAGCTATTGGCTGAGCTAGATGAAATTTTTAAAAGAAAAAGACAGCATGAGTTTGAGGTATATGGATGGGAGCTTATTGGCCAAGGAGATGCCGAGGGGCATGAGCTTATGCTGGTGAATAATTTGGTAGATTATTTTACCTACTATATCAGTAATGGAAAGGTTTATTTTAATTTGGTGCGTTATGAATAAATGGAATTGGAGATATATTGTTAAAGTTGTGGGTATCATCATTTGTGCGATTACCTTCATTACACTTTCTATCGTTATATATTATAACTTGGATACACCCCTTCCAATCGATGCTGCAATGCGTGATTTTTGTTATAAAATAAGGGGAGAAAAATATGGATTTGGATATTGGTTTTTTAGATTGATTACGGAATTTGGGAATTTATATATCATAGCCATTATCATTTTTATTGTTATCCTTTTGACAAAATGTGATTATAGAGCCATCTCAATATCTTTAGGAATTCTTTTGGCTGTTATATTAAATGTCGGGTTAAAGGAAATATACATGAGAGAAAGACCCTTTGCAGACTTAAGATGGATGTCAGAGGATTCTACGAGCTTTCCTTCAGGTCATTCGACGGCTGTAGGATTTTTATATCCGTTTTTAATGTATCTAACCTATCATTCTAAAAGGATATCGAAGCAATTGAAAATTACAATCTATAGTGCTTGTTCCCTTATTATTCCGTTAGTTATGCTTTCAAGGTTGATTTTAGGTGTTCATTACTTAACAGATGTCTTGGCTGGAGTAAGTGTTGGTATTATGGTATCCTGTTTGGCTATGCTATTTTATAAAATATGTGAGCGATATGAGTTTATGACAGAAGGATTATTTTCTAAAATATCAGATAGCAAAAATAAAAAAGAATAAACCAAATATTGGTAAAACAGAAGGATGGTGCTTGAAACTATCCTTTTCTTTTATCAAAATTCTACAATTTTTTCGAAAATCCCTTTACTTTACAAGCGTTTTCAGTTATACTATGTACGAAAAGAAAAACGTCGTTCTTGGTCGCGAACGACAAAAACGAAAGCAGAGGTGCAAAAAATGAAAAAATTTCTTTTCTTGATTTTTAGTATTCTTTGTATTTTTACAGTTACAAGCTGTAAAGATGATACAGAGAAGAAACCTCCTGTTGTGGAAACAGAAAAGGTAGAAGTTATCTTTAATACATTAGGAGGAAATAGTATTGCATCAGTAGAAATAGATAAGGGAGGCAAAGTTTCTAAGCCTACTGATCCTACACGTAAGGGGTATACCTTTGAAGGATGGTATACAACGGAGGCTTGTACTACAGGTACAGAGTTTGATTTTACTAAGGAAGTAAATGAAAAGGTTACCCTCTATGCGAAGTGGAAGGAAGCTCCAAAGCAAGAAGAGGTGGTAAGCATTGAGATTAAGGTTCAGCCTACAAAGCTTACCTACATCGAAGGAGAAAAATTCGATAAGACAGGTATGGTTATTGAAGGAACATTAAGCAATGGAACGAAAAAGGAAATTACAGATTATCTTGTAATGCCTAATGGAGATTTACCTTTAGGACTAGAGATGTTTAGTGTTACCTATGGTGATTTAGAGGTTTTCGGTTCACTTACAGTTGTTGCTAAGGAAATCGTTACAGTAGAAATTGAATCTATGCCTACCAAGACAGTTTATAAGAATTATGAGGTTTTTGATCCAACAGGCTTAGTTTTGAAGGTGTCCTATAATAATGGTAAATATGATTTGGTAGATTCTAATATCAAGTATAACCGTGAAATCTTATATAATGCAAAGGATTCTACGACAGTTTCATACCTGGGAATTGAAGTTAGAGTTCCAATTTCAGTAACAAAGGTTGCACATTATGGAGTACCGAATCAAAAGCCAACAACCTATATAGATGCAAAGGCAGTAGTTGACCAATTATCTAGTCTTGAGCAAATTGATGGGAATCGTATTCTTGGAACCTCTACCTTTGGGGATATTCAAATTGTAGCTTCAGCAGGAAGAGTTATGCAGCATGAGGGTATTGATGATCCAAACAAACAATTCCATGCATTTGATCATCAATTTAATGGTATGATTAAGTTTGGAGGAGCAACTTCACCAGAAGGAAGATATCTTATTATCACTCCAACAGAAAATGGAATATTAAATTTATTTGCTTCTAGACCATCTAGTGCTCAATCTTCTCTTTTAATCTATGATCGTTACGATGAAACGACTTTACCAGAGGATGCAAAGCAAGTGATTGAATTGGATATTGATCAGGAATATAGTATTCCAGTATATGTAGGTGAAACCTATTATATTACCTCTACAGCCAATGCATTCCTTAAAGGAATAGCTTTAGTTTATAATCCTACGTATTATGAGGTAGATAGCTTTGAGCTAGATACAGCCTTAGTATGTAAGGATTTTGCGGTTGGACAAGCCTTTACGGCAGACGGACTAGTTGCTACAGTTACCTTTAACAATCAATCAGCAGAGCTTAAGGCTAGTCAGTATGAGGTAATTGGACCAGACATGTCTACAGCAGGAACAAAGACTGTTACAGTAAAATATCAGGATATGATAGAAAAGACATATGAGATTACAGTTCATGAATTAACAGGTATAGAGGTAACAACATTACCTACCAAGAATGTATACTTTGCAGGAGAAAATCTTGAGGTTGAAGGTCTAGTAGTTATGGCAGTTGCTGGAGATATTAAATATGCGATTGAAGGATATACCATATCAAAGCTAGAAAATCTTGCCGTGGATGATGAAATCACGATTTCCTGGAAAGACTTTGAGACGGTGCTTCCTATCACAATAAAGGCAAATCCTATAACGGGAATTCGGGTAAAGAATTTACCAGCAAAGACCTCATATAAATCAGGAGAAGCCTTTGATCCAACAGGACTTGTGCTAGAAATCGTATATGATGGACAGGATCCAAAGGAAATTACAGATTTAACTGAGGTAACCTTTAATAAGACCGTATTACAGGCTACAGATACAGTGGTACAAGCCAATTGGGATATATTCTTCTGTGATATTGAAATCGAAGTTCAACAGGTGGACTGGTATGTAAAGGATGATACCGTTTATATCAATGCTACGGATATATTAAAAGCCCTTGGTATTGAAGTAAATGATTCTACCCCAGCAAATGGTAATATTGCTGCTGGAAGTAAGGGTGATTTTGATGTAATTCATATTGAAGCCATCAATAAAGCGTTACAATATGAAAGAATTAAAGAAACCTATGAATATGGTGGATATACCTATACAGGTGTGTTTAAAACAGGTGGAGTAACTGGAGGAGCTGCTGGAGCAGATCGGTATATATCTGTTACACCGAATAAAAATGGTGTGTTTACATTCTATTGTACCTCCAAGGCAGCCACAACAATATTCCTATTAAATAGCTTAACTATGCCTGATGCATCAGATGGTAGCACCTATGTGGCTAAGCATGAATTGGCTGGAGATGGAGCATATGTTGAGGTTAATTTTACAGTAGAAGCAAATCAAACCTATTATTTCTGGTTTACTCAGCAAACCTTCATCCGTGGTATGAATTTAAGCTATGGAAGAGTCAACTCTATTGTTGAGGAGCTTGTTTTAGATACGAATGAAGTTAAGAAATCCTTCCAAGCAAATGAAGAATTCACTTATGACGGATTAAAGGTAAGTGTAAAATGTGCAGATGGAAATACATATACACTTGAAGCAAATGAGTTTACTGTTACAGCTCCTGATATGAGCTCAGCAGGAACAAAGGTGGTTGAGGTTAAATTTAAGGAAGTAACAATTCAAACCTATGAGGTTGTCGTTGAATAATTTAAGAAATACAAATTCTGACAATTTTATCATTTCATAACGCTTTAATTTATGTTATAATACTAAATATATGACGAAAAAAGATTTTCTTAAAATGAATCGAGGGAGGGCTATTTATGAACAAAATGATAAAACGAAGTGTGGAAATATTAGAGTATGCAGCGAATCATTTGGAGGGCTTTCGTATCTCAGATGTAATGCATGATCTATCCATACCTAAATCATCAGCATTTGATATTATATATACTTTAATTGACTGTGAAATGTTAGAGATAAAAAATGAAAAATTAAAAACCTTTGCACTAGGTCCTAAAACCTATGATATTGGCTACCAATATATCAAGGATAATAATATTATTGATATTGCAACACCGATATTAAAAAAGCTAGGAGATACTCTATCCAAAACGGTCTTTATGGGGAAATATGATAATGATGAGGTTTTATACGTTTTTAAATATCAGCCATCAACAGCAATTCTAAACCATTGTAGCGTAAATACGAGAGCCGATTTATTCTGTACAGCTTTAGGAAAAGCAATGCTTGCTCATCGGACAGAAGAGTTTGATTTCAGCAAGATACAATTTAAAAAGTTTACAGATAAGACGATTTTAAATACGAATGATTTAAGAAAAAATTTAGAAGAAGTTAGAAAAAATGGATACGCAGTAGATAACCGGGAAATTAAGGATTATATGGTTTGTGTATCAGCTCCAATATTTGATGTCAATGGAAAAACCAATTATGCAATTAGTGTTTCATCTCTATATGAAGAGGTGGATATTGAAAATACTGCGAAAAAAGTTGTAGAAGCTGCAAATACTATAACTAAGAAAAGTAAATATTTAGTGAATTAGCATTAAATTAAACTAATGAAGAAGTATCATTAGTTTTTCTTAAAAGATTATGTAAGAACGTCGTTTCTGATAGCGAACGAAGAGGTGATAAGGTGAAATTTGAAATGTATCGAAGACTGGATTTATTTATATTTTTCATATTAATGGTCTTTTCATCATTGGTTTCTTTATTTGTTTTCTCAAATAAATCCTTTCAATTTTATTTTTCCTTCACTACATTGATTTTATTCATCACATTAGTACGTTGGAACTATTTGGGTATTGTTCCCTATATCATATCCCAAGGGATATTGAGTTTGATCCAAATTTATGTATTCCATACGGAAGTGAAGATCACCTTAGCTGCAAATATTGGATGTGCGTTATTTATTTTCTTGATTCCTCTTATTTTAACGAAGTGGAAAGGAAATATAAGGAAGAATCCCCTTCTTTTAATCCTCCTTTTATTATTAACCTATGTATGCATAGGATTAGGAGAAGGGGTGTCCTTACTTTTTGTTGGAGATTATAATTTTTTAGGGAATTTTGTATTTTATATTTTTAATCGGGAAATATATTCTATAGTCATTAGTACAATTTTGGTACTGCTACTAAGGTCTATAGATAATTTAATTGTAAATGTGAAACAGCATTTAAAAATGATTCAAGAAGAGGAGGATGAGGAATGGAAGGTTTCAGAGAACGACAAGAGGTCGGAGTAGTATTAAGAAAGCTGAAGCAGGATTATGTCCTTTATATATTCATCGGTATATTAATTCTTTGGTATATTATTTTTCAGTATCTTCCTATGGGTGGATTGCTGCTGGCCTTTAAGGATTATGATCCATCAAAGGGGATTATGGGCTCTGATTTTATTGGAGCATCTAAGTTTTATGATTTAATGTTTGGAAATTATGGAAGCCAATTTTGGAGAGCATTTAGGAATACCTTTCAAATTAGTATTTACAATTTAGTATTTGGATTTCCGTTTCCTATTATACTAGCGATTCTTTTTAGTGAAATAGGAAATAATATTTATCGAAAGATTGTACAAACGGCATCCTATTTACCTCATTTTATTAGTGAGGTAACCATTACAGGATTGGTTATTTTTCTAGTATATAAATCAACAACATCTACGGGTGTAATAGCAAATTTACTTTATGTTTTAAAAGTTATTCCTAAGGATGTGAAAATTTTAGATTCACCCGAATATTTTAAGCCCCTATATATCATAACCGGATTATGGAAGGAAAGTGGCTATAGTAGTATTGTTTATTTTGCTGCTGTTATGGGGGTATCTCCTGTGATGTATGAGGCACTTAAGGTGGATGGAGGAAGTAAGCTTCAGGAAGTTCGATACGTTACTTTGCCATCTATCGCACCTATGATAACAGTAATGCTCATTATGAAAATTGGTAGAATGCTAAATGTAGGATACGAAAGAATTATATTACTATATAACACAAAAACATATGAAACAGCCGATGTTATTTCCTCCTTTGTATATCGTATGGGAGTAGAAAATGGGAATACATCCCTAGGAACAGCTTCGGGTATGTTTAATGCAGTGTTAGGCTTTGTTTTAGTTATTGGCGCTAATTTTATTGGTCGTAAGGTTAGCAATACTTCATTATGGTAGGTGATAAAAATGGGACGTTTAAATCGAGGAGAAATTATATTTAAAATTATCTCCTATCTCTTAACTACATGCTTGGCAATTATTGCCTTATATCCGATTGTATATGCCTTTTCAGCTTCAATTAGTGGAAAGCTAGCTTATGAGTCTGGATTGGTAACTCTGTTCCCAGTGGATATACAATTTGATACCTATAAGAAGCTTTATAATGATAATTCCTTTTGGGTAGCCTATTCTAATACGATATTTTATACGTTATTTGGTACAATATGGAGTATGTTTATTTCTAGTGTAGGAGCGTATGCTCTATCAAAAAGAAGATTACTTTTTAGAAAGCAATTTAATTTTGTAATTGTGTTTACCATGTGGTTTTCTGCGGGTATTGTACCAACCTATTTAAATTATACGAACGTATTTAAGGCCTTTGGATTATCTTCAAAATGGGGTATGATTATTGCTTTTGGTGCAACGGCATACAACGTAATTCTATTAAGATCCTATTTTGAATCCATCCCATCTGAAATAGAAGAGGCCGCAAGAATGGATGGAGCAAGTGAGGTACAGATTTTTACAAGAATCTATTTACCTATGTCCAAATCCGCAGTTGCTACAGTAACCTTATTTTATGCAACGGCTCGATGGAATGGTTATTTTTGGAATATGATGCTTGTTAAGGATCAGATTGATTCCCCATTACAGGTTTATATGAGAACCTTAATTGACGGTTATGAAAGTCTAGTAAGCTCTATGCCATCGAATGTTACCTTTGCAGCACAATCCTATGTATATGCTATATTAATTTGCTCCATCATTCCTATTTTAATTATTTATCCATATATTTCAAAGTATTTTGAAAAGGGTGTAACTGTAGGAGGTGTAAAGGGCTAATGAAATTCAGTGTTTTAAATCTTCAAAAATATAGCTTTATCGTATTTACGGTTTTTACCTTTCTATTATTTGTAGCAACAATTGTCTTTTCAACCTCATATTACAATACATACCTTTATGGGAATGAAGAGCTTGTAAGCTTTTATACAACAGAGCTTCAGGAATATAACCAGATGATTTTCATCTTTTCTATTATCCTTGTGATTCTGTTTGTCATTGGATGGATATTAAAGCCAAAAAAATATTATCCAACGCTGATAACCTTTCCAATATTCCTAAGCATTTTGCTTGTTGGTATTGTTTTTGGAATCATCATTATGGTTCGTATGCAGGATATAACTGGCTTTTATAGCTCTTATGATTATACAGGCTTATCCAAATTAGAAGGATTTAAAGGAAATATGTTTTTCCCAATATTTCTAGGCTTTAGCTCTATTGGTTTGGCTATAGTGAATATTCTATCTATTGTGGTTTATAGCTTTGGCTTTTGGAAATACATCAAGGGAAGAGGTGAGGCGCATGCTTAGAAAAAAAGATTATATTGATCAAGAAATTACGATATTTAAGCCAAATGCAATTGATTTCTTTTGGATGATGCTTTTCATCATTCTCAATACAGTTCTAACCATACGTTCAACCTCACTTATGGAATATACAATACGGATTTTTATATTTGATATTTTTAATATCGTATTAACATTGGTTATGTTTTTAGCAGCTGAGCAAATTAAAAAATATCATAAGGAATGGTCTTATGTTGTTATTGGAGTGGGTATATTTCAGCTGGTTCATTTGGCTTTTTTACCCGAGCATACCAATACAGTTTTTAATATCATTTTATATGTTATAACGGGACTCCTTGCGATTTATACAGGAGTATCGAGCTTGCTGAAAAGTATCTTTCGAGCAAAATTTATAAAGAAAGAGGGGGTATAAAATGTCTTATTTATCAATCAAACATGTGGACAAGGTATATCCCAATGGCTTTTGTGCAGTTAAGGATTTTAATCTAGAGGTGGATGAGCATGACTTTGTTGTAATTGTTGGTCCATCAGGCTGTGGGAAATCAACGATGCTTCGAATGATTTCAGGACTAGAGGCTATAACCGAAGGAGAGATGATTTTAGAGGATAAAAAAATAAATCAGCTTTCTCCAAAGGACAGAGATATTGCAATGGTATTTCAAAATTATGCCTTATATCCACATATGAGTGTATATGACAATATTGGCTTTTCTCTATTGGTTCGAAAAAAGAATCGTAGAGTGATTCATGAAAAGGTTATGAATGCTTCTAAAATTGTCGAAATCAGCGATGATCAGCTAAAGCGTAAGCCAACTCAGCTTTCTGGTGGACAAAGACAGCGTGTAGCACTAGGAAGAACCATTGCACGTGAGGCTAAACTATTTTTAATGGATGAGCCATTATCCAATCTAGATGCAAAGCTTAGAGGAGATATGCGTGTTGAGATTATAGAATTATGGAGAAAATACAATCAAACTGTAATCTATGTAAGCCATGATCAGGTTGAGGCTATGACGATGGCAACAAAAATTGTATTGATGAATCATGGTGTGATAGAACAGGTTGGGGCTCCGAATTATGTTTATAATCATCCTGAGACACTTTTTGCGGCAACCTTTTTAGGAACACCACAAATTAATTTAATTCCAGGTGTACTTGAAAACGGATGCTTCCAAAATGAGTATTTTCAAATCCATTTGCCAGAGTATAAGAAAATTTCTAACCCCAATGTGCTTTTAGGAATTCGTTCTGAAAATCTATCTATTGTTCAGGAAAATGAGGATTTTCATGTCAAAATAGATTATGTAGAGTATCTTGGAGCAAAATCGATAGTTCATGGCTTCTTAGGCGAAACAACCGTTGCTATCAATACAAAGGAAGATGTCTTAGAAATGGAAGAATGTAAGGTAAAAATGAATTTATCTAAAATCATACTTTTTGATGTAGAAACATCAAAGGCTATCAGAGGTGATCATCATGATGAGCGTTCTTAAGCACAAATTCTCTACGATTATTTACAATAAGGAAGGATTTACCTTACAAAAGATTATGGTATTTTTGGCTATGGTAAATGCGTTATGTCAGGTAGCCTTTGGTAGGATTCATAATGAGGCAGCGTACAAGGTTTCCTCAACTGTTGCTATTTTTACCTTTATTAATCAGATTGGTTTAATCTTAGTTGCTGTGAGTCTTATGCGGTTAAAGGAAAAAAGGAAGTATTCTATTTTTTCCGTAATTTTATTCATAATTACAATTGCAACCATGATAACCTATATTGTTTTAATGCAAGGAGATGTATATTATCAAACGGCTTTAAATGGTGGATATTCCTATGAGGATGCTATAAAAATTGTTTATGCGATTGATGATTCTATAAATTTTATTATCTTTGCTTTGGTATTAAGCTTTTTAGAAATAGGTTTGTTCATTGCAGAAATCGTTATACGAAGGAGAAGAGCAAATGGACATTCCAATCAAGGAAGAGATTAAGGCTTTATTCATTCGACTTTGGTTTTCAGGATTAGTATGTTATCTTGTTTTATGGGGAAGTCGTGTAGCGAATGATTTTTTAGATCTATTGCTATTACTACCCTTAGCCCATTTTATATGTGATTTGTTACTTACCAATACGATAATTAAAGCCATGTTTAAGACAAGACTGAATTTACATAAAAAATATAGTGAATTGAAATCCTTTCAAAGAATTAAAATGTGGGTATATGCCTTCATAGAGGTTTTTCTAACTGTTGTTCTTGTGATTGGAATCTATGAGGGAATCAATCGCCTGATTATCCATATAGGAGGATTAGATCCATCCTCTGTTCCTTTTCCTGTAGAGCCATTTGGATATGCCTTTCTTTATACTTTTGTTTATTATATATTTTATTTTATTAAATATAAATTCATGCTGAATTTATTACAGGGAAGGAGCGATGCAAGTGACCTTTGAGGAATATATGAAGGAGCCGGTGAATGCTTTATATGCCTTTGGAGAAGATGAACTGAGAGAAATTAAAAGAAAAATCAGCACAGAGCATTTAGAGCAGTTAAAGAAATTGGCAGAGGAGGCAATGCAAATTCCTTATCAAAGTGTAACCTATAAAAAGAATTTGGTATTGGTTCAGGATAAGCATGATTATGAATCCTTTTCTATTTATAGCTGGCCAAACCCTGATACAGAGGATGGGCTACCCTATATTAAAAGAGATGGCTATCAAAATCCGAAGCATCTTGAAGGAGATAAGCTAGCCTTAAGAAAAATGGCATATGCCGTATATTACTTAGGAATTTTGTATTATATTACAAGAGAAAAGAAATATTATACACGCTTAAAAAGACACCTATATACCTTCTTTATTGATAAAGAAACGAGAATGAATCCAAATTTAAATCATGGGCAGGCTATGCCTGGTATCAATGAGGGACAGCGAGGGGGAATTATCGATTTTGGTGTTACCTTTGGATATGCTCTGGCTGTATTGCAGTGTCTTAAGGGACAAGGGCTACTAGAGTATGAGCTTTGCTTGAAGCTTGGTGGTTGGCTAAGACAATTTGAGGTTTGGTTGATTGAATCTCCCTTTGGTAAGGAAATGAGGGAATGTACAAACAATCATGCTCTTGTATATGACTATCTTTTATTAATTATTTCTGTTTTTGTAGATGATTTTTATATGATGATATCGATTAAAAGTCGCTATGCTGACCGTATGAAACAGCAAATTTTAGAAAATGGGGATATGCCCTTAGAAACAAGAAGAGTAAATTCTAGAAGCTATTATTTTATGAATTTAAAGCTTTTTATAGAAATAGGAAAAATTCTTTGTTTGGATTTAAAGTATCCCCTATTAAAGACAGCAGTTCAATACTATAGCGAGCATAATTCAATTCAAGCCTGGCCATATCCACAAAGAGTTCCCTTTACTGAGGAATATGACAACTATTTTTACTACATTGCGAAAAAGTATTTTGGAGTAAAGGGCTTTAATATGAGACAGTCTAATACATTACAATATATTTTATTAGCAGATGTTTATGGAGGGTAAATGAGAATAGAAGAATACTTTGATGAAATTGTCAATAATTTATATTTATTTCAAAAAAAGGATTTAGAACAAATCAAAAAAAGAATAAAGTCAGTAGATATCGAGCAACTCGATCAGCTTTTAGAGGAGGGCATATCCTTTGGATTGCATAGTGTAACAGAAAAAAAGCATTGTGCACCAAGTAAGGATATACACGACTATATGTCCTGTTCTATATATCACTGGCCGAATCCGAATACTCCAGATGGGCTTCCCTATGTAGAAAGAGATGGAATTGATAATCCTGAGGCACTTCATGGGGATAAGGAATCCTTAAGAGTTTTAGCTTATATAACCTATGTAAGTGCATTACTTTATTATTTTACAAAAGAAAAGAAGTACATGGACTGCATCATAAAATACAATTCATTTTGGTTTTTAGATGAGAAAACAAAAATGAATCCAAATTTGAGATATGCCCAGTGCATTCCAGGAGTAAATGACGGAGAGCCTGGTGGAATCATAGACTATGCTGCAAGCTATGCTTATGCATTACAGCTATTAAAAATACTTCATCAGGAGAATCTATTACCTGAGGAGTTCTATTTGGGTATGAAGCATTGGCATCAGGAATTTTTAAAGTGGCTATTGACCTCAAATCAAGGAAGAATAGAAGGAGAAAGACTCAACAATCAAGGTTCTCTATATGATTTGTTAATTTTAAATATCTCAGAATTTATTGAGGAAGAAAAGGACATAGTAGATCTCTATTATACTAAGCTAATTCAGCGTATGGAATTTCAAATTAATGAGGATGGAATGCTACCCTTAGAGCTTGTCCGTACGAAAACCAAAAGCTATACCACTATGGGCTTGAAAATGCTATTGGAAAGTGCTTGCTTACTCGTAGAACAGGGCTATGACTTTAAGGATAATGCTGCTTTACTTCGAGCATATACCTATGTGATGCCTCATTATCAGCACAATACATGGGAGCATATGCAGATTAAGAAATTTGATCCATATAGAGGATATTATATCTTATATTTGTTTTCAAAAATATTGCATAAAAAAACAGAAATTCTTTTTGAAAAAACCCCGATGCATTGGGGATATATCTTACTGGAAAAATTATTTGAAGGAGAAAATGAAGATGGAAAAAATTAAAAAATATGGTGAGCTAGAGGTTCACATCAGCAAAACAAGAAATGAAATGGGAATCGCCTCAGGAAAAAGAATTGAGCAGCTCATTCAAAATGCAATCAAGGAAAATGGGGAGGCTCGAGTTATCTTTGCTAGTGCACCATCTCAAAATGAGATGCTTGCCTATCTTAAAGATGCCGATATTGATTGGTCAAAAGTAACGGGCTTTCATATGGATGAATATGTAGGAATTGATAAAAATGCACCTCAGAGCTTTACAAAGTTTTTAGAGGATCGACTTGTAAATCACGTTTCTATGGGACATTGGTATCCTTTTGGTGGGACAACCCCAACAGTAGAAGAGGATTTGGCGTTATATACTAAGCTTTTAAATGAAAAGCCAATTGATTTGGTAATCTTAGGTATAGGTGAAAATGGACATTTGGCCTTTAATGACCCAGCCTTTTGTGATTTTAATGATCCTTTGACAGTGAAAATTGTCGAATTGGATGATATGTGTCGAAATCAACAGGTAAATGATGGCTGTTTTAGCCACTTAGATTTAGTACCTAAGCAGGCTTTAACCATAACCATTCCACCTCTACTTGCTTGTAAAAATAAGGTTGCTGTTGTTCCGGGACCAACAAAAAAATATGCAATATATAATACACTATTAAAAGAAATTTCACCGAATTGTCCTGCAAGTATATTAAGAACCTGTAAAGATTCAGAGCTATATATTGATGAGGATTCTTATTCATTAGTTAAGGAGGAGTAAAGGATGTACAAAAAAATTTTAGGAGTATGCTTAGCAGGAATTGCTCTATTTACCTTCAGTGGCTGTAGAAAAAATATTCCTGTGGATCCCAATTTACCCGATGATACAAGTAAAACAGAATTGAAAATAAATTTTGCAACAGGAAATGCCTTAAAGACATTGACCTATAACACAGGAACTCCAATCACACTTCCAGATGGTTCAATTTATACCAATGGACAAATTAAACCTGCTTGGAATTATATTGGAAATCATTTGAATATCAACATCAAGGATGTAACAGTTCAGGGTCAAACAGCAGCAAATATGATTCAAATTGCAGCAGCAACCAACTTTGAGGATGCTGATATTTATGGAGGAAATGTTGCTGAAACCTTTATGGAGTATGGAGCAAGAGGAAAGCTTGTGAATTTGCTTGATTATAAGGAGCAGCTTCCTGACTTCATGAAATATTTAGATGAATATCCATTAATTAAGCAGCAGCTTACAGCCTATGATGGTGGAATTTATAATATTCCTTATGTGGCTGAGCTTGATGAATTTTCTAAGGTTTTTTATGGAAGAAACAACTGGATTGAGGCTTTATTAGATTCTAATGAAGTTTTACCAGAAACAGAAAGCTTACAGGTAGCCTATGCTGGCTATTGGAAGGGAGCTAAGGCACGAAAGAGTACCAATGTAGTAGAGCTTCAAAATCAAGCAGCTGTATCAGGGAATCTTACTGGGGAGGTTGCAAGACAAACTCTTATTCGTTATATTGATGAAACCTACCCTGATTTAAAGAAAAGAAGTGATCTTTTCTTAAATGAAACAGCTCTATATGATATGGATGAGCTTGTAGCCCTATGGCGTGTGATGAAGCTTCATCCGAACACTTTATTTAAGCTTACAACAGGACAAACAGGAAGCTGTGAGATTGTTCCATTTTTCTTTAGAACAAAGAATCAAAGAGCAGAAATTTTTAAGCTAATCAATTATTTTGGTGGAACAAGAGTATATGGAACCAACACCTATACAGGTCTATGGTTTGTTGATGAAAATGACACACTACAATATAGCTTTTATCAGGATGAGGTTTATGAGGCCTTTGATTATTTGAAGCAAATTTTTAGTGAAGGGCTTATCAATTCAGATTATGATGATACAAACAATAGTGCCGATTTCCGTTCCATTTTCTATTCTTCTGATTTAAGTGTTAATTCAAGTGGAGTATCAACGGTTAAGCAATTAGGCTTTATGACCTTTGATTTTATTCCATCAACGGCTGCAAGCTCTCCTACGGGTGTTGTTAAAGCGATGCTTCCACCTGTTACGAAGCTAGAAGGAATGCATGATGATCAATTTTACCATTACATTGAAATCCCTAGAACGGTTATGATTGATGGCTGGGCTGTTTCTAAGAATACAACAGGAAAGGCCTTAGAAAAGGCTTTAGAGCTTATGAATTTCTTCTTTACAGATTTTGGTAGCAATGTACAGAATTTTGGAATTCCAGGCGTAATGGCAGACTTTGATAATTTATACACACTTCCTAGTGGCGATAAGGTTCCAACACTATCCTCATGGCTTTTAGAGCAATCTAAAATTTATACCAATGGAGATGTGGCAACCTTTGGACAACAATTTATGGGAATTCGTATGGCGATTGGATATAAAGCCGATATTGGCTTTGAATATCAAAATATGACGAAGGAAGCACAGGAGGGCTATAATCTATATGAGGAATGTGGTGTATTAACGCTTGGATATAATAAGCCATCGAAATTATTAGAGCTATCTGCACCGTGCTATTCCTTAACTCGACAGGAATCTGCAAGATTATCTACTTTATCCATTGGAGATGATCAAATCAGTATGATCTATCTTTATATCAGATCAGATAAAAACAGTGTTAAATCCGTTGCGGATATTAAAAAGGCTTATGAGGATGCCAATATAGACGAGTATATTGAAATCTATCGTTCTGCCTATAATCGAACGAAAAAATAATCTATGAAAAAATTACTTTTTCTGATTTTAGCTCTTTTTCTGGTAGCTGGCTGTACATCCAAGGCAAATCCCATCCAGCAAATGCTAGATGAGGCCTATGAGAATCTTGTACTTCCAGAAATGGTAGAAGAGGATTTGGTTTTACCAGAAATAGGCTTACATGAGGTTGAAATCCAGTGGACCTCTAGTGATGAGGAAATTCTATCCACATTGGGAAAAATAACCAGGGGAAAACAGGATGAAACGATTCTTCTTACAGCAAGCTTATCCTTAGAAAATGAAAAAAGAAATAAAGAATTTTCTATCATAGTAAAGGGACTCCCAGAGGATATAAACCACGCTTTAGGATATCAATTTCAAATGAAGGAAGAGATTGCAGAACAATATCCCTATTCAAAGGGGTATCTCTATGCTGGGTTATATAATAAGGATGGCTCTAAGCATGAGGAGTTTACCGTATTACCATCTACAGGCAAAAAAATAAATGTAAAGCTCTTTGGAGCAAAGGCAGATGACCCATCCTTTGATAACATGCTACCCTTTCAAAATGCGATAGCTGCTGCAAGCTATGGGGATGAAGTCTATGTACCCAAAGGCAAATATTATTTTTCATCAGCCAGCTGTACATCTCCATATTATGCTCATATCCAGCTAAAGGCGGGGATTCATTTCAAGGGTGAAGGGAAAAACGAATCCATTTTGG
Source organism: uncultured Anaeroplasmataceae bacterium (assembly GCA_949840955.1). Classification (GTDB taxonomy): domain Bacteria; phylum Bacillota_I; class Bacilli_A; order Acholeplasmatales; family Anaeroplasmataceae; genus Pelethenecus. The sequence continues at coordinate 98,810 of CATKXV010000002.1, read as the reverse complement.
TTTCTAATTTTAAGAATAAAGAGTATGTCGATAAGGCCATTGGCAAAAAAACGGCAACAGTCGTGTGTGGAAATATGTCTGATGCTACGATATCCTCCTTAGGCTTTTCGGCAAATACTGATGATTCCTGCCTGCCCAAGGATATAAACAATACAGGGATAAATAATCCAGAAGGAAACCAATATGCCCCTGCCTTTGGGATTGTTGTATATAACAACACGCTTGCCACTATAGCAAAAAACATTTTGATAGAGGATGTATATGTGGAGTATTTTCAATATGATGGAATAAGACTTTATTGTACCAGAGATTGTAAAATCAAGGATTCCATCATTACAAAAGCAACTGATTTAGGGGGCGGAGGCGCTGGCTATGGTATTGAAATTAGAGGCTATGGGCATGAATATTTTAAGTATGTTGATACAAATCTAGATTCTTGCTATAACGTTATAGAAAATGTAACGGTAGTAGGCCCTTATATACGTCATGGTATTATTTTGTCCTATGTTACCCACAATAATTTATTTTATAATAACAGGGTTACAGATTCAGCAGATGATGCCTTTGATGTTCATGGACAAGATGAGTTTTTGAATTTCTTTATTCAAAACTATGCCAAGGGCTCTAGAAGAGGCGCAGGCTTAGGTCTTGGAAATACAGGGTCAAGCCATGATGAAAGTGGTTATGGAAATGTGGTATACGAAAATACCTTTATCGAATGTAAGTATGGTATAACCATTACAAGAGGAACTCAGTATACTCAGGTAATTAAAAATACAATTGAAGCGTGTACAACAGGGATTTATATCAATAATGGACCGAATACGCATCAAGAGAATAACAAAATAAAATAAAGAAAGGAATGAAAGAATGAAACGATTAGCAAGTGTATTTTTATGTTTATTGTCGGTGGTTACCCTTGTTTCCTGTACAAAGGAAAAGCCTCAGGATAAGGGTACATTAGATGATAATGGAACAAATGACGTGGATCAAGATATACGAATTGATGCATCCTTAGATCCGAATTATACGGATGGACTCAATTATGAGTATAAAGGCGATTGGGAGCATAATAAGGATTATATCAAGCCAGGCTTTTATAATACCGATGGAAGCATTCATGAGCTTCCAAAGGAAAATGAAGCCTCTGGAAATAGAATAAATGTTCTTATGTTTGGTGCTAAAGCCAATGATGAGGAATTTGATAATACGAATGCAGTTAGACAAGCGATTGCCTCTGCTACTGAAGGAGATACCATTTATTTTCCAGCAGGTCGATATTATTTCACCTCCAATACCCTAAGTAGTCCTTATTTTGCCCATATTTATTTATATACAAGTGGTGTAAATATAAAGGGATCAGGGGCTGAATCTACGGTTCTCGTATCCAAGTTTTCAGCAGAAAACAATTTAAATAAATCTACAGCAGCTTTAGCAGTTATGAATGCCTCTAATGTAACCATTAGTGATTTAACCTTTACTGCTGAGGTTCCTGAGGATAAGATGCCAACAGATTTAAGCACAAGTAAAAACAATCCAGAAGGAAATCAATATGCGCCAAATACGCAAATTGCAGTTATGAATACGGATCCTATTGAAAGTACTCAAAATGTTGTTATTAAGAATTGTAAGATTTCCTATTTCCAGGAAAATGCCGTACTCCTTAAGAAAACTCAGGATTGTAGTGTTATTGATTGTGAAATTTCTGATGCTACAGATTTAGGTGGAAGCGGTGCAGGATATGGTATTCAGCTTAGTGGAAATGGCTTTGAAAGCTTCAGTATGATAGGCTCTACAACAGACTCTAGATATAATTATATTGCAAACAATACATTGAAGGGACCTTATTTACGTCATGCGATTATTTTATCCTATGTTACCCATAATAATTTGGTATACAACAATACAATTGATGGATGTCAGGATGAGCCTTTAGATTTGCATGGTGAGGATGAATTTTTAAATGTTATTGTGAAAAATAAGGTATCTAATGTTGCAAAGACAGGAATTGGTTTAGGAAATCCAGGCTCAACCCATGATGCAACAGGACCAGGAAATATCATTTATGGAAATGAAATTGATAATGCCTTAGGAGGGATTCAGGTATCCTATGGTACACCAGATACTCAAATTTATAATAATGTATTTAAGAATTTAAAGGATGGATCTACTGGAATTCGTATTACATATGGTCCAAATACCACCATTCGAAATAATGAGGTTTCCAATGCTGGTGGAGATAGTACAGGAATTTCTGCATTCTATTCCTATGTTTGGAATGATCCTTCCGTTGGAGTTTATGCTCTTGATATTCAAAGCAATACCATCAAAAATGTTAAAACTGCTATGTATTTTGAGACCTATAAGGAAGGTACCAAAATCAAAAATAATCAGTTTGAAAATTGTACAAATGCGATAGTATCAGATAAGGATTCCTTTGTATTACCTCCAAAATCAAATTATTTTGATCCTGTAGAAGGAACAGTAGTTTATCCTACTCAGGAAGGAAATATCAATCGAGGGAATTATGAAAGCACCATTAATCCTACAGGGTATTATTATTTTAAAGGCTCTCATGATGAACCATTATTCAATCGTTGTATTTTTGAGGAATATACCATTGACCGTTCCTTACTTGACTCCTCCTCAAAGGTATATATTCGAATCACGACAACCTCAAAGAGTGCAAAGCAGCATTTCTTTTTCTGGGCAAAAGAGGATTTGAAATGGGAAGCAGGAGAATTGACATGGGGAAATGCACCTTATATCAATAATCCAACCAACAACCCAGCATTAAGCTGGGATCCAACAGGAGAATATCCAATCTCCTCTTATCCATATGAAGCAAAGATTTATGATCCAAATCAAGAATGTGTCCTAATTACAGATTTTGAATGTGTAGCTGTGAATGAATCCTTCTTAACATATTATATAGATATAACAGATTATATGAAAAACACTTTAAAATCCAATAATTTTACAATTATTATGACAAATGAAACTATGGATGCTGCATATTCTAGTGTACGAAATATGATTGGTAATGCAGAATCTATTTGGCCTTGCATCATATTTGCAAACGAATGAAAAATCAAAAAAAATTCATAGGTATCGGAACCTTCCTTTTGGAAGGGGCCGACACCTATACGTGTGTTTCTAGTGCTTTAACAACAGGATATAGACTCGTTGATACTGCCTCAGTATATGAAAATGAAAGAGAAGTAGGCAAGGCGATAGAAGATAGTGGTATAAGTAGAGAGTCTATTTTTGTTAGTACAAAGCTTTTTGCAAAAAGAAAGGGCTATAAGGAAACCATAGAGGAATGTAAGGAAAGTCTCAAGCGCTTGGGATTATCCTATCTGGATATTTATTTTATTCATTGGATGCCAAGGACATATGAGGATTTATTAGATACCTGGCGAGGGATGGAATATCTTTATGAAAATGGATATTGTAAGGCTATAGGGGTTTGCAATATTACATTATATTATTTAGATAAGCTTTTAAAGGATGCTAAAATACCTCCAATGTTCTGCCAAATTGAGGTTCATCCATTTTTGCAGCAGGAGGTCTTTATAGAATATTGTAGAGCCAACCATATTGAGGTGATAGGCTATGGATTGTTTGCTAAGGGATTGGTTTTTGAAAATGAAACCCTCAAAGTTCTTGCTCAAAAGCATCATACAACCGTGGCTAATTTAATTCTTTCATGGGCTCTAAAAAAGGGAATTATTCCTTTGGTTAAGTCCAAAAGTGTGAATAGAATAAAAACCAATTTCACTGATAATTTTGAAATGTCAGCTGAACTTTTTTCGGATATACGGAATTTAAATGATGGATTACGCGTTTATCGTGATCCAGAAAACAATCCTTACGTATAAGGATTAGAAATGAGAGTGATATGTATGAAAAAGATTTTAATCAAAAATGGAAATGTAATCTTCACCAATTGTGTGAAACAAGCCGATATTCTTATTGAGGATGGTAAAATTGTACAAATTGGAGAAATTAAGGAAAATTGTGAAATAATTGATGCTGAAGGACTTTATGTATCTCCAGGATTGATTGATATCCATACCCATGGAGGAAATGGTTATGATTATATGGTTGGGACAGTAGAGGCCTTTAAAGCAGCAACTACAATGCATATGCAGCATGGTGCAACCTCAATTGTTCCGACAACGGTTGCCTCTGATTTTGATTATACCCTTCATTTTTTAAAGCAATTTGAGCAAATTAAAAATCATAAGGATATTCCAGTAAGGCTCTTAGGTGTACATTTAGAAGGACCCTATTTATCCTTAGCCCAAAAGGGGGCTATTCCTTCTCAATATATAAAGAATCCTCAAAAAGAAGAGTACATGCGAATATTAGATAGCTCTTCTAATATCCTTAGATGGACAATTGCTCCAGAGCTAGAAGGGGCTTATGAGCTTGGAGATGAGCTTTTTAAAAGAGGAATTAACGCTTCTATAGGGCATTCTAGTGCAGAGGATTTTCATGTTCATAATGCAGTAGTCCATGGTTTTAGATCAGTAACTCATATGTATTCAATGACCTCAAGCATTGTTCGAATCAACTGCTATCGTCATCCTGGAATTAATGAAGCAGCTTATCTAGAGGATGATTTATATTTAGAGGCTATTGCTGACGGACATCATCTTCCAGACACCTTATTAAAATTAATGATTAAAAATAAGGGATATGATAAAATTATATTAGTCACCGATTCCATGAGTGCAGCAGGATTTGGAGATGGTCTATTTTATCTAGGGAATCCTGAGGATCATCATCAGGTTCTAATTAAGAATAATGTAGGCTTTATGCCAGATATGTCTAGCTTTGCTGGATCAGTTGCTTGTGCTGATCAGCTGATAAGAACGATGCTGAAAATTGGAACTCCAATCCATGAAGCGATTAAAATGATGACCTTAAATCCAGCAAGGCTCCTTCATTTGGATCATGAAATAGGTTCCATTGAAACAGGGAAAAAAGCCGATATTATTTTATTTGATGAAGCAATAGATGTGAAGCAAGTTTTGGTTAATGGTGAAATTAAATATAAAAAATAGTCATATAAAAAGCAAATGCCTAAGATATAAATTGAAGCATTTGCTTTTTAATTTTTAAATGAAATCATAATCGATTCATATTTAAGGAAAGCCTATGATATTGACTTTAATTGAGATTTTATTATATAATTTTCTTATCAGCCTTACGCTTCTATGGAGGGTTCAATTTTATGAAAAAGCCAATCTTATTTTTAATTTTCTTATTTACTTTATTTATATGTGTCTCATGTTCACAAAAAGTAAATAAAAAGGATTTTATTAAGCAAATTACAGATATAGAAAAAGCAGTAGAGGAGTATCAGCATAGTATACCCAGTGTTACACCAAAAACATCAATAAGCTGGGAAATTACAGATGAAAATTCCCAAGAGATCTTTTCTTATAATTTCTGCTTTACAAACTTTACAATGGATGAGCAGAGATTCCATGCTGCCATTTATTTGAAAAGTAATTTCATTGAAGATAAAAAAACACATTGGTATGAGTATTTTTTAGACACTCAAACCTTTCGGAGTAGAACATTAGATACCAAAACAGAAGAAAAACCCATGGAGTATAATGCATTTTATAAGCAATATGCCATTGAGGAATTTCATTCTTTGAACCTAGATATGAGTCAAATCAAGGAATATACCTTTAAGGAAAGTCATGCATTAGCTCCTAGTGCTGAAAGTCAAATTCAATTTGAGGAAGAGTATCACTATGTAATCAACACACCTTATTTGGTCTTAGATATAACCGATTTAACAGCAAATGCTTTTTTTAGTTATTTGAATGGATATCAAATGCTTTCCTTAACTTTATCTGGAAAAACAGATAAGGGTTCCCTCATTACAATAGAATGGAATTTTAAAAATGTTTAAAATGTTAAATCCCGTCTTTCTGCCTTTACAATACTTATTTTGTGGTTATTGTTTTTTTAAACGAAACTATCGTTACATCTAGAACAGGAAGAAAGTCTTTTCTTCTTTATGCAAGGGAATAGCCTCTATTAGTAAAATGGAATACTATGTCGATACTTTTTGATTTAATACGATTGTAAAAAATCAAGCGTATGTAAAAGGATTTTATCGCATATAATAAATCAATGAGGAGGGGTAACCATGGATGAATTAAATGCTAGAGCGAAACAGGTATTTGATTTAGTGAAGAAGTATTCCTTGCAAAACAATGTAAAAACAATGGGTAGTGAATTTTTAATTTTATCGATGTATGAAACCGAGGATAGCTTATGCCATTTTCTGTTAGATGAATATGATATTACCAAAGAAGAAATAGAGGAAAAAACAAAGGATATTTTTATCCTTCGGAAGGATGTTGGAGAATATAATTCTTCCTTAGAAGCTATTTTACATCAAGCAAAGCTTCTTTCAGGGGATAATTTAATATCAGAAGAGCATCTTTTTATGGCTGTTTTAATGAATAAAAACACGATTGCTTGTTCTATATTAGAGGCACTTGATTTAAGTATTGAGGAGCTTATTGAGGATGTAAGGGACATTTATGATTTTGATCATCAGGATACGAATGAAATATCATTTGTTAGAAATATCACGAAAGAGGCTAAAAATGAAGAGCTAGATACCTTTGTAGATCGAAGTGAATATTTAAGACGCTTGGATGTTATTTTACATCGAAAGTATAAAAACAACCCACTTTTAATTGGAAACGCAGGTGTAGGGAAAACAGCTATTGTTGAAGGCTATGCTCAAAAGCTTGTTCAGGAAAAATCGGATGTTTCTATATTAGCACTCAATTTAACCTCAATGCTTGCTGGAACAAGGTATCGTGGAGATTTTGAGGAACGCTTTGATAAATTTATAAAAGAAATTGGTAGTAGAAAAAATGTGATTATTTTCATTGATGAAATCCATACAATTATTGGTGCGGCTACTACGGATGGAAATTTGGATGTTGCCAATATGCTGAAGCCGCTTTTAGCTCGAAATGGAATCAAGCTGATTGGGGCTACAACCTTAGAGGAATATCATAAGACGATAGAAAAGGATAAGGCCTTATCAAGAAGATTCCAAACGGTTTTTGTAAGTGAACCAACGGTACAGGAAACAGAAGATATTTTATTTGGAATACGTCCGAATTATGAAAAATATCATCAGGTTACGATTAATGATGAGGTTTTAAAATATTTGGTAAAGGAATCCAACCAGTCAATTATCAATAAATTTAGACCCGATAAATGTATTGATATTTTGGATGATATGCTTGCATCCGCTTCCATTTTACATAAAAAAGAAGTGAATAAGGATGATGTTGATTTAACCATTCAAACCTATTTAGGAAATAAAATAATGAAAGATTCCTATACCCTTCATTATCCTTGCTTAGAAAAATATAAATGGCTGTATTCCAATCATTTGTTAGATGAGCAGCCTCTATTAAAATTGAAATATCAGGGCATAAAAGAGGGCTTAGAGGATTTGGTTACAGATTGTAAGGAAATATTCAATATCGGTCATGAAGCGGTTTTGAGCCTTGATTTGAGTGGCTATAAGGACTCCTTTATGCTAACCAGCCTGATAGGAGCACCTCCAGGGTATATTGGCTATGAGGATGAGGGGATTTTATCCAAGCATATTTTAGCCTATCCAAGCTCTATTCTTGTTTTGAAAAATTTTCACGAGGCAAGTGGAAATATTAGCTCCTTTCTTTATAATTGTATCAAAAATGGATTTTACACAGATCAAAAATCTAGACTAGTTCAATTGAACCATGTTATTGTTATTGTGGAAGGCCTACAGGATAAAAAATTTATAGGCTTTCAGGATAAGATTATAGAAGAGGATTCCTTTTTTGATGAGGAAATTTCCAATTATATGAATACAAGTTCAAATTTAAATTACCTTTATGAAAAAGCACTTTCTAGATTGAACTATGAAATCTCCTTTGATTTTGATATAACCTCAGACAATAAAAAAAGAGTAAATCAATATCTTTATGAATTTACAAAGCAAAATCATAAGGGAAAATACCAAATTCATAAGGAAGATATTTTAGATAATTGGCTATAAAGTGCCATCCGAAATCGGATGGTTTTTCTTTTAAAATGAATAACATATCACTAAAATAAGTATAGAAAAATTCATAAAATATGGTACAATATAAGTATACAGAGAGGTATTTATATGATTCATATTATTACAGATTCCACAAATGATTTAGATCAAGAAACGATTGCACAGCATAATATTGAGGTATTACCTCTTTATGTTAATTTTTCCGATTCATCCTTTAAGGATGGCATAGACATTACAACACCTGAGCTATATAAGCTGGTAGAGGAAAAAAATGAGCTACCCAAAACGGCTGCAATTCCTTTCCAAAGCTTTGTAGATGTTTTTCAAAAATATGTGGATTTGGGTGATGAAATCATCTTTACAGGCATATCTAAGCAAATGTCTAGAACCTATGAAAATGCAGTACTTGCCGCTAAAGAGGTCAATGAAGAAAAAATTTTTGTTGTTGATTCTATGAATCTTTCTACTGGAATAGGGCTTCTTGTTTTAAAAGCGTGTAAATATAGAGATGAAGGGAAATCTGCAAAGGAAATTGCAGAGGCTTTAGAGCAGGATAATAAAAGAGTTTTATCTCAATTTGCAATAGAGCGTATGGACTATTTATATAAGGGTGGTAGATGCTCAAGCTTAGCCAAGATATTTGGAACTCTTTTAAAAATAAAGCCAATTATAGCTGTTAGAGATGGTAAAATGCATGTAGCAAAAAAGCCTCATGGAAAAATGAAAATTGCATTAGATGTAATGATAGAACAGCTTAAAAATGATTTGCCAAGATTAGATAGAGATGTTGTTTTAATTACCCATTCTTTGGCATTTGATTATTGTGATTATATTAAAGCAGAGATATCTAAATTTTTAGGGGATACACCTATTCTTTGTACGGTTGCAGGATGTGTAATCTCATCTCATTGTGGACAAGGGACAATTGGAATATTATATATGGTGAATCCATAGGAATTATAATATGGAAGAGAAATGGAAAATTGAACCATTCTCTTTTATTTTTCTTTAAAATTGAGTAGATAATGGTATAATAAAAAATAGGTGGTGATTTTTGTGGAACAAAGGTTAAAGGATATCAGCTTACATTTATTAGATTTGGGAAAAAGAAATCGATTAATTAATTATAAACAGACGGGATATCGTAGTATTGAGATTCATAATGAGGCTATGGATACTATTTTTGATAAAGTAACCTCAGGAATAGTGCTTTCTATTTTTTCCTTAGATTCTGTGCTACAAAAATATCAAAAGACCATTGATGCTACAGGAGACTCAGTAGAGGAATATTCTATTGGTAAGGTAAGGGATATAACAAAAAATTTATTAAGACCTAATGATTTGCTTTGCTATAAAAAAGGGATTTCTTTGAATAAGGTTTTAAAAATTCTCTTAAGAGAATATAAAAACACGCTGCTAGAAAAGGGTATAAATACATTATATATGACATTTTGTATGGTGGAATATAGCGAAAAAAACGAAAGCTATTTAGCTCCTTTATTATTAATTCCAATCGATTTGTCATATGAGCAGGGAAGCTTTAAGCTTAAAGAGGCTGAGGATGAAATTATATTGAATCCAACGCTGAAATATTTATTAAAGGAAGAATATAAAATCGATTTACCTGATTATGATGAAGCGGTATATGTATTACAAGAATACTTGAGCTTAGTATCCAGTACATTGTCAGAGCACGGGCTTAGGCTTTTGAATACCATGTCCATAGGTATTTATTCCTTTTTAAAAATGAATATGTTTAATGATTTAAGAAATCATGCAAATATTGTACTAGAAAATGGCAATATAAGAAATTTGCTAGGAGAAACTACTACAGAGCCTATAGAAGAGGATAATCTTCCGATTTATCCTGTGGTGGATGCAGATCAGTCACAGCTAGAGGCTATTGATTATGCTGTAAAGGGAAGATCCTTTGTTTTACAAGGACCTCCTGGTACTGGAAAAAGCCAAACCATAACCAATATGATAGCCTCCTTAATAGGAAATGGGAAAAAGGTTTTATTTGTTTCCGAAAAGCAGGCAGCGTTAAATGTTGTTTATGAAAATTTAAGAAGAGCAGGCTTAGATAGCTTTGCTGTTGAATTACATTCTCATAAAGCAAATAAAAAGGAATTTATCGATGAATTATATAAAACAGCGATTCTTCCAAAATATGATATTCAGCATGATGCAGAAGATTTATCTAGAAAATATGCATATTTAAGTTCCATATTAGAGGAATATCGGACAAAGCTTCATCAGCCTATAAAACGTGTTAGCAAAAGCATGTATGAAATTTATTCTTCCTATCTAAAAGTAGAACGAACGGATTTTCTTTACCCAATCCAAAACATTGAAGCCTTATCTGTTTCTACTTTAGAGCAGGTATGCTCTCAATTGGATTTATATGCAAAGCTATCTAGCTCCTTAGGCTATGATTATCATAAGGGACCCTTTTATGGATTTATTTCAAAGGATTTTAGCTATCTAAAATTTGAAGCTAAACAGGATTTAGAAAAATTATATACTTTTTATAAGGAGCTTTCCAATTTAAAAAATGCTATAATGAAGCTTTTACCATTTCAATTAGAAAGCTATAAGGATATCATTGAGGCTATACCCCATTTGGATTCCCTTATCCAATTAAATTCTTTTTTACCCGAGTATTTGAATAAGGAAAAAAGAGAGCTTTTATGTAAAAGAATTGAAATCTATAGAAAACGAAGCAGCTATATCGCAAGTTCAACCTTGAATCAGTTTTTTGATTTAAAAATATTGAAAATGGAATCTTTAAATGAATTTACCAATGCATTTGAAGAGCTATGCCAAAAGAAATTCAAATGGCTATCTATGAACTATCATCGAGCAAAAAAGGATTTATCAATATACACAAAGCTCAAAATGAAGGACAAGGATATTCTTTTAAAGCTCAAGGAGGCTATTGAATATAAGAAAAACCTAGCATCCCTCCAAAAAATAAAAAAAGTATTACCACAGGATTTCCGTAGCTTTGAATTGGATGTTTTATATCAGGATGCGATTAGCTTAAAGGATTTACCTTTTTCATTGGATTTAACAAAGGAAAGCTATGGAGCCTTGAAAAAAAGTCTGATGGATATTGTCATTCAATTTAAAAGGATTAGCTCTTTTTCTATACAGGAGTATATGAAGCATTTTGATGCTGAGATACTTCATTTGATTGATGGAAATATAGATGAATTGATGCTAAAGCTTAAGGATATGGTGGATTCCATTGATTTGCTAGATGCTCATACACAAAGGCTTTCCATTTTAAAGGAATTAGAAGAATATCAGGTGATTCCTTTATTGGATCAGGCAATTGAGCAAAGGCTGAATATGAAGAAGCTTAGTCTAATTTATGAGGCTTCCTTTTGGCAGGCTAATATTCTTTATGAGCTAGAGCATGAGCCTATATTTCAGCAATTTGCTGGATTAGGAATTGAATCGATTGTAGAGGACTTTAAGATGCTAGATCAAACACATTTAGAAGCCAATAAGGCCTTTATTATTTCTAAGCTATCCAATCAAAGACCAGATGAAAGTATTATGCTTGGAACGAAATTTTCTGTTTTAGTAAAGGAATATAATAAAAATAGAAAGCAGAAGCCGATAAGACTTTTATTAGAAGAAATATTTGATTTAATCCTAGAAATCAAGCCTGTCTTTTTAATGAGTCCTTTATCTGTTTCAACCTATTTAAATAGTGAACTAAATTTATTTGATACCGTTATATTTGATGAAGCATCTCAGGTTTTTGCATGGGATGCCTTAGGAGCAATCTATAGAGCAAGACAATGTATCATCATAGGAGATAGTAAGCAAATGCCACCTTCTAGCTTCTTTTCTAGTATGATAGAGGATGAGGATGACTACGAAAATGATATGGAATCTATTTTAGATAAGGGAAGTACAGTTTTTTCTACAAAAAGATTAAATTACCATTATCGTAGTAAAAGTGAGGAGCTCATACAATTTTCAAATCAGGAATTCTATGATGATCGATTGATTACCATTCCACAGGCGAAAAAGCATCAGCCTGGCTTTGGAATTGACTTTCATTTTGTAATGGGAACCTATGAGGTAAAGGCAAGAACCAATCTGACTGAGGCAAAATATGTTGTAGATTTGGTGTTTCAGCATGCTGCTACTTATCCAGATAAGTCCTTAGGTGTTGTTGCATTTTCTAATACACAGGCGGATTTAATTATGGATTTAATTGAAGAACGACTGGATCATAATCCAGAAAACAGAGCCTTTTTTACAAAAGAAGGAAGAGAGCCCTTTTTTGTTAAGAATTTAGAATCCGTACAGGGAGATGAGCGTGATGTTATTCTCTTTAGTATTTGCTTTGGATATACAAAGGAGCATAAGTTTTATCAACGCTTTGGACCATTAAATTCTGTTGGAGGAGAACGTAGGCTCAATGTGGCTATTACAAGAGCTAAAGAAAATCTTTGCGTTGTTAGCTCTATTCGTTCCTCAGATATTAAGCTTGATCAAACAGAATCTGTGGGAGTTGCAACATTAAAGCGATATTTAGAATATGCAGAGCAGGCATCCTACCCAAGAAAAACCAATCCGATGTCAACGGATGGGGTGATCAGCTCTATCGCAAATTTTTTAAAGAAAAATGGTTTTATCATAGAAACCAATATTGGAACATCTGCATTTAAAATAGATATTGCTGTAATAGATAAGACAACTCAAGAATATCAGGCTGCAATTATGCTAGATGGAAGCTCCTATCAAATTGGAAATTGTAGTGATGCGAATGCTTTACAGGAGCGATTGCTTTCTAGATTGGGTTGGAAATTTATAAGAGTATTTTCAACTCAATGGGTAATGAATGAAAAAATAGAACAGGAAAGAATCCTTCATTTTTTGAGGAATCAAACGAGTTTGGAGGAGCAGCCCCAGATGAAGCGGGATTTCTTGGTAGAAATTGAGGAAAGCATTGAGGATGAATTTGATAGCTATCCTATGATTTCAGAAGAACAGATCCACAAGCTGTATAATCAAAAAAGCCCTAGGGCTGTCATTGAATATATTCTATCTGAAGAAGGACCAATTCATATGGATTACCTTTTAAAGCGAATCTGCTTTATGTATGGAAGGACAAAAGTAACCACATTGGTCAAGGAATATTTTGAAAAGGATCTAGAGGAAATGAGGATTTATCGGGATAAGGATTTCTTATCTTTATCTCCAATTACTGAAATTCCCCTACGTATTCCAAGCAGCAGAAGTATTGAACAGATTCATCCATTAGAGCTAAAGGATGGAATTTATAAGATTGTTAGAAAAAGTAATGGAATTACTAAGGAGGGCTGTTTTAAAAAGCTCATCAGTCTTTTAGGCTATAATCGTATGAGTGAACGTGCTATAGAAAGATTAGAGGAAGCGTTGATTTATTTAAAATTAGATGGTCAGATCATCGAAAAGCAGGATTGCTTATATAGCTAAGCTCAAAGGGAAAGAAAAAATGGGTAGTGAAATTAAATTTCATTGCCCATTTTTTATGTGATTTATTCGGTGTAAAAGGATAAAGGATAGGTTAAATAGGAAATTTCATCTAAATTTTCACAGGAAACCAATCCAGCCTCAGCAAGAAGAAGACTTGGAATTCGGTTTACTATGGTAGCACAGGTATGCTCTACTGTAAAAGGCTTTTCCACCCTAAATTTCACATTCGGCTCCCCCGTTATTTCCCAATCACATAGATCTCCATCATCCTTACCATAGATCTTTCCAATGGTTTCTTCCTCAATGATAATGCCTTGATGGGTATGGATTGTAACTACTGCACTCATTCCAATACAATTCCCTTTTGGGATGGATTGACCTAGGGTTTTACTATATAAATCGGTAGCTATCGTATAAGGAACATTTTTTTGTTCTATGGATTGAATGGTAAGTCCTAATTTAGAAACAATTGCCTCTGATGCATTCCAAGCATAAGAAGGAATGATTTCTGTTGGATGAGCTAGTGTTTTTTCAAATTCTTCTACAGACAGCCCACATCCATGTGCCTTTGCAAGTGCTATTCCATAATCCTCTACATTGTAGCTATAGGAGCCCTTTATTTTTTGAATTTTATGAGTTCCTGCACATACAAGACCAACCATTTGAATCCAAAAAATATCCTGCATTCCAGAACCTGTCATTGTACAGCCATTTTCTTTTGCTAGAAGATCTAATTCATTGGCATATTTTGCAGCAGTAGTCCAAGGATATATTGCCTCTTCACAGGTTGTGATTACATTGATTCCTCTAGCTAGACATTTTCTGCTTGCATCATATATTTCATTCATAAAGCTAAAAAGAGTAAGAATTGCGACATCTGCTGCACAGGAATCCAAAACCAAATCGGCATTATCACTAATCTTGATTCCTGTTTTTATTCCAAGCTCTGCAAAATCTCCAACATCTTGTCCAACAAGCTCAGGATTAATGTCTATTGCTCCTACAATTTCAGCCCCTTTTTCATAGAGATAGCGTACGATGTATTTTGCCATCTTTCCACAGCCATATTGTACTACTTTTATTTTTCTCATATTTTCCTCCAAATTTAATGCGTACTACTACAATATAGTATATGTTGCATATTTTTATTTTAGAACGAAAAGGAGAAAGACATAAGAAATTTTCATCTAAAAAAGACTTGTCCAAGAAGACTCAACCTGTAGTTGAATAAATTCAATTATGGGTTTCTTGTATTATGGCGGATTATACGATACTATAATAACAACAGGAGGGTAAAATAATGATTGAATTAAGGAATTGTCAAAAAATATATCCTAATGGGCATATAGGAATAAAGGATGTGAATGTTTCTTTTCCAACCAAAGGGCTTGTAGGAATTTATGGGAAAAGTGGCTGTGGAAAAACAACACTTTTCAATTGTATTGCTGGAGTAGATAAATTTACCAAGGGGAAAATTGTATTTAACGGAAAAGAAGCTTTACATCTGTATAATTACACTGCCATTGTCTTTCAAGAAAGTAAGCTTTTAGAGGAAATGACAGTTGCAGCAAACCTTATCATTGCTTGCCCTAATACAAGTGAAACCGATTTGGATAGTATGCTTAAAAAATTTGATTTATATGAGTACAAAAATGAAAAAGTTCATTCCATGAGTGCAGGGGAGCGACAAAGGGTAGAAATTATGAGGTCCTTATTGCAGGAGACTGATATTATATTATGTGATGAGCCTACAACTAATCTAGATGAAGAGAATAAGGAAATCATATTCAGGCTATTGAAAGAATATAGTCAAGAAAAGCTTATCCTTGTTATTTCTCATGATAGAGAACTTCTCCAGCAATATACTAAGGATTTTCTTGTGATAGATAAAGGAATGATTGTAGAAAATCATATTCAAATACCATCTCATGAAGCTTATGAACCGAAAAAAATGGCTTCTAAAGGTATACCATTAAAGTATTCTGCTCGAATGGCTTTAAATAATATAAAAAGGAATAAATTTAAATCTGTCATGACTTTTGTATTTTTATTTCTTTCCCTATTGATGATAACAGCCATGTTTTCGATTATGAATATGGAATTAAGTCAAATATTTTATGAAAGTTTTAAAGAAAAAGAGGTAGGTTACATTAACCTTAAGCCATTTGACGAGGAAACAAAGCATTTAAAAGAAGACGTTACAGAGGAGGATATTCAGACCCTAGATCCAGAAATCATCTCCTATGATGATGTTACATTCGCTTATAAATATAAGAATAAAACGTACTATGTGGATTCCATTTGGAAATCAAACAAGCCAAATGCGAATTATACTATGATGGAAGATGAAATTTATATAAGCGAAAAGTTGGCTGCATCCTTTGGAAATCATGCAAAGGATGCCATTGGCCAGGATATTGATGTGGGTACTCTTACGCTAACCATTAAAGGCATTCTACCTGATACAAAGGAAGCATCTATTTTATTTATGAATGAGAATACCTTTGAAAAAACAAAAGGGAATTATTTATGGAATGATTGTATTTCCTTATCCTATGGAAGCTATGAAGTACGAAGTGTTGAAGTTTATAATCCATGTCATATTCTTTTTGCAAAAAATGAACCTACCTATATTGTAGGGAAAAAGCCAGAAGCAAAACAAGAGATTGCTCTGCCTAAGTATTTGCTGAATCAGTATAATTTAACATTGGAAAACGCGATTGGGAAATCCATTGTATTGAATATTAAAACTAAAGAGATGCTTCCTATGGAATATACAATTACAGGAGTAACCTATGAAAATTTGGTATTATCTGACGAAGAAGTATTTGACTTTTTGGCAAAGTATGGATGTAATAGTGTTGAAGTCAGTGCTTCCTTAGGAATGATAACTCTTGCCTATTCAGAGAAGCTTATTCATCAAGCAATCCTTTCAAACTATCTTCCAGTACATGATTTAACAGATACTGTTTTGAGAATTTATTATATGCTCCAAGGGTTTATACCGTTTCTGTCTATAATCGCAGGTATCCTTATCATTATTTCTATTTTCACAATTTTGAATAGTGCAAACTCGAGTATAATGAAAAACAAAAAAAATATTGGTGTATTATTGAGCATTAAAATAAGAAAACCATCGATTTTGACGAGCTTTTGGATGGAACACCTTATCATAGGAAGCATAACAGTTCTTATTACTTTCCTTTTATCTCCGATTCTATTTTCCTATATAAATTCGGCGATGGCTAAGGCAACTTTGTTAGATAATTTAGATTTATCCTTTATGCAGCTGAAATATTGGATTTTCTTTGTTGTCATTTTGATTTCTATAGGAATAACATTCGTTGGAGTAATGATTCCTTTTATAAATATATCAAGAAAAAAAGCAATTGATATCCTATATGATAGATAAAGTTTATAAAGCTTTTAAAATAACACAAAGGCACTAGGATATAAGAGTTTTAAAAATAGCTAAAGTGTATTTACATCTGCTAGAAAGCAAAGGAAAGTCGAAGGAGTTTGAAAGGAAATACTTTTGACTTGATGCTGGAAATATGATACAATCAAATTATGTTTTACGGAGGTGTGAATATGCTTTTGCGGCAAATCAAATATTTTTTAGCCATAGTAGAAACGAATAGTTTTACTGAAGCGGCGGAAGTATGTTTTATTTCACAATCCGCTATATCCCAGCAAATAGCTGCACTTGAGGAAGAGCTTGAAGTAAAACTGACGAAACGAGATGGGCGTAAGTTTATTCTTACCCCTGCGGGAGAATATTTTTATAAACGCAGTAAAGCTATTATGCACGATATTGACAATATGAAAAATGAAACAACTCGTATTGGCTCAGATGATGAATTGCATTTGAATATTGGATATCTTGCTAGCTATGATGGGACTGAGCTACCACAAGCCATAACGGAATTTTCAAAAAAATATCCTGAAGTGGTGGTTACCTTTTTTAAAGGCACACATGAGGATTTATACCATGCATTGAAAGATAAAAAAGTACACATTGTACTTAATGACCAACGTCGTGCTTTTTCAGACGAATATGAAAATTATATACTGAATCAATGCCCTGCTTATATTGACGTTTCTGCAACACATCCTATTGCAAAAAGGGAAGTCGTTACGACTACGGAGCTTGATAAATATCCCTGTATTTTAGTAGCTACTAAAAACAGAGAGAGTATTGAACAGGACTTTTACGAGAATACACTTGGTATTGGTAAGCAATTTTTGTTTGTTGAAAGCTTAGACGATGCTAGACTTATGGCAATGAGTGGGAGGGGGTATCTTTTGGTGGAAAGCGTTAAGAATAAAGTAGGGGATCCACTGGTAAGAAAAGAAGTTCGACGAGCAGATAACGTTCCGATAGTAAGAACATATTGTGCTTTTTGGAAAAAAGCAAGTTCAAATTACTACATAGAAGAATTTGCTGGCATATTGCGAAAAAAATTTACTGAATAAATGCTACAGACGTTTTCATAGAGAACGTCTTTTTTTCATAAGTATAACTTATCAATAAGCCTTAAAAATGAGATTGATGCTGATGAAAAAAAAGAATAAAATAAAGGCATCATAAAGGAGGCTTTATTATGTCGAATTTAATTTGTTACTATTCGAGAAAAGGGCAGAACTATTGGAATGGGAGTATTAAAGATTTGAAAAAGGGAAATACAGAAATTGTAGCTGAGTTTATTCAAAAAGCTGTAGGAGGCGATTTATTTGAGGTGAAAACGGTAAATCCTTATGCTAAGGATTACTACACTTGTATAGATGAAGCACAGAAAGAACTTCGGGCTGACGCACGTCCAGAAATTCAAGCATATCCCGAAAACCTAGAAAGCTACGATGTATTATTCGTGGGTTTTCCAAATTGGTGGGGAACGATGCCTATGGCAATGGTTACACTTTTGGAAAAATTCAATTTAGAAGGTAAAAAAATCATGCCATTCTGCACACATGAGGGTAGTGGAATGGGTAGTAGTGAGCGTGACTTACAAAGGATATGTGTGGGGGCAGATATTTGCAAAGGGCTACCTATTCATGGAGCGGAAGCAGCTCAATCTGAAAGTATGGTTGTAAATTGGGCAAAGAAGATAATCAATAAATAATAATGTAAGGAGAATGAAGTATGTATTATGTTATTTTATCAAATGGGGTAAGGATGCCCCAACTTGGATATGGAGTATATCAGATATCCAAGGATGAGTGTGAGCATTGTGTTCTAAATGCTCTTAACGTAGGATATCGTCATATTGATACGGCACAAAGCTATTTTAATGAGGAAGAAGTAGGAAATGCTATCGCAAAATCGGGAATTCCTCGTGAAGAGATTTTCTTGACAAGTAAGGTTTGGATAGAGCACTACGGATATGAGGAAACTAAGAAATCTGTTTATGAATCATTACGAAAGCTTAAAACAGATTATATTGACCTAATGTTGCTGCATCAGCCATTTTCCGATTATTATGGAGCTTGGCGTGCTTTGGAAGAACTATATAAGGATGGAAAGCTCAAGGCAATTGGCATATCCAATTTTTATCCTGACAGAATGGTTGATCTTTGCAGCTTTGCAAAAATTAAGCCAATGGTAAATCAGGTAGAAGCACATCCACACAATCAACAAACAGAAGCACAGAAGTGGATGAAAAAATATGATGTGCACATGGAGGCTTGGGCTCCATTTGGTGAAGGTAGGGGTGGATTATTTACGAATGAAACGATTGCAGCAATCGGAAAGAAATATAATAAGACGGTAGCACAGGTTATACTGCGTTGGGAGTTACAACGCGGAATCGTAGTTATTCCCAAATCTGTACATATCGAAAGAATGCAAGAAAATTTTGATGTGTTTGATTTTGAACTTTCTGATGATGATATGTCTGTCATCGCAAGCCTTGATAAAAAGCAAAGTTCCTTTTTCTCTCATACTGATCCAAATATGGTGGAATGGTTTGTGAAAATGGTCGAGGAACGCAAAAATAACAAGGATCACAAAAAAGAAAAGAAAAATTGGTAAGGAGTCAAAATCATGAAAAAGGTATTTTCTATAATTGCAACAAGCTTTTGTTTTATGCTTTTGTTTTTTATCGTCGCTTGTAATGAGAATGAAGGTGGATTAAATCCCCCATCCAATAATTATATTCGTCCATCAAATGTAACTCTGGATGAATCCTTTGTACCGACAAGCAATACACTTGTTGCATATTTTTCTAAGACAAATACAACCAAAAGTGTAGCAGAAAAAATACAAGAATTAACCAATGCAAATCTATTCAAGATAGAGCGGAAAGAATCATACCCCACGGATTATACGACTACAACAGAGGTGGCAAAGGAAGAGAAGGAAGAAAATGAACGCCCTGAGCTTTCTGTTTATTTACCAGATGAGGTAATGGCGCAATATGATACGATTTTTCTCGGCTTTCCGATTTGGTGGCATACTGCACCTATGGCAGTATTATCGTTTTTGAACTATTATGATTTCAATGGCAAAACGATTTACACCTTCTGTACAAGTGGCGGAAGTGCAATTTCTGAAAGTACAGCAGATATTCTTTCTAATGCAAAGGGAGCAACCGTTATAGAGGGAAGGAAATTTTCTAGTGATTCGGACCAGGCAATTGAAGCTTGGATCAACAGTCTTGATTTAACTGAAAAATCAGAGGCATTTTCTCCAGCACAGGATGACAGACCAGGTAAGGAGAATACCAATACGCTTGTGGTTTATTTCTCTATGCCTGAAACGACTGATCCGAATAATATGACTACCGAAGAGGCAAACAGCACTGTAATTATTGATGGTATTGTCCTTGGGAATACACAGTATATGGCATATGTTATACAGGATACGTCAGGCGCAGATATTTTTCGTATAATACCTGAAGTTCCATATCCTACAGACCATAGAACACTTGTAGATCTTGCAAGTGAAGAAAAGGCTCAAAATGCGCGTCCTACAATTCAGGATACCATAAAAAACTTATCCGAGTATGAAACTATATTTATAGGTTATCCAAACTGGTGGGGTGATATGCCGATGATTTTATATACATTTTTTGATATCTATGATTTTTCTGGTAAAACCATTATTCCGTTTAATACACATGGTGGAAGTGGCTTTTCTAGTACAATATCTACGATTCGAAGGATAGAGCCTAATGCAAATGTTAGAGAAGGATTATCGATTTCACGAAACAATATTCAAGAGGCAGAACAGCAAATTGTAACTTGGGTAACTGGATTGGGTATCAGCTTTGTGAAACCTGAACAGACAGCTCCAAGCACCCCAGATAATGGTGATGGGGAAGAAGCGAAGCACATTTTAATTGTTTATTTCTCTTGGTCGGGAAATACCAGTACGGTGGCAAGGAGCATCGAAAGAATTACAGGAGGAGATGTTGTTGAGATAGAAGCGGCAATTCCGTATACAGGAAGCTACAACGATATCGCCTATGGTAGAGCAAAGGAAGAAGCGGATACAAATGCACGTCCTGAAGTTGCTTTAACAACCTATGATAAAATAGATATAAGCAAGTATGACACTGTGTTTGTAGGCTTTCCGATTTGGTGGCACACGGCTCCTATGATTATAGGTACATTCCTAGAGCATTACACTTGGTCGGCAGAAATGGATATATATCCCTTCTTCCAAGGAGCAAGCAACAGCACACAATCTTATTATGATAATTCTATGGCGTTTGTACGTGATAGTGCAAAAGGAGCAACGGTTCATGATGGATTATATGCTGCTGCAAGTAACATATCCGCACTTGAAAATTATTTAAGAGCCAATGGCTTTATGAAATAGTCATTTTATATAGATATAAGGAAACCATTAAATAATATTATGATATATTACCTTCCTTTTTGGTAATAAGTTCTAATATTGATTATTCCCCCTATGCTTTATGCTCTGTAGGGAATAAAAACATAAAATATAAAAAATAGGAGTAAGAAATGAATAAAAATCTAAGTATGTTTTCTGTAGGAGAAAAGAACAAAGCATTTGAAAAATATTTTATTGGTCAGAGTTATCTGAATATGCTTTCAACCGAGCAGGTTGTGATTGGCAATGTTACATTTGAGCCAGGATGCCGTAATTATTGGCATATTCATCATGCAGAGAAGGGTGGAGGACAGCTTCTTCTTATTACCGCAGGTAAAGGGTGGTATCAAGAATGGGGAAAACAGCCTCGTGCCTTACAAGCAGGGGATATTGTACATATTCCTGCCAACGTAAAGCATTGGCATGGAGCCTCAAAGGATAGTTGGTTTCAGCATCTTGCCATAGAAGTTCCCGCAGAAAACGGACATACAGAGTGGTGTGAAGCTGTAACAGATGAGGTATACAATAATTTGTAAGGATAAAGAAAAATGCTATTTTAGATTCTACTACGAGAATCCAAATGCATTGAGTGTGTAAAGGAGCTTGAAAAGGAATGGAGTATAGAAAATTACCACAGGGTAGTGAAAGAATAAGCACCCTTGGACTTGGTATGGGTGGTATACAGAACTGTTCACAGGATGAAATACAATCTGTAATCGAACAGGCTATTGCAAATGGAATAAACTTTTTTGATCTTTGTGCAGGAGGAAAAAGTGTTTATGAACCCTTTGGAAGAGCAATCAAAGGTCAGCGAGATAAAATTTACTTTCAGTTACATTTTGGTGCGGTATATAAGCCTAATGGGGAATACAGCTGGTCACGTAACCTAAAGCAAATCAAGGATACATTTGAATGGGAAATGGAAATGCTTGGAACAGATTATGTTGATTTTGGCTTTCTGCATTGTATCGATGAGGAAAGCGATTTAGACGATATTATTAAAAACGGCATCCTTGATTATGTCAAAGAGCTTAAAGCAAAGGGGATTGTGCACCATATCGGCTTTTCTTCCCATACCCCAAGAGTTGCTCATAAGCTGCTTGATACAGGAATCATGGATATGTTTATGTTTTCCGTCAATCCTGCATACGATCTAGAGTGTGGAGATGAATACGGTATTGGCACGACTAACGAACGTGCTGAGCTTATGCGTCGTTGTGAAGCAGAAGGAGTAGGAATCTCAGTTATGAAGCCATTTCATGGTGGGCAGCTTTTATCCGAAAAAACTTCACCCTTTCGGCAAGCACTTTCGAAAAATCAATGTATTCAATATTGTCTTGACCGTCCTGCTGTACTTGCCGTTGTTCCAGGGGTTAGAAATATCAACGATTTAGTTGAACTATTAAAATATCCAGAATCTTCATATGGAGAACGTGACTATTCATCCATAGGTGAATTTACACCCGAATCAGCGATAGGAAACTGTGTTTACTGCAATCATTGTCAGCCTTGCCCTGTAGGCATTGATATAGGTATTATAAATAAATACTATGATCTTTCAATTGCGGGTGATACAATGGCTGCAAATCACTACGATAAGCTTTATGTGAAAGCTGATGCATGTATACAGTGTGGGCATTGTGATCAACGTTGCCCGTTTAAAGTAAAGCAACAAGAAAAAATGCAAAAAATACAAAGGTACTTTAATGGAATATAATCAAACCATAGAATATAGCTTATGGAATATATGAGAAACAACCTATATTGAATAGCTAAGAAGGGAAAAAGGATAATTATGAATTGTGATTTTGAAATATTTGATTTAACGAAGGCAACTCAAGAGGAACGTGCAAATTGGAAAAGACTTTCTCAGCTTGCCTTCCAATTAAATCATACTATGCCTGAAACAGCTGAATATGAGAAATTGGTTAAAGAGCTGTTTGGAAATAATATAGGAGAAAATAGCAGAATCAATGCCCCAATTTATGGAGCTTGTCTTGATCAACTTAAAATAGGAAAAAATACTTCAATCAATTATAATTTGCTTGCAATGGCACGAGGTGGTATTACCATTGGAGATCATGTACAAATCGCTGCAAATGTACAGCTTTTGACAAATAATCATGATCCATATCAAAGAATGGTTTTACCTTGTAAGCCTATTGTGATTGATGATGGAGTATGGATTGGAGCGGGAGCCACCATATTACCAGGTGTAAAAATAGGTAAGCATGCAATCATTGGTGCAGGAGCTGTTGTTTCTAAAGATATCCCCGATTATGCAGTGGCAGTTGGTAATCCAGCAAAGGTTATTAAAATGCTTGACAAAGAAAGGTTTGAGAAAAAATATGAATAAAACATGGCTTATTACAGGCGTTTCCTCAGGCTTTGGATTCGAGCTTACAAAGCAATTATTAGAGCAAGGGGATACAGTTATTGGAACAGTGCGCGATGCAGCAAAGGTTTGTTGCTTTATTGAAAAATACAAGGATACCTTTGATTGCTGTATTCTAGATGTGGCAAATGGTCCTGAAGTCCAAAGAGTCGTAAAGGAAAGCTTTATAAAGCATGGAAAAATTGATGTCGTTATATCCAATGCGGGCTATGGCTTATTTGGTGCAGCAGAAGAGCTCTCTGATGAACAAATCAACCACATTATTGCTACAAATCTCACGGGAAGCATCCAGCTTATTAAAGCTTCGTTATCCTATATGCGGAAGCAGGGCGGAGGAAGAATAATTCAAATTTCCTCCTATGGTGGTCAGGTTGCATATCCTGCCAATTCTATGTATCATGCCACTAAATTTGGAATAGAGGGGTTTTGTGAATCCGTAGCACAGGAAGTTTCAAAATACAATATAGGTGTAACGATAGTAGAACCAGGTGGAGCAAGAACGGAGTTCCGTTATGGTAGTGCAAAAGTAGCACGCCTAATGCCAGAATATGAGCATGTACATGGCTTTTTAAATATGCTCAATCCTAAATATGGTCTAGCTCCAGGAGACCCTGCTCTTATGGCTAAACGAATCATTGAAAGTGTAGATAAAAACCCTGCACCCCTGCGTATGGTGTTAGGGAGTCAGGCATTACATACGACGATTACTCGATTAAAAGAAAGAATAGCCGATTATGAAACACAGACCACCCTTGCTGCTAGCACAGATATAAAATAAAATATTCAATAGAAAAAATGGCATAGGAAAAGCTATGCCATTTTCTTGCGCCCTTTTTAAATTTATAAGATTTCTTTATTAAAATGACCTCTGGTATCTGTAGATGAATTAAATCCTTTTCTATTGGATGCATGGTTTAATTTATCTTTAAATTGCTGTATGATTTGCTTGGCTTCATCTTTTGTTTCTATGGTAAATTGTAATCGAAAAACAGAAATATGATTTATTGTGTCTATTTCATCAATCAAATTTAGTATTTTACCATTTAAAAGTGTAGTAGTACAATCCTCGTGAGAAAGGATAGGAAACTGACCATATTCATCCTTTAGGCTATATTGATGTGTTTTACAAGTTCCACAAAGATTCATTCTTTTTAAAGGACAATATTTAGTAAAAAGAAGATGTGTATGTCCGTATACAATCATTTCTAGATTAGGATAACCTTGATTTGCCTTATAGTAACCATCAATGAGCTCTTGGATTTGTTTTTTGTTTAGCTCGTAGGATAGGGTTACACGATTTACACCTAAGGAATGTAATTCATAAACCGCCTTAGAGTTGACAACATTTAAGGAAAAATCACTAACTACTTCATTGGTAGAGCCATAGGAATAGACCCCACCATATCCGCCAACTAATACAAGACCGTCCTTATTAGGATAGACTGTTTCATTTCTTCTTATGGTGTTATCCTTTGTATAGATGATGGAGATTCCACATTCCTTGGCAGCAAGTGCCTGTTCCTTTGTTGTTGCATATACAGCAAGTAAAGGAGAAGAAGCTGGATAGGTAATAGAAGTAGGCGTAGGAATGGCTTTTGTTTGATAGCTTCTATAGATTCTTTTTTCGTTTAGCTCCTCAACAATTTTTCTTCTAGCCTCATTCATAAGCTTTGCTGGTATAAAAATAGAATCGTTATAAAATTCAACATTTTGCAAAGCATAAACAGTATCCTTTAACCGCTGGAATTGATTGATGAAATCTTCTTTTGTTGTTGGTTTTGTTATAGCTGCCTCTAAAAGAGTATTTGATTCATAGCTGACCTGAATGTTTTCGCAGGTAGCATGGATGGTTAAGGGCATACCAGCATAGGCAGACACAATAAGATCAATAGGAAATCGTCTATATTCCTTTGGATAGCTTTTTTCGACTTCATTATAGAAATGGAAATCCTTTGTTTTATAAATCTTATCTCCTATGGATAAATCCTCTTTAACCTTAACAAAGCAATGGGTATCTGCTTTAGATATAAGATTATTTTTTTCATCATATAGCTTAACAACTGTTAAATTTACATCCTCGTGATTATGATCAATGCGAATGATATCATTTTGATTTAAGACATCCACCAATTCAATTTTATATCCTGAATTGGTTTTGTTTATAATTTTACCAATATAGGTGCCAAAATTATTGGGTCTTGTAATGTTGGTAATCTCTTTTTTATCCTCATGGAAGAGGTATCCCTTCGTGTAGGTTCTTTGAAAGGTTTTGGATAATTTAAGTCTTTCTGTAGGAGAAGCCGTTCCATCAAGTGCTTTTCTATATACGGAAACAACATTTGCAACATAGGCAGGCTCTTTCATTCGGCCTTCTATTTTTAAGGAATCAATTTCCTTTAGCTCCTGGATATGATCTATTGTATTTAAATCCTTCATCGAAAGAAGATAGGATGCTTCATATTCCTTGTTTGTAGTATGATCTACTAGGATATATGGCTTTCTACAGGAGCCAACACATCTTCCACGATTTCCACTACGATAGCCGATTAGACCTGACATTAGGCAGTTTCCAGAATAGGAAACACATAGGGCTCCGTGAATAAAGATTTCGATGGGGAGCTTTACAGCTCGTTTGATTTTTTTAACATCCTCAATTGTAACCTCTCTAGAAAGTACAATTCTTTTTGCTCCTAGCTTTTTTAAAAGAAGGGAGCCTTCAATATCATCTATTCCCATTTGTGTAGAGCAATGGGCCTCAATGCTGGGATATTTTTTTACAACATACTCTAAAACAGCTAAATCCTGTATGATAATCCCATCAATTTTTGCGTCATTTAAAAAATCAACCATTTTATATAAAAGAGGGATCTCATTTTCAAAAAGAATTGTATTTAGGGTTACATATATTTTTACATTTCTTAAATGGGCATAGGTAACAGCCTTGACTAAGGCTTCTTCATCAAAATTAGTTGAATAGGCTCTAGCACCAAATTGATTCATACCTAAATATATTGCATCTGCTCCATTTGAAATTGCTGCAATTAAGGCCTCAAAATTGCCTGCGGGAGCTAAAAGTTCACTCATCATACATCACCTTTACCATTGTATCATAAATATGAGAAAAAACGTAGTATAAATTCAAACTAAATCTTGAAGAAAAGAAAAATCTGTGCTATAATTATCACGCATTTTTTAAGAAATGCCCTTGCCTGGAAGCTATGCCAGGCCAAAAGTCCAAAAGGAGGTAGAAAAATATGAAAAAGTATGAGGTTATGTATATTCTTCGTGCGAATTTAGACCAGGAGGCTATTAAAGCTGAGGTTGCCAATGTAAATGGTATTTTTACAAACAACCAGTCTAAGGTTTTAGAATGTAAGGAATGGGGCTTAAGAGAATTAGCTTATGAAATTGAACATTCACGTAAGGGTTATTATGTATGGATGTCTGTAGAAGCAACTCCTAAAGCTATTTCTGAATTTACTCGTATCGCAGGCTATAACGAAAATGTTATTCGTCATATTGTTGTTGCAGAAGGCGAATAAGATAGGAGAATACAATGAACAAGGTATTATTAATTGGTAGAATTACCAAGGATCCTGAGATTCGTTATACGCAATCAGGAATGTCAAATTTAAGATTTACTCTTGCAGTAAATCGTGTTGGGGCTAGAGATGTTAACGGCAATAGTCAAGCCGATTTTATTAGCTGTGTTGCCTTTGGACAACAAGCTGATTTTATGTCTAGATTTATTAAAAAGGGCTACCAATTATCCATCGAAGGAAGAATCCAAACAGGTTCTTACCAGGGACAAGATAATCAAATGCGTTATACAACCGATGTGATTGTTGAACGAGTTGAAAATTTGCAGCCAAGAGATCCGAATGCTCAAGGCACAGCATATCAGCCAAATCAGAACTATCAACAGCCAGCACAAAATTATCAACAACAAAACAATAGCTATCCAGGGTATAATAACCCTAGCTATGGTGGGGGCTATCAAGCACCACAACCATCTCAGCCAGAGCCAGAGGCTCCACAGAGCTTTAATGTAGATGTGGCTGATGATGATTTACCATTCTAAAACTTTAAAGGAGGAAAAATAATGCAACAAAATCGTAAACCAGATCGTGGCGAACGTCGTGGTCGTAAAAAGGTTTGTTATTTTACACAAAACCATATTGAGCATATTGATTTTAAGGATGTAGATTTATTAAGAAAATTCGTAACAGATAGAGGTAAAATTTTACCACGTCGTATTACGGGAACATCTGCAAAATATCAAAGAAAGCTTGCAATTGCTATTAAGCGTGCACGTCATATGGCTTTATTACCATTTGTAAAAGACTAGTTTAATTGGAGGACAGAGATTGTCCTCTTTTATTTTGACTTTCCTCTTTTAATTTATAGAAAAAAGAGGTATATTATATAAAAAGGCAGTGAGAAATATGAAAGCAATCCTCATCGTTGAAGATGATATCTATATTCATAATTTAATGAAGGAATTATTAGAAAATACATATAAAATTTATGATGCATATTCTGGAACAGAAGCTCTTTTGGTGTTAGAAAAGGTAAGCGTAGATTTAATTATTTTAGATTTAATGCTACCAGGATTAGCTGGGGAAGAGCTTATACAAAAATTAAATGATATACCTATTCTTGTTGTAAGTGCCAAATCCAGTGTAGAGGATAAGGTCAATACATTACATATAGGAGCCAGAGATTATATCACAAAGCCCTTCCATAATGAAGAATTTGTAGAGAGGGTTGCCGTACAGCTAAGAGCCACAAAGGGAAATAAGACATTAGAATATAGAGAGCTTCGTTTGGATACAAAGGAGCATTTCCTATATGTTGGAGAAAATCCTGTTGGACTAACCAGAGTAGAATTCTCTATAATGAAGCAGCTTTTATTTCATACCAATCAAATTCTATCCAAATCTACGCTTTTAGATTTGATCTTTGATGATACCAATGACTGTGATGAAAATTCTTTAAAGGTTCATATCAGTAATATTCGTAAAAAGATAAGACAATTTTCTAATGAGGATTATATAGAGTCTGTATGGGGAATTGGGTATAAATTGAAATGAATCTTAACCATTTCTTAACCATTTCTTAACGAGCTTCTTAACCTTTCTTTGTTATAGTATAGGAGTATAGAAAACAACTATAACATTCAACAAGGAGAAATTATGATGAAATATGTTTTAAGAACCGTCCATTTAGCCAAAAGCTACCATAAATTTAAAGCTTTGACAGATGTAACAATGTCCATTGAAAAAGGAGCTATTTATGGTTTGATTGGCAAAAATGGAGCAGGAAAAACAACCCTAATCCGCATTATTTGTGGATTGCAATCTCCAACAAATGGAGATTATATTCTTTTTGATAGCTCCTATAAAGAGCAAAATATTGCCTTGGCAAGACGTAGAATTGGGGCAATTATTGAGACTCCAGCACTTTATATGAATCTATCTGCTAAGGATAATTTAATCCTTCAAAATGAAATTTGTGGGAATCCTTCCGATAAAAATATATATGCTCTATTAGAGCTTGTCGGATTAAAAAATACAGATAAGAAGAAGGTTAAAAACTTTTCATTAGGAATGAGACAGCGTTTAGGGATTGCGATTGCGTTACTATCAAACCCAGATTTCTTAATTTTAGATGAGCCAATCAACGGACTAGATCCAGAAGGAATTATCGAAATTAGAGAATTGATATTAAAGCTAAATCAAGAAAAGGGGATTACGATATTATTATCCAGTCATTTTCTAGATGAGCTTTCCAAGATAGCTACGCATTATGGATTTTTAGATCAAGGAAGGATAGTTCGAGAGGTCAGTAATGATGTACTTCATAAGCTTTTGAAAAAGAAAACAGAGGTAAGAGTGAGCAATCCTTCTATATTTGTACAATATGTAGAGGAAAAAAATATATCGTATGAGGTAGAGAATGCCACTGATTTTACCCTATATGGAGAATGCAATCTTTCAGCTATGATTCTTGAGCTAGATAAAAAAGGCTGTGCTATAGAGGAATTTATTGAAAAAGAAGAAACACTAGAAAATTATTATATGAATTTGATTGGGGGTGATTCTCTATGATTCGATTATTTAGAGCATTCATCTATCAATCAAAGAAGGATAAGATGATTTTAGGATCCTTTATTTTAATGCTAGTCATTGCTTTAGGAATTCTTCTTTACAGCTATTCTATGAAAAATAAAATGGATCATGTTATGTTGTTGCAAATGAGTTTTATTGGGATAGGAATTGCATGCTTGGTTAGTGTCATTCTTGGAAAAGAATTCAATGAGGGTACATTACGAAATAAGCTTATTATTGGGCATAAAAAATATAAGGTATATTTAGCCTATTGGTTATATTTTTTCAGTTTATCTGTGATTCTATATGCAATTTATATGCTTGTAATTTTGTGCTTAGGTATTCCTCTTCTTGGAGCTCCACAGGCTTCAGGGCAAACGATATGCTTGTGGATTATATCCCAATTGCTTGTGCTGGCTACCTTTGTTTCTCTATTTACCTGTATTTCGTTCTTATGTTCTGGACGTATTATTGCAATTATTGTGAATTTGCTATTTGCTTTTGGACTGATTTTTCTTTTCATTCTATTTATGGGAAGACTTACAACTCCAGAGTATATTGATATATGGCAGATGAATCCTACAACTAATGAATTTGAATTAATGAAGGAGCTAAATCCAAAATATCCAAGTCCAATGGAAAAAAATATAATGTATAGCTTTCTTTATCTTCTTCCAACATCCCATACCTATGCTGTTCTTTTTGGAGTGGAATTAAAGGAGTATATTCTAATTCTTTCAAGTCTATTGAGTAGTACAATCATCACCCTTATTGGTGTTCTAGTGTTTATGAAAAAGGATATAAAATAAAAGGAGTGGTATCCATGCTTTATTGGTTTATCGGTATTTGTAGCTTTTGCTTTATTCTTATTGTGATTTTACTTTTGAAGCTGTGGCTGCTAAAGGGATCCTATAAAGAACTATCTAAGGGATTAGACCTTATCCAAAAAACAGACACAAATCAATTATTAACGATTCCCTCAAAGGATAGAACTGCTATCCAATTTGTTGAGCAATTGAATGAAATCCTAAGTGATATCAGACAAAAGGAATTACAATATTGGAATGGGAATCAAAAGATACAAAGAGCGATAACCAATGTTGCTCATGATTTGAGGACACCGTTGACTGCAATTTCTGGCTATGTTGAACTGTTGGAAAAAGAAAAATTGACACAAAAGCAAAAAAAATCCTTACTTGTGATTAAAAATAGAACAGAGGATTTAATCTATTTAACAGAACAGCTTTTTGATTATTTATATCATTTAGATCATGAGAAGATATCCTTTGAAAGTATTTGTCTGAATCAGGAGCTTGAAAATGTGCTTCTAAATTACTATGCTGTGTTTAAAGAAAAAGGAATTGAACCAATCATTCATATCCCTCCAATCAAGGTATATCGAATCCTAAATAAAAATATGCTAGTAAGAATATTAGACAATCTCCTTATAAATGCAATCAAATATGGGACTTCCTCTTTAACCATTTCTTTAACTTTAACGGGTAAAATTATTTTTTCTAATCCTGCACCAAATCTGGATTTGGTTAGCGTTCGTAAAATTTTTGATCGATATACCACCTTAGAAAATGCTAGAAACATAGGGGGTGTGGGGCTATCCATTGTAAAACAGTTGGTTGAATTGAACCAAGGAAGGATTGAGGCAACCGTAGAAAATGGGAATCTCATTATTATAATGGATTTTAAATCGCAGTTATAAATTTTTAAAAAAATCTAAATCAGAGTGTACTTGGCATAATATCTTTGTATTATGCCTTTTCATTTGAAAAAAATAGAATCCCTAAGGTCTCTCTAAAGAGAGAGCCCCCCTAAATGGTTGACTTTACCGACACGATTTGATACAATTAATATGGATAATAGGTGCTTGTTGGGAGTATTGGAGGATGACATGGAGCAAAAAGAAAGAACAATCACGAAAAAACGGTTTTTTACAACTCAAGGTCAACGTGTTATGCTGATTGGTATTATCATATGTGTAATCATTTGTGTATGTATGTTTTGTTTTTTAGGTGTATATATGGGAAACAAGACGCGAGCTGCCATCGATTTTATTGGTGAAAAAACGATGAGTGAATCTAGCTACCAATATACACAGCGATATGAGGTTGTACTAGAGCAAAGACTTAAAATGGTAGAAGCCTTGGCAGATGATTATAATCCGGATGAGCCTGATGCTAATGAAAAATTGAAAAAAAGTGCTCTTGCACGTGGATTTGAATATTTAGGCTTTCTTTATGTAATCGATGATGATAACCTGCTAGACAAGCCAGAGGAGGGAAGAATTATGGATTCCTTTCTTCGTGATTTTATTGTTACAGATTTAATTCCTTTTAGAACTTCTATTTTAAAGGGAGAGGAAAAGATTGCTGTTGGAAGACAAATCCTTCAAAGAGAAGGCAATACCAATGAAATCGTTTATGGTGAAGATATTGTAATGTTTAGTGTTCCTACAGATAAATATACTATGGCTCAGGGCGAAAAAAGTATGGCACTTATTGCTGGTCTTCCAAACAAAGATTTTGTTAGTATGCTTAATATTGATTCTGAGACAATGGTTAGTGCAAATGCTTATATTGTGCGAAAGGATGAATTAGAAAATGGAGAAACAAATTCTTTAATAATAAAGCAAGAGGAAGATGTGAAGTATGACAGTCTATCTGCTTTGTTTAAGGATAAATATTCCGATAATGATTTTTCTATTGAATCCATTTTAGATGATTTAAATGAAAGTATGAAGGAGAATGAGCCATATTCTAATATATTGCATATGGGAGATCGTTATCTTCATATGTACTGTAATAAATTAGATAAATCAGAGTGGTACCTGGTTTTAATCACAGACAATTCAGAAATGAATGCTATCATTAAAACCTTAAATAATCAATGGGTTACAATGACGATTGTTTCTGTAGTTACGATGGTGGCTATTTTAACTATCATCTTTGTAATTTATAACTATTATAATAAGAAGACGCTTCAGCAATTGGAGCAGGCTCGTGAAAATGCGATTAATGCCAATAAGGCTAAGAGTGAATTCCTTTCTAATATGAGCCATGATATTCGAACCCCAATGAATGCAATTGTTGGTATGACAGCTATAGCAACTGCGAATATTGATAATCGTCAGCAGGTTCAAAATTGCTTAAAAAAGATTACGCTTTCTAGTAAGCATTTATTAGGTCTGATCAATGATGTTCTTGATATGTCAAAAATTGAAAGTGGTAAGATGACACTGAATATGGAGCAGGTTTCCTTACGCGAGGTTTTGGATGGTATTTCTACAGTGGTTCAGCCACAAATCAAAATCAAGCAACAAAAATTTGATATGTATATCCATGATATTCTTACAGAGAATGTTTATTGTGATAGTGTACGCTTGAATCAGGTTCTTTTAAATCTTTTATCTAACGCAATCAAATTTACTCCAGAACAGGGTGCAATTGAGGTTTCTTTATATCAAGAAGCTTCTCCAATGGGAGAAAATTATGTGCGTAACCATATTATGGTTTCTGATACAGGAATTGGTATGACAGAAGAATTTATGCAAAAAATCTTTGAGTCCTTTACTCGTGAGGATAGTGCACGTGTACATAAGACTGAAGGAACAGGATTAGGTATGGCCATTACAAAATACATCGTTGATGCGATGAAGGGGTCAATAGAAGTGAAGAGCGAGCTTGGAAAAGGAACAGAATTCCATGTGGCTCTTGACCTTGAAAAGGTGGATGTTATAGAAGAGGAAATGCTTTTACCTGATTGGAAGATGCTTGTTGTTGATGATGATGAAAATCTTTGTATTACAACGATAGCTTCTCTTAAAGAGATTGGTGTTCAAGGAGAATGGACGCTTTCTGGCGAGGAGGCTGTCAAAAAAACAGTTGAAGCTTACGAAGCAGGAAATCGATTTGATATCATTTTATTAGATTGGAAATTGCCAGGAATAGATGGTATTGAAACAGCACGTCAAATTCGAAAGAGTCTTGGAGATGAAATTCCGATTCTTCTTGTTTCTGCCTATGATTGGTCAGATATGGAGGAAGAAGCAAGAAAAGCAGGGGTTACTGGCTTTATTTCTAAACCATTATTTAAATCTACCTTGTATTATGGATTAAAGAAATTTGCTAAGATTGCTTCTGCTGAACCTAAAACCGAAGTTCAGGAGGAACAGAGCACCTTAGATGGAATTCATATTTTATTAGCTGAGGATAATGATTTGAACTGGGAAATCGCTGAAATGCTTTTATCTAGTGCTGGTGCTACTTTAGTCCGAGCTGAAAATGGTAAAATTTGCGTTGATATGCTAAAGGATTCCAAGCAAGGAGAATATGATGTGATTTTAATGGATATTCGTATGCCAGTGATGACAGGTATAGAGGCTACAATTGAAATTCGTAAGTTAGATCATCCGGATAAGGATATTCCAATTATTGCTATGACGGCAGATGCATTTTCTGATGATATGAAAAAATGTATTGAATGTGGTATGAATGCTCACATATCCAAGCCAATCGATTTAGATATGGTGAAAAATACGATATTGAAGTTTTATAATATGAGAAAGTAGTTAGGTACTTTATGAAAGAAAAAGAACGTAAATTTAAACAGACAATTTTAATTGCAGATGACTCAGAGATGAACCGGTCCTTACTGGCAGATATGCTTGGAAATGATTATATCGTATTAGAGGCTGAAAATGGAGTAGAGGCTGTGGCCTATCTACAAAATGTTGGAGCGAATATAGATTTAGTTCTTCTTGATATTGTTATGCCAAAAATGGATGGCTTTGAGGTTTTGGCAATTATGAATCGAAATGGATGGATTAAGGATACACCTGTTATTATGATTTCTTCTGAAACTGCGCCATCTTGTATAGAAAGAGCCTATGAGCTTGGTGTTACTGATTTTATCAATCGTCCATTTGATGTTTGGGTAGTTCGTAGACGTGTTATGAACACACTCATGCTTGTAAGTAAACAAAAAAAGCTAGTTCGAATGGTTACTGATCAGATTTTTGAACGAGAAAAAATGAACAATTTGATGATTACAGTTTTAAGTCATATTGTTGAATTTAGAAATGGAGAAAGTGGACTTCACGTTTTACATATCCGAACCATATCAGAGCTTTTATTACAAAATCTTGTTATAAAAACGGATCAATATAATCTGAGTCAAACGGATATTTCCTTGATAAGTACGGCATCTGCTTTACATGATATAGGAAAAATAGGGATTCCAGATGAGATATTGAACAAGCCGGGGAAGCTTACTCCAGAGGAATATGAAATCATGAAAAAGCATTCAGAATTTGGAGCTCTGATGCTAAATGATTTAGCTATACCCCAGGATGAGCATTTAATTGTATATGCAAGACAAATTTGTAGATGGCATCACGAGCGATATGATGGAAAGGGGTATCCTGACGGCTTAAAGGGAGAAGAAATTCCAATTGCTGCCCAAATTGTATCTATTGCGGATGTATATGATGCATTAACAAGTGAGCGTGTCTATAAAAAAGCATATTCCCATGATGTTGCTTTACAGATGATTTCCAATGGGGAATGTGGCCAATTTAATCCGTTACTTTTAGAATGCTTATATGAAATCAAGGATAAAATCGCAGAGGAGCTAAGGATTAATTCTGTTTCTCATGATACAAATAAAACAATGCAGCATGTAACAGATGAAATTCTACAGGATGATGAATTATCAACCTCTGCTCGAACCCTAACCCTATTAGAGAGTGAGCGTATTAAAACAAGGTTCTTTGCAGAGCTTTCTCATGAAATTCAATTTGAATATACGTTAAATCCACCAATGCTTACGACCTATGATTTTGGCGAAAGAAAGCTTGGACTGGATGAGCTGATTATGAATCCATTAGAAGATCCAAATTTAATTCGTCTATTTGGAGAAGAACAGCTTCAAGAGGTTGTGGAATTAGTAAAGAAAACAACGCCTCAAAATTATGCATTTAGTAAGGAGCTTGTTATTCCATTAGGTGGAGAAGAACGATGGGTTCGAGTTACAGGAAGGGCATTATTTACAGGCGATCCATTAGAAAGAACGAGCTGTATAGGTAAGATTATTGATATTAATAATGAGCATAAGGTATTAAAGGAGCTTCAGCATCAGGCGACGCATGATTCCTTGACCTTTCTTTATAATGCAGGAACCGCCAAAACAAAAATTAAAGAAATTTTGGCAACCTCAGATAAGGAATTTGTGATGCTTATGGTGGATTTAGATTATTTAAAAATTATAAACGATACCTATGGCCATAATTTTGGAAATGAGGTCATTCAGCATATTTCTTCTAAGCTAAGAAGTGTTTTAAGAAAAAATGATATTATTGCTCGTGTGGGTGGAGATGAATTTTTAGTGTTTTTTGAGGAGCATAAAACGCAAGACGTTACTATCAAGCGTATATTTGATTCACTAACAGAGCCTTATAATAATTTGCAGATCTCCGTTAGTGTGGGTGTTTCTTATACGAGAATATGTGGAAGAGAGTATGATGTGGTTTCAAATTGTGCAGATAGAGCATTATATGATGCCAAAAATGCTGGAAAGCATTGTGTACGATATTATGATCCATCCTTAGCAAATCAAACCTCCAATGTAACTAAAATAGATGTTTTAGAGGAGGAATCCTTATCGAATATTGTTTTCACCTCTAAGGACCAAATGAAAAATTTATTAAAAAATCTTCGTTTGATATACGATCGAATTCTATTAATTGATGTAGCACATTCAAAACGATATCGTATAGAAGAAAATGAGGAATGGATTGATGCATCTTCTGATGAAAAATATATAAGCCCAGGAAGAACAGGAGCCTATGAGCGTGCCTTAATGACTAGAAGTAAGGCAAGTGAAATTGTATATCGGGGTAAGGACTTATATTATCTTACAGCCAATTATATGGAATGTGCTTCTATGGCCTATATCATAGAAATTATTATACCAATGGATAATTCAGTTATTCAAACGATTTCTGATAAAGCAGATATCATTGGTAAAATTGATACAACGGGAATTAAAAAATATAGAGAGCCTGCAATGAATACCTTTAGTCGTTTATTCTATGATGAGCAGCTTTGTAAAATAACAAGCTTGAATTCCATCATAACGATTGAGGTAGCACAGAGCAAGGAAGAGGAAATGATTCATATCGCAAAAATCATTTCAGAGAATATTCGTTCTACCGATATTATTGTTCGTTTTAAAAAGAATGAATTTTTGATTCTATTAAAGAACATTAATGAAAAGCATTTTGAGATTATCATTCAAAACATGTCCAATGCCCTTGAAAAAGAAAACAAAAAAGCATATCTTGGAGGATATCGAGCTTTAGGTCGAGTAGAAGACCTAGTGTCATTAGCTGAGGAAGGAATTGCTACTGCCAAAAAGAATGCTTGCAAATATTTTATAAATAAAACAAAATAAGGAGAATAATTATGACTATTCATCAATTTTATGAATCGATTGGGGTGGATCCTACAACCGTATTACATCGTTTTGGCGATAATGAAAAAATGCTAGAGAAATTTTTAGGAAAGTTTCTTAATGATACTACTTTCATAGCTCTTGAGTCAGCTGTAAAGGAGAAAAATTGGGAAGAGGTTTTTCGCAGTGCTCATACCTTAAAGGGTATCTGTGGGAATTTTGATTTTAAGGAGCTCTATGATTTATCTTCTAAAATCGTTGAGGAGTATCGTGCTTCAAATTATGAACCTATTCCTGGTTTATTTGAACATCTTAAAGTAAGCTATACCAAAACGTTAACAAACCTTAAAGCGTATTTTTCAGCTTTATAATTTTAGAAATGTATGAATAAAATTTCATACATTTTTTGTTGATGCATCAGTAAATGAGGATAAAATTCGATTATAAAGATATATTCTATCATGCTGAACTATTATTATTTTTTAAAAAAGTACTTTAAATATTTTTAAAATAGGTGTATGATTATGAATAGTTGAGGTGTAAGCAATGAAAAAAATTATTCTATTTTTAATTATAGTTTTAGGCTTGGGACTAAGCTCCTGTAGTAAGGAAAAAAGTCCAAATGAGGTCAATGTATATATGCCAGATGGAACACCTGCTTTAGCGTTAGCTAAAATGTTAGATGAGGGATTCACCTATGAAGACACAAAGACAAATTTTCATATAGTACAAGCCTCAGAGATTGCTGCAAGAGTAGGACAAGATTCTTGTGATTTGGCTATTTTACCAACAACAGCAGCAGCAACTCTTTATCAAGCTGGTAAAGATTTAAAGCTTGCTAGTGTGAATGTTTTTGGAAATCTTTTTATTACTGGACCAAAGGAGGTCTCAGCTTTAGAGGATTTAAAGGGAAAAAGAATCCTTACGACAGGTGCCACAACTCTACAAATGGTAGAATATGTTTTAAAAAATAATAATATTCCTTATGAGGAATCTGGTGAAGCTGTGGAAGGAAAGGTATCTATTTCCATCATGAATGATGCCTCTGAAATTATTCCCTTATTGAAACAATCCATAATGAAAAATACAGAGCTTTATGGAGTGTTAGGAGAACCACAGGTTACAAAAGCTCAAGGGGTAATACCTGAGTTGAAAATTGCAGTTGATTTACAAAAGGAATATAAGAGTATAACAGGGTATGATGGATATCCTCAAGCTTGTCTTATTGTTAAGGACGCTTTTGTTAACCAATATAGAGGATATGTAGATGCTTTTTTAGAGGTTCTAGAAAGCAATTCCTTCTACTTGAATCAGAATACAACAAAGCTTCCAGAGGTTTTTAAAAAGCATGAGAGCAATCTTGCCAATATGACATTTACAGCTGATACAATTCAAAGATGTAATGTAAGATTAGAAAGGTCCAATACAGTTAAGGACGCTGTTAAAGAATATGTGAAATCCTTAATCAATAAGGATTTGGATGATACTTTCTTTTTATAGGAGGAGTTTAGGATGAAGAAACTACTAGGCAATTTAATATATCCACTAGTAGTTTTTCTTTTGGTTTTATTGGTTTGGTACATAGCGAGCCTATGGATTTCTTTAGATTTAATCCTGCCAACACCTCTTCAAAGCTTTATTAGCTTAGGAGAAGTATTAAAGGAAAGAGACTTCTGGATTTCTTTAGGTTGGACATATTTAAGAAGTATAGAAGGCTTTTTAATAGCGGTTATTCTTGCTTTAGGCTGTTCTATCTTATCCTATTCCTTTAAAGAGGTAAGTAAGTTTATAAACCCTTTTATGGGATTTATAAGAGCTATTCCTACTATGGCAATATTATTAATATTAATTATTGTTGTTTCGCCAAGTCAAACCCCAATTATTGTTGCAGGAATCGTTATTTGTCCAACACTTTATCAAGCCTTTTTAACAGGATTTCAGCAAATAGATCGCAAGCTTATTGACATGGCAACAGTGTATAGAGTACCTAAGAAGAAACAAATCATTTCATTTTATATTCCCTATCTTACTCCAATTATGTTAGACCATGTTGCCACAGCCTTTAGCTTAAATATTAAGCTTGTTATAGCAGCAGAAGCTCTTGCTCAAACAAGACAGAGTATTGGAAAGCTTATGCAGTACGCAAAGGTCAATTTGGATATGGGAAGACTCTTTGCTCTTACTATAGTTGCAGTTGGTATAAGTTTAGTTAGTGAAGCACTTATTCATCTTTTAAGAAAGGTGGTTTGTAAATATGATTCGATTTAAAAATGTTACTAAAAAATATGAAACTAGAGCTATTTTTAATCAATTTAATTTAGAAATAAAATCAAACCAAATCACTTGTATTTTAGGAGAAAGTGGAGTTGGAAAAACAACTTTACTAAATATGATAGCGAAATTAACAAATTATGAGGGTAGTATAGAATTGGATGGAGCTTTGTCTTATATTTTTCAAGAGCCTAGATTGATTCCTAATTTGACAGTATTCAATAATTTGAAATTTGCTGTAGCAAATGCAACAGAAGAGGATATTAGAGAAATGCTTTCTAAGCTAGAGATCATAGATAAAATAAACAGTTATCCAGCAACATTAAGTGGAGGAGAGGCTCAAAGAGTTTCTATAGCTAGGGCATTTTTGTTAGATGCTCCTATAATATTAATGGATGAACCATTTTCTTCTTTGGACCTATCTATTAAATATAAACTTATAAATTATTTTACTTCTCTTTGGCTACAAACGAAAAAAACCGTAGTTTTTGTAACACATGATATTGATGAAGCTTTATTACTTGCAAATGAGATTCTTATTTTAAAGGATGGATATATTTCTAAAAGATTTACTATAGAAAAAAACCACCCAAGGAAGTTTGATGACAGCCAAGATGTTAGAAAAAAAATTCTTCAAGAATTTATAAATTTTTATTAGAAACTCACCCTAAAGGGTGTTTTCTTTTTTACCAAACAATAAAAACGCTTACAAACAGGTATTGCCAAAAAATAGAAAAGGATGTATAATAAAACTATCATAGAGGGAGGTAGATAGTTAGAGAAATAAAAAAATATATAAACTATAATTCAAAAATTTAAGCTTAATGGGAGGAAAAGAATATGAAGAAGCTAAAATTGATGGCACTTATTTGCATCGGAATTATAGGTTTTTTTATTTTCAACCTAACAATCCATGCAAATCAAGAATTTGTAGTTAAAATTAACTCTATAGAGGATACGATAGAGTTTAAAAATCAAGGTATCCAAACAAGTAAAAAAACTTTAAGAACATTTAAATTAGTAACAGAAGAAGATGAAATATTAGCATATCATCTATTACCACAGGAAGAAGAGTATGGATTAATTCTATATAAAGGATATATAGAAAATTTATACACCTTAGAAGGATTTGTATTAAATCCAGAAATTAAAACGTGCCTACAAGAAATCAGTAAGGAAGAGTTTGAATATCTAATAGAAGGAGCAGAACCAATATTAGATAGTTCAGAGTTTGGTGAAAAACTAAAAAGAAGTCAGGAACGATTTGAAGTAAATCACGCCTATATAGTAAATAAACCTGCTGATAGTGGAATAGAAACTTATGGATTAGAAAGACATAATAGATCTGTAGAAAAAATGACAAGTACAGATGAATATATAGATGGATATACTCCAACCTACGAGAATACAAGTCCATATATTAGAACTTATACAGATAATATAATCAATATCGTGCCAGAGGAATGGCTTTTTGAGGAAGGAAGCTATGCCTATGTAGGAAAAGAATATGCGATAGCAGTATCTACAAAGGATGCAAGCTCACCAGCATATGGATCCTATTGCACACTAGCAAGAGTGGCAGTATTTGATATTGATATAGCTTTACCTTATTTGTATAAAATGCAAGGATATTCTGGAACAGTAGCAAATGGATATGTACACATGTCAAACAAATTAAATATTACTATAAAACCAATAATACAATGTTCCTATTATGGATATGAGAAGAAAAACATAAATAGTGACTATTGGAATAGGAATTTTGATATAGGAGAAACAAGAACAGTAGTCGCAAGAAAAGATTCAACAAGCACAATTTATATTGCCCCAAAAACAATTGGAATTTTGCTAGAGGATAGTAAATCAACTTCACCAAACTTAATTAGCATACATGATGTAGAATATGTCATGAAAACTAAAACAAATTTGCATGAGCTGTATGAGCAAGCGGAATTTCAAAATATGCTTTTTTCAACATTTTCTAATATGCTAAATATTGCCAAAACAGTTGGTTTTATTGCTGCGAGTTCTGATTCTACCCTCATCACTGCTTTAGATGTTCTTTCATCTATGACTTTGAATTTTTTAGATGCTTATATTGATAAGAGAGTAGAAGCAAAAAAAGATAAGCTGATATTAGATAGGGATTTATTGGAATTTAATACCAATCAAGTACGTTTTTTTGCTACTTATGCCGCTTCACTTGAAAAGTATGCAAGTTATATAGTAAATCACCCATCCTTTGAGAACATATACCAAAATTCTACATTAGGCACTTATTCTCATAATTATACTATAGAATTAGATTATGGAGCTGGACCATATTTAAATTATTTTTATGATTTAAATATGACTGGAATATTTGATTTTTATGATAATTATTCATATAAAATGAGGAATATTCAAAGTGATCAAGTGTATTCTAATTTGAATATGTGTGCAGAAGGAGGATATAGTAATGAAAATGCATATATTTACTCTATATATAATAATAAAAAGATAACAACAAATCTATCAACTAGTAAACCAACATCAACGATAATAATTAGTCCAACCTATACAGGACTAACAGAACTAAAATTTGATACTTCTAGATATGTTATTGCAGATATATATGATGAGGTTGGAAATAAAATTCAAACGAATTCGCTAACTTATTCTAAAAACCAATCACTTTTATTTAGAGCAGTTTCTGGGAAACGATATTTTATTTTCTTACGATTTAGCTATAATACTTCAGGGAATATCACTTTAGCATTTAAAAAAATATCAGAGTCCTACACAAGTGTTTCTTCCTATACATCATATAAGATGAGTAGTATAGGAGAATCTATGAATGTTCAATATCTTATGTTGAATTTAGTTGGTGGGCAATATAGTTTTTCAACACGAACCGAATATGATACATCAATCCGAGTTTTTGATGAGAATTTAAATCTCTTAGGAGAATCATATGATCCAAATGCAGATTGGAATGAAGAGGAACCTGATTTAAATGCATATTGCTATATAAATACAACCTCTCCTAAAAAGGTTATAGTTGAGATTCGTATGAATGCTAGTCCAGAATATTATGTATATGTAAATTATTTTAGTACAACAAGCTAAAGGATTTGTAAAATGGGAGGAAAATAATATGAAAAAATTAAGCTTTATCATTATGTCATTCATAACTATATTTACTTTAATATCTTGTCAAAAGAAGGAAAGTATAGATGATCCAAAGGAATTCGAAACAGGAGATACGGTAGAATATAATGGAGTAATCTATGAATATATAGATTATAATGAAATTCCAATGACATATCAGGATAATTTAGAATATGTATTTGAAGAGGAAGAAGACTATAAAGCTTTTTATCATACCTATTATATTGATATGTCAGACTATAAAAGCCAACCTAATCTTAGAGAAAGCATTAGAGAACAGGGATGGGATAAATTCTTAGAAGATAATTGTATAATCATTTCTCCAACAATGCCCTATGCATTTCATGTGAGATTTGCCTATCATGATTTTTTTAGTCGTTTATATACTCAAAGCAGTTTTATAGTTAAGGGCTATACTGATGATTTGCCAGAGGATGTAATCATACCAAGAAGTATTCACGGTTACTCAATTAGTCAAATAGGATA
Source organism: uncultured Anaeroplasmataceae bacterium (assembly GCA_949840955.1). GTDB lineage: Bacteria > Bacillota_I > Bacilli_A > Acholeplasmatales > Anaeroplasmataceae > Pelethenecus. Next base: position 55,506 of record CATKXV010000002.1, on the reverse strand, counting down.
TAGAGCATTTGAAAATGCTCCTATGAAAACTTTAACGTGGGAAAGCAATAGAGCTTCAGTAGTAAATTATTTTTTAGTCCATCCATATGCAATAAGCAATTGTGAGAATTTAAGAGAACTAAGCTTTGTTACTGGTTATGGTGCAATAATGTCTATGGGAATATCCAATTGTAATAATTTAGAGAAAGTAGAAAGGATTATCCCAACCGTGGATTGTAGCTTCTATAATTTACCTAAATTAAAGGAAGTCTATGATTTGAATCTGATTATAGACTTTAATGAAAAGCCGATATTCTCAACTTATTATGGACTTGGTGGAGGGATTAGGAAATCATTCTTTTACAATTGTCCTAGGATTGAAACTGTTACAAATGAGAATAAAAAGATTGGGATTGCAAATAACACAGTATATTTTGATATGGGACTTAATAATCCAATTCCAATTTATGTGTTTGATGATTTTGTAGCCATTATAAATGATGGATTCTTTACTCACAGCAAAGATAAAGGACTTCCTCTTTGTACAGTAATGTACAATCCTGAAACACTAGAAGCATATGTTCCACTTTTAAATGATGGATTGAATAAAGAAGGTACATTTTTGTTTTTGCATCGCTACCAAGATGCATCCTCAGTAATTGAAGATGAAACGGGAATCTATATTAATGCAATATATGAAAATGAATCTTATAACAACAAATTATTATTTCAAAAGAAATAATAGGGGAGGTAGTTCCAATGAAAAAATTAAGTTTAATCATTTTATCATTTATAATCATATTAACATTGATCTCTTGTCAAAAGAAAGTATAGATGATCCAAAGGAATTCGAAACAGGAGATACAGTAGAATATAATGGAGTAATCTATGAATATATAGATTATAATGAAATTCCAATGACATATCAGGATAATTTAGAATATGTATTTGAAGAGGAAGAAGACTACAAAGCCTTTTATCATACCTATTATATTGATATGTCTGACTATAAAAGCCAACCTAATCTTAGAGAAGATATAAAAAAGCAAGGATGGGAAGAATTTATAGATGAAAATTGTATACTAGAATCCCCAACAAAGGCCTATGCTTTACATGTGAGATTCTTCTTTGAGAATTTTTTTAGATCTTCAACAAGTAAACAATCCTTTATTGTAAAAGGTTATACAGATGATTTACCTAAGGATGTTGTCTTACCTATGAGTATTCATGGACACAGTATGACTCAAATAGGATATAGAGCATTTGAAAATGCTCCAATGGAGACATTGACTTTTAAATGGTATTCTGCCTTAGAAAGAGGTTGCTATATTTTGGTTCATCCGTATGCCATAAGTAATTGTGAAAATTTAAAAGAAATAAATTTTGATACTTTGCCTGGCGCAATAATGTCTATGGGAATATCCAATTGTAATAATTTAGAGAGGGTCAAAGGAATAATGCCAACAATGGATTGTAGCTTTTATAATTTACCCAAATTAAAGGAAGTAAATGAGGTGTCATTGTTATTTAATTGGGAAGAAAAACCAATCTTTTCAACATGTTATGGACTTGGAGGGATAAGAAAATCATTCTTTTATAATTGTCCTAAAATCAAAATTTTCACTGAAAAACCATATGACAAAGGCACTATAGGCATAGTAAATAATACAGTGTATTATCAAACATATTATGCAGCCTATCCAATATATGTGTTTGATAATTTTGCCGCTATGATAGATGATGGAGTATATTCATATGGATTTCAGTTTTATACATTGTTGTATAACCCAGATACATTAGAAGCATATGTTCCTCTTTTAAATGATGGATTGAATAAAAAAGGTACATTCTTGTTTTTGCATCGCTTCCAAGATTCATCCTCTGTTATAGAAGATGAAACGGGAATCTATATAAATGCTATATATTATAATGAAGCATATAACAACAAGATATTATTTCAAAAGAAAAATTGAGTTTTTTTAAAAGCAGAATGAAAGAGCACAGAACGATTCAAACGGAAATCTGTGCTTTTTTTCTTTTAACTTCTTACGAAAAAAAAGCATTGGAAATTGATTATTACTAAAAATTTTGATATAATGTTAAAAGATAAAAAAGGAGGGCGTATATATGAAAAAATTTATAGCAGGGTTGATTTCATTAGCAGGAACCATTGTGTTTGCTTATTTCACATATTATTTTTATGAAGATACAACCTTATTTTTTGTATACCTATCTTTAACTTTAATCTTTATGGTGTGTACGATTACACTATTTATGTTAACTTTAAATAGAAAAAATGTTGAAAAAATCAATTGGTTGGAAAATCGACTAAATGTATGGAATTCTATTTCTCATCATGTATCTGCCGCAGGAGATGAGGCTTTTACAAAGCTTCCTATTGGTATCATTGTATATGATGCTAGTATGGAGGTTAAATGGGCAAATGATTATGCTAGACAGGTGTTTAAGGATAATTTAATTAATAGCTCCTTGGATTTTATTACGCCTGGCTTTATTGATGAGCTTAAGGGAGGAAAGGAGAAGCTTCTTATTTCTGCCTTTGATCTTAAATTTGATGTAGTACATAATGTGGAAAATCGTATTCTATATTTCTTTGATGTTACCTACCGAGAGGAAACAATTCAAAAGTATAATAATAGAATTACAGCCTTTGCTTTAATTGATATTGACAACCTTGAAGGCTCATTGAAGCGCTATGATATGCAGGAACAAACGAGCATTCGTGGTCAAATATTAGGTGTTATTTCTGATTGGTTACATAATCATGGCTGTTGTTTAGAGACCTTGTCAAGTAATCAAATGTTTATTGTTTTTGATCATGAGGCCTTAGATAAAATGATTCAGGATAAATTTTCTGTTTTAAATGAGGTTCGTGAAATCTCTAAGAAGAATCACTTGAAAGCAAGTATGTCTATGGGAGTTGCTTGCTTTGATGTAGAGGCAGCTGAGCTTGTTACTTTAGCACAAAATGCTATTGAGCTTGCGGAAAAGCGTGGTGGTGATCAGGTTGTTGTGAATATCCAAAATCAAAAGATACAGTATTTTGGTGGAAATACCAACTCCTTAGAGAAAAATACACTCGTTGAGGCGCGTATTCAAACGATGGCCTTAAGAGAGGCTATTGAGCAAAGTAGCAATGTACTTATCATGTGTCATGAGCTAGCAGACTGTGATGCCATTGGTTCTATGCTTGCTGTATGGTATTTGGCAAGTACTTCAACCAAGGATTGCAAAATGATATTTGAGCCAAAGCTAGCAGATGCAACGGTTCAAAAGGTGTTTGAACGTATTAAAAATCATACAGATAAATCCATATATCATGCTTTTATCACAAAGGCACAGGCAAAAGAGCTGATTCGTCCAGATACTCTATTGATTATGACAGATACACAATCTCCAAGATTGGCTATGTTTCCAGACATTTTAGCCCAGGTTGAAAATGTTTCTGTAATTGATCACCATCGTGCAAGTGATGCTGGCTATACTCAAACGGTATCCTATTATGTAGAAACATCAGCTTCATCTACAGTTGAGCTTGTTTCTGAAATGTTCTTATTCTATAATAAGACATTTGAGCTTGATCCATTGGTTGCTTCTATTATGCTTGCGGGAATTGTAGTAGATACAAATAATTTTACATATCGTACGAGAACTAGAACCTTTGAAGCTGCATCTACATTAAATACGATGGGGGCTGATATGGTGCTTGTCCGTAGATTATTAAGAGATTCTTATGATGAGGAAAGAATTTTAGCAGAGGCTATGGTAAATGCGTTTATCTATGAAAAACGATTTGCTATTGTTGCAGAGCCTGAGGATAAAATTATCACAGATCGTACAACGTTAGCTAAAATATCAGATAAGCTTCTTACAATTGAAGGGATTGATGCTGCATTTACGATAGGTCGTATTGATAAAACCTATATTGGTGTTTCTGCCCGAAGCATAGATATTAATGTACAGATTATCATGGAGGAAATGGAGGGTGGTGGACACTTTAATGCTGCCGCAACCCAAATGAAGGGAGTATCTATCGCTGAAGCTAAAGATAGAATCATGGAAATATTAAAACGAGATTATGTGGATTTAGGAGATGGTAAAATGAAGGTAATTTTAATTGCAGATGTAAAAGGAAAAGGGAAGAAGGATGACATATTGGATGTTGCAAATGGATATGGAAACTTCTTAATTAGTAATAAGCTTGCGATTGTTGCTTCAGAAGAAAATCTGAAGAAGCTTGCTGCTGAACAAGAACAAGCAAGAATTGATAATGAGAATAGAAGAAATGTTTTAGAAAAACTAAAAACAGAAATTCAAGACAAGTTTATATCTGTGTATATAAAGGTTGGAACAGATGGAAAGAATTTTGGCCATATTACAACGAAATATATTTGTGAGGAATTTGAAGCACAGACGGGTATTCATTTGGATAAGAAGAAGGTTGAATTGCCAGCAGAAATTAATTCAGTAGGTATATTTACGGCAAATGTTCGTTTGGATAAGGACATTATCGCAACCTTTGAAATTAATGTCATAGAAAAATAAGGAGTACATATATGCAACAAAGCCTAAGTATTCCATGCAATGTTGAAGCGGAGATCGCTTTAATTGGTTGTGTGCTAATTGATGAAAACTTAATGATAGAGCTTTCTGACTTGTTGATGCCTGATGATTTTTATGATGTGAAAAATCGCTTGATATTTCGAACTATGATTGGACTTTCAAAAGAGGGAAAGCATATTGATATTACAACCTTAGTTTCCGCCTTAGAGGCCAGTCATTTGCTAGAACAATGTGGAGGCATAGAGTATTTATCCTCTATTGCAGATCGTAGCTATTCTACACTCAATTTTGAATCCTATTGTGATTTGGTGAGTGAGGCTTCCATCAAACGAGCTACCATTCAAAAGCTGAGTAAGCTTGCTCAGGATGGCTATGATAATAAAATAGAAGCCTTTGATTATGTTGAGCTTGTTGAAAAGGAAATTTTTGAGTTATCGAAGCGACGTAAGGTGGATAGCTTTAGGCCGATTTCAGAGGTAAGCAAAAATGTATTAACCAACACGGAACAAAATTCAAGTCGTACAGATGAGGTTGTCGGTCTTGATACGGGCTATGGCTGTGTGAATAAATATACACAGGGCTTTCAACCAGGACAGCTCATCATTTTAGCTGCTCGTCCAGCTATGGGAAAATCAGCTATGGCAATGAATTTAGCCGTTCGTATTGCACGTATGAATAAAGGAGGCCATGCCTCAGTTGCTGTCTTTTCATTAGAAATGTCAGCAGAACAGCTGGTTGAAAGAATGATTGCCTGTGATAGTAACATACGCTTAAATAACATAAGGAATGGTCGTATAGGGGATAAGAACGCTTGGACAAGATTTAATACAGCTTGTAATAATTTAGGTCAGCTCAACCTATACTTTGATGACTCCTCTGATTCTACTATTTCCTCTATCCGAGCAAAATGTAGGAAGCTTGCTGCTGATCAGGGCTTAGATTTTATTGTAATTGATTATTTACAATTAATTGAAAGTGATAATGCCAATAGTAGAGCTTCTCAGCAGGAGCGTATATCTAAAATCTCAAGAAGCTTAAAGCTGATGGCAAGAGAATTAGAGGTTCCTGTTTTAGCCTTATCTCAGTTATCACGTGCAGTAGAACAAAGGGGAGAAGACAAAAGACCGATTATGTCTGATTTACGTGATTCAGGTTCTATTGAGCAGGATGCCGATATTGTTATGTTTTTATATCGTGAGGACTATTATAATAAATCCTCTACCAGAAAGAATGAAGCGGATTTAATTATTTCAAAGAACCGTTCAGGTTCTACTCATAATGGATTACCATTTATGTTTACAGGAGAATATTCGAAATTTACAGAAAAGAAAGAAGAATAGGGTGATTTTATGTTAGATCGTTTAAAGATTATGGATGAACGATATGAAGAAATTAATAAGCTTTTATCTGACCCTGAAATCGTATGTGATATCAAAAGACTTACAGAGCTTTCTAAGGAGCAAAGAAGCTTAGAAAAGCCAGTAATGCTTTATCGGGAACAAATGAAGCTGGAAGCTTCTATTCCTGATTTAAAGGAAATGAAGGCCTCAGAGGACAGCGAAATGGCTGAAATGGCTGCTATGGAATTAGAAGAAGCTTTGACTAGAATTTCAAGTATAGAAGAAGAGGTGAAAATTTTACTTCTTCCTAAGGATCCTAACGATGAAAAGGATGTTATTGTTGAAATTCGTGGAGCTGCTGGAGGAGATGAAGCAAATATATTTGCTGGAGACTTATACCGTATGTATTCCAAATATGCAGAATCTAAGGGCTGGAAGGTAGAGGTTTTAGATGCTATGGCATCAGAAATGGGAGGCTACTCTCAGATTCAATTTAAGGTTAGTGGAGAAATGGTTTATTCCTATTTGAAATATGAATCAGGAGCCCACCGAGTACAGCGTGTTCCTGTTACAGAGGCACAAGGAAGAATACACACCTCCACCTCTACAGTGCTTGTAATGCCAGAGGCAACCGAAATTGATTTTGAATTAGATATGAATGATATCCGTATTGATACCTTCTGTTCCTCAGGACCTGGAGGTCAAGGAGTAAACACGACCTATTCAGCTGTACGTGTTACCCATATTCCTACAGGAATGTTTGTTGCCTGCCAAATCCATCGTTCCCAGCATGAAAACAAAGCTACAGCTTTAGCTTTATTAAAAACAAGAATGTACGATCAAATGCTACAGGAAAAGGAAGAAAAGGATGGAGCAACACGTCAGTCTTTAATTGGACGTGGAGATCGTTCTGAAAAAATTCGAACCTATAATTATCCTCAAAATCGTGTAACAGATCATAGAATTGGTTTTACAATCAACCGATTGGATGCAATTATTGATGGAAAGCTGGATTTGGTAATTGAGCAATTAATCAATGAGGATCAAAAGCGTAAGCTTTCTAGTGGAGAATCCATTAAATTATAAATTTAAGAAGGACTTGGTAGTATACTACTAGGTCTTTTTCGTGCTTTGGAGGGAATTGTCTTGGATATTTATCCTTTACTCAATCAAACAGCTACCTTTAAGGAATATTTTAAGCAATCAAGGATAAGACTTGGAGGAACCTGTGACGATTTTAATATGATGATGATTGCTTGTGATTTTTATCAGGGAATTTCAAGCATTTTTGTCGTTTTACCCAATTTATATCTTGCTCAAAAATATTATGATAGTCTTTTGGGCTTTGTTAAAGAGGAGGATGTAGTCTTTTTTCCCGCAGATGAGCTGATTTCTGCAACGATGGTTGCCGCAACAGGAGATTTTCTTTTTGAGCGTATTCAGACCCTATGTACAATTTTAAAGTCAGAGAAAAAAATCATTGTTATGAATATTCATGGAGCCTTAAAGTATGAACTTCCAAAAAGTGTATGGGAAAAGAGTATTTTTCAATTGAATCAAGGGATGTCTATTGATATTCATGATTTATTAAATCATCTAATACGTCTTGGCTATGAGCATACATATACCATTACGAAGACAGGAGAATTTTCAAGAAGAGGGAGTATTGTAGATATTTTTCCATTAGGCTTTACAGAGCCTATAAGATTGGATTTTTTTGGGGATGAAATTGATTCAATAAAATATTTTGATATGGAAACTCAGCGATCCTTAACCAAAACAGATCATTGCTTTATTGTACCCGTAACAGAATTTATTTATGATAATGCTGAGATGGGCTATGCAAAGAAAAATATTATGAGCTTTATGGATCGGTTTTCCTTATCAGAAATTGAAACGACAACCTTAAACAAAGATTTATTTTTTATAGAAAATCATCAAAATTTAAATCAATTGTCTCGTTATTTTGAATTTTTTCATTCTGATTTAACTACAATATTTGATTTTGTAGAAACGAAAAAAATATACTATATTGATCCTGCAAAGTCTCGAGAAATGTTTGATCAGCTAGAATTAGATTTAAATGAATATTGTGGTAGAATTGGTGGGTATAGTATTGCTAATATGAAGCTATATAAAAACATTCATGTACTTTTTGAGCAAGGGAATGTATTTATTGAAGGGCTTCGCTATATAGGAAGCATTGACCATATGGTAAATGCTAAGGAGGTTGTAGCCTATAAAGCAAAGGAAAAAGCGATTATAGAGGATTTTAAGCGATATAAGGATAATAAATATATTCTTTTCAGCTATACAAATGAGGAACGCTTTAAGCGTCTAATGGAGCTATGCCTAGAGGAACATCTTTTCTTGGTTCATGTGGATTCCATAGATAAAATAAAATATGGGCAAATCAATTGTATCCATGGGAATTTTCCAGCCTTTGATTGGATAAATGAGGGAATTTTATTTTTAAATGAGGCATCCCTATTTGAAATGTCTTATGCTCCTAGAAAGGCAAGATATAAATCAATTTATAAAAATGCCATTAAAATTTCTAAATATGATGAGCTAGAGGTTGGAGACTATGTCGTCCATTATGATTATGGAATTGGCCAGTATTTGGGAATGAAAACAATGGAAAATGAAGGAATAAAAAGAGATTTTCTTTATGTTATGTATAATAAGGGCTCAAGTCTTTATATCCCCCTAGAGCAAATATCATCTATAATGAAATATGCTTCTAAGGATGTAGAGGGAGTACGGCTCCATGAAATCGGGTCTACAGCCTGGGCAAGAACAAAGGCTCGTGTTCGAAAAAGAGTACATGATATATCTAAGGATTTAATCCAGCTTTATGCTGCAAGACAGAATGCAAAGGGCTTTGAATTTTTGCCTGATACAGAAGAACAAAAAAGCTTTGAGGATGATTTTACCTTTGAATTGACCTTAGATCAGAAAAATGCAATTGCTGCCGTAAAAGCAGATATGGAATCCTCAAGGCCTATGGATAGATTAATCTGTGGGGATGTTGGCTATGGAAAAACAGAGGTTGCAATGCGAGCAGCCTTTAAGGCGGTATATAGTGGAAAGCAGGTGGCTATGCTTGCTCCTACAACAATCCTAGCAAGCCAGCATTATCATACCTTCAAAAATCGAATGGAGGAATATGGAATTCGTGTAGAGCTATTGAACCGGTTTGTTAAGCCTTTGAAGCAAAAGGAGATTTTAAAGGATTTAAAAACAGGTGGTGTAGATGTTATTATAGGAACCCACCGGCTTTTATCCAATGAGATTGCATATAAGGATTTGGGATTACTCATTGTTGATGAGGAGCAGCGTTTTGGTGTAACGCATAAGGAAAAAATCAAGGAGCTCAAGGTCAATGTCGATTGTATAACCTTATCTGCAACCCCAATTCCAAGAACGCTACAAATGTCTATGCTTGGCTTAAAGGATTTATCTATGATTGAAACACCTCCAAAAAATCGGTATCCTGTCCAAACCTATGTATTGGAGCGAAATGATAGAATTATTGCTGATGCAATTGAACGAGAGCTATCTCGTGGAGGTCAGGTTTTTTATCTTTATAATTTTGTTGAATCCATAGAGGAAATGGCAGCTCAGCTTCAAAAGCTTGTTCCTATGGCAAAAATTGTTGTAGGACATGGGAAGCTAACCCATGATCAATTAGAAAATCGTATCCAAGCCTTTATTCGTCATGAATATGATATTTTATTATGTACAACGATTATAGAAACAGGAATAGATATGCCAGATACCAACACCTTAATCATTCACGATGCAAACCGATTGGGCTTAGCTCAGCTATATCAAATTCGGGGACGTGTTGGAAGATCCAACAAGATAGCCTATGCTTATATGATGTATGAGCCTAGAAAGCTTTTGACAGAGGAAGCAGAAAAGAGATTAGAAACCATCAAGGAATTTAATGAATTGGGCAGTGGCTTTAAAATTGCTATGCGAGATTTATCCATTCGGGGGAGTGGGGATCTCCTTGGAGAGGAGCAATCTGGCTTTGTTGAATCTGTAGGTCTAGATATGTATTTGAAAATATTAAATGAGGAAATCCAAAATATTTCCTCTATGCCAGAAGAAACCATAGATCGGTCTCTTGCAACGCCACTAGTTTCTAGAACTATTTCTAAGGAATATATTGAAAATGATGATGCTCGAATTGAAATTCATAAAAAGATTGACCGTCTGAAACGCTTAAAGGAATTAGATGAGCTTAAATTAGAGCTTATAGACCGATTTGGTACTGTAGAAGAGGAATTGGAGCTTTATATGTATGAAAAGCTGATGAAGCGCTATTGTAAGGATTATGGAATATATAAAATGGATACCACCAATCGTCGCTACTATGATTTTATATTTACAGAAGAAAAAACAAATCAAATGGATGGCAATTTTTTATTTACAGAAATGCTGAAATATTCCAACTTAAAGCTTACCTATAATAAAGGAGAAATACATATCCTTTTAGACATACAAGGAAGAGAGCCTTTGTCATATTTTAAGGAAATTTGTAATTATTTTAAGGATATTGAAGGCTGTTAAAGAATAAATTTGTATCATTTGTACATAATACAAATGGTGATATAATGAAAAAAATATATGGTCTTTTTCTCATATTGATGAGTATTCTTATTTTTAAAGCAGATGCTAAGGCCAAAATAATATATCAAGGAGATACCACCTCAAATCATATATATTTAACATTTGATGATGGATATTCCGCAAAAAATACAGAGCTTATATTAGATACACTTTTAGAAAAAAAGGTTCCTGCCACGTTTTTTATAGAAGGTGAATTTTTGACTCAAAATCCTATCTTAATCAGAAGAATTGCGAATGAGCAAACTCTAGCAAATCATACCTTTTCCCATAAGGATATTACAAAAATGACAAATGATGCCTTTCGTAAGGATATTTTAGCCTTTGAAGCAGAGGCATTAAGAATCACTGGAAAGCCAGTAACAAAATATTTTAGACCTCCTATGGGTAAAATTAATGATGCTAAAATTGAAATCTTGGATGAATTAGGATATACAATCTTTAATTGGGATGTCAGCTATTATGATTATGTATATAATGATGATAGAGGAACAGAATATGCCTTAAATCAGCTATTAAAGCAAACAAAAAATGGTTCAGTAATTCTGATGCATACCTTAACCAAATCGAATGCTAAAGTATTAGGAACAGCTATAGATAAACTCAAGGAAAAGGGCTTTGTTTTCTCTGATTTAAAAGAATTTTTATAAGATTATCAAAAGTATTCAATCAAAATACGAAAGAGGAAAACTCGTGTTTTTAGAAAAACGCTAGCTTTCCTTTTTCTTTTTTTAAAAAATACTTCTGTATTGGCTTTTTCTATCTTATACTATAGTGATTTAGAAGAAGTTTACCCTATATAAATCTACAAATTATTACAAATTCTTGACAAAAACAATTATAGGAGGGTATAATCTTTTATGTATAAGCGTTATAAATGAATGAGGGAAAGAGGAAAAAAAGATGCAAGATGATGCATTGCTGGAGCCATTAAAGGGGTATAACTCCAAATATAAGGCAAAGCACAGGGAAAATACCACTCAGTTCTTTGATAATTTAACAAAGGAAGGTCAAGTGAATATTGAGGCCAATAAGCAAACGGTTAAAGCATATCGCTTAAAAATGGCTGAAATTCATAATATAGCTAAAAAGATTTCCAAGAAAAAGACCTTGAAAAGTGTACTTATTATGATAATTGTGCTATCCATACTCATTGCGTTATTCTTGTCCTATTTGTCTTTTGTCGGAAATACACTTCCTATATGGGCTGGCATTACTGCCATTATCGTAGCATTAGGAATTTGTATAGGCTTTATTTTTCTTATTCGATATAAGATCAACAAATGGATTAAGGAAAATGAGCAAATTCAAGCGAAATTAGAAGAGGCTGCGAAAAAGCTTCAGGATGAAGCATGGGCTCAAATGGCTGGCTTAAATGCACTATATGATTGGAGTATTCCAGGGAAGCTAGTTACACAAACGATTCCTTTACTTCAGATGGATGAGCATTTTGATGAAAAAAAATTTACCTATCTTCATGAAAAGTATGGCTTGACAGAGAATAAGAAGAATAATATTTCTACTTATTTTGTACAATCTGGATCTATATTAGGAAATCCATTTCTGTTGTGTAGAGATTATGAACAAACCTGGAATAATAAGCAATATACAGGAACACTTACAATTCATTGGACAGAAACGGTTCGTACAAATAATGGAACAAGAACTGTTTCTAGGAGTCAAACCTTAGTTGCATCTGTATGGAAGCCAGCTCCCTCCTATGGGTTTAATACCTATTTAATTTATGGAAATGATGCAGCTCCAGATTTGAAATTTTCAAGAAAGCCTACTGTTCCAGCAAATGCAACAGAAAAGGATATTGCAAAAAAAGTAAAGTCTAGAGTGAAGCAGCTAGATGCTAAAGCTAGAAAGGCGGTTTCAGCAGGGGCAAACTATACTCGATTAGGAAATGATGAATTTGAGGCACTGTTTGGTGGAACAGATCGGAACAATGAGGTGCAATTCCGGTTGTTATTTACACCACTTGCTCAAAAGAATTTATTAAATTTAATGAAAACACCTCAGCCTTTTGGTGATGATTTTTATATTCAAAAGGATTGTGAGTTAAATTTTGTAATGACGAAGCATTCTCAAACCGCAGATTATTATGCTAATCCAGTACAATTCGTTGATTTTGATTGGGAGGCAGCAAGGAAAAAATTTATTGAATACAATGAAACCTTCTTTAAAAATATATATTTTGAGCTTGCTCCCCTAATGAGTATACCGCTATATCAGCAGCATAAATCTCAAGAGTATATTTACGAAAGGGAATATAAATCCAATCTATCTAGTTATGAGCATGAATCCTTAGCAAATTCCTTTGATATCAATTTATTAAGACCAGATAGAGCAACAACTCCCTCTATCCTTAAAACGAATCTAATTCGCAAGCAAGGGGTTGCAGATACTGTAGAAATCACAGCTCATTCCTTTGAGGCACAAAGAAGGGTAAGCTATGTACCTGTTCGAGGTGGAGATGGTAGAATCCATAGTGTTCCAGTATTTTGGCTAGAATATATTCCAATAGAAAAGAATACACCTATGGCTGTAGAACAAAAATCTAGTTCTCGCTTTGAATTTAATTCCAAGTGTCAATCTAGAGAGTTTAAAGCTACAATGGATGGATTATCCAAGAGGAATGCTTGTCTTTATGAACGAGGGCTACTCGCTTTTCTTTTAGCAAGAGAAGTTACAGACAAGGATATATCCAATATAAATACGATTTATACTGGGGCACAAAAAACAAGTCCAAAGGGAAAGCCTACCCTAGAAGAGCTGATTCGTTCTATTCAAAATGAAGTAGATCGTATGGAGCATGAAGCCACCAATTTGACGGATGAGCAAGCTACAGAGGACTTATTAAAGGATGAAACCATAGAAGCCAAGGAGGTTGAGGTTTCAGAGGAAGATTTATATGACCCAACGAATCAAGAGGAGTCTATGGAGGAAGATGTAGATTCTGATGAAGAGGAATAAAAAAGAAAAATAAGCAAGATGAATATAACAAAAAGGAGAAAAGAAAATGGCAAATTTATTAGATGAAGAAACTGGCCCAGTAAGAGAAGAGGGCAGAGATGTAAATGTAATTGCTAAGCAGCTACCTGTAGAGGTTGGTGTAGGATCTACAATTTTTGAAGTGATCCTATGGTGCTTAGCAATCCTCCCAGGCTTAATTTTCCTACTTATGAAAATTAAGGCTGGTACATATTTAAGACAATTAGAACAAAAGCTTCAGCATGACGCTTCTCAAATTGATAATTATTTAGAACAGCGTGTAGTGATTTTATCCAATGCTGCAAAGCTTATGGATAAGGCAGTAGCCCTAGATAAGGATACCTTTACTGCCATTGCTCAAGCTCGTTCTGGGAGAGGCACAGGTCGTAAGGATGGAGATGTTTTATCTCAGGAATACGCTCAAGCTGATGTGATTGAGGCTAAATTAAATATGGCCTTTGAGAATTATCCTGATTTAAAAGCACATCAGGAAATTGCTGATGCAATGCAGCAGAATTCATATCTACAAAAGGAAATTACAGCAGCAAGAGAACAATACAATGATACCGTAAGAACTTGGAATCAAGAAATTCAGGTATGGCCTACAAAAATGATTGTAGCTGCAAAGAATAAATATACAACTCGTATTCCTTTTTCAACTTCTAAGGAAGTAAAGAAACAGGCTAGAGAGGTATTTTTCTAAATTTAGAATTCCATCTTGCTTTGATTTAAAGAGCTGTTTGAGCAGCTCTTTTGTTTTTTAATAAAGAAAATGTCAAGATAAAACATCACGAAAAAAAGAATCTTAGTTCAATTATTTATTACATTATGTCATTTATAGTTGACATTATAAGTGAAAAGAGTATAATAAAGGATAGGAGTGAGGCATATGAAAAAATTTTTAATTCTTATAGGGATTAATTTGATTCCAATTTTACTTACTTTTATTTTTTTGATATTAAATTTAACAAGTCATGGCATGAAATATTTATATCCTGCTGGAGTGTTTTCGGGAATATCCTTTCTTTTTCTGTTTTCTAGTCTTTTATATCTTATTCTTTGGAAAAAGAAAAGAATCATGGTTCAATTTGATGAGCGACAGGTAAAAAGCAGGGGAGATTGCTTTTCTATTAGCTTTTTTGTTCTTGTTGGTTGCTTAATCATAGATGGAATGATTCGGTTTCATTTTGATATAGAGTGGTCTAGCTATTTTGTAGGCACTTTTACATGGATTATGGTGGCAATAGGCGTTTTTGCAATTCTGGCCATCTGGAAGGATGCTTATACGAGTTCAGAAAAGAATCGAATGAAATTTGGTATATTTTTAATTGTTATTGGAATTCTAGATTTTGGCATAGGACTTGGAATGGGACTATTGGATGGGTTTATTGTAGATAAGAAAATAGCTATACCCTTTATCAATATATTTGGTGGTGTTCTTTTATGCAGTATTGCTACAAATCTATTTATCAAGATAAAACTAGACGGAAGGGAAGTACTTAAGGATGAAGAATTTGAAACTGAAGTCTGCTAGGGCAGAGCTTGACATGTCACAATTAGAACTGGCTAATGCAGTTGGTGTGACAAGACAAACCATAAATCAAATTGAAAGTGGTGAATACAATCCCACCATTAAGCTATGTATTGCCATATGTAAGGCTCTTCATAAGACCCTAGATCAAATTTTTTGGCCAGAAGAAGCCCCGCCACTTCCTAGGGATTATGAGAAGTTTACAGGAATTCGTTATGAGTAAGGAGAAAAAAGATGGAAGAAATATTAGTAGTTAATCATTTAAGAAAAACGTTTAAATTAACGGCGAAGCAGAAAAAAATTAATAAAACAGATGAACAGGTAAAGGTGGCAGTAAATGATTTATCCTTTACTGCATTTAAAGGAGAGATATATGGTTTGCTGGGACCAAATGGAGCAGGGAAAACAACAACTCTACGAATCATTTCCTCTCTAATTAAGGCGGATAGTGGAGATGCATTGGTTGATGGTGTTAGTGTAGTTTCCTCCCCAGAACAGGTTAGAGGAAAAATTGGCTTTTTAACCAGTGAGCTAAAATTAGAGGATTTCTTTACACCAAATTATTTGTATGATTTCTTTTCAGAATTGCATCAGGTTCCTAAGGAGATTGCATCCAAAAGAAAGGAACAGCTGTTTCATAAATTTGGTGTAGAAAGCTTTAAGGAGGTCAAAATTGCCGATTTATCTACTGGAATGAAGCAGAAAATTTCTTTAATTATTTCAATTGTTCATGATCCAGACATTATTATTTTTGATGAACCTACGAATGGGTTAGATGTAATTACGGCAAAGGTTGTTACAGATTTTTTAATGGATTTAAAGAAGGAAGGAAAGACCGTAATCTTGTCTACGCATATTTTTTCCTTAGTTGAAAAGCTTTGTGATAGAGTGGGTATCATTATTCATGGAAAAATGGTTGCCTCAGACACACTAGATGCGATTGTAAATCATAGAAGCTTAGAAGAAGTGTTTTTTGAAATTTATGAAAAAGAGGTTGGAAAAGAATAATGAAAGCCATTGGAATCATTTTAAAAAAGGAATTAAAGCGGTATTTTACGGATGTAAGAATGGTTGCGGGAATTATCTTACCTGGTATTTTAATTTTCTTATTATATAGTGTTATGGGAAATTTTATGAATGATGCCAATTCTTCAGATATAAAAGAATTTTATGTAGCTATTGAGAATGAACCCTCTGAGCTTAAGGATGTTTTTTCTAAAGGGCTAGAGGGATATAAGATAACCTATTTAGAGGATAAGCTTTCTAAGGAAGAGATTTTAGAAAAGATAGAAAATAAGGAAATGGATCTTTATATTATTTATCCCAATCACCTATTAGATGGCACCTCTGTTCCTAATATAGAAGTGTACTATAATAGTGCTTCTGAAGCATCAACAACAGCGTATGCCTTATATACAGGGATACTCAATGTATTTGAAGACAGTCTTACAAATTTATTTAATATTAATAGTGGCGATATCCAGTATGATTTAGCCAAGGAAGAGGATTTGACTATTCGTATCTTTACCATGATGTTGCCATTCTTACTGATGACGTTCTTATTTTCAGGTGCTATGGGAATTTGTTCAGAGTCTATAGCAGGAGAAAAGGAAAGAGGAACCATAGCCACTCTATTAGTTACACCAACCAAGCGTTCATATATCGCCATTGGGAAGGTTATGGCTTTAGGAATTACAGCATTAGCTTCTGCAATTGTAAGCTTTATAGGACTGATTGCTTCTCTTCCAAGACTAACAGGAACAAGCATATCCTTATCCGCATATAATTTCCAAACCATCCTTATGCTGTTGGTTGTCATTGTTCTTACTGTTTTATTCTTTACCGTACTATTAACTATGGTATCCACATTTGCTAAGAGTGTAAAAGAAGCCTCCAGCTTGTCTATACCTGTAATGGTTATTGTTATGCTTTTAGGAGCTACAAGCTTTATGGGAACGGTTGCTCAAGCAAATCCTGCATTATATTTAATTCCTGTCTACGGCTCTATACAAAGCTTGATAGGAATCCTAAGTATGAATGTAAATCCTGTATGCTTCACGATATTTGTCATTTCATCTTTAGCTTACATTGGATTAGGGGTCTTTGGATTAACAAAAATGTTTAATAGTGAAAAGATAATCTTTAATCATTAAACTAGAACAGATTTTAATTTATAAATCAAAAAAATAAGCAAGATTAATTTTCTTGCTTATTTTTTGTTCCCCAATCACATAATTGATCTAAAATTGGCATGAGGGATTTCCCTTTATCAGAAAGATAATATTCAACTTTAGGAGGAATACACTCATATTCTTTTCTTATAATCAAACCACAATCTTCTAATTCTTTTAAGTTAGAGGTTAATGTTTTAAAAGAAATAGGATTAAGAAACCGTTTCAGCTCATTATATCTAAAAGGTCCATAAAATGCTAGTGTATATAATATAGGTAATTTATACTTTCCAGATATTAGGGACATACTATAAGCAAATCCAGTATCTTCAAAATTCATATTTTTCTCAACACATTTTTTCATTTTACACTCTCCTTAAGGTAAGTACTATACAAAAGTATTATACTACGATATAATACATATGTAAATTATTTAGGAAGGAAAATGGATATGAAAGTAATAAATTTAAAGGAATACGAAGAAATAGTAATGGTTGGAAATCTTTATTTAGAAGGATGTAAAAAAGGAGAATAGTGTATGAGAAAGAATATTAAAGTTACAGAAGCAATATTTCCTATGCCAGTTCTTATGATCGCAACATACAATGAAGATGGAAGTGTTAATGTTATGAATGCTGCATGGGGAACTATGCTTGAAAGAAATCAAGTAATACTTAATCTAACAGAAACACATAAGACGGTTAAAAACATTAAGAAAAGAAAAGCATTTACAGTTAGCATAGCTGATAGCAATCATGTTGTTGAAGCTGACTATTTTGGAATTGCATCTGGAAACAACACACCTAATAAATTTGAAAATAGTGGTTTAACTGCTACAAAATCAGAAAATGTCGATGCACCGATTATTACTGAATTTCCAATATGCTTAGAATGTGAATTTATAGAATATGGAAAATGTGGAGTAATTGGTAAAGTAGTAAATACTTCAGTAGATGAAAATGTTATGAATGGAGATAATGTTGATATTTCTAAGGTATCAGCAATTGCATTTGATCCGTACACACATGGATATTATAAAGTAACTGAAAGAGTTGGGAATGCCTTTAAGGACGGAATGCAATTAAAAAAATAGCAGTATAAAGAAAAAGACAGATAGTTCAAAATTATCTGTTTTTTTATGTTTTAGGAAATTGTAAACAAAGACAGAAGAAATAAAGGCAACAGGAAAAAACCTATATATGAAAATATAGATAAAAGGAAAAGAAATAGTAGTGAAATAATTATCTTTTATTTTTAACGTTCCAAATAACCAAGGACCGAAATAAGTTTTATCAAAAAAAGGCACAATAAAGAAGCTCTGTATCAACCTAAGGGATCTAACACAATATGTCTAATCTCTATGATTCTACCTTCTTAAGCTATGCCTATAAACAAAAGAAAAATAAAGCCTTCAAAGACTTAGATACCTTCACAAATCTAACCCAAGTATAGAAGCGTTAAGTAAATATAGTTCTAGGTTTTATGATAAATTGAATTAATAAAAAAGCACTCAAGAATACCCTTGAGTGCGAGAAAGTGCGAGAAAGTGCGAGAAACAAAAAACATTATACTAAATAGTATTTAATAGTTTTTGTTTTTCCTTCTAATCTTAACACCTTTTTAGATACTAATTCTTTAAGGATAACATTAGCTCTACGTTCTTTAATCCCTAAGATATCTTCAACAGTAGAACGTCTAATAAAACCATACTGTTTAATGTAATCAACGATGATTTGTTCTTGTTCAGTTAGATTTGAATCAATAGATTTAGTAGAAGTAATAGTATTCGTTTTATCTTTTTTAATAAATACAGTTAATTCTGTATAGTCTGGATTAAAACTATCTAAAAGTAATGGTTTAGGATACCCAGCTTCTAAAGTAGCTCCAAAAATTCTAGGAATACCAGAACCAGAACGTTCTCCAATTCTAATATGGTTAAACATTGAAAGAATAACCTTATTTCTAGCATCACTTTTACCTCCAGCTATAGCCTTATCTAATGGCATAGCTAAAGCACCAGGATTTGTGAAGTATAGTCTGTCCTCATATTGCTTAATCACTAATCCGCTTGTGTTATTAAAATCTGCATTGGATAGCGTATTGCATAGAGCTTCTGATACTGCTCTATGCATAGGAGTAGTATCTAGTCTTTGAATTCCATCAAGTTGAAATGGAACAGGTAAGTCTTCATGAAGATTATAAATAATACGATAATAAAAATCGAAAAGATTTCCACTCCAATTTCCATTAGAAGACCAAATTCTATTACGCCAAGTCATATCTCCAACTAGATTTCTTTTGTCTTGATAATCCAAAAAATAATTAGGAAAAACATTGACAATTTCGTGATGATAGCTAAACATAAGAAGTCCAGCTTTCGTAGGATGAACTTTCCCATCTGTTCCTTTTTCAGCAGCACCAATATGGATTAAAAATTCTTCATCTGTATCATCATTGAAAGGATGCTCTTTTTCTTTGTATGATTCAAAATAATTACGATAGGTTGCAATAGATTTTTCACAAAAACAACTCATATCTTTGTTTTCTACAATATAACTATCAGGAGAATTGATATCTGCATCTCTAAGCATATTAGATAGTTCTAATCTAGTAACCTTATAATCGCCTTCAAAATTTCTACGATAAGCCATTAAAGGATTATCATTGATATAAATAGGCTTTTCATATCTAGTAGCCTCAGGTATATCAATAACAAGAATATAAGAAGAATCCATTTGTTCTATTCGTACGTCTTTATCCACTAAAAGATTAGAACTTACTTTATTAGGATTGTTTATGATATCCCAAAAAATTTTTTGTAAATTTAAAACTTCAGCCTCAGTTAAACCAATAGAATACAAAGATTTATCCTCTTTTTCAGTCACACCTAAAAGAATCGTTCCACCATGCGTATTAGAAAAACTACTATAGGTTTCCCAAAGACTATTTGGCAAACCACCTTTTGCAGACTTTACTTCTAATTGATTATTTTCTTTTAATACATAAAACTTACTACTATCAAACATAGATATCACGTCCTATAAATCATTTTACCATAAAACACTTTATTTATCTATCCCAAAATACTATCTAGTATTTCAAAAAGGAGTTGTAAATGGATTGAAAGAATTATTAGATTTAAGGCAAAATAAATATGCAAAGTTCACTTTAAAACAAAGAAGTTACAATGGATATGCAAATTGTATAAGAATACATACGATTTATACAACACTTAGAAATCCAGTTCATTTCTTTAAAAGAATCTGTAAGAGATTTGGCAGCTTCTATTACTTTGCCTCCCCTTTCTTAGGTGGACTTAATAATAACACACTGAGATAATCTGATTTTTATTAGTGCTTGTACATGCTTTATTTATATTAAGTTTTAATATGAAGTTACTATAAGAAAAAAGAGTTTTGTCGTTTATTATTATCTTTATGATAGAGAATCAAAGGAGATAGGCTCCTTTTCCTCTTGTTCATCTGCAATTTTTAAAAAGCTATAGGTACTAGTTAAAACTGTAATGAATATGGTGATTGTGGCTGTTCTATCCTCACGTCCTAGGGTTGGTTCGATATAATGACGCTTTTGCCAGTACCTTAAATATTGATGACGAGCTGTAGGATCAAAGATAACAACAAGAATAATGGTAAGAAGAATATCAAAGGTTGTTTCTACAGGGGTTATTTCAATGGGATCCTCATTTAAAGAAAAGTCAACAATTTCAAAAATAAAATCATAGAAAATAGAAGTAAAGGCAATAACAGCGATAGGGTCTAAATATATAATGAGTAATCCTGCTAGCATTCCTGTAGCGACAGAAGCATAGTATGCTGGCAAGGTACTTATTCGAATATCCTCTATGACAATTGCTTCATTATAAAGGAATAAGGAAACAAAGACATCCGAAAGAAATTGGGAAATAGCCCCTGTTTGGGCTCCTTTTAATATATTGGGAAGAATATGACTTCTATCAAGTTGTTTATGATATTCTAGGTTATATTGCATATGCATCAGCCTTTATTTTATAATATTCTTCCAATTTTAACAATTTTGGGCTATAATATCATAAAGGAGTGGTTTAAGGATGAAGAATAAATTATATGATTTAAGAAAAAATCATAAATATACACAAGAAGAGCTTGCAAAAAAGCTTGGTGTTACTAGGCAAACCATTATATCTATAGAACAGGGAAAATATATTGCCTCTTTACCACTCGCTTTAAAGATGGCTAAAATTTTCGATGTTCCGTTAGAGAATATATTTGATTTGGAAGAAGGTGAATATTAATGGATCCAAGAGAAAAGTTAAGAAAAGGTGTTAAAACAAGACTGATTGTTATGAGTCTTTCTACAATACTTCCTATTATTTTATTGATTGCCTTTGATTTACCATTTTTCAAAGAAAGATTTGTTGTTTATAATGATTTAGTATTTTTAAGGTATGCCATATTTGTTTTATTAGAAGGATATATTGGCTTTAAGATATATCGATATATTCGTTTTTTCTGTGATGTAGAATATGCTGATTTATATGCACTTAGAAAAACAGATGAGCGTTTGAATTTTATATTACTAAAAACAAATGCTCTAGCAATAAAGATATTTATATATATGAGTGGTATAGCTCTTATCATTGCTGGATTTTTTAATTCCTTTGTATTTTATACGCTTCTTAGTGTATTAGGAGCAGTATTGGTGATCTATTTATTTGTATATATTTATTATTCAAAAAAATATTAATTTTTAAGGGACTTTAGATGAAAATCTAAGGTCCTTTCTTACTATAAAAAGGAAGTGTTTATTATGCTTACTTACTATCTTTATATAGCAAAAACCGGCTATATGCCTATGATTATCATAGTGGATTTTTTGAAAGATATGATAGTTATAAGAAAGAGTGGGTAATTCCAGCGAGTTCTTTTATGTAAATTGAAAGAGATGCAGATACTGACTTCGTAATCATTTCAGAAGAAGCTTTAAGAATAACGAATTCAATTACTCCTTATGAGAATTATGAGAGGTATTTGAAAGTTATTGAACCATATAGAGGAGATTCATAATATACATTTAAAAACACCTTTAGGTTGAGAGCCTAAGGTTTTTTTATGTTAATAACACTACAATATACTACAAAATCCCTACTACAAGTTTACATTTTTTTCTGACCATTGACAAAATTATATGGGGGGGGGGGTATAATTGACTATAGAATGGGATGAAATATACATATTATGAGAAAGTAAAGAATTAATGACTATGCTAAAAAGAATTTAATGAAATAGTGTTAGTATTTAACAAATTTTAATGATTGCTTTTTCAATCATATTTAAAAACAAATTGATGTATTGATAAATCCGTTAGAAATACCAATTTTTTATTAAGGAGCCAACTAGATAGTATATGAGTTACTTATATTTAAACTTTTCAGATAATCTGGAGCAAGGAAGTAAAAACTGGGATGATTTTTATACTACTTCTTTAAAAGAACAGTTTGAAGTTATCAATAGAAAACTTAACGGATCTGTGACAAGCATTCAAGAATTTCTTTCTTATGCATTTCCTATACAAACTGCAAAAAATTACTTTATATCAATGCCTAGTTTTGATCGTAGAATCAAGCAAAATAGAAGAGGTGTGAATACAATTTATAATATTGTAATTAGGCCCGAAAGAGACCAATTGTTGAACCAAATCATTTCATCAAGATATGATTTAATTATTATAGGGGATGTTACTTTTGGAAATAGTATTACTGATATCACTATAAAAGGTATTGAATTAATTGACTCCAATGTAGCAAAGTTTGGAGAAATACCTGTGAAATGTAATGTAGCGGTTGCAATTTCTAACAAATCAATATCTAATAGAGAAGGAAGAATGATTTCTGTTCCAAATTATGCAACCCGTGATTTAAAAGATGCTGTATTAACTCGAGATTTTGTTGATAAGTTATGCAATGATAAATTATGCTATCCAGTTCCTAATCCAAAAGAAGCAATTGCAATATTTGAAAAATGGAAAAAATATATTGACTTTAGAAAATACTATTTAGGAAAATTATCTGAAAGATGTGAAGAAATCGATGATGTAGTTGCTTGTGATTCGTATATGGTTACTAAAGAAGTATATCGAAAAAATGAGGAATCATTATCAGAATATCTTTTAGATAATATTGCGGAATTTGCAAGAGGAGAGCAGATTATTCTATCAAAAAATGTTCAAGGTTCTGAAAGTTTTCCTTTAATTAAGGTGATTATTGATAAAAATAGAAAGCAAGTCTTAAGTGAAACGATTGACCGTTTTGGAAAAGGAAAGAGCAAATTTGAGGTGAATTTGCAAAGATATACTAAGGATGCAATGGGGCTATCCCCCAATATACCCACATATGATGAGAATGGAAATATACAAAAAGGTTCTAGATTTACACAATACCTTTTAGGTGAGAGATATCTATTATCCTATGTTGATATTAATCCGGACTGCACTGAATTAGAAAGGCAATTCGATAAAAATTGCAAGAAATCCTTTGATGAAATTGATACAAGATACTTAAGTATTATACAAAATGATTTGAGTCATTATATGAAATTTCAACGTCCAATTACCGAAAGTCAATTTAATACTGCCTATAATGAATATGCTGAGGAACTTTTCAATTCATTAGAAAAGGATGTCTTAGATAATAAAGATAAAGAAATAAGAAAAGAATATGATGCTTTCGTAAAAAATGTGTCTCTTCCATTTGATAATGAAATAAAAGAGGAAAAAACAAAAGCTGATGATGAAATTGGAAAATTAAAGAAGAAAGACTTAAAGGAAAAAGAAGAAAAAAAAGAAATAAAAAAAATCAATTCAAATTTGGAAGATAAAATCTCAAAATTAGAGATTCAAAAAGAAAAAGCAATTGCAGAGATTTCTTTAAAGGAACTGTATATTGCTAGAAATAAAAAGCTTGTAGAAAGCAAAAAGAAGAGTTTACAAATTCAAATGCAAGCTGAATTAGATCGTTTAAGTAAAGATAAGAAACAACAATTAGATATCCAATATAAAAACCAAATTGAAGAAGAAAAAACAAAAACCTTTTCTGAATATAAAAAACAATTCGAATCTGACAAAGCAATTAAAATTGAGAATGAAACAATAAGGAGATATCAAATCTACTTTAGACCAGATTCATTGAGTGATAGATTTTCAGATATTAACAAGGAAGTTGGACAAATTGAATTAAAATATCTTGTCTATGATAATCGTGCTGAAAAAGCAAAAATTGATAGACAAGAAAAAGCCTTAAATTCATTTATGGGTGGATATGTAAAGAATCCATTTTTACCAACATATTTATTTTCGCCAAGTACATTAGCACAGGCTCCTCTTAGTGCAACCAGGGATCCTGATTGGTGCCTAGAAAGTTTAAATGATGGTCAAAAATTGGCTGTCAAGAAAGCTCTAGCTAGTGAGAGTGTGTTCTTATTACAAGGTCCTCCGGGAACTGGTAAGACACAGGTTATTGCTGAAATTACAGCTCAATTTGCTCGACAAGGTAAAAAGGTATTAATATCATCTGAAACGCACAAGGCTATAGATAATGTATTTGAAAGATTACCTAAAATTCCCGAGATTAGGCCTTTGAGATTAATTCCCTCTACGAATGGAAAAGAGTCTGATTATAGCCCAGAAAAATTAGTCGATAATTTTTATTTGAATATAAGGGGAAATCTTGAAAAACAAATAGATCGATTTGAAAACTTTGAAGAATCTAAGAAAACATTTGATGAAAAAATGAGTTTGTTAAGAAAGGATTATAACAGAGTTTTAGAATTAAAAAGAGATAATTTAAAAATAGAGAAAAAAAGAGATTTGATTCTAGATACTATAAACAAATACAATAAGAATTTAGAAGAGTATCGTGAAAATCTTAGGAGTGTTAATTTTGAATTAGATGAATATAGAAGAACAAATAAATATATTGACTCCTTATATTTTTGCGCTGAGGGAATTAAGGAAGAATTCGTTCAAGAATTGCAGAATAGAATAAAAAACGTACTACAATCATTTTTAACTCTTAAAACTGTTGAAATTGATAAAGTAAATGATTTATATAAAATGGATGTATCTAACATTAAACTAGAACTATCATATTTATTATCTAATGATACCGTTGGTAAATTAGAAGAACGTAAAATAAAATTACGAAATGAATTACAGCGCCTTAGAGATCCTGATACGGATGATGCTCCTAAAGAAGGAGATGAAAACTATGCTGAATATAAGAAATGTCAAAGTGAATTAATAGATGTCGTCAATCAAATTAAGGCTTCAAAAAATGCTGACTTTGATTTTTCTTCCAGCAAAATTTTTTCATTAGTTCCAACTATTATTAATGACAAAGATTTGTTAAAAAATCTTCCTAATGATATAGTTTCATTCAAGATTCAAGTTCAATCCATTATGAACGAAATTAAAGAAAGAGTTGATATGTCAATGTCTCACTTCGTTACTCATAAAGAAGAACTGAATTCAAGGATTATTGATATTCAAAAAAAGATTAGTATCAATAAAACTGAATATGAAACACTTGGCAATAATGAAGGAATAGTAGAATATAATGAATTAAATTCAATTTTAAAGCAAAAAATTACAAGATTCTTTAGAGACTTTGATATTATACAAGAATATGATTCTGAAAATTTAGAAACTGCATTCACTATTATCAATGAAGAGTGGAATAAACTCGAATATGATTATAAAAAGACAAACAAAGAAAATAAAAAGAAAATTCCTATGTATAAGGAGATTTGCAAATATCTTGAACAGGGGGATATTCTTGAAGAAGATAGACAAGCTTATACAAGAGAACTTTATAATTGTGTAAATGTCTTTGGAATTACATGTACAAGTAGAGATAGGTTTACAAAAACTCAGGTGGCTGAACTTGGTAAGTATGGTATTGAGTCTATTGATATTCGTTCTCAAGGTATTGATGTTATAATCATTGATGAAGTTTCAAAGTCCTCATTCTTAGATTTATTAATACCAATTTTATATGGTAAGACAATAATACTGGTTGGAGACCATAGACAACTTCCACCCATGTATGATTTAAGACATATGAGAAATGAAGATTTCGAAGGACTCGATGAAGGAATAATTAATAAAGATATTAATGATTCATATACCGAATTATATGAGGAATGTTTTTTTAAGACTTTATACGAAAAAGTTCCCCAAGATTTTAGAGTAATGCTAAATAAACAATATCGTTGTCACAGCCATATTATGGAAGTATTTAATCATTTTTATGGAGGGAGTAACAATGGCTTGATGGTTGGTAAGAAACATCAAGATGATGAAAAGCAGCATAATTTAACTGTTAAAATTAAAGGCAATACTATTATTGAGCCTAAATACCATGTTTATTTTATTGATTGTAATCAAAATGAATCAAGCGCATATGAAGGAAGCACTTCTAAAATAAATGAGCAAGAAGCACAAGTTGCAATGCAATTATTAAAGCAAATTGATAAAGCAAGTCAAGAAGCTGTTAATCAAAGGAAAGTACAAGTAAATAAGCAAAGAAAAATTGATGAAAGATTAAGTGCAGGGATCATTTGTACATATGGTGATCAAGCTGGTCTGATTAAGAAAAAAATAAGAGGACAAAAATTTGAAGGATTATCTAGAAAATCTGATGAAAGATTAATTATCAGTACAGTTGATGATTTCCAAGGTGACGAGCGTGATGTAATTATAGTTTCGATGGTTCGCAATCCATCAAATCCTAATAAATCAAATGCTGACTTTATTAAAAAATTTGAAAGAATTAATGTTGCATTATCACGTGCAAGAAAGTTATTGATTGTGGTAGGGGCTAAGAAGTACTTATCAGAAGCAGGAATAATTGATTTGCCAGATTTGACTGGGAATCACGCCTTGGACAAAAATAACTTTCATGTATATAAAGAAATTATAGACACTATTAACTTTAGAGGAAAAGTGTTAAACGCAGATGATATTATTGGAGAGTGATAGTTGATGGAAGAAAAAGTATTAAAACAATTTAAAACAACATGTCCTTTTCCCCTCTTAGTATACAAGACTCGTGTTAAATATAACGAAGTTCGAAAAGCATCTGGCATTGCATATATTCTATTAAATTTGATTCAAAAAGAAGGTAAATCTAGAGAAAAAATTTCGGATGTGTTATTAAAAATTGGAATTCCTCAAGATTTGCATTATATTTTTGGGCAGGAGATGGCTAATTTATTAAGCACAGATATAATTGAATCAAATGTTAAACCAACCAATTTTATAAATTTAAAATATTTTAGGCAAATTACATTATCTGATGTTGCTCTTACTGCTAAAGGAAAGAAAATGTTTCAAGAAGGAGCTATTCCTACTGGTGCTGAAAAAGTAAAGGTAAAAGATATTTACTATAGTCCTGTAACTAGAAAATTTGATGTAGAAAGTAAAACATCATATATGTCTCTAGCGAGTACATTTTTAGGTGATGATTTCATGGATAGAGTGAAATTGGATATAAGTGGAATGGAGGATTATATCAATGCAAATGGCTCTAAGATAGGTATTAAGGCTGAAGAAAGAATAGTCTCTTTTGAATATGAAGAACCTCAAAAATTACATATTAGAAAAGAAGATGGAATGACAATCATTATTAGACCTTCTGGAGTAGAATTTAAATTTGACACTTCAGATGAGAATGTTTTTTTTCATCAGTACTTTGATTCTAAATTAATGACCCGAGGTTTGTTAGTTAAGAATAAATATAAGTTTGTTAATTCTAAAAAAGAAGCTCTTGATATCCCGACAGTTAATTTGAAAGAATTATTAAATATCTCAAATATATATATTCCAGATGATGCTCAAAAACAAGCATCTCGACCTTGTAAGTTTTTTTTCAATAGAAATAGATTAGGCGTTAAGGGATTTGATAGTGCAATTCAGTTAACAGAGGATGATGCAAATGTAATCTTAAATATATTAGATAAAAATGCAGAATTTGCTTTGCTTGATAAAGAAACTCTAAAGTACTATAATGCATTAAATGTAGCAATGCCTTGTGAAAAATTTGGAGATGTTTTTGAAATTCAATTATTAGTTGAGCAAGGCGCAAGTGATGAAGTATTGAAGAAAATTCTTGAAAAATTATATAGTATTTATTTTGAAAAGGGTTATTCAACGGAAAATAGTAGAGCAATGCTATTTATTATTGATACTTTAAATCAACCAGTATTATTTGAAGAGTATTCAATTAATAAATTGGATAAATGTAATGCAATTGATGAAAAAATAGATTTACTTTTAAAACTAAATACATCTTTCAAGGCAAATAAAGATTGGAAAGTATTATTTAATAATTTAGGTAAAAAACTTCTAATAAGTAGTGCTGAAGAAATAAAGTTGGATAATATGATTTATAAAAACACGATATTGACACCATTAAAAAATGAATTAGGTATGAGTGGTAATGATTATATTGAGTTCTTCTCTAAAGCGGTTATTAACGAAGATCGTGATTTGGTATGTCAAGCATTAGAAACGGCTGGATTTGAAACCAGTCAAATTCTAGGTGTTGTAAATGTTGTTGAGGATTATATGAATAAGATCTTAAATGATGAGAATATATCTGCTGATACAAATATCTCTCACAACTTCAAGATAATTTCAGTAAATCTATGGAATTTAAATGATATGCTAGGTATTGTAGACTATTCAAATTGTACATTGAAAGATGATTATAACATCGACGATTTTTTTAAAGCTTATGAGACATTATCTAAGGCTGTTAAAGAAATTGATAAGTATTCAAGGTTCGCATCTGAACAATTTAATAAGTTAAAAAAGTACTTGGCAATTTACGAGCCAATACATGAATTTTTATCAATTGAAAGAGATTCTTCATCCCATCCAGACAAGATTACAAAGAAATACATTAATGATAATTTAACAAAAGGAAGATTTAAGAATGCCATTTGTGATTTGTTAGTCAAATTGCAATATGATTTAAGAAAAATCCTAGAGGCTGGAGATTTAACAGATGCCCATGAATTGATTAATATGGCTGAAAAGGCTGAATTAATTGATGCCACTAAACGGTCATCTCTACATACTATGAGAAAAGCTAGAAATGGGTTTCAGCATCCAGAAAGAGAACAAATTCAATACACAAAGAATGATATTGAAGAGTGGAGAGATATCGTATTCGAAATAGGGGGTAATAAGTAATGAGTCAACAAGTGCAAATCGATTATAAAAATATTGCTTGTCAGTGTAACGCTATTTGTAATATGGCTGAAAAAAAACTTCTAGAATTAGAAGATATGCTTGCTGAGGTTGAAAGTACAGCAACTAGACTATTGAATTCTCAAACTGAAGATTTAAAAAAAACTATCAAAAAAGAAAAACAAACATTATTGACCCAAATCGAAAAGGTTAAAGAAAAGGCTAAAAAAGATGCTAAGATGGGTGTTGTTCATGTGAATAATCATGATCAAAGATATGCTCATAGAAATGAAACTATTAACGAAGCTAATCAACTCGAGGAAATGGTTAATAATCTTTCTGCCAATAAGTTGATTGAATTCCATTCTTTATTGGATAATTTATTAATAGAAAGTTCTAATGAAGGCTATAGAAAAATGCTAGAACGTTCTAGAGGAGAAGTGACAATTGATGCTAGAACTCAATCTGTTTTAAATTCAATAAAAGATGATATGCTAAGGCAATTTACATATCTTGCTTTTATTAAAAACAATTCATTAACTGGCGATGAATTAATCAAAGCAGGTAAAGAATTGATGGAGATGTCTTTAAATAGTACTTTTGAATCTAGATTGGCTTTAGAGGAAGAAAAAATTAGAGAAGAACTAGAAAATGCAAGAGTTGATAAAGAAATTATCAAAAAAATTATGGCCAAAAATGCTCAAACAGCAAAAGAAAAACTCTCACAAATGCAATTCCAAGCAACAAAGGAAGTCATTGGCGAAACTGTAAGACAGCAATCATTGAAGGTTATTATAAAGGCAATTGCTAATAGAGGATTTATTGTGGACAAAAAAAATATTAGGATAAATAAAGAAACTAATGAAGTCCATATGGTGGCTTTAAAGGCAAGTGGTGAACGTGCAGATTTCAAAATATATATGGATGGTAAATTTATTTATGATTTTCATCATGGATATCAAGGCCAAGCTTGCCAAAAGGACATAGAGCCATTTATGAAAGACTTAGAGGATGTCTATGGTATTCATGTCACTAAGTCTCAAGAAATATGGAGTAATCCAGACAAGATTTCTACTATGAAATATAAAGCGATGAATACAAATAAAAATAAGGGGTGATAAATTATGGCATTAAGTACAACATTTAATAGACTCAAAAGGGAAATAGGTATCAAAAAATGTTTAATTATAGATGGTAATGTAGGTGATGTGTACTTAAACGAAAAAAGGCAAATTGTCGATTTAAAACAATACCTTATGGATATGCTTAGATCAATGAAATATGATGATGTTCTTTACTGGGACAGAGTTGATGGAATTGATGGAGATATTTCGAGGTTACATACCATTGAAGAAATTGAAGTTGAAGGCGATGAATATTCATTTGATGATGATGAAGATAAGAAAAAAGAAGAAAAAACAGGAAGTGGGTTATATAAAACCCCGGCAGATATTTTTAATATTATTTTTAAAAATCTTAAGAGACCTAATAGAAAAATCGCCTTTGTCCTAAATTGGGCAGATTATTTATTCTCAGCAGGAGGACAACTACCACCAGATGAAAGAGAACTTCTTACAATATTAGGAAAAGCAATTAAAGATAGGAAGGTTGATTATCTAAATTCCGAAGTGAATGAAAGCACAATCATTCTTATCACAAGTAAAGTTGCAATGTTCCCAATTTCTTTCTATCAGGGAAATCCAGAAGTGGCATGTGTTTCTTTATCAAAACCTGATAGAGAAGAAAGAGAAAAAATGTTAGAAAAAATTGAAAGTGGTTTTGAAGTGAAGCTTAAACCAGGGGAGACTTTGTTAACATGTGATAAGAAGAATGAATTTGTTGATATGTTGGATGACTTCTCAAATCGTGAAATAGTGCAAATGGCACGATTGTCTAGGAAAGAAGGTAAGATGCCTTTTGAACAACTATATTTATTGTTCAGATATGGTGAAAAGGACAATCCTTGGGAAAAACTAGATTACAATGCAGTAAAGAATATTAAAAAGATTCTTCGTGAAAGAGTTGTAGGCCAAGATGAAGCCATTGAGAAGATAGAGAAGGTTGTTGTTAAGGCATATATGGGATTGACGGGAATCCATAAATCTTCTAGTAGATCTGCACCTAAAGGCGTATTATTTTTTGTTGGCCCTACTGGTGTTGGTAAAACTGAATTATCTAAAGCGTTGGCTAAGTTCTTATTTGGTGATGAACAAGCATGCATTAGATTTGATATGTCAGAATACGCACAAGAAAATAGTGACCAAAAACTTATTGGTGCTCCACCAGGATATGTAGGATATGAAGAAGGTGGACAATTAACTAATGCGGTAAGAGAAAAACCATTTAGTATTATCCTATTTGATGAAATAGAAAAAGCTGCAAAGCCTAACCCGAGAATATTGGATATATTTTTACAAATTTTAGAAGATGGTAGATTAACAGATTCCAAGGGAGAAACAGTTTATTTTAGTGAAAGTATAATTATTTTCACTTCAAACTTAGGTGCCTCAGAAGTATCTTCAAGTGGTTCAAATGAGGACGTAGCTGAAGAGTTTATTAAGGTTGTTAAGAACTATTTCGATAATGAAATTAAACGACCTGAAATTCTTGGCCGAATTGGCTATAGCAACATTGTTCCATTTAATTTCATTAAAGACAAAGAATTTAGTATCAAGATTGCTGAATCTAAACTTATTCCTATTCAAAAAGGAATCCTTGAAAAATATCGTATTGATCTAGAATTTGAAGATAAATTAAAATTTATCAATTATATTCTAGGTGGCGCAGATAGCAGTAAAGGTGGCCGTGATATTTTAAATGCAATTAATGATAAGCTATTAGATGATCTTGCAATATTTATGTTTAAAAACAAACAAGATTTAAGTTCATTTAAGGGGGCAAAAATCCTTGTTAAGACAACTAAAGATGGGCTGGACTTTAGTTTTGAAAATGATTAAATTTAATGTAGCTAGTATTAATTGCTGTACAGAAACCGAAGGGCCAAATAAAAGATTAACAATTTGGTTCCAAGGTTGTACAATACGTTGTAAAGGATGCTGTAATCCTGATTATCAGCCATTAAAACCTAGAAATATTCTTAGTTTAGAAGATTTAATAAAAATCATTAAAGTTTCACAATTAAATTACAACATAGAAGGAGTAACATATTCTGGTGGAGAGCCAACTCTTCAACAAAACCTTCCTTTACTAACCGCTGCCATCCATAAACTTGGTCTAGGTGTTATTTCTTTTACTGGGAAAAAGTATGAAGATGTATCTGACATTCTTGCTGGTTGTGATGTAGTGCTTGATGGAAAATATATTGACAGTAAAAGAGAAAATAAAAGGAAAATTCTAGGGTCAATAAACCAAAGGATTATTGTTTTAAGTGATAGATATCCAAACTGTGAAGACTGGTTTTTTAATAACGAATCAAAAACAGTTGAAATCAATGTTAGTGATTATATTTTTGCTAATGGTGATGCTGTACTTTAGGTGCATACATTTTTTTATTGCTCTAAATATTCCAATATAGATTTTAAATAAAATATTATATATGAGGTATAATCATTATGAGATACTTATTTTTTGATTTAGAGTATGCCACGTCAAAAGGTGGTGTATCTAAAATATGTGAATTTGGTTATGTAATTACAAATGAAAAATTTGAAGTGATATCAAAAAATAATCTTATTATAAATCCAAATATTTCTAAATCAGAATGGGACTATAGAGTAGTACGAAAGATTTTAACACGTAGAATTTCAGAATATGAGAAAAATTCAATATTTTCATTTTATTATGATGAAATAAAAAAATTGATTTTATCGTGTGACTATGTTATAGGGCATACATTAGATTCAGACGCTAGTGCTTTAAACGATGAGTGTAAGAGATATGGTTTAAAAAGTATAGATTTTGATTTCTATGATGTGAAAGAATTCTATAAGGAATATAAAAACACTTCAAAAAGCATCGGTGTTGCAGATATTTTAAAAGAATTAGAAATTGAAGGAGAAGCTTTACAGCATGATGCTTTTGCAGATGCTTTTAATACAATGCTAGAAA
The DNA here is from genome assembly GCA_949840955.1 of uncultured Anaeroplasmataceae bacterium. Lineage (GTDB taxonomy): Bacteria > Bacillota_I > Bacilli_A > Acholeplasmatales > Anaeroplasmataceae > Pelethenecus. The sequence goes on along the minus strand of CATKXV010000002.1, from coordinate 21,952 downwards.
TGAAAGCAATGCTTGAAAAGTTAGAAATGTCTTTAGAAGAGTTAATAGAGCTATGTCCTAGTGCTAAAGATAGGACAGAGAATTTTCTCATTCGTTCTATAGAAGAAAATTGGGCTCAAAGAAAAAAAGAATTTATGGAAACTCTTAGCGGAGATGGGACCAATGATTTAGAAAAGAGTCATTTAAACAAGAAAAAGTATTCTCAATTTTTAGAAAATGTGAATCCTCAAGGAATAGTTGGTAATAAACTAAAAGATAAAATTATATCTGTGAGCCTAAATTATGAAAATCATCATTATTGTCAAATACTTAATTTGATTCAAATAATAGTTAACGAAGGAGGAACTGTAACAAATAAAACATCTTTAATAAATACCTTTATCTCCTATGATTATTTTGATGAGGATGGAAAATTAAAAGAAGATGAAAGATTTACTCGTGTTTTGGAAGCAAATCAAAATGGATCAAGGATTCAAATAATCCGATTTGCTGATTTATTAAATATATTGGGTATAACAGAGGAAGAATTGAACATAATGCCTATGGTTTCATTTGATTTTTTGTTTGATGAAAATACTTATATAAAGGATAAAAGAGATAGAAATATTGTTAATCGTATTGTTGGAAGGGAAAGATTAGTAAATAGAGTTTTACCATCAGGAGATGAGGTTGTTGAAGGTTCTTCAGAAAAACTATCCTCCACTATTGGAGATCGTTTTGGAGATATACTTTTAAAGTATTGTAAATAAATCATCTTTTAATATCGACATTATATTTGCAATGGAATCTCACAATCTTGGGAATTTTTTCTCCACAATCTTGGGAATTTTTTCTCCACAATCTTGGGAATTTTATTGATTTGCTGTATTTTATATGGTATTATATATACGGAGCTGAATGTCAATGAAAAAATATTATACGCGTTATATAGAACAAAAAATTGAGAAAAAATTTAAATCATCTGGTGCAATTTTAGTGACTGGACCGAAATTCTGCGGAAAAACAACGACATGTAAATTATTTCATAAAAGTATGATTCAACTTATTGATGATGAAATTATAGGAATTGTATCTGCTGATCCCCAAAACGCATTAATAGGAGAATATCCAAGACTTATAGATGAATGGCAAAATGTTCCTGAGTTATGGAATTATATTCGTAAACAAATAGATGAGGATGGTAAATTTGGAGAATTCATTTTAACTGGCAGTGCCACACCCCCAGATTATACTAAAATTCATCATTCTGGATCAGGGCGCATAACCCCAGTAATTATGAGAACAATGTCTCTTTATGAATCGGGTGATTCCAAAGGGGTAGTTTCATTAAGAGAACTATTTGATAATGCTAATTATCAAGTATTTGATATGAATGATGATTATCGATTATCTAAAACAGCCTTTTATATTTGTAGAGGTGGATGGCCATTATCCATTCAGAAAGATGAGGAAGTATCTTTAGATGTAACCAAAAATTATTTTGATGGTTTATTTAATTTTAAAAATAGCGAAAATAAAAAATATAAAAATAAAAAACCGTCTGTTTTAAAAATGATTATGAAAAGTTATGCTAGAAATATTTCTACAGAGGCACCCTATCAAACAATATTAGCTGATGTTGTATCTTCAAATAGTAGAACGATGGATATTAAAACATTCGATTCCTATTTGGAAATTATGGAAGAATTATTCATTATTGAAGATATGGAAGCATGGACACCAAATTTAAGAAGTAAGATTGCAATAAGGACAACTCCGACGAGGCATTTTGTTGATACATCTTTAGCATGTCTAGCATTAGGAATATCTCAAAAGGATTTAATGAATGATGCAAAGACTTTCGGTTTATTTTTTGAAGATTTTGCTATACGTGATTTGCGCATTTATGCAGATACTTTAGATGGTGTAGTTCGTCATTACAGGGATAGTAATGGACTTGAATGTGATGCTGTTATTCATCTAGATGATGGAAGATGGGCAGCAGTTGAGATTAAACTAGGTAGTGAGGCTGGAATTACAGATGCCGTTAATAACTTGAATAAGTTAGAAAATAATTTAGATCCGAATTACAAGAAACCATCATTTAAGATGATTTTAACTGCAAGTGGTAGAGCTTATAAGAGGGCAGATGGGATATATGTTATTCCGATTAATTTATTAAAAGATTAAAAATTGGTGGTGTTTCACATACATAATATAAATATAACACTAGCTAGAACTAATTTGTTCAAAGTAGTGAAATCTTGTGTATCTATAATAATGTAATTCATACCAACACAAAGAATGTTAATGCAATAATACTATGAATAACGAAATTGGTATTATATTTAGATAAGTTTTATCTGAGTTAATACCTTTTTATTTTGCTCAGAAGTCATATGAGGAGGCTTATCAATAATTTTTTTTCATAAAATTATTCATAGTAAATTTATTTTTTTGAATTTATTTCCGACAAATTTATGAAAATGTAGTGTGCGAATTTAAAATTATGATATAATTCTATATGAGAATTTTAAGAGAAAATGGTGATTTGATGGAATATACGACTTTATGCTATATTGAAAAAGATAATAAATATCTTATGTTATATAGAAATAAAAAGAAGACAGATCTAAATAAAGGAAAATGGCTTGGTATTGGTGGACATATAGAAGAAGGAGAGGATCCCAATCAATGCTTACTAAGAGAAGCTAAAGAGGAGACAGGACTAACTTTATTAAACTATAAGCTTCGTGGCAAATTACATTTTTATATTGATGATATCTATGAGGTTTCTTATTTATATACCTGCGATGAATTTATGGGCGATTTAATTGAATGTGATGAGGGCATATTAGAGTGGGTAGATAAGACTAAGATTTTAGAATTAAATCTTTGGCAAGGAGATTATCTGTTTTTAAAAAAGCTCATAAAGGATGAGCCTTATTTTGAAATGAAATTAGTTTATCTTCATGATCAACTAATAGATTGGAGTTTTCTATGAAATATTTAAAATTGATACAAGAGGCAGAGGCACTTGCTGCTAAATGTGAAAAAGAAGAAAGTGCAGTGATATTGCTATTAGAATATGTCACCCATCAAAGCTCAACAGAGCTCTATTTACATCTTTATAATGAGGTCCCTAAGGATATATATGATACCTTCTACAATTTATTTAATAAATATTTATATCATAATGAGCCGATTCAATATTTGACAGGTAAAAGCTGTTTTTATGGCTATGATTTTAAGGTGACTCCAGATGTGTTAATTCCTAGATATGAAACAGAAGAATTGGTGGAACAGGTATTATATCGATATGATGCTCATTTTAAAGGACAAAAAGTAGATGTATGTGATCTTGCAACAGGCTCTGGGTGCATTGGGATTACTTTAGCGCTAGAAGAAAAGAATATGAATGTGGTTGCTACAGATATTTCAAGTGCAGCTTTAGCGATTGCTAAAGAAAATTGTAAAAGCTTAGGTGCGTCCATTGAATTTTTAGAAGGAGATATGCTAGAACCTGTCTTAAATCGTAAATTTGATATCTTTGTTTCTAATCCACCATACATCCCTGAGACAGAAGATGTTATGGCTTTGGTTAAGGATAATGAACCGAATCTTGCATTGTTTGGTGGAGAGGATGGACTGAAGTTTTATCGTATAATTTTAAAGGACGTTGGCAAGGTGTTAAAGAATAAAGCCATCATTTGCTTTGAACATGGCTATGATAAAAAGGATGCAATGATAGCCTTAGCTAAAGAATATTTTCCTAATTCTAAAGTAGAGGTATTAAAAGATTTAGAAGGAAAGGATCGAATGACATTTATCTATGTCGGTGAGTGGAATGTCTAATATTTTAATTTTTCCAACGGATACGGTTTATGGAATTGGTTGTCCTATTTTTGACATAGAAGGAATTAATAAAATTTATGAAATAAAGCATCGTAGTAAAGAAAAGCCTTTGGCTTGTTTATGTGCAAATCTTAACCAAATAGAAGATATTGCCTTAGTGAATCATACAGCCAGAAAACTAATTAATTCGTTTATGCCAGGAGCTTTAACTCTTATTCTTCCTGCTAAGAAAAATGTGACTAAGGTTATCGGATATAAAACGATAGGAGTTCGTATTCCTGATTCATCCATTGCTAGGGATATATTAAATACTTATGGACCAATGCTTACAACATCCGTAAATGAAAGTGGAAGTATTCCTTTAAATGACTATGATGAAATTGTAAGGAGTTATGAGAAATTTGTCAAAAAAATATATCCCCCTCAAGGAATATCTTCAAATATTTCTTCAACAGTTATAGATTTATGTCAAAAGGAAATTCAGCTTTTACGTGAAGGGACGCTAACACTTGAGGAAATTTTAAAAAAAATAGAATGATGATAGGATGGAATGACTTCCATCTTTTTCTTTCGTTTGAAAAAGTGTAAAATATATATGGTGATAAGATGTTTAAAATCAAAATATATGATGACATCAAATAACGTGAGCGTTCATGATAATGTAATCCATTTGTCTTGTTATATGGCTTTTCATATAATTCAAGTATAAATTATAAAAATCAAAAGATAGAGATGTCTTTTGTTTTTTTGTATAAATCCTTACCCCTTGGGATATGCTATTATACGAGGGGGAATTTAGATGAGAAAGATAGTATTGCTTGGAATAATTATTGCCTTTATTATTGTTTTTTATTTAAATATGAATCAAGAAAAAGAAATAAGGGTTCGAGTTATTCCCTCAAGTGATGAAGCAACTGATTTAAGGGTAAAAGAAAAAGCTAAGGATATAACAATATGCTATATCAAAGAAGCTTATGACAAGGACTATGATGTTTATTCTAAAAATATAAAAGCTACGATGAATGCTTTTGAGGATATTTTAAAAAAAGAATTAGGAGAATCTGTCCAAGTTGAGTTTGCTAATCATACCTTATATAATAAAACATATAATAATAGTGCAGTTAAAAATACGGAAGAGATGACTTTATATATTATTATAGGAGAAGGGAAAGGCTCGAACTGGTGGGGAACCGTTTACCCTGAGTTTTTAAGTGTAAGTGGCACAGAGGAAGTAAAATATGAAAGTCTTATTTTAAGTATTTTTAAAAAAGTAAAAGGAGAATAAAATGATTAAAGTTGAAAAAATCAACGACTCTATTTTAAAATCTGCTGTTGAATTTTTAACCTCCATTCCTTCCATAGATAAAATAGATGAGAAGATTTTAAGTAATGCCTGTATTGCCTCAGATGAGGATAAAATTGTAGGATGTATTTCCTTTGAGGAGTTTTCTGATAAAGGGCTTATAAGATATTTTGTATTTAAAAAGGTACTTTCTTTAGAGTATTTAGAAGAACTATTAAAGGGCTTAGAGGATAATGCTAAGGATAGAGGATTAAAAATGCTTGTTTGTATTGCGGAGTGTAGTCAGATCGAAGAGCTATTTAAATCATTAGATTTTAAAGAAATTCAGGAATCAAAAATTTTTATTAATGAAGAAAATGTTTTAAATACAAATTTTAAATCCTCTTTGTTTTTAAATAAGCTTTTAGTTTAATTTTCTTGTAAAAGCACAATGGTTTTTGTATAATATAAGTAATAAGATATAGGAGGTACACTATGTACGAGATTATAGACCGATATATTGAAAAGCTTATGACTTCAAAGCCTGATAAACCTTTATGGAATATTGAAGCAATAAAACAAGGAAAAAAGCCTTCATGGAATTATATTGATGGTTGTATGATGGTTTCTTTACTTGAACTTTATAAAACCACGAAGGAAGAAAAATATTTAAAATTTGTAAAAGCCTTTGTTGATTATTATGTTCATGAGGATGGAACGATATTAGGGTATTCTAAAGAAAAATATTCTACAGATGATGTATCAGAAACAAGAGTCCTTTTTGATTTATACGCTTATACAAAGGAAGAAAAGTATTTAAATGCTATTCACCATGTTTATGAACAAATTCTGACTCACCCAAGAACAGCAGAGGGGAATTTTTGGCATAAAAAAATTTATCCAAATCAGGTGTGGCTAGATGGACTTTATATGATACAGCCATTTTACACTCGATATGAAACAGAACTAAATAAAATGCAAAACTATAGCGATATCGTGAGCCAGTTTAAAAATGTTCATCAATTGATGCGTGATTCTAAAACAGGGTTATATTATCATGGATATGATAGTTCTAGAACTATGTTTTGGGCAGATAAGCAAACAGGCTTATCTAAGAACTTTTGGCTAAGATCCTTGGGTTGGTTTACAGTGGCTATGATTGATGTTTTTGAATATATGAACGAGCAAATGTTTGATGAGCGTCATACCATTATGGAAATGCTTAAGGAAACAGTAGATAGCATTTTAAAGTTTCAAGACCCAAAATCAAATATGTTTTACCAGGTGCCAAATTTCCCTAATAAGGAAGGAAATTATTTGGAGACCTCTGGTTCTAGTATGATTGCTTATGCAATTCTTAAGGGAGTTCGTTTAAAAGCATTACCTCCAAGATATCAAGAAATTGGATTAAAGATTTTTGAAGGAATTTGTAATACATATTTAACAGTGAAAAATGATGATTTAAATTTAGGTGGTATTTGTTTAGTTGCAGGACTTGGACCAGAAACAAATTTAAGACGGGATGGCTCTTATGAATATTATATGTCTGAGCCGGTTGTTGAAAATGATGCTAAGGGTGTTGGACCATTCATTATGGCCTATACTGAGGTAAAACGATTGAATAATTAAGCTAGAAAATACCCAATGGGTGTTTTCTTTTGCGTTAGGAGCAAATATGAAAATTAATGAATATCAGAAATTAGCAATGACAACACTAAATCCTCGATTGAATAAAAATGAAATATTAATTAATTCTGTTATGGGATTATGTGGAGAATCTGGAGAAGCAATTGATATAGTAAAAAAGCATTTGTATCAGGATCATGATTTGAATAAAGAAGGCTTAATCAAGGAATTGGGGGATATTGCTTGGTATTTGGCAGAAGCCTGTACAGCCTTAGATGTTGATTTAGAGGATGTATTGATTACAAATATTGAGAAGCTCAAAAAAAGATTTCCTCAAGGCTTTGATAAGGAAGCTTCAATAAAAAGAAAGGAATAAAAAAAGATTATGATAAGAATAGGGATATGTGGATATGGAAATTTAGGACGTGGTGTAGAGGCAGCTTGTCTTGCTGCTAAGGATATGGAGCTTATTGCAGTTTTTACAAGAAGGAATCCTGAAGATTTAAAATTAAATAGCACTACACCAGTATACTCTATTTCAGAGATTGCAGATTTTAAAGATAAAATAGATGTTTTGGTATTATGTGGAGGGTCTGCGACAGATTTACCAAAGCAAACTCCAGATTTAGCAAAGCATTTCAATGTGGTTGATAGCTTTGATACACATGCACAAATTTCCCATCATTTTGATGAGGTAAACAAAAGTGTTCTAGGAAATGATAGGGTTGCCATTATATCTACAGGCTGGGATCCAGGGCTATTTTCTTTAAATCGTATCTATATGGAATCCATACTTCCTATGGGGAAAGATTATACCTTTTGGGGAAAAGGTGTGAGTCAGGGACATAGTGATGCGATAAGAAGAATTCCTGGAGTTTTAGACGCAAGGCAATATACAATACCTAAAGAAGAGGCTTTAGAAGCAGTAAGAAAAGGAAAAGAGCCTGAGCTAACTGCTAGAGATAAACATTTAAGAGAATGCTTTGTCGTATTAAAAGAGAATGCGAATCCAAAGGAAGTAGAGCATGCTATTCAAACTATGCCAAACTATTTTGCTGATTATGATACCATTGTCCATTTCATTACAAAAGAAGAGCTAGATAAAAATCATAAGGGTATTCCTCATGGTGGTTTTGTAATTCGTACAGGAAAAACCTCAGCAGGAGTTAACCATAAAATAGAATATAGTTTAACCTTGGATTCTAATCCGGAATTTACAGGAAGTGTAATGGTTGCCTATGCAAGAGCATGTTACAGATTATATAAAGAAAAGCAATATGGCTGTAAAACGGTTTTTGATATAGCTCCAAAATACTTATCTATAGATTCATACGAAGCATTATTAAAACATTTATTATAAGAATTATAGCAGGTTGTGAAATTACACATAAAAGTTTCATAACCTTTTTTTATTGATCACAAGTAAGAATTTATTTTGCCTCCTTTGTTATTTGAAGTGTCGACAACCCCTAGGGGTTATGTATACTTATTATATTATGCTGTCTACTAATTCCCCCCCTATGTGTCTACTTTTATAATAGCACTACAGCATTTATAAAATTTATGACAAAAAGAATTAAAACTTGACAAAATTATGTGGGGGGGGGTATAATCATAATGGATATTTATGCAAGTCACGGATAAGGGATGGAGGAAATTTAATGGAGAAATTCATAGATTATATTCATACGTTTTTTGATAATTTAAATATGGAAAATAATTCAAATAAATTGTGTTTGAGGAATTCAATTGACAGATTTATAAAAACAGGAACAAAAGAGGATGCATTTTCAGTATATTATTGCTTTTGTGAAATATTTGAAGTGTTTGGGAGAGGCTACGAAAACACGCAGAATTTGTTAGAGATGCTATCTGATCATGAATATCATTCTGGTGAATTGCTTTCAAAGCATAGAGATCATTATTCTCATTCAGTATATGTTTTTTTAATTGGACTTGCAATTTTTGAAAATCTAAAGGTTTTAAGAAGTGAAATTGGGAAATTTTATAAATTGAATCATAAAAATGACGCAATATTTTTTCTCAAGTATTGGGGGATTACAGCCCTCTTTCATGATATAGGATATCCTTTTCAACTAGCTCATGAGCAAATTAAAAACTATTGTACTGAAATATGGAAGAATGAACCACAATTATATGTTTCTTTTGGAAATTTAAATTCATTTTTAAATTTAGATTTAGAAGACCAAGGCCTTCTAGAAAAAGAATTTGGAAGAACGTTTGATAATATAAATAATTTATTGGCCTATGGATTATATCTACATGAAGGATATGAAGAGAGCAAGGTAGGTCCTTTGCTTTATCAAAGAATAGTAGAGCAACCCAATTTTATAGATCATGGTTATTTTAGTGCAGTTACTTTAGCAAAGAAAATGCTTAAAACTAATCATAAATTAAATAGAATTGATTTAGATGTATTAACAGCTATACTTCTTCATAATAATTTTAATAAATACGATTATAAAGCGATAGCCAAGGAGGAGTGTCATAGTATATCATTGCAAGAAAATCCATTAGCCTTCTTATTAATTCTTTGTGATGAATTGCAAATATGGGATAGATTAGCCTATGGGAAAATAAGCAAAAGAGATCCTATAGCTTGGGATGTAGAATTCTTTATTAAAGATGATTTGCTTTCAGTAACTTATTATTTTGATACATATACGATTGTAGAGGCAAATGGGGATATACGTCTTAATGACAGCTATTTAAAAATAAAAGATGGAAAATTTATAAACAAATTGAAAGACTATATTGATTATTCATTTCAAATAAATGCAAAAGTGGAGCAAAGAAAAAAAGAAAAAAGACAAGAACTATATATGTCAGATAATAATTTCATAAATTTATGTGATTTAGCTAAAGCAATACATGCAAGCTATTTAGATCATTGCTTAGACTTTACATCAGAATATATTAATGAAGCTTTTTCAAATTTGCCATTAGAATTTAAATTATCCAATATTGAACAAGCAAAATCCTATGCCTCAAAGCTAGAACTAATCAATTGCTTTTATAGTAGTAAAGATTTAGATTATCCAGTTATAGAAGATATAAATAAAGACCTTTTTATAAAGAATGGTATAGATCATTTAGGCTTTTTATCTAGAGAGGAACATGTTAGATGGGTTAAAGAGAAACTTTCTTTAGGTTGGGTGTATGGAAATGACTATCAAACTACGCAAGAAAGAAATGAAAAGAAAATCCATAAGAGTCTAGTTCCCTTTGATAAATTAAGTGATACCGAAAAACTCAAGAACGAAATGGTTATTAAAAATCTTATTCCATTATTAAGAAAGTTTGATAGCAATATAAAAATTTATAATTATCGATATGGAAGAAAGGATACCTTAGAAATTGGAGGAATCGGCCATAGATTTGGACTGCAGAACCCTCAAAAAATCAAGGAAAGAATTAAAAAAATATTGAAAATTTATAAAGAAAACTATAGAGTTGTTGTTCGAACATCTTATGCTTATGGTGCTGGTCAACTTATTGCGGAATGTGCAACAGAACTAGGAATCACCACTAAAGCAGTTATACCGATGGATTATGAAGAGTATATTGAAGATGTGAAAAATGATGCTTTAAAACATGGAATAGATTATACATTAAATGATGAATTAAGAATGCGTCACCTTTTAGCTCAAGCAGTTTCTCTAAAAATAAAAAAAGACCCTATCAATACCTATGCAGCAGCAGCGGCATATATTATAGAACGTTGTGATAAACTGATTGCTATATGGGATGGAACAGAACGAGATTTATTTGATAGTAAAGAGCATAAGGAAATTAATCGTGGAGGAACTTATCATAGCTTATCAATAGCTATGAAAGAAAAAGGAATGAAGATAAAGAATTCTGCTCAAATCACAGATATTCATATTATCAATTAATGGTGATGAATATGAAAATGATAAAACCCAAATTATATCTTGATAGAGAAACTCTAGATGAAGATATAGACAATTATTTGTTTGTCAGTTATTCGCATAAAGATTATGAATTAGTATTCAATATTTTAAATTATTTATATTCTAAATTTGTCAATTATTGGTATGATTATGATTTGACTACTGGGAAAAGATGGGATGAAGAAGTTATAAAATTTATTTCTAATTCTCATTGTAAGGGTTGTTTGTGCTTTGTAAGTAAATCGTATCTGAAAAGCGATGCTTGCAAGGAAGAATATTTCTATATGAAATCTTTGACTAAATCAGGTTTTCATTTTTATCCCATTTTCTTAGAAGAGGGTGGAATAGAAAAAATGGTATTAGATATACCTAAGGATGAACTCAAAATAGCAGATATGAATCAAAAGGATTCCTTACTATGTAAAGAAGTATTATATCAAACACCAAAAAAAGAAAGCTTAGATATTCTAATTAAGGATATTAAAAAAGTCCACAGGTCTGTGATTAATGACAAAGAATGCATTTTATTAGGATTATTGGAAGAAAAAAGAATTAGAAGGAAAGACCAATTTTTAATAGCAACAATTGGAAGATTTCCACAAAAGAACGCAATATCTTTAAATCGTGAAGCAAACGGAAAAATTATAACTAATGAGTGGGATGAAGAGTTTTATGGCTCCACTCATAGTGGTCTATTTTATCCATTAGATTTAATAGAATGGAGAATTATTGATGCAAATCAAGATTATATTTCCTTAATAAGCAACAAGTGTTTAATTCCTGTTGTTGGACAGATAGATAAAGTCAGCGATCTTATAAATGATGTGTATCGTAATTGCTTTACACAAGAGGAACAACAGCATATTGAGTTATCAATGGCAAATGAAGTTCTTTTGAATCATACGCAATATTTATTAGATATAAAAGGGACGGAATTCTATGAAAATAATTATTTTTTTGCAAAGGATATTTATTGGATATTAAAAAATCAAGAATTATTACTGGTTGGTAAAAATTTTCAAACTATAAAAGTTTGGAGTGCAAAAGAAACTATTCATGCAGGAGTTATATTTGCTTTAAAAATAGAGACAAATTATTTTAAGAAATGGGGTAAAAGAAATGGAACAAAATAGTATTTTAGACGATATTTTAGATGGTTCTGGTGGCAAAAAAAATAAAACATCATCAATATTTAATACTTATAAGCCAAAAGAGCAAATTGGGAATGATATCTATCGAGACTTTATCAAATTTGGTCTTTCTAAAGATAATATTTTTGCTTTATCTGATGTAAATCAAGATACAGGTTTAATCAGTATCTCTCAAGGCTTAATTACAATTGCATTAGTTAAACAATTTACAAGTGATGCAAAAGGAAAAGAGGTTTTTTCTAGTGAGGAGATAGATATTTTCAATAGGAATTTAACTGCCTTTTTTAATGAGGTTGGTTATTTTACAGGTGCGTTAGTTTATAGAGCCACCCCATATGTAAAAAATTTTTCATTTGACTATGTTGATTCATTGGCTAAATGTATACAAGCGATTATGGAAATTAGAGAATTAATTTTAACTTCTTTACAAAATAAGAAGCCTTTAAATTTATTTGTAGAAGGCATAGGTAGTGACTTAGAGATAGTAGATGCTTTAGTTTTTGTTTTAAAAGATTGCTTAAAGAAGTTATGTGATTTAAAAATTATATGTCCAAGTGGTGAACATCAAATAGGTAATGTGAAAAGCATATATACTTCTTGTGGTTGGAATTATACGAACGATTTAACCATCGAAAATAATCCGCTAAGACCATCTTTATATTTTACGTATTCCGTTTGTTTAGCATATATGTCAATTTATGAAAATATAGAACTATCCTTAGGTTATATCCGTAGTGAGGATAAAGAAAAATATATTGACGAAAAGATAAATGATAAGAATAAAGCTAAATTTGAAAGAGATATTTTGTTTTATCAAGCAATAGAAAAGGAATATCAAGATTTCAAAGGGAGTGTAGCATCAGCTGGTTTATACTTGGATTTAAAATTAAGTGGCCTTGATTTGCGTTCTAAATTTTTAGGAATTGATTATAATGCAGTTGATTTAGATGAAATCAAGGGAAGTACTACAAATAATGCAATATTTAACACTTTATTTAGTGTGGTTATTTTAATCGCTTCAGGTGTATCAGATATTTATAACGATAATTATCAGGAAAGGCGTTATTTTGAATGGCTTCAATCAATTATGCAAAATATTTATGATACCTATTGTGAAATTAATTTAATTCAAAAAGGATACATTATAGATCAATATGTTTTAAATTTTAATGAAACAATTCCTGTTGAACTATACGATCAAGTAAATTATCTTCGTAAGCAACGAATCCAGGTGTTGACGGTTGTTCCTTTAATGGTTAGAGCCTATAATATGGTTAGTAAGTGGGTTACACGCTATCCTCAAAAGCAGATGATTAATTACTTAGAATTAATTATGTCAAACCGATATAAAGATTCTAATGGTGTGAAATGGGTTTGGGATAAGGATGGATATGATGTTAATATTAATAGTATATATATTTCTGCCTTATATGATTTTTATGCTTATTATGAAGAATATGAATTTCCACTGAATTCTTCGAAAAAAACTGTAGCGAGTGTTATTGAAAAATACTCAGTTGAAATTGAAGAACTTAATGAAAGAATAAAAGAAGGACAAGTTGCTATATCAAAACAAGCTGAGGAGCATGCAGTTGAACTTAATAAATTAAAAAAAGAATATGAAGAAAAAACAGAAAATTTGCCTATTATTAGTGCTATTAAAGAATTAATTCTAAATGTTCTACAAGAGCAATTAATCAAGCTCCTTCCTGAAATTTTTGAAAGGGTTACAATTTATTTATGCTCTAGAGATGAAACTGAGGAGTATTCTATTACAAATGAGAAAAACAAAGAGACTGCTGAAAGCAAATTCGCTTATAAATTTATTAAATTTATTACAGCATACTTTTCAAATGAAATATATAGTTTAATTGATAAGGATTTTGAAGGAAAAGATTCTGTATCAAAGGCAAAAGAAAATTCAAAATTACATATGAATGATAGATATATTAAGCTTATTGATAGTTTGATTCGAAAACTAGGAAATCAAATAAGCAATAAATTTAAAGAAATTTAAAGGTTAGGAAGGAGATTAAAGAAATGTTAGTTACATCTTATTTTTCATATAAGGGTGGCTCAGGAAGAAGTTCCCTTATTTATAATACGATTCCTTTTTTAGTAGAAAAATTAAATGCGAGTAAAGAGCATCCTATAATCTTAGTAGATTTAGATGCTGATAGCGCGGGATTGTCTTATTTATTAACAGAAAATGAGATAAAAAAAGAAGACCCCAATTTTTTTACAACGAATATGTTATTAAATACAAAAGAGACTATTTTCAGTAAATATGCTGCAGCATCAAGAGGAACACCTATAAAACCATTTACAGAATTTGGGCTTTATGAAAAGTTTTTACCAGTAGGAGCAGAATTTGGATTGAATCATATAACACATGGGAAAAGTGTTTTATTTGTTCCAGTTCAACCAACTAAAACAATATCAAAATTTGATGGGACGTCAAATTTAACGATTAGTAACTTTTTAAAGGTTTGTGAGAATTATGGAGCTGCTGCAGTTATTTTTGATATGCCTGCAGGTGGACAAATTATTGGAAAAACTGTATTTGAAGAAAGCGATAAAATTGTTGTTGTAATGAGAATTACAAGACAGCACAGAAAAGGAACAATAGATTTCTTAAAAGGAAAAGCATTGGGTGTTGCAGGAGAGTTTATTCCACTATTTAATGTTGTACCACAGGAGAAAATTGTTATTAATGGTAGAGAGTTTAATTTGGAAAATGTCAGAAAAGAAGTAAGAGATGATTTAGAAAAATTAAGATTAGAATTAGATAGTCAAGGGTCTGAATGTAGATTTGATTTTGATATGCTAAATTACGATAAATATGGAATTCCTGAAGTTAAAAGATTTAAATTCTCTGAAGGTGTACTTTGTGAATTAAAGAATGATAGAGAGTATATTTTTTCAAATGATGAAGAAGAGGCATATAAGGCATATGAATATTTAGCTGAAGTTATAGCTAAGGATTTTAATTAGATAAAAGGAGGTCTTCTATGATGAATTTGGAACAAAGACTAACAATAGAAGATGCTTTGCTAGAAATAGATAAAATAAGAGATATTGATGTTAAAGATTTTATTTTTATGCAAGAATGGAACGATCGTAAATTTTTAAAAATAGGTAGCAAAATTTATATTTATTTCAATAATATTTTGATTCTGTCCTTCATGTTTATATATGGAAAGTATTTACATTGGAGAAAAACAAAAATGCAAAATTTAGAAGAACAATATTCGTTAAAAAATTCATCTAATTTTATGAGGATTATTACTTCTTTTGAAAAGTTATATTATGAATTTAATCTTACTTATGAATTTATAGAAAATTCTTTAAATGATATTCAAATTTTATTGAATAGTGAGAATTCTGCTGAAATTATGAGAGAGTTTGAGATTACAGGAGGATTTAAGTTTTCTCCATATTTTTCTGAACTCATTCATCAAGCAAAAATCGGAAGATATTCTGCCCGCTTGCAAGTTCAAGATTTAGGATATTTAAGATTTTTACTTGTTCAATTTTTAGATATGCTTCCATTTATAATTCATATTGATGTGATGAAAAATGATGTTCCTCTAAGACTTATTAAGGATGATGAGCAAATTGATGGATTCCAACGCTTGAAAGTGTCTGATGGAAACATTGCAACAGCTGATGTGGATGTGAATTATTCTTTTTTAAATGATAATGATGGGAAATATTATTATTTAGAAAGTGTGACTCAAAGGATGATTCGTACTTCTAAGGAAGAATATTTAATCTTAAATTTTTCGGAGATTGGTGATTTTAATAATGGAAATCGTATCTATGTTTTGGTTAGAGAAAAAGACTCTTCTGTTATAGAAGAAGATATAGAGGATTGCTTTATATTAGAATTAGAAGAAGGGGTAAATGCTTTTAAAAATGAGCTATTTCCAGGATGCATAAAAAACTTCTCTAGCACGGATCACTTTATAAAAGACTTTAATACTATTAACTTTCGTTATATAAGAATCTTATCACTTGCAATATCTGATATATTAGATGATGATGCTAAAAAAATTATTTATGATATTTATTCTATAAAGCCAGATTATGCAACAATGTTTGTTAAAGATGGAGATATAGATACTAACTATTTAGATGATGATAATTTGGTTGAGATTGGATATGCATGGGATGTTGTGATTGCGACTCTTTTAATTCAAGAAAGTGCAACTAAATTATTATCAGTATTGTTTAATGGTAGAACTACATATTTCCAAAAATTAATTAAGAATTTGAATTATCGTTTTGGAGATAAATTTAATATTTCTGCTTTAGAGGAAAGGGTAAGAACATCGATTAAATCAGAATTAAGCAATATAAAAAATAAAGTATATGGTAGTAAAGAAGGACTTTCCTTTCGAAAGAAAGTGGTAAATGAGGAAAGTATCCGTGCAAGAATTCAAGCGTTAGCAATTGTTAATACATTATCACAGTTAACTTACACAAATTTAACAACAGATATAGAAATACGATATCCATTATCTATAATTTCTAGAATAAAAATAGTAGATGAGATAAAAGCATCTGCAGTGTCTTTTGAAGCAGCTAAAAATGCGTTACTAATATTAGTAGACCAAACTTTAAAAACCTTATATTGCTTTTATCATGCTCTTTTTGCGTATGCTCAAGAAAAATTTGATTTTGAGAAAGAATCTATTTTAAATCAATTAACATTAGAGCGGGTTGAGCAATCTCAAGCTCGCGCAAATCAAAAATTTGATGAAACTATGGCAAGAATGAGTTTAGAAATGCAGGCATTGCCCAAAGAAGAAATTAAAACTCTTTTAAAAAAATTCAAAGAGTTTTGTAGACAATGTGCATATCCTGGGAAACAGGAATCTTACAATGAATTATTAAAGCGAATGCTAGGAAGGGATTTTTTATTAACCTATAGTAATATTGCTTGTTTTGAAGACTGCTTTTCTCAACCCATAACAACAAGAAGAGATTTTAATGAATTAGTGGATACAGTAAAAATCGCATTAGAATATTTAAAAACAGGCAAGAGCTTTGGATCAAATCGTAGTGAGGGAATTATATATCCATATGTAGCTTTTTTAGATTATACTTCTAAAACAAGAGATGGTTATGTTGTAAATCATTTTTCTGTTTTTACAGATGAAAGTATAGAAAATGATTTCAAAGTGATTTCTGAATATTCTTATTCTCCAAATCAAGGCTACTATTGTGTACCGAATCGTTTTAGAAGTAATGATGAGTTGAAATTATGGATAGAACCTATTATGATAAATTGCAATCATATGGATTATGATATGTAAAAATCAATTGAGGAATGATAGTGAATGACAGATTTAATTTTTCGTAAAATAACAAAAAAAGATTATCCAAGTGTAATAGATTTAATTTTAGCTGCAGATCCTTATACTTATATAGATTTATTTGGAAGCAAAGAAAAGGCGCACAAAATAATGCCTTTTCTTTTTGAAAATGAAAACTCTATTTTTTATAAAAATAATTTCTTTTGTTGTGAACTTGATGAAAAGGTTATTGGAATATGTTCCTTATTTTTTCATTATATTGATTGGGATCAAGATGTTTTTTTAGAAGCATTTCTTTTGGCCAATGAAACATATCCCAAAAATTTTAAAGAGGCATGTAATTCATTTAAACAGGAATATAATAATTTTAGTGTGGGTGTTTCAATATGCCAGGTTTCTGTACAGATTGAATATAAAAATAAAGGAGTTGGAACTTTTTTATTAAAAAACATTTTAGATATTTATGGAAATGCTCCTATTCAACTTTATGTGAATAAAGAGAATTTTCCTGCCGTTCATTTATATGAGAAATTTGGGTTTAAAAAAGTAGAAGAACGAGAAGATTATGCAGGAGCCAACCAACCGCCCCTTAAGGTTCAAAAAATGGTAAGAGGATAAAGAATATATTTAAATTCGATAAGCATGAAATTTAACGTAGTATTAGATGTCATGCTTTTTTTGATTTTTCTTAAAAGTGGTATTTTTAAAATAATTGTGTTATAATTTGTAATAGAATGTCAGCTTAAATTATGGCAAGAATGATTTTATAAGTAATACTATAGAGAAAGGGGGATAGTATAGTCTTTTAAAAACAGATTATACTACAGAACATATGGAAAAGAGTTTAGATGTATTTATTAGTTATGAGCATGAATCAAAGAGTATTGCTGACAATATAGTATCTGTCCTTGAACAGCATAAGGTTAGATGCTGGTATGCTCCTAGAGATGTTATAGGTGATTATGCCACAAGCATTGTTGAGGCTATTGAAAGATGTAGAATATTTGTGATTGTTTTAAATGAGAGATCTTCAAATTCTCCACATTGTTTAAATGAGGTTGAACAAGCTTTTAAAGCCAATATTAATCAAGAAGCAATTACTATTATTCCTTTCAAGGTGGATAATAAAGACTTATCAAAAGCAATGGATTATTATGTGAAAAGACAGCATTGGATAGATGCCTGCAGTCGGACTTTAGATGTTGCTATATTTGATTTAAAGGAAAAAATCATCAAAATTTTAGGAATTGCTGAAAAAAAAGAGGTTGTCAGAGAAAGAATAGACAATAAATATGATAGTGCCTCAGATTTTGAAAAAACTAGACTAAATAACCAGCAGAAAGTTTTAAAAAAATTTGATATTGATATTTATAATCGACTTATAGAAGGGAAAAAGAACGTATCTGTTTTAGATGTTGGCTCAGGAGATGGTTCATTAATTGTTGATCGATTTGGTCATTGTGAAGCAGTTGATACTATTATAGGTATAGAAACAAACGTTGAAAATGTCATTTTTGCGAACGATAATTATTCTAATGAGAAAATTAATTTTTTTGCTTTAGATTTGACTTCCTCTGATTTTGAAATAAAGCTTAAAAAAATTATGAATGCCCATAATATAGAAAATTTTGATATCATTCATTGTTCTATGATTTTTTTGCATATTCGTAACAATTATCATTTGCTTAAAAAATTAAGAAAATTTTTGAGTAATGAAGGATGTATTTATATAAAGGATATTGATGACGGACTAAATTTTGCATATCCAGATATAAATCATGATTTTGAAAGAGTGTATGAAATATGCAGAAATAATGTGATTTCAGGATATCGTTATAGTGGAAGGGAAATTGCAACGAACCTAATACTAAGTGGGTTTAAAAATATAGAGATTCTAAAAAATGGGTATAATACAATAAATATGAGTTTTGAGGATAAGCAGTCTTTCTTTGATATTTATTTTTCTTTTATTAAGGATGATTTAAGAATCCAGTGTGAAAGATATCCTGATGATGAATATTATCGCAAGGAGTATGCATGGCTATGTGATATTTACGAAGATTTAGAGCGAAAATTTATGAACCATGATTTTGTATTCAATTTGGGATTGATGTCTTTTATTGGATTTAAAAATTAATTGGAGTGTGATATAATGTATTTGATATTTGGAATTGTTTTTTTGATAATAGAAGTCTTAATGATTTTTATCTTTCTTTTTGGCTTTTATAAAAAGAAAATGGAATTATCAAAAAAGAACAATTGTTTTTTCATTCCGGTTGCTATTTTAATTTTTTCTGTATATTGTGTTAATCTATCTTTTATGAAGAATGGCGCTTCATATTATGATTATATTTATTTAATGGGGAGAACTTTAAAATTTTTAGTTTTTGATATTGATTCTGCGAAAATTTATGAAATTTCTAAGGCGATACCTTTATATCACGTTGTGTATACTTTTTTATTTCTAATTGTATCATTAACATGGATTACAACCTTCTTTAGTTTGTTTGGCTCTAAAATCATGAATGGAATTTATGTTAATAAACTTTTGAAAAATGGATGTGATATTGTCATTGGATATTCTAAGGACTCTATTCAATACTGTTTAAATAATAAAAATTCTGTATTATGGTTGGAAAGTAGCGAGAAAAAAGAAATAGAAGATTTAAAGAAGAAGAAATTAAAATACTTAAATTGTAAATTAAATAATAAAACATTAAACCATTATATAAAAAATAAAACATGTCATATTATTTATTTTAATATTTCTAGTTTAAATTTACAAAAAGAATTATCCAAATATAATTTTACAGAAAATAAAAAAGAAATATATTTACATTTTGCCACATCTGTCGAACAAATGAAATTCATAAGAGACGTTTACTTTGAACTTAATTTAGAAAAAAGTCAGGTTTATTTATCCTGTTTTAATAAGCACGAACTTTTAGCTAGAGAATTTGTAAAACTATATCCGATTAGCAAGTATGTTCCAAGAGAGTTCTATAATTCAAATTTAACTATAAAAAACGGTAAACGAATTAACATTTGCTTTATTGGGTTTGGAAAGGTAAATATGGCATTATTTAAAATGATGTCTACAATATTTCAATTTGCTGTACAAAAGAAAGATAAGTTAGAGGTTTTGCCAGTAAATTATTATATTTTTGAAAGCGAAGAAGAAAAACTACATAATGATTGTTTTACAAAATTGGAATTCGATTTTGAACATATTTTTAAAAATTGTGATTTACCCAAAATAGAAAAAATTTGTAATGTGGAATATAAGCAAGTATATGCAGAAACTGCAGAACTAAAGCGAAAATTAGTTGATTTAGTAAACGAAAATAGTTATACATATTTCGTGGTTTCTCTTACTAATGATTCGGAGAATATGGAATATGCTAAATCTTTATATTATGCTTTAGAAGAACTGAAACAGAATTTTGCAATTTTTTGCAGAATAAAGGATAATAATATTCAAGATTTAAATTGTATATCTAACAATGTAATTTATTTTGGTGAAGATCAAAATTTTCTAAATCATGATAGAATCGTAAATGATAATTTAATGAAAATAGCAGGGTTAGTTAATTCAAGTTATCGTTCGTTATCAAGTGCAGATTTTCATAGGGCTTGGCAAAAAGAACCCATTGTTGAGCAATATTCAAATATTTTTGGAGCATTGATTGTTTATCACAAAATGGGTATGATGAATTTAGAAATTGTCAATCAGGAAGATTCGCGAAGGAAGATTTCTAAAGAAGAATATGAAAAATATTATGGATCTGTTGATTTTAACCGAAATAATGAATTATATAATCAATATGATTTTTATTTTAAGACGACAGTAAAGAATGTTTTAGCCTTTGTTGAACATTCTCGATGGAATGCTAGCTACTTTTATTTTGATTTTAAACCTATGAATTACAAAGATTTTTACTATAACGAAGAAAAGAAACGCTTTGAACATAAGGATATAATAAAGAAAAAACACGCTTGTTTAACTACATATTATGCATTAGATGAATTAATTAAAGAAAAATATAAAATGATAAAGGTATATAAAAAAGAAAGTTCAGAAATTGATTATACGGATCCTGATTTCATTTCTATAGCTCAAATTTATCGTTATGATTATATGGTATTGGACAATTTATTTACTGTCTTAGATGAACTAAGTCTTAAATTGGTAAGGAAATGATAGTATAAATATTTTTATCCAAAGAAAATTTATTAATCGATAATAAAGGAGAATATTGTAGAAGTCATAGAATCTAGACTCAAGTTTCGTAATTTGGACCAAAGGATTTTATCCTTTATATAATAGTCAATATATTATTATAAAAGCTATTTAAGCAAAAACAATTTATATGCAATAAGAAATGCCATATCCAAATTTAGAGATAAAGTATTTTTAATATGAATGTATAAAAGAAATATTAGAAGAGTTTTAACAAAATATTCAATAAAGAATAAAAGGGTGTAAGACAAAGAAAGAACTTACATCCTTAATGTTTTACAAAAATAAATGTTCAACTATTAACAGCGGAATTTACTTTTTCAATCAATGAATAAAAAATCTTACATAAAAGTTTAATTTTTTTGAAATTTTGAATTGACTTTGATAGGATTTTGTAGTATTATAAACAAGGTCGCTTTAAAAATGACCTAGATTTTTAGTCTTTGAAAACTATATATGACGAAAAAAAGTACGACGAATAAACGAAAAAAGAAGAAGCCAGTTCATTTAAGATAGAAATGAATTGAGACAGAATACAAACAAACAATGGAGAGTTTGATCCT
>CATKXV010000001.1 GCA_949840955.1 uncultured Anaeroplasmataceae bacterium | reverse complement strand
TGAAAAAGTATGCTACACTAAAAATATATTAGGTCGCTCCTAATATGAAATTTAAGATCTTAAATATAAAAAAAGAAAGAAGGAAAGAAAAATGGCAAATCAAGGCTTAAAAAGCCATACCAAACAAATCAGTCAAACGATAGGAGAAGTTGCAAAGGTATCCGTGAATGTGAATAAAGAAGATGCCAATATGCATATCCTAATCCCACTGTTTCAAACGTTAGGACCTAACCCAATGGATTTGAGCCTAATATGGAATTATCAGGATAGAGATAGAAACGGATATTTTGGGAAAGGGTGTGCAATCAACACCTATAAAAATATAACGGATGGAGAAAGCTTTATCAGTATAAGAGAAGCCGATGGAGGAAGCATCCAGTATTGGGATGAAACAGGAGAAAAGGAATATCAATCCAAGGAAAGTAATCTAAGGATAATAAAAAAAGTACGAGAGGTACCAGGAGACAGTGATGAGTATAGCTATGAGATTCAAGACCCACAAGGCAATACAATATATTATGAAAAAGGGAATACAAATTTTCCTACAAGAATAGCCTATATCAACGGAGAAAAGATCAGCTTTGATGGCATGAATATGGATAATCATAGAGGAGCAAAGGTAACGTTTATAGAAACAGAAGGGATAGTAAGAAGGATAAACTATACCCAAGATGGAACTACATTGTATTATGTAGAGCTTGGATATGATACAAATCAGAGAATAACAAGTGTGAAGCACTATAAGGAATCCCAGCTTATCAAGCATTTAGGAATCTATTATTCAATAGAGAAGATCGTCGTGCGAGATGAGAAGCAGCAATATGAAATAGTATATAGTTTTAAGGAAAATAGAGTAATAGAAATCAAGGATTATTATGGAATGAAGCCATATACACATTGTATGAATCTATACTATACTTACTATACTACAAGAGTTATGGATAGTGATACAAATTATGAAATCGTCTATGGATTTGATGAAAATAACCTCCCCTATTATGAGCTAGATAGTGATGGAAATGAAAGATATTTTGAATATGATAAAACAACAAAGCTCCCCCTATTTGAAAGTAAAGGAATGAACCTATTTGAAACAGAAGGAGAATATGTAGAAAACCTAATAGAAAAAATGGAGACCACCCCAGAGATAGAAATCTATCCCGATATAGAAATAAGGGATTCTGGATTTAAGGTATTGAATGGTGTAAGCTACGCAGCCGAGGGTATAGGAGCAATTCATTGCAGAATTCCAGTAAAAGGAAAAGCAGGAGATAGCGTATGTTTAGTAATGTGGGGATATACCCACAATTCAGAAGCTATTACAGTGAATTTTCAAATAGAAAATCATGAAATCAAAAGGTATGATTTCAATCAAAATTATAGCTATCAGCTCATCTATTTATATAGTAAAGCAGAAACAGACTACACATGGATAAACATATGGATAGAGCTTTATGATGAAGGGGCATATATCATATCAGGAGCAAAGCTGCTCAATAAAGATTATGGAAGAAGATATAAGTATGATGAAAAAAGAAACCTCATTGAGGTAGAAACAGGTAAAGGGAAAATAGAATATCAGTATGATACAAAGGGGAACCTCATAGGGAGAAGAGAAACAGGAAACAAGGTATATGGAATAGAGTATAATGAGAAAAGCCAAGCGTATCAACAAAGAGATGGATATGGCGTAGTAAGAGAGGTAATGTATGATAGCTATGGGAACATCATCAAGGAAACCAGCTATAAAGCCAACAAGAAAAAATATATAGAGATGAAAAAGGAATATGAAAAAGGAAGAAACCTACAATCTATCACAGATGAGCTAGGGAACAAAACCAGCTATAGCTATGATAGCTATGGAAGGGTCAAGAAAATAACAGATGCCTTAGGAAGAACAGTCGAATATGGCTATGATGAAAAGGATAATATCATAGAAATCGTTAAAGAAAATGAAAGAGTAAGATATCTCTATGATGAGAAGAACAACCTAATAAATGCAAACCCAACCAACGGAAATACCTATCATTTCATATATGATGAATACAATAATCTACAAAAAGTAAAGCTAGATAGCAATGAAATCATAGAGTATACATATGATAGTAAAACAGGGCATCTACTAAATCAAAGGTATGGGACAAGCGGAGATGAAATCGAATACGGCTATGATGAAAAAGAAAATCTAACCAGCATCAAGGTCAATGGAAAAAATAAATATCAGTGTACCTATGATGCAGTAGGAAAGCTAAAGAAGGTATATGAAGGAACAACCCTCCTAAGAAGCTATAGCTATGATGGTGAAGGAAACATCATCAAAGAAGAAACAGAAGGAGCAGAAGTAGAATATCATTATACAAAAGAGGAGATCCTCACAAGAAAAAAGAAAACCGTAGCCTCACACACTCTTTATGAGGAGTATAGTCTAAAGGAAGCCTCACCCCTGCCAGATGAGCTTATAGAATATATAGAAGGGCAAACAGAACGAATGGGAACGATGTTTCATTCTACAACGAGCCTAAGGAATAGGAAGTCCAGCATAGCAGCAAAGGAGTATAGCACAGGAAACAAGACCAAGCCAAGCTATGGAACAGAAGGGATTCTGCCCTATGTAGAATGCAATCTAAATCGACCATTGAGCTATGATCTAACTGAATGTGGATATATCAATCAGAGTGGAATTGCATTTTATTATAAGCCAAATAGAGGAGGAAGCATTCAGTATGTCATGAGTATGAAAAGTAAAAGTGGACCTTTCTATATAGGCGTCTATATCAATACAAATAATGAAGTATGCCTAGAGGTTAAGGATAAAACAAATACCAGCATGACCTTATGTAAAACAACAGGAACCATAAAAATAGGAGAATGGAATTTCTTTGGACTCAATTTCAGCTATAGAGAAGAAACAACAAAAGAATTTTCTTATGAGCTTTATAGCAATAGTGAAAGAATCGAAGGAAAAAGAGGGTATGAAATCAGAATAGATTCAGGAAGTGGATATCATATTGGGTATCGATATGATGGAACAAAGGGGTATCAGCAAACAGAATGTAGACTCACAGGCTTAATGATAGGAAGAAGACTAAGCCAGACAGATATGGAAATCTACCATCAAAAAATGAAAAGCTATATAGAAGCCTCAAGTCAATATGAAGCAGATTCCATAAAAAACATAACCACCACGCACTATAACCTTAGTCAAGCCCATCAAAAGGAATTTAAGATCTATCCCTTAAGCAACAGCTATGAAGGACTTGATGGAAGTCAGCCACTTATTTATCCGAAGAAGAACCTGTTCTATTATAATAAGGCATCCCAAAGCTATTCCTATATAGCCAAAGGAGAAAGACTTTCCTATCGCTTAGGAATGAGTAGTACAGGAACCATTCTTCTAAGAAGCTATATCAGAGAAGACAAAAAGGATAAGCAATATCTTATGGATATAGAGGAAAGCTCTAATCGAGGTATAGCCTTATATAGAGGAAGTGACACATATTTATATATAGTAGTAAATGGTTCAACCGAAAAAACAAGCTTAAGCATAACTAATAATCAGTGGCATAGTGTAGGAATCTCCTTTACAGAGGCAAGCACCTCAGATTCAACCACCACAACCCTATATAAAGCAGTAAGAGTATATCTAGACGGAAAATCCTATAGTCGAGATTTCCCAATCTCCGCAAGAATGAATAGCCTAACCTTAAATCTTGGAAGTAGGAAGGATGGAAACTATGCCTTATATGGACAAATCTCTATGGTAGTAACGAGGGAAGCCTATTGTGAGCTAAGCACATTAGATAGCCTAGCAGAGGAAATCAAATCCACCAAAAAGATAAAAACCTATGATGAGCTAGGAATGCTACAAAAAACAACAATACAAGACAAAGAAACAACCCGATTAAGTCATACCTATAGCTATAAAGCCAATCCAACGAATTCATATTATACCTCAGGACAAATAGAAAAGGAGAGGATACAATATAAAAATAGTGGAAACAGAAGCTATAGCTACGATAAATTAAATCGCATCACCTCTATTACAGATACAACCTTTGGCTCCCATAGCTATAGCTATAATAGTGAAGGATATTTATCAAAGGAGGATAATACAAGCTATAGCTATGATGGAAATGGAAACATTTTAACAGCAGGAAATAGAAGCTATAGCTATGATAGTATAGGAAGACTCATCAGCGTGAATAAAGAAGCCATAACCTATGGAGCCAACCCAATGAATCCAATAAAATGGAATAAGATTAGCTATAGTTATGAAGGACCAAGATTAATCAGCTATAGCTATGCAGGAAGCTATTATCGATTTACCTATAATGAACAAGGCTTACGAACATCAAAGAAGGATTATAAAGGAATGGGAAGTCAATATTATTATGATGGGGATATGCTTATAACTGAAATAACCCCAGACTATCGATTAGACTTCTTATATGATGAATCAGGAATTCTCTATGGATTTATCTATAATAAGGAAACAAAATACTATTATATAAGAGATATCTTACAAAATATCTTAGGAATCATAGACAGTGAAGGCAGTCTTGTGGTAAAATATGAATATACAGCCTATGGTGAGATAACAGCAGTAACAGGCACACTAGCCACTACAATAGGAGCATACAATCCATTTCGATATAAAGGGTATTACTATGATATAGAAACAAGAATGTATTATTGTAAAAGTAGATATTATGTACCACAGTGGTGTAGGTGGTTAACAGCAGATAGTATAGATTATTTGGATCCAGCCTCTATTGTTGGTTTGAATTTATTTAGTTATTGTTATAATGACCCTGTGAATTTTGTTGATCCTAGTGGGTGTTTTCCTTGGTTAATATTGGCTGCGGTATTATTATTTACTCCAGTCGGAGGAACTGCATTACAAGTGGCTACATCAGCCTTAAGTTATGCAGGAATGGCAGTTGCATCAATTTTTGATAAAGATATTAGAAACGATATGAATTCTATTGGATGGAATCCATTTAATAATAAAGAAGATTTAGTATTAAATTCTTCAAAAGTTTCTTTTTATAAAGGCGTTCCAGTTTTTAGAGCAGCTGTTGGAGGACGTTCTGGGTCATTTGGAGCAATTTTCTTAGGACAGAGCAGCAATGCTGACAAGTTAAGACACGAAAGAGGACATAACTGGCAATTAATGATGATGGGAATTGCAAACTATGGACTTATGATTGGATTACCTTCATGGCAAAAATGGAGCAAAAGAAAATATTATGATAGACCTTGGGAAATTACTGCAGATGTGTTGGGTGGTGTTAAAGGGAGAACTCATTCACAATCTGACATTAATAGGGGATATTGGTATCTTGGGGTGTCATCATTATTTGGACCTTTTGGTTATTTCTTCTTGTTTGGTGAATATTAAAAATAAGGGGGGAATAGTATGAAGAGATTAATCGTGATTGTTTCTTTACTATTTATTGTATTGTTATCTGGTTGTACAATTGGTCAAGTAAGTCCACAAATAGTCAAAGAAATGATTGAAATATATTCGGATGATCAAAATTACGTTGCTTTATCAGGGGAGGTCATGGAATTTGATGACTATGGAGGGGTTACCATCAAATGTGAAGAAATAAGTACATATATTCCTTATCAATCTTCAATTTGTAGTTATCATATCTTTTCAGAAGAAATTTTGAATTTAAATGCTGGTGATTATATTGATTTTGTGACGGTTCCTGAGCACTTTTTTGATGGACACGACTTACCAATCGTTGAAGTGAAAATGAATGGGGACATCTTGTTGAATATTTATAATGGCAAAGATAATTTAATGAAATGGGTCAAATCATTGAATAGATATAGTGAAATGTTTGACAAGAAGAATAATTGTTAAAGTTTCGTTGAAACATCCTAATAGCCTTAGGGCTTAATTTTGATACTACATTGCTAGGGAATTATACAGGTGGGAAGATTGCCTTTGATATTATTTTAAGAATTATATTAGAAAAATTGATAAAATAATTTAACATTAGCGGATGGACCTTAGACGAATTTAATCCCAACTACAAATTACTGTGGTTGGGATTTTTTATGTGGCAGAACAATAATAAAAATTGGGTTTCCCAATTGTTTAAAATACAAAAGTGTTGCACTTTTCTTATCCTGCCTATTTTCATAAGAATTTTGCCACATAAACACAATATATTTTCCCTTCCTCAACTTCATTTCCAAATAAATCAAATTGAAACTTCTTCTTATTTATAGTAAAATAGAAGTAGAATTAAATAATTAAAAGATTTTAATCAATTAAATAAGATATATGTGGGTCTACTTAAGAAACCCATAAACACAGAATTATATTATTGTAAAAGTAGATATTATATACCACAGTGGTGTAGATGGTTAACAGCAGATAGTATAAATTATTTGGATCCAGCCTCGATTGTAGGTTTGAATTTATTTAGTTATTGTTATAATGAACCACTAATAAGTATAGATGAAAATGGTACTTGGAGTTGGAAAAGATTTTGGTCTTGTGTGGGAATTGCCACAATAGCAGCTGTAGTTGGAACCTATACAGCTGCTGGATTAGCAGTTGCTGGTATTGCTGCTTTTGCTGGTGCGGAAATTCAGCAAGAAATTTCAGGACAAAATTATATGAGCTGGCTTGGTGGTGCTTATGATTCTGTAAAGGGAGCAGCTTATGCTGTACCATTTGCTTTACCTATGCTTGCTGCATACGCACCTCCCTCATCAACTAATAATAGTTCAACTGGTTGTTATCTCATTAAACGAGGGGACAAGTAATTTATGTTGGAAAGGGTAGTGAATCAAGAATCTTTGTTAGTCTAAAAGCACATAATGGGACTTCCTTTGTATATTATCCTTGTTCTTCAGAAGAAATGGCTTTTGCAAATGAGGCCTATTTTATGAGTCATTATGGTGGACCGCAAAGTATGGGAGGAACACTAGAAAATAAAATAAATAGTCCTGGATTGAAAATCTTATTTTGGTGTTTATAAAAATTAATTGATATAATTTAATGAAGCTAATTTTTTAAAAATAAGGAGGGTAATAATGGAAATAAAAGAAATAAGTGATACATTTTTTGCAAATCAAAGTTTTGTTAAAATAGATGATGCCTATGATTTATATAAGAAAAAGAGATACATAGAATACATTAAGAGAAATAATAAAAAATGTATTTATTCGCAAGATCTTGATATAAGTTATTTAAATGAAATGTGTTTTATACAATATTTGATTTTGCCTAAAGAAGTAGAAAATTTAGAAACTTTATATAATTTAGAATTAATTGGAATCAAACTTTATAGTAGTATTTATAATAAACTGGATATCAGCAAACTGCCTTTTCTTAAAGAGATATATCTCATTTGTGATGAAAAAGTTAATCTATCGACTCTTTCTAGCGTTACTAGATTAGCAATACGTAACTACAAAGGAAAAATGGAATTTAAAGACTATAAAAAATTAGAGTATTTAGAAATCTCTAATTCAAAAAAATTGGAATGTTTAGAATCACTACCTAAAAGTCTTCAGCAGCTGGTACTAGATTATTGTCCATCCTTAAAAAAAATTTCAAATTTAGATGATTTGAAACTAAAGGAATTGTCAATTTTTGATTGCAATAGCATAATGGATATAGAAAAAATTATCTATTCACAAGTAAAATTAGTTTCAATTAAATTGTTCAATAAAGAAACATTACAAAAAGGATCGTTGCGTAGTTTGTCGATTCTTAATTCTTTAAAAAATCTTCAATTTTTTATCACAGATTACAAAATATTAGACTATGATTTGAAACCTTTAAAACGGTTATTAGATGTTGATATTTTAAGATGGTACAAAAAATACAATTTGAAAGATTCAGAATTACCTCACATTTATGTGATAATTAAAACAGATAATTTGGGCTATTCTTGTAAAAAAGTTTTATTATCTTCTTTACCAGAAGGGAAAAATGATCCTAATATCATTTGGAATGATATGAACGTTTGAAGAGGATAAAGGAAATTTAATTGATTGGGTGAATGAAAATTTCAAATAAAACAAATTATCAAATTACTTTCATAAGGAAAATCAGGTGAGTTTACTCAAAAGGTGAACTTACCTTTTTTCTTAAACTATTAACTAGTTCAGTTAAGATCTTAGTTTTTTATTTTTGCATATCTAATAATTCTCTTTTTTGGAATGCGTTTTCACAAAATTAAATGTTTGACTTCAAACAATTTTAGACTTATAATAGGAAATATGCGAAAAAGGAGATGAGCTAATGCAAGAGGATATCGGATTAGAAATCAAAAATTTAAATAATATCATTCATCGATATTTTGCAAATTTAAAAACTACTAAAATTTTAGATGAGCTTACAGGAAGCAATGGCTATATTTTAATCTATCTTATGGAGCATAAGGAGGAGCTCATCACCCAAAAAAGTATAGAAGAGGTATTGGGAATTACACGTTCTACAGCTTCAATTGTCCTTTCAAATATGGAAAGGAATCAGTTGATTCAACGAGAAATTTTAGCTCAGGATTCAAGAATGAAAAGAATCCATATTACAGATAAGGGCAAAGCATTATATGATCAAATGACTACAGAAAAGAAGGAATTTGAAAAAAAGCTGAAGGCAGGCTTTTCAGAGGAAGAGGTTCAGCAATTTTTACATATGCTTCACCGAATGAAAAAAAATATAAAGGAGGAAGGAAAATGATAAAGGTATTAAAAAGAAGTATAAGAGAATATAAAACAGCATCAATATTAACACCTCTTTTTGTTGCTTTAGAGGTCGTGATGGAATGCTTAATTCCTTTATTTATGTCTTATATTTTAGGAAAGGCACAGGAAGAAACACCAGATACAACCTTAATCATCATATTAAGTCTTGTTATTCTTGTTTTAGGATTTTTTTCTTTGACCTTTGGTGTTTTGTCAGGGAAATTTGGAGCGATTGCCGCTGCTGGTTTTGCAAAAAATTTAAGAAGAGATTTATTTTTTAAATCACAGGATTTTTCCTTTGAAAATATAGATAGGTTTTCCTCTGCATCCCTAGTTACAAGAATGACGACAGATGTATCCAATATTCAGATGGCCTATGGTATGATTATACGTATTACGGTTCGAGTTCCGTTAATGATGATTTTTTCTATCACGTTAACCTTTATTATGTCTATTAAAATTGGCATCATTTATTTATGCATTGTGCCAATTTTGGGACTTATCTTATTTATTATCATCAAATGTGCTATGCCTTTATTTGATAAGGTATTTCATAAATATGATGCCCTAAATGCCTCTATAGAGGAAAATATTAAAGGCATTCGTGTAGTAAAAACCTATGTTCGAGAGGATTATGAGAAAAGTAAATTTCAAAAGTCAGCAGAGGATGTAAGACATGATTTTGTTAAGGCAGAGCGAATTGTAGCTTGGAATCAGCCTGTTATGGTATTTTTTATGTATCTTTCCTTAACCGTCGTTTCCTTTTTTAGTGCATATCTCATTATTACAACAAATAAAACAGAACTTGGAATACAAAATATTTCTGCGATAATAACCTATGGTACCCAAATTCTTATGAGCCTTATGATGCTTTCTATGATTTTTGTTATGATTTCCTTATCCATTTCCTCCATGCATCGTGTGGTTGAGGTATTGAACGAGGAAAGTACCATTCAAAATCCTGAAAATCCAATATATGAGGTTGAGGATGGATCCATTGAATTTAAAAATGTCTCCTTTAAATATTCAAAGGATGCTGAAAAATTTGCGTTAGCTGATGTGAATCTTACAATTCAATCTGGACAGACGATTGGAATTTTAGGTGGTACAGGCTCCTCTAAAACGACATTTGTCAATCTGCTTTCTAGACTTTATGATACCACAGAAGGTGAGGTTCTAGTTGGAGGAAGAAATGTCAAGGATTATGATTTAAAGACGTTAAGAGATCAGGTGGCTGTTGTTTTACAAAAGAATGTATTATTCTCAGGAACTATTTTAGAAAATTTAAGATGGGGAAATGAGCATGCAACAGTAGATGAGGTAAAAGAGGCCTGCAAATTATCTTGTGCAGATGAATTTGTAGAGCAATTTCCTGAAAAATATGATACCTATATCGAGCAAGGAGGTACAAACGTTTCAGGAGGACAAAAGCAAAGATTGTGTATTGCAAGAGCTCTCTTAAAAAAACCAAAAATTCTGATTTTAGATGATTCAACCAGTGCGGTTGATACAAAAACAGATGCGATGATTCGAAAGGCCTTTAAGGAAAATATCCCAAATACAACAAAAATTATTATAGCTCAAAGAGTTTCTTCCATAGAGGAAGCAGATCAAATCATTGTATTAGATGGTGGAAGAATTCATGGTATAGGAACACATGAGGAGCTTATTCAATCTAACGCTATTTATCAAGAGGTATATTCCTTACAAAATAAGAAGGAGGAGGAAGACAATGAAGAAGAGAAGAATTCAATTAAAAACATTAGTTCCCATAGTTAAGCGCTTGGTTTCCTCCTATAAGCTTCCTTGCTTGATAGTACTCATCTGCTTAATTTTATCTGCTGTAAGT
Organism: uncultured Anaeroplasmataceae bacterium; assembly: GCA_949840955.1. Lineage (GTDB taxonomy): Bacteria > Bacillota_I > Bacilli_A > Acholeplasmatales > Anaeroplasmataceae > Pelethenecus. The sequence goes on along the minus strand of CATKXV010000001.1, from coordinate 375,403 downwards.
AATATTGCTGCAAGTATATTTATTCAGCAAATCATTTCAGTTATTGAAACAGCAATGAAGGAAGAGGAGGGCAGTATAGAGCTATTTACTCAGCTTAAGCCTGAGCTATTGAAAATTTTCATTCAAATGGTTAGCTTATATGCGGTAGGGATTCTTAGTTCTATTCTCTACAATCAAATTATGGCTGTTATAGGTCAAGGCTTTTTAAATAAAATTCGATTAGAAATGTTTAATAAAATGGAATCCCTACCGATTCAATATTTCGATCGCCATCTTCATGGGGATATTATGAGCCATTATACAAATGATGTTGATTCCCTAAGACAATTTGTTTGCCAATCTTTACCTCAATGCATTTCAACTGCGTTAAGCATAGTCTTTTCCATAGCGATCATGCTTACCTATAGTGTTTGGTTATTCCTTATTGTAGCAGTTGGGGCTGTATCTATGCTACTGGTAACAAGGAAAATTGGTGGGAATTCTGCGAAATATTTTATGAAAATGCAAATTACTACGGCAAAATGTGAGGGGTACATAGAGGAGATGATGCATGGGGCAAAGGTAATTAAGGTCTTTTCTCATGAGGAGGCTTGTAAGTCTGATTTTGATGCAATAAACAATCAGCTATTTGAGGATACCAAAACAGCCAATCATTATGGTAACATACTGATGCCGATTTTAGGAAATATAGGAAATATACAATATTCCTTATTATCCATAATCGGAGTACTTCTTTATATTCTTGCCTTACCGAATGTATCCATTACGGGAATCAGTGCCATGAGTATGTCCATTATTATAGCCTTTTTACCAATGTCTAAGCAGTTTAGTCAAAGTATAGCTAATATTTCACAGCAGGTATCTATGATTGCTATGGCAATGGCTGGTACGCAGCGTATTTTAGATTTATTGAATGAGGAACCAGAGAAGGATGAAGGATATGTAACCTTAGTCAATGCAAAAATTGAAGAGGGTAAGCTTGTTGAGGTAGAGCATCGTAGCAATCATTGGGCATGGAAGGTTCCTATGGAAAATGGAGAAGTAAAGCTTGTACCCCTAACCGGAGATATCAAGCTTGAAGATGTTGATTTTGGCTACTATCCAGAAAAGATTGTTCTTCATGATGTAAATATATTTGCTAATCCAGGTCAAAAGATTGCCTTTGTTGGAGCAACAGGTGCGGGCAAAACAACCATAACCAATTTGATTAATCGTTTCTATGAGATTCAAGAGGGAAGAATTTTATATGATGGAATTGATATTCTCCATATGAAAAAGGATGATTTAAGAAGAAGCTTAGGAATTGTATTACAGGATACCAATTTATTTACTGGCACCGTTATGGAAAATATTCGATATGGAAGATTAGATGCAACAGATGAAGAGGTTTATCAGGCTGCTAAAATAGCAAATGCCTATGATTTTATTACTCGATTACCTGAGGGCTTTCAAACGATGCTTAAGGGAGATGGCTCTAATTTGAGTCAAGGACAGCGTCAGCTATTAAGTATCGCAAGAGCAGCCTGTGCGGATGCTCCTGTTATGATACTTGATGAGGCTACCTCCTCTATTGATACTCGAACAGAAAGTCTTGTACAAAGGGGTACAGATCAGCTGATGGAAGGCAGAACTGTATTTGTTATTGCACATCGTCTATCTACGGTCCGAAATTCAGATTGTATTATGGTTTTAGATCATGGACGAATCATTGAACGAGGGAGCCATGCCGATTTGCTAAAGGAAAAGGGAACCTATTATCAGCTCTATACTGGAGCCTTTGAATTAGAATAAAAAAAAGACCACCTTCAATGATGAAATGGTCATTTATGAGGCTAAGAATTTATTTCTTAGCTTCTTTTTATACTCCTACTCTGAATCAAATAAGGAAAGTTGCTCAAAGGAGGTCTCCTCATACAATGTATGAAGAATGTGAAATATTTCCTCAGTATCACATAAAATGTTATTGCTTTTACAAAATTTTAAGAAGAAATCATAAAGATATTTATGGTATTTCGAATTACAAATATAGCTATTTTTAAATTCCTTTATATATTGCTTTTTCAGCTTTGGAAAGGCTTCATCAAGCTTTTGGTAGAAGTATTCTCTATTTCCCTCTCTTAGGGTTACTCCAAAGCCAAAGCAGATAATTCCTTTGACCCTAGCCTCCTTACACATCTGAAGAATTCCTCTTAGATTATCTAGGGTATCATTAATATACGGAAGAATGGGAGAGAGCCAAACATAGGTCTCTATCCCAGCCTCATGCAATTTTTTTAGAACCTCAAATCGAGCTTTTGTAGTTGCTACCTTTGGCTCAAGGATTTTACAAAGCTCCTCATCTACAGTGGTTAAGGTAATGGAAATTCTAACCTTAGTTTGCTTATTGATTTTTTTTAACAAATCTAAATCACGTAGAATAAGCTCAGATTTGGTTTGAAGATGAACACCAAAGCCATATTTGTAGGCTAACTTTAGCATTCCTCTTGTATAGTTCAGCTGTTGTTCTATAGGCATATAGGGATCACTCATAGATCCAGTAGAAAGGATACCCTTTTTCCTTTTTTTCTTCAGCTCCTCCTCTAAAAGCTCTAAGGCATTTTCCTTAACCTCAATATCTTCAAACTCATGGTCCATATTATAGCATTTGCTTCTTGAATCACAATAGATACAGCCATGGGTACAGCCTCTATATAGATTCATACCATTGTTAGGACTGATTATATTAGAAACCTTCTTATAATGCATTTTACCACATCCTTATTCGTATTATATCATACTTTGCCATAATTTAAAATCTGTATATTTCTTGTTGACAAATCAACAAAATAAGTGTATAGTATTATTGTTGATTTGTCAACAAGAGGTGAACTATGGAAAATCGATTTCAGATATTTACGATTTTAATCAATCAAATTACAAGGAGTATACATAAAATTAAAACAGAAGAAATGAAAAAATTCGGACTGAAAAGCAGTCATGTATCCTGTCTTTATTATTTATACAAATCCAATGGGATTTTAACCTCCAAGCATCTATGTGATATGTGCAATGAGGATAAGGCCTTAATTTCACGCTCCTTGGTGGAATTAGATAGGAAGGGGCTATGTGTATTAAATGAAAAAACGAAGCGGTATCGGGCACCCATCCAGTTAACAAAGGAGGGGATAAGGATAGGAAAATATATTGAAGAAAAAATTGATACACTCTTAGAAGAAGCCACTCAGGGCTTAGAAGAAAAATCTAGAGAAGAAATGTATGATGCTTTAGAATTAATCTGTAGAAATTTAGAAGGAATAACACGAAGATTTGGAGGACAAAATGATAAAAATATTAATTGATTCTGCTTCAGATATAGATGAGCTAGAGGCAAAGGAAAAAGGAATTTATATGCTTCCTATGGAGGTCAGCTTTGGAGAAGACATATATTATGATGGAGTGAATTTAAGCCATAGTGAATTTTTTAACAAATTGATTGAAAGTGATGATTTACCTAAAACAAGTCAAATTAATCCATTTCGCTTTAAAGAAAAATTTGAGGAATTGACAAAGGATGGCTCATCCTTAATTTGTATTACGATATCCTCAAAGCTATCCAATACCTATCAAAATGCTGTAGCAGCAGCAAAGGAATTTCCAAATCAGGTATTTGTTATTGATAGCTTGAATGCATGTATAGGAGAACGCATTTTGTGTGATTATGCGTTAAGGCTGATTCAGGAAGACACACCTATCAAAGAAATTGTAGCTAGGCTAGAGGAGCAGAAGCATAAGATTGAATTGCTGGCTGTAGTTGGAACGTTAAAATATTTAAAAAAGGGAGGAAGAATCTCCTCTGTGGTTGCTTTTACTGGCGAAATGCTATCCATCAAGCCTGTAATTTCAATTGTACATGGACAGGTAAAGATGGTTGGTAAGGCTCGAGGCTCAAAGAAAGGAAATAATTTACTTGCAGAAAAAATTATGAATTGTGGTGGCATTGATTTTAGCTTTCCTTATGCAACGGCTTATTCAGGTTTATCCTCTGATTTGCTAAAAAAATATTTATCGGACAGTAGCTATCTTTGGCAAGAAAGCACAAGTGAGGTTCCAATCTATCAAATTGGAAGTACAATTGGTACTCATATTGGACCTGGTGGAATTGCTGTTGCTTTCTTTTCTAAAGGAAAATAGATATGGCTTGGGAATCCTTCCTAGAGGGATTCCTTTTTTCTTGCCAGTTTTTCTTCTTTTATGGAGAAAGTTTTTTTGTTTTTTGTCTTATTTTCTTGTTAATCCTAGTTTTTTATATTATAATATAAAAAGATTTTAATTTTGAAGGAGGGAAATATTATGGTAAAGAGCTATAAGGAATTGAAAAGCTTTTTAGAAAATTTAAAAGGTCGACCTACCCTGCTTTTGCATAGCTGCTGTGCACCATGCTCCTCCCATGTTATCCTCCTTTTAAAGGACTATTTTGATTTAACAATCTACTATTCCAATGATAATATTTATCCTCTGGAAGAATATGAAAAAAGATTACAGGAAGAAATTTGCTTTTGCAATAAAATAGATGAGGCCATAAAGGTTCTTTATGATCCATATCAGGAGGAGGATTATAACCAAGCCATTTTGGGGCTAGAGCATAAGAAGGAAAGATCAGAGCGATGCTATAAATGCTATGAGCTTCGTCTAGAAAAAACGGCAAAAAAGGCCTCCTTACTTGGTTTTGATTATTTTTCAACCACCTTATCCATTTCTCCCTATAAGGTTTCTTCATGGATAAATGAAATAGGAGAGCGTTTGGAAAAAAAGTATTCCATTTCCTATCTTTATTCGGATTTCAAAAAGGAGGAAGGCTATAAGCATTCTATTGAATTATCGAAGCAATATGGATTATATAGACAGGATTATTGTGGATGTAAATATTCTAAGGAGGAACGAAATGGAAAAGAACAAGAAAACTAAGATTCTACATTTAGAGCTTCCTTCCGATTCAAGAATGCTATTTATGAGTGATATCCATGGGGATATTCAGCTTTTTAAAGAGGCATTAGAACAGGCTCATTTTTCAGAGAAGGATTACCTTTTTGTCATTGGAGATATGATAGAAAAGGCAGATGAATGGGATAATAAAAAAATGCTTGATTTTATCATAGAGCTGAATCAAAACGAAAAGGTTTTTTTTATGGCAGGAAATTGTGATGAAATCTTTCGCTTTATTCTACCTCCTTTAGATAAGAAAAAATTTTTATATTATGCCTTAGAATTAAAAAAATCCATTTTAAATGATTTGGCAAAGGATATGGATTTTCCATTATCTGAGGATATGGATATTGATGCCTTTGTTTCTAAAGTAACGAGAACATATAAAGCTTATTTTTCCTTTATCGATTCTCTTCCGGATGTTATTTTCATCAATGAGGAATTGGTTTTAGTTCATGGAGGTATTCAGGATATTCATAGCATTCCCTCCTCTGCAATAGATGTATTGAAATTCGATCGTTTTTTAGAGGTATGTCCTACCCAGCCAATTCCGATGCTGGTTGGACATAATCCTACAAGAAATTATCGAACAGATGTTGCCAGTGTAAATCCTATTTTTGATTATAAGAAAAATGTGATTTGCCTTGATGGTGGAAATAATGTAGTTAAGGGTGGTCAGCTAAATGTGGTAATCCTAGATAGCTTAAAAAATAAAAAATTTAGTTTTTTTGCGTTAGATCACTATCCGAAATATATCATAAAGGATGATATCTGCTATGAGGAGCCACAAAATTTGTTTTCAATGCGCTTTGGTAAAAATGAGGTTGATGTACTTGCTAAGGATTTGGATTTTTATTTAGTAAAGCCTAAGGGAAGTCTAGATGAATTATGGGTACATGAGGAATTCATGATTTTTAGCGAGGGAAAAGCCTATTGCTATGAAGGGTCTAATGCCTTTTTAAATTTGAAAAAAGGAGATCAGATTTCAATTATTAAAAAAGCCCAGCCTTATAGTCTTGTTAAGCATAAGGGAATCCTAGGTCTAATTGAATCAAAGTATTTATATGATGAATCTATATAAAATTACTCAACACTCTGAAAATCAAACACTTCAAGCATATTTAGAGGAGTATCATTTGGGAAGTAGAAAAATCAAATCTCTTTTTCAGCAAAATAAAATATTTTTAAATGGAACCCCAGTAAGTGAAAATAGGATTCTCAAGGCCAAGGATATTTTGACAATAGAAGAGGAAGAAGCTATAGATTTTATTCCCGATGCAAAAAAATTGGATATAATTTATGAGGATGATTATATTCTTGCGGTAAATAAGCCTTCGCATATTCTGGTTCATCCAGATGATAAATTAAAGCGAGGGACTATGGTCAATATTGTTGCATTTTATTATCAAAATAGAGGCTGGACATATCCAATACGCTATGCACATAGACTAGATACAGATACAACAGGAGTATTACTTTTTGCAAAGGATAGTCTTACTCTTGCCAAATTAGATTTCTTAATTTCTACTCATGAGCTTAAAAGAAGCTATTTATGCTTGGTACTAGGGAAATTAAAAAATAAAACGGGGTGTATTGATGCTCCTATTGGAGAAGATCGGCATCATCAACAAAGAAAAAGAATATCCAAAACAGGAAAGCAGGCTATTACCTATTATGAGGTTCTAAAGGAATATAAGGGCTATAGTCTTTTACGTGTCAATTTAAAGACAGGTAGAACACATCAAATTCGGGTACATATGGCCCATATAGGACATCCTCTTTTAGGGGATACGCTTTATGGTAAATCAGATCCACGATTTGCAAGAGTTATGCTTCATTCCTATGAGGCTGAATTTGTTCATCCTGTGACACATGAAAGATTGATAATCAAAAAGAATCCACCCTTTGATATGAAAAAATGGATAAAGGAGTGAAGCGAAATGATAAAGCTATATGATAAGAAAATTGAATATGGAATGTGTGACACAAATGCTTGCATCAAGCCTGTAGAGATTTTAAAAATTATAGAAGCCGCAGTTGCAAGTTTTTTTGCCGTTTATTCTAAGGACAATTTAACAATCAAGAAAGAATATCAAGCCCTATGGCTATTTACCAAAACAAAATATGAAGTTGAACGGCTTCCTTTATGGAATGAGGAGGTTCATGTGGAGGCCTGTCGTGCTTCCTTTGATTCGAAGCTAGTTGCAGTTATTGAGATTTATATCCATCCTAAGGATCAAGCCGAAGGGATTCATGCCTGGGTGGAATGTACAGCAGCTAGCATCGCCACTAGAAAGCTATTACGATTATCCGCTATTGATTTTACAATTGCAGAAGAGAAAACAGGGTTTATTGGCTTTTCAAAATGGGAGAGGATAGAAGACTATGAGGAGGTCTATCAGCTGAAGGTTACAGCAAGCTATTTAGATTATTCTAGACATGTCAATAATGCGGAATATGTAAGAATTTTGATGGATAGCTTTAGTCTAAAGGAAATAGAGCAGATTTCTATAAAAACCTTAGAAATTCATTATTTGAAGGAAAGCTATGAGCAGGATGAGCTGCATATATTTAGAACAAAGCAGGAACAGCAATATTGTTTTAGCTTGCAAACGGATTTGCCTATAGTTGAAATGAGAATGGAGGAAGAAAAATGATTTTTGGAAAAAATGTGAATCGCTACTATTACAAATATTTTTTCTTTTTCCTTTTTGGATTATTGGCCTTATTGGCAGTAAACTGGTTTCAACTTGAAATTCCAAGAATCTGTGGAGAAATTTTAGATGGGATTGGGGACGATGCTGTTTTAAATCCAGATTCTTTATTTCATCATCCAGAGGGAATAAAAATACTTATGCTGGAGCTTGCTGGTATTGCTCTGATTATGTTTATTGGAAGATTTACATGGAGATATTGTATCTTTGGTGTAGCTGCTAGAATAGAGGCGGATATTCGTTCAGATATGTTTGCCCATTCCCTCAAGCTATCTAATGCTTACTATAAGCATCATAAAACAGGGGCTTTAATGGCGCTTTTTACCAATGATTTACAGGTGATTCGACAGGCCTTTGGTAGTGGGACAGTCATGGCAATTGATGCTATATTTTTAGGAAGCTTTGCCTTATACAAGATGTTTAGTACCAACTGGATTTTATCCTGCTTTAGTATTATTCCTATGATTTTAATTGCGGTCATATCTGTTTTGGTAGGACGTGTATTGAAGGAAAAGTTTAGAATTCGTCAGGAGGCCTATGAGACCTTATCTGATTTTGCCCAGGAGAATTTTAGTGGGCTTGCTGTGGTGAAGGCATTTGTAAAAGAAGTTCATGAAATAAGACATTTTGATAAAATTAATGAGGAAAATCGTTTAAAAAATATAGATTATGTCAAATATGCTACCCTACTGAACGTATTACTAACCTTAATTATATCCTCTATTTTTGCCCTTCTTTTTGCTGGAGGCTCCTATTTTGTCATTCATGGATTTATGGGGAAACCCTTTAGAGTTGGCCAAATGTGGGAATTTGTCGGATATTTTGATGCTGTGGTTTGGCCATTTATGGCAGTTGCTCAATTGATCAATATGCGTGCCCAAGCCAATGCCTCCTTAAAGCGTGTTGATGAGTATTTGGCAGAACCTATTGATATTGTGGATAGGGATGTGATTGATGTAGATCATATCAATGGGAGTATTGAATTTAGGCATTTGAATTTTACTTATCCCGATGGATCAAATACCGTTTTATCTGATATTACCTTAGCTATCCCAGAGGGAACCATGGTAGGTATTATTGGAAAAACAGGCTGTGGGAAAACAACTATTGTTGATTTATTACTTAGAACCTATAATATAGAGGAGAAGCAAATCTTTATTGATGGAAAGGATATTATGCATATTCCATATAAAAGGGTAAGAGAAAATATTGGATATGTTCCTCAGGATAATTTTTTATTTAGTGATACGATTGCCAACAATATAGCCTTTGCTTATGAAAGTTCAGATGAGGAAAGCATTGTTATGGCTGCGAAATTTGCGGACGTTCACAGCAACATAGAGGAATTCCAAGAAAAATATAATACGATTTTAGGAGAACGTGGAGTAACTTTATCGGGTGGTCAGAAGCAAAGGGTATCGATTGCAAGAGCAATTATAAAGGATCCTGCTATCCTAATTTTTGATGATTCCGTATCAGCAGTAGATACAAAAACAGAAGAAACAATTCTAAGGAATCTAAAAAAGCTAAGAGAAGGAAAAACTACCCTCATGATTGCTCACCGCATTTCTACGGTTGAAACCTTAGATATGATTGTTGTTATGGATGAGGGAAAAATTGTTGGAGTTGGAAAGCATGAGGAGCTCCTCAAAGGTTGTCCTTTATATCAAGAAATGGTTCATCTTCAATCTTTAGAAAAAGAAATCAATGGAGGTGAAATCTAATGCAGCGGTTTGATGATAATAAAAATATTCGAACATATAAGGATAAGGCTGTTTTATCTAGGCTATTGCATTATGCAGGCCGTGTGAAATGGGCCTTCATTCTATCCTTCCTTTTTACAGCAATGCTTGTTGTCGTTGACCTAATGCCAGCCTATTTAGAAGGAGAGCTGGTTGGTATCTTAGGTAGTGGGGATTATACCAATAGCTATAAAATAAAATATATTGCGATACTTTTATCCATATATGTAATTATTATTATTGGTAGTGCCTTTTTAAACTATTTCAATTCGATGCTCTTGCAAAAGGCTGGCCAAAAAATTGTATTAGAAATTAGACGAGAGGTTTTTGTTAAAATAGAAGGTTTAGCCATTGCTCAAATTTATGCTACTCCTGTAGGAAAATTAGTGACTCGAGTTACTTCAGATGTCAATATGGTGAATGAGCTTTATACCAATGTTATTGTCAATTTAATCCGGTATATTTTAACCATTCTTTTTGTTTTAGTTATGATGCTCATTATTTCACCTATGCTAACTTTATACATTCTTTGTGTTATTCCTTTCCTAATTCTTATGACCATTGTATTCAATAAAATGTCAAGAAGACAATATCGTAAGGTGCGGGGCTGTGTATCGAATATGAATGCTTTTTTATCTGAAAATTTAAGTGGAATGAAGATTACTCAGATCTTTAATCAGGAGCAAAAAAAGACCAAGGAATTCAGTATAAAAAATGCAGATTTAAGAAAAAATAGTATACGTGAAATTTTAATTTTTGGTGTTTTTAGACCAGCAATCTATGTTTTATTTATTCTTTGTCATATTATTATCCTATATAATGGATTTTATATGGTTCTAGATGAAAGGCTTCTAGCTAAGGATTTGGTTAAGTTTTATCAATATAATGGTCAATTCTTTAATCCAATCCAGCAATTGGCTGATCAATTTAATCAGCTGCAATCTGCCTTTGCCTCCTCAGAGCGTATCTTTGAAATTTTAGATATGAAAGCTCAAATTCTTGATGAGGAAGATGCCATAGAGCTTGATCATATCGAAGGAAAAATCGAATTTGATCATGTATGGTTTGCCTATAATGAGGGAAACTGGATTTTAAAGGATGTAACCTTTACAATATACCCTAATCAAACTGTAGCCTTTGTAGGAGCAACAGGAGCTGGAAAAACTACAATCCTTGCATTAATTGTTCGAAATTATGAAATTCAAAAGGGAAGCATTCGTATTGATGGAATTGATGTTCGAAAAATCAAGCTAGAGAGCCTTAGAACCCATATTGGTCAGATGCTTCAGGATGTTTTCTTGTTTAGTGGAACAATCAAATCCAATTTGACTATGCGTGATGAGCGTTTTACCAATGAGGAGGTTATAGAGGCTTGTAGGTATGTCAATGCATCCCATTTTATTGAAAAGCTAGATAAAGCCTATGAATATGAGGTATTAGAGCGAGGAAATAATTTCTCTTCTGGGGAGCGTCAGCTTTTATCCTTTGCACGAACCATTCTCCATAAGCCTAATATTATGATATTAGATGAAGCTACAGCTAATATTGATACTGAAACCGAGGTATTAATTCAGGATTCCTTAGAAAAAATGATGAATATAGGAACAATGCTCATTGTTGCACACCGTTTATCCACGGTACAGCATGCCAATAATATTATTGTCCTTCATAAGGGAAAAATTATGGAAATGGGAAATCATCAGGAGCTTTTAGCAAAAAAGGGTTTATATTATAACCTTTATGAGTTACAATATAAGCATATGGATTCTTAAAGACAGGAGATGGTTTGTTTGAAAAAAAAGTATAGTATCATAATAGCTATCCTATCAAGCATAGGATTAGCTATAGCCATCTTCATCCTATGCTTTTTTACAATTCCAAGGATAACCTATGGCTATGATAATCAAACCGATACCTATTATGTGGATAAGGTGTATGGGAATGCGAAGGAATACACCATACTTGATACGATTGATAATAAGCCTGTAACAAAAATTCAATCCAGAGCATTTATGAATCAGACCAATCTCGTTACCCTTCATATGGGAAAAAATATATCCATCATTGAGCGGCTTGCCTTTTTGGATTGTAAAAAACTAGAGGCTATTGATTTAACGAGAATTGAGTTCATTGGAAGAAATGCCTTTGAAAATTGTATAAGCCTAAAGGAAATTGACCTAACAGCTCATGACATATCTGGAGGAAGCTTTATTGGCTGTACCAGCTTAAGTAGAGTATCCTTAACTAGCACGAGCACGATAGGAAGCTATGCCTTTTATAAGACAGATTTGCAAGAAATAACCATACCAGCCTCTTGTACCTTGGTTGGAGAGTATGCGTTTGATTCTTGCCCAAATCTAAAAAAAATAATCGTATTATCTGAAAAACTTCAAAGTAATGCCTATTTAAAGTCATTAAAAGGTGTAGTTTTTCCATGAAACCCATAGTTTTCTCTTTTAAAAACGAGAACGATATGCTATAATAAATTTACCTAGGAGGAAGATAGAATGAAGGATTTTGAGATTATCTCAGATGGTGCTTGCGATTTGGCAGATGAGGCAGTATCAAGACTAGGGATTCGAGTTATACCTTTTTATGTTGCTTATGATGAAGAAACCTACCTTAAGGAAAAGGTGGATTTTAATGTGCAGGATTTTTATCAAAAATTAATCGACCATCCAGATGTTTTTCCAAAAACATCTATGCCTACGGCAGAAGATTATATGAAAGAATTTGAGAGAGCCTATGAATTAGAAAAGGATATTTTATGTGTTACCATTTCTAAAAAATTTAGTGGATCCCTCAATTCAGCCCTTATGGCTAAGGATATGTTTTTAGATGAGCATCCTGATGCTCGAGTTGAGGTTATAGATTCTACTATGCTTTCCTGTTCTCAAGGATTATTGATCCGGGAAATTGCTAGAATGAAGGAAGATGGAGTAGCCCTAGATGAGGCAATACAGCATATAGAGCGAATTAAAAATACAGGGCGCTGTTATTTTACAATTAATGGATTATCCTATCTTCAGCATGGTGGAAGAATTGGTAAGCTGACAGCAATTGTAGGGAATATTTTTAAAGTGCTTCCTTTAATTATTGCTAAGGATGGAGAAATACAGTCTGGTGGAATAGCATTATCTAGAAAAAGAGCAATTATGAAGATTTTTGACAAGCTAAAGAATACACTTCATAAGCATAATTTGAATTTAGATGATTATTTGATTGAGGTTGGCTATGGATATTCTTTAGAAGAAGGAGAAGAGCTTGCTCAACGCTTTGAAGAAATCTTCAAAAGAAAAATAGAGCTTTTTGATCAAATTGGTGCCACGATTGCTGTACATACAGGACCATATCCAATTGGTATTGCTTTTATACGTAAATATGATGCAAAATAGGCTTCTTTGGAAGCCTTTCTTTTTAAGGGGTAAGTGGTATGAATCATAATTTAAAAAAAATTTTACCTAAGTTAATTTTATTTTTGGTTTTAACTATAGTTGTTATTATCGTTATTTTTTCTTTAAATGATATTACTGAAATTGGAAAGGTCCTAAAAAATGTAAATGGAGCATGGCTTTTATTTGCATTTCTGTTCTTACTTCTATATATGATTTTTTATCCTTTACCCCTTTATTTTCTTGGGCGTTCTAAGGAAGAGAAGAGTATCGGCTTTTTTGATTCTGCAATGATTGGTACAATGGAGTATTTTTTTAACGGAATCACTCCATTTTCCTCAGGAGGACAACCCTTTCAAATCTATGCATATCGTAAAATTGGGGTAGAATTGAAGCGATCCTCAGGAATTGTACTTATGAATTTTGTTATCACTCAGACTGCAATTGTATTTCTTTGTTTGTGTTCCTTATTTTTCTTTCATGAGCTGACCAATGGAGTATTATATTTACAGATCATGATTGTTATTGGTCTTATAATCAATATTGTAATCTTGGCTTTGTTTTGTTCGGTTGGTTTATCAAAAACCATTAGGACGCTTTTGACAAGATGTATTGGATGGATTATCCATCGTAAAGTATTTAAAGGAAAATTATTGAAATTTGAGGATTCCTTTAATGAGTATTGTAGGGGTGCACAGGAGACCTTCAAGGCTCTCCTCAGCCAAAAGCTAAAATTTTTATTATCCATTGCTGTTAAGGTTATTGGTCTTATTTGCTATTATATGATTCCCTTTTTTATATTGCATGCCTTAGGGATAGAGGTGGGTGTGGACCAGCTTGCTTTAATCACTGCAATGACAGCTTTTTCAGTAGCTATGACCTGCTATATCCCTACACCAGGAGCCACTGGAGGAATAGAGTTTGCTTTTCGGACGCTCTTTATAACCATTATACCAGCCTTAAGTGATTCCTTAGCAACCTCAGGGTTACTCCTATGGAGATTGATTACCTATTATTTTTTAATGCTTGTGAGCTTTATTGTTTATTTAATATTTGAAAGAGTTGTTGCTTGTCGAGAAAAAAAGAACAAAGATAAAGAAAAACTAGAGAATACTACTTGTCAAACAACAGAAAATGAATTATAATACTTTATTAGATAAACTTTACTAGATAAAGTATTTTAGGAGTGAAAGTATGTTCAATCAAGAAATCAATCAAAAAGTACGATTCATCAAAAATAAGTTTATTCAAGCAACCCATCAGATTCTTTTAGAATCGGGACTTACTCGTATGGAGTTTGAAATATTAAATTTTATTTATATAGCGAACAAAAAAGAAGAAGAGGTTATGGCCTCTTCTTTAGCTAAGTGCTTTGAGGTTTCTATTCCTGCTGTGATGCATAAGCTAGAATCTCTTGAGGCTAAGGGGCTGATTGAAAGGCTTCAGGCTACTAAGGATAAAAGAATTAAATATTACAGGCTTACAGAAGAGACTAGAATAAAGTATGAAGAGTTATTTGCGCGACAAGAAAAAAGAATGGAACGATATTTAGAGGCATTGGGTGAGGAGAGGGTTCATCTGATGCATATATTAGATATTACCCTACAATTTTTGGAGGATGAAGAATGATTCGTTTATTAAAATGCTTTGATAAGTGGGCATATCTACTTATTATCTTTGTTATTGGTCTTGTCATACTTCAGGTATATTGTGATTTGGAGCTTCCGACAAGATTAACCAATATTTTAACTCACGCTAGTATTGCTGAGGCAGCTAGTAAAAATGGGATTCTTACAGAGGAGCTAAAAAAGACCTGTACAGATGGAATTATGCAAAATGGCTTAGAAATGTTTGGCTTTGCTGGAATATCCTTGGTTAGCTCAATATTGGTGTGCTTTTTAGCCAGTAGAATTGCTGCGAAATTTTCCTATAATGTAAGAAAGGAAGTCTATACACATATTCAGAAATTTTCTATTAGTGAGATAGATAAGTTTTCTACAGCATCTTTAATTACAAGAACAACCAATGATATAACTCAGGTTCAAATGGTTGTTATTATGACGCTACGTATGGCAATAGCGGCTCCTACTATGGCGATTTTGGGTATAATTAAAGCAGGAAAAATTGAGGCAAGTAATAGCTTGAGCTTGATTGTTATCATTGCTGTAATTACCCTATGTATCTTGGTTATCAGTATTTTCCTAATTGTTTTACCTAAATTTAAGAAAATTCAGGAATTGACTGATAAATTAAACCTTGTTACTAGAGAAAATCTTACAGGGATTCGTGTTGTTCGTGCCAATTCGGCTCAGGAATACCAGGAAAGTAAATTTGATCATGTAAATCAAAATGTTGCAAAAACACAAATTTTTGTAAATCGTGTTTTGAATATCATGATGCCAGGAATGACAATTATCATGAATGGAACAAGCCTAGCCATCCTATGGGTAGGAGCATATATCATTGATGAAAATCCTTTATTCTTAGGTAGTGTTTTTGGTTTTCAGCAAATAACAATGATGATTGTTATGGCATTTATGCAGCTCATTATGATTTTTATTATGGTTCCAAGAGGGCTTGTTTCAGCAAGACGTGTTAAGGAAATTTTAGTGGTTGAGCCTAGTCTATCCAACAAGGAGGTACCACTTACACCTAGGGAAGAGGTAAAGGGAGAAATAGAATATAAGGATGTAAGCTTTTCTTATCCAAATTCAAGTGAAAATGTTTTGGATCGAATTTCCTTTAAAGCCAGTCAGGGAGATACGATTGCCATCATTGGATCTACAGGTAGTGGAAAGACTTCCTTAATCAATCTTTTACCGCGTTTCTTTGATGCTACAAGTGGTCAGGTTCTAGTAGATGGTGTGGATGTACGGGATTATGATTTAAAGCTGTTAAGAGAAAAGATTGGCTTTATTGCTCAAAAGGCTTTGCTATTTAAGGGGACAGTTCGATCCAATTTAGCCTATGGAAAAGAGAATGCTACAGAGGCTGAAATGATAGGAGCCTTACAACTTGCTATGGCGGATGATTTTATTCTAAAGCATTCTGAGGGCTTAGATCAAAAGGTAGCCCAGGGAGGCTCTAATTTCTCTGGTGGACAAAAGCAAAGACTTTCGATAGCTCGTGCTTTAATTAAAAAACCAGAAATACTTGTTTTTGATGATTCCTTTTCAGCCTTGGATTTCAAGACTGATAAGACCCTAAGAGATAATCTAAAGAAGCTAGATTATACCCCAACAAAGATTATTGTTGCTCAGCGTATAGGAACAATATTAGATGCAGATCTAATTTTGGTACTAGAAAAAGGAAAAATTGTGGGAGCAGGAAAGCATGAGGAGCTTATTAAAACTTGTGAGGTTTACCAAGAAATAGCCTATTCCCAGATATCAAAGGAGGAGATGGATCGTGCCTAAGCAAATGTATAGAAAGCCGAAGAGCTTAAAAAAGGGACTGGGCAAGCTCATCCCTTATATCAAGCCCTATTTGGGTTATATTCTCCTTGCAATACTTTTATCCATTATTGGCGCATTGGGTTCCTTATTTGGACCTAAGCTTTTAGGAGAAATCACGAAGGAATGTCAAAATAAGGTAGCTGATTTGCCAATTCGTTTTGACTATATATCTCAAATTGGAATTGCTTTAATATGTATTTATGTATTTTCTGCCTTTGGAAATTATATTGCGTCCTTTTTCTTAACTGGAGTTACTCAAAAGATTTCTTACCAGCTTAGAAAAGATATTTCAGAAAAAATGAATCGAGTGCCATTAAAATATTTTGACAGAACCTCCTATGGAGATTTATTATCTAGGGTAACAAACGATGTGGATAGTATCAGTCAGAATTTAAATCAGAGCCTTGTGAATACCTTTTCCTCTGTTATTTTATTAGTAGGAGTCTTTGTTATGATGTTTACTATATCATGGCAAATGGCATTGATTTGTGTTGTTTCTATTCCACTTTCCTTAATTTCTTTAATTTTAATTGTTAAGAATTCTCAAAAATTCTTTCGATCTCAGCAACGCTCCTTAGGAGATTTGAATGCACATATTGAGGAGGCCTACTCTGGGCATCAAGTTATTATAGCCTATCATCAAGAGGAGAATGTATATCAGGCCTTTGAGGAATGTAATGCGAACCTCAAAAATAGTGCATGGAAAAGTCAATTTGCTTCTGGACTAATGATGCCTATTATGGGCTTTATTGGCAATGCCTCCTATATTACCATTTGTTTCTTAGGTGGACTTCTTGTTGTAAGTGGCTTAGCCGGAGTTGAGTTTATCCAAATGTTTATTCAGTATTCACGTATGGCAAATCAGCCATTACAGACGATCGGTCAAATTGCTAATGTTTTACAATCCTGTGCAGCAGCAAGTGAGCGTGTCTTTGAATTCCTAGAAGAGGAAGAATTGACCCTAGATGAAGTCAAGGCTGTTTTGTCTAAGGATGAGGTATTAGGGAATGTTTGCTTTAAAAATGTGAATTTTGGCTACTATCCAGATAAGCAAATCATATTTGATTTCAATTGTGATGTAAAGGCAGGAATGAAGGTAGCCATTGTTGGACCAACAGGTGCTGGGAAGACGACATTAGTAAACCTATTAATGCGCTTTTATGAAGTAAATTCAGGAAGCATTACCATTGATTCTGTTTCAACAAAGGATATCTCTAGAAATAATGTTTCCTCTCTATTTGGTATGGTATTGCAGGATACATGGCTATTTGAAGGAACGTTAAGAGATAATCTAAGGTATGGAAGACTTGATGCAACGGATGAAGAAATCATGCAGTGCCTAAAGGCTTGTCATATGGATCATTTTGTGAATTCTTTACCTGGTGGCCTAGATTATGTTTTTGATGAAACTGCTAATATTTCCGCAGGACAAAAACAGCTTCTAACGATTGCTCGAGCGATGGTTGAAAATTCTCCTATGCTGATATTAGATGAGGCTACCTCTAGTGTAGATACAAGAACAGAGGAATTAATTCAAAAGGCAATGGATAAACTGACCTCAGGAAGAACCTCCTTTGTCATTGCTCATCGATTATCAACTATAAAAAATGCAGATATCATTTTAGTATTAAAGGATGGAAACATTATTGAGCAAGGAAATCATGAGGCTTTATTAAAGAAAAAGGGCTTCTATGCCGATTTATATAATAGCCAATTTTCTACTTCCTTTGCAGAATAAGCTAAAATACAAGTAGGAAACCCAATGATTTGGACTTGAGAAATCAAGAAAGAAGCATTGGGTTTTTTACTAGGTAGAATGATAAGCAAAAGAATCTTTTTTTCTTATTTATTTTGTGGTATAATATATCTTACCTTATAAAATTGGAAAGAAGTTGATAATATGCACTGGGTAACTATGTGGGGCAATGCTCAATCAACCGTAGTACCCTCACCAGCAGTCTATGCAAAGGATATAACCTTACGGTATCCTATTTTTATCCCCTTTAGTGGAAAAAGAATTAGAATTACCTTTGATAATTTTTGTTGTGATGAGGATGTAAGAATAGAGGGTGCCTATCTATCTTTAGGTAGAGATCTAACAGATGAAACCATTGGAGAACCTATTTTACTTACAAAGAATGGAAGCTCATCCTTTATCATCCCTAAAGGAGAAAGCTTCACCTCTGATCCAATAGATATTGATCTAAAGGAGGGTACATATTTGATAATTTCCTTTTATTTGAAGGAATTTACCAAGCTAACCTCTGGTGTTGATATTGTGGGTCCCCTTTCCAAGGGCTATTATGCCTATGGAAATCAAGTGCTCAAGCGCAGACTAGATATAAATACCTCAAAATCCACCTCCTGGGTCTATTTTTTAGCTAATATCGATTTATACACAGAGGATACAAATGAGGCCATCATTTGCTATGGAGATTCTATAACCAGTCAGGATTGGCCGGATTATCTGCTTCTTGCCTTGAGAAAAGCAGGGATAAGAAACAGAAGTGTTGTCCGTAAGGCCATCTCTGGAACAAGAATTTTAAGAGAATATACGTGTATTACCTATCAGTCCTATGGCTATAGTGGGTATCATCGCTTTGAGCATGAAATATCGTCTGTAGCTGGAGCTAAAACAATACTTATTCAGCATGGAATCAATGACATTATTCATCCAGTAGGTGTAGAGGTTAATCCGTTTCGTCCTATGACAGATTTACCTACCTCTGAGGAATTAATTGAGGGACTCAAATTTTATAATCGTCTTTGTAAGAAGTATCATTTAAAGGTGTTCTATGGAACTCTTTTACCTATCTATGGATGGAGAACCTATCAGGAGTTTCGTGAAGGCTTAAAAAATGAGGTCAATGAATGGATTAGAAAGCAGGCTTGTATTGATTTTGAAAAGGAAATCGGGATTGCTAGAAATGGGTATATACAATTTCTGGAGGATTGTGACTCTGGAGATCATTTGCATCCCTCTAAGGAGGGCTATAAAAGGATGGGAAGCCTTGCTGCAAGGACTCTAGTAGACGGTTTGTAATTTTAGAGATTTTATGATATAATTTAAGTAGAAAAGTAGGTGTAATATATGGCAAAAACCACAATAGGAATTATGTATGATTTTGATAAGACGCTTTGTACAACGGATATGCAAAATTATGATTTTATTAAGCGTTTGGGAATGGAGCCAGAGGAGTTTTGGGCAATGGCTTCCGTCAATACAAAAAAGAATTCTATGGATAAAATTCTATCCTATATGTATGTTATGATTCGTGAGTGTAAGAAAAAAGGGATTCCTCTTACCGAGGAATATTTAAATTCTCTTGGGGGAAATATTACCTATTACCGTGGTGTTCAAACCTGGTTTGATCGTATCAATAGCTTTGCAGAAACTCTAGGCGTTACCGTTGAGCATTATATCATTTCCTCTGGAACTAAGGAAATTATTGAAGGCTCCTCTATTGCAAAATATTTCAAAAAAATATATGGATGCAAGTTTATCTATGACACAGTAACAAAAGAGGCTATTTGGCCAGCTATGGCTATCAATTATACCCAAAAGACACAATATATTTTTAGAATTAGTAAGGGTGCCTTAGATGAGGTGGATGAGGAAAAGCTCAATATGGAAATTAAGGATGAGCGTAGAGCCATTCAATACCGGAATATGATTTATATTGGAGATGGATTAACGGATATTCCTTGTATGCAGCTTTTAAAGGACAAGGGAGGAAAATCCATTGCATTATACCAGCCACAGTATATTGACAAGGTGTTGCCTTTGGTCGATGATGGTAGAGTGAATTATGTTTGTGCAGCAGATTATTCTACCAATTCCAATCTAGAAAAGATTGTTAAGCTTATGATAGAGAATATGGCTATGATAGAAACGCTTAAGAATAAGGAAGAGCGTCAGCTTCAAAACTTTACAAAGCTATTAGGAGAAAAGAATGATAATTAATTTTTTTAATGAGGGAAGCCTAGATTCAAAGCCATATGAGGAGCTCATTACTCGTGTATTTGAGGGGCTAGATCAGGATAAGGAATTCAGTATTATATTTGTTGATGATACAAAAATACAAGAAATCAATCGAGATTATCGTAAAATAGATCGTGTAACGGATGTGATATCCTTTGCCCTATGTGATGATCCAAGCTATGTGCCTACCGATGAGCTAGGGGATATCTTTATCGATGTGGAGCAAGCCTTGCGACAGGCCTCCTTATATGGACATACTCCAGAAAGAGAGGTAGCCTTTTTAGCAGTTCATGGCTATCTTCATCTGTGTGGATACGATCATATGACAAAGGAAGAGGAGCAAATCATGTGTCAAAAACAGGAAGAAATCCTTAGTAAGGCAGGAGTAACAAGATAAGAGGTTAAAATTATGGATGAAAAAAAATTATTAGAAGAAGCAATTTTAGGAAGAGAACAAGCCTATACCCCCTATTCAAAATTTAAGGTTGGGGCAGCGATTTTATTAAAAAATGGAGCCTATATTCGAGGCTGCAATGTAGAAAATGTAAGCTATGGATTATGTAATTGTGCAGAGCGTACGGCATTATTTAAAATGATTAGTGAGGGCTATAAAAAAGAGGATGTTCTTGCTATGGCCGTTGTTGCTGATACAACCTTACCCTGTAGTCCATGTGGAGCCTGTAGACAGGTTATGGCAGAGCTTTTAGATAAAAAAACTCCAATTCTTTTAGGAAATATGGCTAGAGAGTATAAAATGACAACTGTAGAAGAGCTCTTACCCTATAGCTTTGAGGAAATTGAAAATGCAGATTGATACCTATAAATCAGGCTTTGTTGCTGTCATTGGAAGACCTAATGTGGGTAAATCAACCTTTGTCAATCATATGGTTGGAAAAAAGGTAGCCATTATATCGAATAAGCCTCAAACCACTCGAAATCGTATTTTAGGTATTCATACTACGGATAGAGCTCAAATTGCTTTTACAGATACTCCAGGAATTCATAAGGCATCTACAGAGCTTGGGAGAAGAATGGTGCATGCCTCCTATGAGGCTACCAATGGAGTGGATTGTATTCTATTTATGACAACTCCTGTTAAGGAGGTTCTCCGAGGAGATGAAATCATATTAGAAAATTTAAAGAAAACGAAGCTCCCTGTTTTTCTTGTAATCAATAAGGTAGATCAATTGAAAAGATGGAATGATATTGATTTAACTATCGCAAAATATACAAGTCTTTATCCCTTTGCTGGAGTATATCCGATATCTGTTTTAGAAAAGAAAAATTTAGAGCATTTATATGAGGATATTCTTACAGTTTTACCCTTTGGTCCAAAGTATTATCCAGATGAAATGACATCAGATCATTCCAATCGGTTTTTGATTGGCGAGGCAATTAGAGAAAAAATATTGAATTTGACCCATGAGGAAATTCCCCATAGCATTGCTTGTGTTGTAGATGATATCAAGGTGTGTATAGACAATTCCTCCTATCAGGATGTATATGCTACAATCTATGTTGAACGGGATAGTCAAAAAAAGATTATTATTGGTAAAAATGGTGCTATGATAAAGGAGATTAAAGAAAAAAGTATTGGGGATATAAAAAAAATATTGGGTAGTAAGGTTCATTTGGAATTATGGGTTAAGGTCAAAAAGGACTGGAAGGACCGACCAAATGATTTAAGTAATTTAGGATATACGATAGATAATGTATAGGAGTCTATATGGAAGGCATTGTTATAAAATCAATAGAGTATAAGGAAAAATCTAAGCTGGTCTATCTTTATACCCCTTTCGGTATGAAAGGCGTAAAGGCTTTAGATGCAGCAAAAACAAAGCTTGGCTTTGTTACAACCTTGAACTGGGTAGAGTTTGAGGCTACTGATTCGAAGCTTCCTACGGTCATAGAATATAGTTTAAAGGAGAGCTTCTATTCTTTATATTCTGATTTAAGTAAGGTAGGCGTTTTATCTCCTATGCTTGATCTCCTATTGCATTTAGAGGACCATGTAAACCACAAGCGGATCTTTTCCTTTTTTCAGCGAATTATGGTGGCCTTAAGGGATACAAAGGATCCGTATTACATTCTATCCTTGTTTTTAGTTAAAATGCTTGCAGTGTATGGAGTGAGACCTGAATTAAAGGGATGCGTGTTATGTGGAGGAACGAGAATTGTTCATTTTTCCATTCTTGAAGGGGGAGCACTATGTGATTCCTGTGCCAGCTTTCATGACAAAAATTATGCGCTTTATCAGGCCTTTCGATCCTTATATTTTACCAATGAGCTAGAAGAACAGGAGCTTCCTATATCTTATAAGGAGCTTTTAGATGCGATATATAGCTATTATCTTGTTCATGCGAATATAAAATTAAAGGAGTATCATTTATAAAAGTAGGCTTCTGAGGCGATTTTTATGCTTGACAAAAGGACTCACCTGCTGTAAAATTTTAGCATAGGCGATGAACTAGAGGAGTAGGTATTGATTTCATTTAGAGAGAAATCCAAAGGGTGAAAGGATTTTATGACAAGGATACTGAAGGTAGCTAGGAAGCCAAATAGATGAAAGCTTAAGTAGTTTATTTCGTAGGTTGGGCGTTAACCAATAATGAGTGCTATAGAAATATAGAACTAGGGTGGTACCACGAGTCATTTCGTCCTTAGAGAAATCTAAGGATTTTTTTTATTTGGAGGTGTTGCTAAAGGTGAAGCTAATTGGAAACAAAATTTGTATTCGTGATTTAAGATTTAGTGATTTAGATGACTATTATGAATATGGAAAGGATCCAAGTGTTGGTCCTTTTGCTGGCTGGAAGCCTTTTCCATCGAAGGACATTGCAAGTCGAGTCTTACATGGACAAATTATGAGCAAGGAAACCTATGCGATTGCAATAAAGGAAACAGATATGCTTATTGGAAGTATATCCTTGTATCATACGGCACTTCGAAAATATAATCGGGCGATGTCCCTAGGCTTTTCCTTAAGTAGTGCATACTGGAATCAAGGGATAATGACAGAGGCTGTACGGCTTATGATTCAGTACGCCTTTGAGCATACAGATTGCTTGGTGCTTGAGGTGGGACATCATAGGGATAATTATCGCTGTAAGCGAGTTGCAGAAAAATGTGGCTTCAATTACGATGGGACTCTATGCTCCTATAAAAAGCTTTATGATGGAAGTATTGTGGATGCTTGTTTTTATTCTATGACAAAGGAAGAATATGAAAGGATGAAAAAATATGAGTAAGGAACTAGAAACAAAATATAATTTTAAAAAAGTAGAAGAGGGAAAATATGACTTTTGGCTAAAGGGGGGCTTTTTTACCTCAGGAGATAAATCCAAGGAGCCCTTTACCATTGTAATTCCACCACCTAATGTAACAGGAAAGCTTCATTTAGGACATGCCTGTGATACTTCCATTCAGGATGTCATTGTTCGAAGAAAAAGAATGCAGGGCTTTGATACGCTTTGGCTACCAGGAATGGATCATGCTGGAATAGCAACTCAGGCTAAGGTAGATGAAAAATTAAAGCAGCAGGGGATATCTCGATATGATATTGGTCGAGAGGAGTTTTTAAAGATTGCTTGGCAGTGGAAAAAGGAGTATGCCGAAACCATCCGTAAGCAATGGGCTGCCTTAGGCTTGAGTCTAGATTATACAAAGGAACGCTTTACCTTAGATGAGCAATTAAATAAGGCTGTCAATCATGTCTTTGTTACGCTTTATAAGAAGGGATACATTTATCAGGGAAAACGAATCATCAATTGGGATCCTGAGGCTCGTACCGCTTTATCCAATATAGAAGTTGAGCATAAGGATGTTGAGGGAGCATTTTATTATTTCAAATATCCCTTTGTAGATGGTACAGGAGCAGTTGAGATTGCAACAACAAGACCCGAAACCATGTTTGCAGACCAGGCAGTTATGGTTCATCCTGAGGATGAGCGATATAAGTCTATCATTGGGAAAGCAGTTTATATTCCTGGAACAGAAATTCAAATTCCAGTAATTGCAGATCGCTATGTAGATATGGAATTTGGAACAGGCTGTGTTAAGGTAACTCCAGCACATGATCCTAATGATTATGAGGTTGGTATTCGTCATAGCCTAGCGATGCCCCTATGTATGAATGATGATGGAACAATGAATGCAATGGCAGGAAAATATGAGGGCTTGGATCGCTTTGATTGTAGAGAGGCCTTACTCAAGGATTTGACAAAGGAAGGATTGTTTATCAAAAAGGAAACGATAATCCATTCTGTAGGTCATAGTGAAAGAACAGGAGTTATCGTTGAACCAAGGCTATCAAAGCAGTGGTTTGTGAAAATGGATATTCTTGCGAAGCAGGTGCTTGAAAATAAGGAATATCGCTTTGTTCCTGAAAGA
The DNA here is from genome assembly GCA_949840955.1 of uncultured Anaeroplasmataceae bacterium. GTDB lineage: Bacteria > Bacillota_I > Bacilli_A > Acholeplasmatales > Anaeroplasmataceae > Pelethenecus. The sequence continues at coordinate 350,767 of CATKXV010000001.1, read as the reverse complement.
TTTACGCAAACCCTCCATCATTGGCTAACCAATATTCAGGATTGGTGTATCTCTAGACAGCTTTGGTGGGGACATAGAATTCCTGCATGGTATAAGGATGATGAGGTTAAGGTACAGGTAGAATCTCCTGGTGCAGATTGGCATCAGGATGAGGATGTATTAGATACATGGTTTTCCTCAGCCCTATGGCCTTTTTCTACCCTAGGATGGCCAGAGGAAACGGAGGATTTTAAAAGATATTACCCTACAAGCTGTCTTGTTACAGGATATGATATTATTTTCTTTTGGGTATCTAGAATGCTATTTGAGGGGATTGAATTTACCCATCAGGCGCCATTTAAGGATATTGTCATTCATGGATTAATCCGAGCAAAGGATGGAAGAAAAATGTCAAAGTCCTTAGGAAATGGTGTTGATCCCTTTGATGTAATTGCTCAATATGGATGTGATGCCTTGCGTTACTTTTTAACCACAGGAGGTGCCTTAGGCCTAGATTTACGATTTGATGAAACAAAAATAGAGGCCGCATGGAATTATTTAAATAAAATCTGGAACATTACACGATATGTTCTAATGAATTTAGGTGAGGATTATAAGCCAACCCCTATCGATATTTCCTCCTTAAATATTGCATCCAAATCCATTCTTGCTCGTTTGAATCGTACCATTCATATGGTAGACTATAATTTCGATAAATATGAGCTAGGAGAAGCAGCTAAGGAGCTTTACGGCTTTGTATGGGATGATTTTGCTTCATGGTATGTTGAAATTTCTAAAGTAGATTTAGCCGATCAAAATCAACAAAATCAGCAAATGACGAAGAATGTATTGGTTTATGTGCTAAAGGCTATTTTAAAGCTACTTCATCCAATCTGTCCATTTATTACAGAGGAGCTTTATCAGGCCTTACCCCATGATGAAGCCTCTATTATGGTTTCAAGCTGGCCTACCGTAGAAAAGGAATATGAATTTAAGGAAGAGCTTGAGGCCATTGATGATTTGATTGAAATCATAACCTCCATACGAAATGAGCGTGCAAAGGCTGGTAAGGCACCATCTGTTCCAATCAGTCTATGGATTTGCTGCAAGGATGAGGCTACCCTAGAAAAACTAGAGGCCACAAGAAAATATCTTTTACGCTTTACCAACCCTAAGGAGCTTATCCTTACCACAGAGGAGCAAAGCGTAGAGGATAAGGTAGTCCTTGTTTTATCCTGTGCAACCTTATATATTCCTTCTAGTGATTTGGTAGATAAGGAAGCAGCAAGAGAAAAGCTATACCAGGCTAAAGCACGGCTAGAAGGAGAGCTGAAGCGCTCTAGAGCAATGCTTTCCAATCCTAATTTTTTAAGTAAAGCTCCAGAACAAAAAATCAAAGTAGAGCAGGAGAAGCTTGCAGATTATGAAGCTCAATATGCCTCTGTTTTACAAGCCATCAGTGAAATATAATGAATAGAATACAAGAGGCCTTGGATTGGCTTTATCAGCAAAAAAAAGCAAAAAAAAGAGAAAATTTGGATAGAATTAAGACCTGTATCCAGCTACTGCATCTTCATACACCCTACCAAATTATCCATATTGCTGGTACCAATGGTAAGGGATCTACAGCCAGCTATTTAAATCAAATGCTGATGCTAGCAGGAAAAAAGGTAGGTCTATTTGTTTCTCCCTATGTTATTTGCTTTAATGAGCGAATTCAAATCAATGGTACCTATATTCAGGATGAAGAAATCCTAGAATACCTTTTGGTAGTGAAGGACTTGCAGAGCCAATATCAAAAAGTGTATCAGGATACCATTCCCTTTTTTGAATTGACTCTCCTTATGGCCTTACTCCATTTTGAAAAAAATCCGATTGATATCCTCATATTAGAATGTGGAATAGGAGGGCTTTTGGATGCCACCAATGGGCTAGATAAGGATGTAGCTCTTATTACCAATATTGGATTAGATCATATGGCTACTTTAGGCTCAACCGTAGAGGAAATTGCATTTCAAAAGCTAGGGATAACTCGTCCAGGGATTCCCTGCTTTACAACGGTAGATCCTAAATTGAAGTCCTATTTTATTTCCTATGCTCAAGAACATCAGGTTCCTATGAAGCTTATCTATGAGGATGTAAGTGACATTCAAATGCTACCCAATGGAACGGGCTTTACCTATAAAAATGAAAGGTATAAAGCACATCTTGAGGGCTATTACCAGGCCTATAATGCCAGCTTAGCCATAGAAGCCATATTATATCTTCTTCCAAGCTATCCAAAGCAAAGCATCGATCAAGCTCTAGCTTTGACCCTTTGGCCTGCCCGCTTTGAATATGTTCGCTCCAATGTTATATTAGATGGAGCGCATAATTTGCCTGGAATTGAGGCATTAGTGAAGAGCCTTCAGATGAAATATAAGGAAAAAAGGATAAAATTTGTATTTACTGCGTTACGAGATAAGGCCATTCATGAAATGCTTTTATCCTTAGATAGAGTAAGTAGCTTTTATTATTTCACCACCATTTTAGATGCAAGAGCTAGTGAGCTTAAGGATTTTTATACCACAAAGCCCTTTGTGTTTTATGAGGACTATGCTCTTGCTATAAAAACAGCAGTTCAGGAATTACATTCCAATGAAATTTTAGTTATTACAGGCTCTTTACATTTTATGAGTGAGGCAAGAAGACTTTTGTTAGGAGAAGAATCCAATGAGCTATGAGGAATTAAAGGAAAAATATGAGGCTTTGGGTGTACCCTGCCCAACCAAAGAGATGATTAAAACGAAGGAGCAAATTGAAGGAATTCGGGAAGCAGGAATCATCAATACAAAGGTATTAGACTACGTTGAGGCCCATATTCATGCAGGTATGAGTACAGAGCAAATTGATCAAATGGTTGCCAAAAAAACTCAGGAGCTTGGCGGAATTTGTGCTCCACTTCATTATGAAGGCTTTCCCAAAAGTGTTTGTACAAGCCTAAATGATGCTGTGTGTCATGGAATACCAGATCCGTATACAATTTTAAAAAATGGGGATATTATTAATGTGGATTGCACAACTATATATAAGGGCTACTATGCTGATGCATCAAGAACCTTTATGATAGGAAAGGTAGACCCCATTGTAAAACGACTTGTAGAGGTTTCAAAGGAGTGCTTAGATTTGGCAGTGAAAAATCTAAAGCCCTTCTCTAGAGTAAGAGATATAGGCTATATCATAGAACAGCATGCGAAAAGAAATGGATTCAGTGTAGTTCATGAAATCGGTGGTCATGGTGTAGGATTAGATTTTCATGAGGAACCGTTCATCTACCATTATGGCAAGAAAAATACAGGTATGGTATTATTCCCTGGAATGGTATTTACTATAGAACCTATGATCAATGAGGGAACAAGAAAGGTTTTCCTAGATGCATCCAACAACTGGACAATATATACAGATGATGGAGGCTGGTCTAGTCAATTTGAATATACCATTGCGATAACAGAAGAGGGTATATCCATACTAGCACACTAAATGAATTTTGAAGGATATGTTTTAGAAATTATAAAAAAAATAGAGGAGAAGGGCTATGAAGCCTTTCTGGTTGGACGTTCTGTTTTACTCAATATAATAGAAAAACCAATAGAGGAGTATGATATCATTACATCAGCTCCTCTATTTTTTATCTTTGATGGAATTCAAGATCAAAACAGAATCAGAATCAAACTGTTTCAAAAGCCAGTAACCATTCACTTTAAAACAGATTTTGATTCCTATCAGAAGCAGTGCTCCTTTACCATAGAAGCTTTATCCTATCATCCAAGGCATGGAATCCTTGGAGGAAAGACCGCCCTAGAGGATGTAGAAAAGCGAAGAATTCGATTACTGGCTCCAGTAACAGAGGAAATCTATTTAAAAGCCTTATGCTATCATTATGGCTTGGGCTTTAGCCTATATTTTCAAGTGAAGAAGGAGCAATTTTTAAAGCCCACGCTTCATCCAAATATTTTAGCAAAATATTTAAAAATCCTCCTAGCTCTCGATCAGCCAGGTCAAATTTTTTTAAAGCATACTGCCTTTTTTTCTCAGTATTTTTTATGTGGTGATACTTTAAGAATGCTTGATTTTTTAAAACAAAGCCTTCCGTTAAGAATTTTAGCCTTTTTATCTTTCCAGCAGGATAAGGAAAAATGGCTTTCTATCCTTGAAATTCAAAAGGACCAAAGGGATACACTTCTTCAAGCCTTAGTGCTCCTTCAGCTTCCTTGTGATGAATCTATCCTAAAACAGCAGGATTTAGAGCTTTGGTTTCCTTATAAACGTGCACTTGCCTTATATCATAAAGACTTTCTCTTACTCAAAGAAATAGATAGAATACAGGAAAGCTATATCCAAAGGAAACGGAAGAAACAAATATTAGATCTAACGGAGGCAGATTTTGCCGAATATGATATTTCTCCAAAGGATATAGATTCTATTCTAAAGGAGCTATATCAGAGGGTTCTAAGAAAGGAGGTTGAAAATCGTAAGGAGGAGCTCCTAAAGGAAATCTACAAAATCAAACAGAATCTATAGAAGATGCTCCTAAAAAAGATGAAAAAGTATGATTATTTTTTAAAATATTACATAAAATGATAATGGTGATATCGATGAAGGTAAATACTTTACTTCAAAATGCTGGGCTTCCAAAAGGGAAAATCAATCATGATGTTTATAAGCTATGTCAGGATAGCAGACAGTGCATAGAGAATTCTGTTTTTGTTGCGATTGATGGAAATCATGTCAACGCAAAAATTTTCATACAGGATGCCATCCATAATGGAGCTAAAACGATAATTGTTGATTCCTATGAGGAAAAGCAGGAGGGAATTAATTATATTATGGTTGAGGATACTCGCAAAGTACTTTCCCTTCTTGCGAAGATCTTCTATAAGGATGTATCAAAAAAAATCTGCTTAATTGGTGTCATTGGAACAAATGGGAAAACAACCACCTCAAGCATAGGATATTCCTTTTTCAATTCCATCCAGCGTAGAAGTATGCTCATCGGCTCAAATGGTGTATTTTTTACAGGCTATGAGGCTAGAATCTATAATACAACTCCAGATATTCTTACCATTTATCAATATTTATCCTTGGCAAAAAGAAAGCATATTTCCTATGTTTTCATGGAAATATCCAGTATAGCTGTGGATCAATACCGTGTTTATGGCTTAACCTTCCATACCTTGATTTTTACAAATTTTAGTCAGGATCATTTGGATTACCATAAGACAATGGAAAAGTATTTATATTGTAAATTGATTCCTTTCATAAAACTAAAGAGGAATGCATACGCTGTATTGAATATGGATGATAAGGCCTATAAGACCATTTCAAAGTATTGTGATGCTAAAATTGTAACCTATGGATGCGTAAACAAGGGGGATTTTTTGGCAACCTTAAATACCATAACAGAGCAAGGGATTTCCTTTTATGCTAGAGATATCCTGTTTCAATCTAAGCTTCTTGGAGAGTTTAATGTTTACAATGCTTTAGCGATTTTATCCTTATGTGACATATTTAAAATACCAGTAGAAAGCTTTAAGGAATTTTTATCCCACTTTGAAAGTGTTTCTGGACGAATGAATCACATTTCCTTCCAAAATAAGCATATTATCATTGACTATGCCCATACCTATCAGGCTACAAAAAGAGTAATAGAGGAAGGGCTTAAGCTATGTAAGGGAAAACTTCATATCGTCTTAGGCTGTGGAGGAAACAGAGAAAAGGAAAAAAGGTTTATGATTGGAAGCCTGCTAAATGAGATTTCGGCTCAAATCATTTTAACCACCGATAACCCAAGATTTGAGGATCCCAATGCAATTTTGCAGGATATCCAAGCCAATCTTACGAAAGAGGTTTTGGTCATACCAGATCGAAGGAAAGCCATAGAAGTGGCCTTAAAGAATTTATCTACCAATGATTATTTACTTGTTTTAGGTAAGGGCTGTGAAAATTATATGGATATAAGAGGTGTGAAATATCCATATTCTGATATGGAGGTCATACATGATTGGATTCAGTTGCATTAAGCTTTTAATTTTATCCTTAGTATCCTGCTTTTGCTATAGCCTGTATGTGAAATGCTTTAGAAGGCTTTCTCAAACAGAACGCTCTTTGGGACTAGAATCTCACAAAAAGAAGAATGGAACAATTACAATGGGTGGTATTATTTTCTTAGTACTGCCTCTTTTTTTTATCCCATATACAAAGGAGGTCCGCATGATTATCTTTGCGACCTTAGGATTTGGTATATTAGGGATACTAGATGATTTGCTCATTGTTATCCTTAAGAAAAACGATGGTCTGCCTGCTTCCTTAAAGCTGGTGGTTGAGATTCTAATTGCGGGAATTGTATTTTTCTTTTATTTAAAGGATAGCCAAAGTACAACCATAGACTTGTTTGGAAGATCCATCAATCTGAAATGGTTCTTTGGACTGATTATTCTATGGCTATTGGTATCAAGCTCCAATGCATGGAATTTGATGGATGGGGTTGATGGACTCTGCTCTGGATGTAGTATTATTTTTGGCATAGGTCTTGCAGCAATCGCTTTAAAAGAGGGAAAGCAGGATATTTTTTATTTACTGCTTGCCTTTCATATTACCCTTTTTATCTTTTGGTGCTTTAATTTACCTAAGGCTTTTTTATTCATGGGAGATGTAGGCTCCTTAGGCTTGGGAGCCTTTTATGCGATAACAAGCATTTATTTAGATTCTATCCTAGCCTTTATTTTGATGGCCTCCTTATTTATATTTGAAACCCTGTCTGTTATAATGCAGGTAGTATACTTTAAAAAAACAAAAGGCAAGCGTCTTTTCAAGATGGCACCCTTTCATCATCATTTGGAAGCCTGTGGCTTAAAGGAAATTCAAATCGATCTATTGTTTTATCTTTTTCAAATTGCCTTTGTCGTTCTTGGATTAATGCTCATTTAAGTATTGACAAACTAAAATTAAATTTATATAATTTCTATAGTTTATAAATTATTTTTATGGAGTACAAGTATGACAGATCCAAGATTTTTAACCCTATTAACCCTAGTTCAGATGAAGAATTATACCAAGACTGCACAGCGTCTATTTATAACCCAGCCTGCTGTCACACATCATATAAAATCCTTAGAAAATGAATTTGATATTTTAATTTTTTCTGATAAAAAGGGCTTTGAGCTAACGAAGCAGGGACAGATATTAGTGGAATATGCAATTCGTATGTTAAATCAATCTAGAGAATTAACAGAGGCTATTTCAGATTCCTTACAATTAAAAAAGACCTTGACCTTAGGTGTAACCTATGAGGCAATCGCCCTCTGTGGTAAAAATAATTTGCTCTCGAGGCTTTTTGAGGTTTATAATTCCAATGCAGATATCCTTTGTCAATCCGCCCAAGAAATTTTTTCTTCTCTAAAGCAGGGAAAAATGGATTTTGCCATTATTGACACGCATTATGATGATGATGCGTTTGATGGAATCCTTTTAGATTCCTTTCAAATTGTTCCTGTCTGTTCTATAGATGGCAAGTTTAAGGAAATCAAAAGGGTAACAAGAGAGATGCTAAAAAACAATCCTTTAATTTTAGGAGCTACTGAAAACGGTATGGCAGAAGCCTCTTTAGCTAGCCTGAAGGCCTCTAATATCAACATTTCACATATTCCAACCTTTCATTCCAATTCCTTTTATCTTATGGGAGAGCTTATTAAAAGTAAGGACGGGATTGGCTTTATGTATTCTAGCCTACTAGATAAGCTAACAGGAGTAAAGAAAATGGATCTTTTAAATTTTAAATGTTCTCAAGGAATCTATTTGATCTATAGCCAAAACAGCTTTGATAAGCAAACCCTTAAGGCTATGGTAAAAATTTTAAAGAAATGGAAGGAACGCCCCTAATGCATATTTTATATGAGGATAACCATATCCTTGTTGTTTTAAAGCCAAGAGGGGTATTATCCCAGGCGGATGGGAGTGAAAAAGAGGATATGCTTACCCTATTAAAGGAATATGTAAAGGAGAAGTATCATAAGCCTGGTAATGTGTATCTTGGACTTGTTCATCGATTGGACAGGAATACGAGTGGGGTTATGGTTTTTGCAAAGACCTCAAAGGCAGCCGCTAGGCTTTCTAAGCAAATTCAGGAGCATACCTTTAAAAAATATTATAAAGCTATCGTTGAAGGATATATAGAAGGAGAAAAGAGACTAGAGGGCTATTTCTTGAAAAACGAAAGGGAAAAGAAATCCCATCCCTCTCCAAAAGGTCAGTATGCCTCCCTTTATTATGAGGCTATAGGACATAAAACAATCCAAAACCAAATGGTAACGCTTGTTCAAATCGAACTTGAAACAGGAAGATTTCATCAGATTCGAGTTCAGTTTTCAAGCATTGGACATCCGCTTTATGGAGATATGAAGTATGGGAGTAAGCATAAAATAGATCCCCTAGAGTTTCCATTAGAGGCCTATAAAGTAGAATTTTTCCATCCAATCACGAATGAAAAATTGCAATTTGAATATAATACGTTACATTTGTAGGTGGTATGAACCACCTTTTTTCATATGTTAACTATAGGTGATGCATGTGGAATTTGAATATTATAAAAATATTTTATGCATTAAGAATTTTCGGCAAATTCAGCATATCGATAGTGATTTAATAGCACTTAGAGAAATTAGGGTATATGGCAAGGATTTAAAGGTACTCAGATTAGATAAGGACTCCATCATCCTAGAGGGCTATATAGAGAAATTAGAAATGGGAGAAGAACAGCGACATGATTTATAAAATAAAAATGAATAAGGACGATTATTTTAAAATCAGTAACAAAATTATTTCAAGTAATTTAAGCATTAACGATGAGGAGGTTACCTTTGAAATTGAGGGTGGATCCTATAATATTTTAAAAAGGACAAACTATGAATTTAAGGTAATAGAAAGCTTAAAATCGAAAATATTCCGTTTTTTTTCAAGATATGGCCTACTCATTACAGGAATTTTATTTTTAGTTTCCATTTTATATATGAATATATATCGAGTAAGCTCCATTCAATTTAACCGTGATACTCCAATCAACAAGGAGATAGAATATCGGTTAAAATCAAGCTTTAAGCGCTTGCTGTGCTTTGATTTTTGTAGCCTAAACTACGATGAATTTTCTAAGGATATGCAAAAAATGTATTTTGAATATCCTTATATCAATGTAACCAGCAAAAATAATACAATACAGGTTTATATTGCCAATATAGATGAGGCTAATTACACCATAGATACTCCTCTAGAGGGAAACATTACTGCAAAAAAGGATGGTGTCATAGATAGTTTTTATGTTTATAGTGGGAAAAGCATGGTTTCTAAAAATAAATTTGTTCGAAAGGGAGATATTCTAATCGAAGGGAATACGAATGTACGAGGTATGGTACTAGCGACCACCTATGATAAAATGGAGCTCAGCATTCCTAAAAGTGAAAGAATCGAGGAAACTACAGCTGAAACCTCAAGGTATTATACTTTATCTTTGTTTAATCTAAACTTTTCTCTTGGTAAAAAGACAAGCTTTGAGCTTTTCCATACTAAGGAAAGCCTTGTTTTTAATGTTTTTGATTTTTTTGCAATAAAAAAAATTGAAGAAACGAAAAAAAATGCTATAATAAATACATATAGCAGGGAAGAGGCTAAGCTTATGGCACAGCAAAAAATTAAGGATGATTTTATTCAGCATCAATCCAATTCCTTAGAAGAAATTCTGGCTATAACCAATACGAAAACAGAAGAAACTGAGGATGCTTATAGCTTCACCTTTATTGTAAAGAAATATGAATCTATAGGAGCCTTTAGCTTAAAGGGGTGATACTTTGAAATTAGAATGCAGAATAGAAAATGCAAGTGATGCAAAGAATATCTGTGGTACACAAAATGATAATTTGAAGGCGATTGAGGAGCTTTTTGGTTGTGTGATTGACATCCATGGTGAAAATGTTTTAACCAACTTAGAGGACGAAGCGCTTTTAAAGGAATTAGAGGTCTATATGCAGGCTTTGATCCAAATGTCTGTTATGGGAGTTCATATTACAACACGTGATATTATCTATTTGAAAAAAATTATTGAAGCCTCTAAAACCAATGAGTATCTATCCTTTTTGAAAAATAGAAAGCCTGTAGGGTACACCCAATGGAATAAGCCTGTATATCCTAAGACCTTGAAACAGGCACAGTATTTGAAATTTTTAGATCAAAAGGATTTAATTTTTTCAATTGGCTCTGCTGGAAGTGGAAAAACTTATCTTGCTGTTGTTTATGCAGTGACGCAATTAAAAAAAGGAGCCATCCAAAAAATCATTTTAACAAGACCAGCTGTTGAAGCAGGAGAATCCCTAGGCTTTTTACCAGGAGACTTAAAGGAAAAGGTAGATCCCTATCTTAGACCCTTATATGATGCCTTATATGATATGCTTGGGGTGGAGGGAACCAATGCTTTAATTGAAAAGCAAATTTTAGAAATTGCTCCCTTAGCCTATATGAGGGGAAGAACCTTAGAAAATGCCATCATCATCCTCGATGAGGCTCAAAATGCAACTGTAGATCAGTTGAAAATGTTTTTAACACGTCTAGGCTTCCATTCAAAGATGATTGTAACAGGAGATTGTTCACAGGTTGACCTACCTTTATCTAAGCGCTCTGGATTAAAAATAGCTTCAGAAATGCTAAAGGATTTGAAGGAAGTAGCTGTATTAGAATTTGAAACCTTTGATGTGGTCCGTCATCCTTTAGTTGGAAAAATCATTGAAAAATTTGCTGAATTTGCAAATTAGTATCATTTTACTAGAAAAAAGAAGGATTCCTTCTTTTTTTCTTTTGTTTGAAAATCTTTTATGGTATAATAGCCAAAAGGGTGAATTATATGATAAAAAAACTATTTCAAAAAATTAAAGAATATGATACTATTATCCTTCATAGGCATTCTCGACCAGATTTGGATGCCTTAGGGAGCCAAAGAGGCCTTGCCTTGACCTTGAAGCAATGCTATCCACAAAAACAAATCTATATGGTAGGAGATATGAGCTCCCGCTATCACTTTTTAGGGGATATGGATACAATAGAGGATTTTATCTACGCAAATGCGTTGGTTATTATAACGGATGTATCTGTAGGACATATGGTAAGTGATGATCGCTATACGCTTGCTAAAGAGATATTTATTATTGATCATCATAAAAATCCCTCTGACATTACAGAAAATGTAATTTGTAATCCAAATAAGGTTGCAGTTTGTGAGCTCATCACAGAATTGCTATTAGACCAAGGGTTTGAAATCCCACCTTATGCTGCAACATCCCTCTTTGGTGGAATTATAACCGATAGCGGAAGATTTCAATATGGGGAAACCACAGGGGATACCTTAAGAACAGCAGGTAAGCTTTTAGATCTTGGAGCGGATAAGGAATTTATATATAAAAATATCTATACGGAAAGCCTTTTGGATCGTCAAATGAAAAATTGGTTTGGAACCCAATTTAAAACTACAGCCTATGGTGTTGCTTATTTGAAAAATGATAAGGACATTTTTGAAAAATATCCAGTAGATGTATTTAATATATCTCGAGGTATGGTTAGTGTAATGGCTGGGATAGAGGAAATCAAAATCTGGTGTAACTTTACCTATGATATAGAAAATGATGTCATTTTAGGAGAATTTCGCTCTAGAGAGGTGTCCATTGTCGATATAGCCAAGAAATATGGTGGTGGAGGTCATGACCTTGCCTGTGGGGCAACGTTGTATTCGTGGGAGGATGTTGACAAGGTTATTGAGGATTTTAATACGCGGCTACAGCTATAAATTTTATGCGATTTTAGAACTACTACACAAGGGTAGTTCTTTTTTTATTGATAAAAGCACATATAGATTACTGAAAAAATCAAAATTTAGAATCAAAACCGATATAGATTGCAAAGAATTATGATATAATGAAGTCAAACAAGAAAAATAAATCTTTGCTTAAATCAACATAATTAAGGCATAGTGTTGTTTAGTTTTTAATTTTGATACCTTATAATGTGAGTGTAGTTCAAATTAAGGAGGTAAAAATTATGAACACAAATAAAACAGAAACAATATACGGAAAGCAAAGACGCGAAGGCTATGAGAGAGTTCTTGCTGAAATTAAGGAAAACAAGAACAATCACACCGCTTTTGAAAATGTGATCAAGGAAAAACTTTATCATTGGTGGGCAAGTTGGGTTCCAGATTATGAAGGTTGGTTGAAAATTGCAGATTGGCTTTATGCTCCAGAGTGTGTTATTGATGCCATTGGAGATACTCCACAAATTTACAAAGATTATAGGGCTGCTATGAAACATCAGCGTGATACATTCACAATGGATATGGGGCCTATCGACAACTGCCTTGTTGAAGGTGATACGGTTGCTATATCTTACAACATGTATTTGACAGCAAAAGCAGATATGGGGCCATTAAAAGCAGGCACAACCTACAAAATTAAGGTAACAGAGTTCAACAAATTCGCTTATGTGAACGGCGAAGATAAAGAGCCAATGGTTGTTAATTTATTGCTTACATCAACAACACCTGGTTTATAAAGAATAGAATGAATACAGATAAAATTTATGCAGAGCAAATCGCAAATGAGTATGCTCCAAAAAATACAACAAAAGTTAAACAACTTAAAAAATTAGATGCCAAGGCAAAAAATCCAGCAAACATTTTTGCTTATACATTTGGTATTATTTGCACACTAATTCTTGGAACGGGAATGTGCCTTGCTATGGAAGTTTTAGCATCAGGAATCGGTGTAATAGTAGCAGGTGTAATTGTAGGTGTTGTTGGAATTATTGGATGTGGCGTTAACTATCCAATATATAAAAAGATGCTTGCAAAGGGCAAAGCCAAATATGGCTCTGACATTATGAAACTTGCAAAAGAAATAAGCGAAGAAGAATAAACAAAAGGAGAGGTGCTATGAACAAATCGGAAAGTAAATATTACAACACTGCACTCTTAATGAATCAAGCACTGATCGAATTATTAAACAAAAAAGATTATGAGTTTATCACAATCAAAGAAATTTGCAAAAAGGCGGGTGTAAATCGCTCGACCTTTTATTTGCATTATGACAATATTGATGACTTGCTTAGTGAAACAATAGAAAACACCAACAAAAAGTTTTTATCGTATTTTACTGAAAAGGATATATCTTACAAAATAAAAAGCAATGAAAAAGATGATTTGATTTTAATTACACCAGAATATTTATTGCCATATTTGAATTATATAAAAGACAATAAGGTTGTTTATCAGGTTTCTGCCAAACATCCAATTATGATGCAGTCAATAAAAAAATATAATTTATTGCAAGAAAATATTTTATATCCAATTTTTAGTAGATTTAATATTCAAGAAAATCTTAGAAAATATTTTTCTGCTTATTATATACATGGTGTTTATGCAATAATTGACGAGTGGATAAAAGATGGTTGCAAAGACGATATAAGTTTAATTGTTGATACAATAATTAAATGTGTTCGACCTTTTGAGAAAGAATATGAAGATAAAAGAAATAATCAAAACAATCAGAAATAACTTTTTGTATAAAACACTTTGTGCTTCATTTTTTTCACTCATAGTAACATTTGTTTTTGCAGTTTATAATGCGTATTTAGGAATAAAATATGCTGATGCTTTTGCAATAGGCATTTCCATTTATTATACATTTCTTATTTGGATAAAATTCGCTACGCTTGTAGTAGAAAAGAAAATAACTCAAAAAGATGATGAAGTTAAAACAAATATAAGAATAAAGAATTATAAAATTTCTTCAATTTTTATTTTCGTTATTGATTTTTGTTTAATCGCACCAATAATATTGATGGTCGTACAGCCTAAGGAAGTGGGCTTTGGAATAACTCCTGCAATAGTGATGGCAGCATATTCAGTTTATAAAATCATATTTGCTATAATAAATTACAAGAGATCAAAGAAATCGCAAAACCCTACAATTATTTTACTAAGACAGATAAATATTATAGAAGCAATTGTTTCAATTTTAATATTACAGCATACCTTGATTATGGTTAATGGTGGGATGGATGAGAGTATGCGAATATTGTCTTTGGTAACAAGTATTGCTTTTATTGGGTTAATTGTAGTATTTTCGATTTTATCATTTTGGAAAAACAGAAAGTTGCTTAAAGCAAAAGAACACAGGTCATAAAATTAAATAAAATAAAAAAAGGTCTTAGAAGAATGACTAGAAAGATTCTAACTTTTGTCATTCTCTTTTTTATTTCCTCTATTGATTTATACTTTCCTCTATTTTCGTACATACTAAATATGAAAGGAGTAGCTATGAAGGCAAACATTCATTCTTTTGAATCCTTTGGTACAGTGGATGGTCCAGGAATACGTTTTGTTATTTTTTTCAAGGGCTGTCCATTAAGATGCCAATATTGTCATAATCCAGATACATGGGATAGAGCAGAGCATCATCTATTTACCATAGATGAGCTATTTGAAGAAATTATGAAATATAAGAGTTATATTGTACCAGACGGCGGAGTTACAGCCTCTGGAGGAGAGCCCTTATTGCAAATTGAATTTATTATTGCTTTATTTGAAAGATTAAAAAAATTCAATATCCATACCGCTGTAGATACCTCAGGAATTACTTTTCAGCCCAATAGTGTAGAAAGCATAAGGCTTCACGAAAAACTAGCCGAGGTTACGGATCTTTTTTTACTAGATATTAAGCATATAGATAATGAAGCACACCAGAGGCTTACAGGGGTAGAAAATAAAAACATTTTGGCCTTTGCTCGTTTTTTATCTAAGCATCATAAAAAAATATGGATTCGGCATGTGCTTATTCCTCATATTACCTTAGATGAGGCTGCCCTTATTGGATTAAGAGAATTTATTCAGGAATTGGATACGGTTGAAAGGGTAGAGGTTTTGCCCTATCATACCTTAGGCACAATGAAATACAAAAAAATGGGACTGAAATATCCCTTAGAAGGGATTCAGCCACCAACAAGGGAAGAGGTTGAATATGCAAAAGGGCTACTTGAAATTAAAGAAAGAAAAGAGGAAAAGAAATGATCGAGGCTTGGGAAAATTTTAATCCTGGAAAATGGAATAATGATGAGGTGGATGTTCGAGATTTTATTCAAAGAAACTATACACCCTATTTTGGAGATGGAAGCTTTTTACAGGGTCCCACCTTTGCAACAACAAAGTTATGGGAGGAAATTCTAGAGCTTTCTAAAAAGGAAAGAGAAGCAGGAGGAGTATTACTCGCAGATACTGATATCATATCTAGCATCACCAGCCATGCACCAGGCTATATTGATAAGAACCTGGAAAAAATTGTTGGGCTACAAACCGATATGCCCTTTAAGCGTGCCTTACAGCCATATGGTGGTATTAAAATGTCGGTGGAGGCTTGTAGAATGTATGGATATCAGGTCAGTGAAAGAGTAAAGGAAATCTTTACAAAATATCGTAAAACACATAATGATGGTGTTTATGATGTATATACAGATGAAATGAGAAGGGCTCGTAAGGCTCATATTTTAACAGGTCTTCCAGATTCCTATGGAAGAGGCAGAATTGTAGGAGATTATAGAAGGGTACCCCTTTATGGTGTAGACTATCTCATTGCCCAAAAGAAAAAGGATAAGGCGAAGCTTGATGGAGTTATGTCAGAGGATAAAATTCGTGATAGAGAAGAAATTGCAGAGCAAATCAAGGCCTTAGAAAGCCTGAAGGCTCTAGCAAATATGTATGGCTTTGACATCTCTGCTCCTGCAAGGACAGCCAAGGAGGCCATTCAAGCCTTATATATAGCCTATTTAGCAGCGACAAAGGAACAAAATGGTGCAGCTATGTCCATTGGAAGAAATTCCACCTTTTTAGATATTTATATAGAACGAGATATAAGAAAAAAGCTGATAACCGAAGAAGAGGCACAGGAGCTTATTGATCAGTTTATCATGAAGCTTAGAATTATTAAATTTATGCGAGTTCAATCCTATAATGATCTCTTTTCAGGAGATCCAACCTGGGTTACGGAATCCATTGGTGGTATGGGAATTGATGGTAGACCCTTGGTTACAAAGACATCCTTTCGAATTTTACATACCTTAATCAATTTGGGACCAGCACCAGAGCCCAATTTAACTGTCCTATGGAGCAAAAGCTTACCAGAAAACTTTAAGCAGTTTTGTGCAGAAATCTCCATAAAAACCTCATCTATACAATATGAATCCGATGATTTAATGCGAGTTGAGCTTGGAGATGATTATTGTATTGCCTGCTGTGTATCCCCAATGAGGGTTGGTAAGGATATGCAATTTTTTGGTGCTCGAGCGAATCTTGCAAAATGCCTTTTATATGCTCTAAATGGAGGAAAGGATGAGCTCCTCTTGGATCCGAAAACGAATCAGCCCTTTCAGGTATCTCCTATATTTGAAGGGATAAAAGGAGATGGACCCTTGGATATTCAGGAGGTTCTTCCTAAATATGAGCAAATGATGGAATGGCTATCTGGAGTCTATGTGAATGCCTTAAATTTAATTCACTATATGCATGATAAATATTCCTATGAATCCTTAGAAATGGCATTACATGACACTAAGGTACGAAGATTTTTTGCTACAGGGATTGCAGGCTTATCCTGTGCAGCTGATTCCTTATCTGCAATCAAATATGCTAAGGTTTATCCAATAAGAAATGAGTATGGAATTATTTCAGATTTTAGAATCGAGGGAGAATTTCCAAAATATGGAAATAATGATGATCGAGTAGATGAGCTAGCGATTTGGCTATTAAAGACCTTTATGCAAAAAATAGAAAGACATCAAACCTATAGAGCTTCCATTCCAACCACCTCCATTCTTACCATAACCTCCAATGTAGTTTATGGTAAAAACACAGGAAACACTCCAGATGGAAGAAGAGCAGGAGAGCCTTTAGCTCCTGGAGCCAATCCTATGCATGGTAGAGATTCCCATGGTGCTTTAGCATCCTTAGAATCTGTTGCCAAATTACCCTATGGATATTCAAGAGATGGAATATCGAACACCTTCTCTATTACCCCAGAATCTCTAGGAAAGGATGAACTCTAATGTCTAGGAAAGAGAATCTTGTCAAGATGCTTGATGCATATATGGAAAATGGAGGCTATCATTTAAATGTGAATGTCTTTAATAGAGAAACCTTGCTTGATGCTCAAAAGCATCCAGAAAAGTATCCCCAGCTTACCATTCGAGTTTCCGGCTATGCTGTTAACTTTATAAAGCTATCTAAGGAACAACAAGATGATGTAATTGCTCGAACCATTCATGAACAAATGTAAGCCATTAAGCCTGATTTTTTCAGGCTTTTTTCTAACCAATTCCAAGATTTTTTTGTATAAATTCTTTAAAAAAAAATAAAAATATTGTATAATAATTATCAAAATGGAGGAGAAAGTATGAACCACTTTAGTGAAAAATTTCCTAAAAAAAATGGAATAATTATTATAGTATGCTTAGGAATTTTCTTTACCTTTATTTTTATTTTATCTAAGGGTATCCTTAAAGGAAAGTATGCTGTAGCACTCTTAGCTGCCATGGCTTTACTTATGCCTATTTTCTTAGCATGGATTGTTAGGAGCATTCGGATTTGCATAGCCTATGTTAAATTCAAAAATATAATGCAATATGGTCGAGCTGGAACCTGTCAAATTGTAGATTACAAAACGGTAATCAAAAATAAGAAATGGAATATACGCTTTGCCTTGATTTTAAAGTATTATGAAAATCATCAGCAGAAGACGTATAAAACAGGCTATGATTATTTAGGAGTAGAATATCGCTACCTTTCAAGCTTAGAAGAAATACAATGCAAAATTAAGGATAATAAGGTACTCATCACAGAGAAAATTCCTGATGAAATATATGAAAATTTAACTGTTTATGGGATAGAGCCATCCAAATTTAGACGACATTTTATCATTCTTTGGCAATACATTGGGTGGATTGGTGCTGTGCTCCTACTAGCTGGTATTGTAGCAACCATTCTAGTAGAGGATAGCTTATATTTGATCATAGGAGTTTTATGCTTATTTATCCCAACCACCATTTGTGCCTTCATTTTTGGTATCCATTTTTTTATTACAGTTTTTATTCTTAAGAAATATAAATGAATCGTCCTAAGAAAACCTTCGAATGCTTTCGTAGGTTTTTTTATTATATATATACCAAACCTTATCTTAATTTTCTCCTATTCCTTTCTACAAAGCACCTTAGCAGCAATAAAAAAGGAATCTATATAAAAAAAGGAGCCTTGAATCCAAAAAGAAACCTCTTGCTTACTTGAATTTTTGACCATTTTGTTATATTATAATATAAGAAGTATTTTTTGATAAAAGGTTGTGATTTTATGGAATATATTGAGAATAAGGATTTGGTTTTTATCTTTGATAAACATATTGGATTAGATACACTTGCATCTAAGCTAGCTTTATTAAGTGGTGACCAAACAAGAACCTTCTTTTTAGGACGTGAAATTAAGATTCCTAGACGAATTAATGCAATGGCATTAACGAGTGCTTTAAATGAGAGAATAAAGACCTTGGATTCTCATTCTTTAACACGGGATGGATTTATTAAATTAGAAAACTATGCTACCTTCACAGAATTCCAGCTTCAAAACCTTTTTGACAAAATAGGAACAGCAGAGGATTTTTTCCTTTATCGAAAAAATCTATGGAAGCTTTTAATAAAAAATCATATTGGTATCAAATTACAGGATGGAGAATTGGTTCGTTTAATCAATTTAAGAAAATCAAAAATCGATAGTTTTCAAAATTATACTAAGGCTATCTTTGTTGTGACGCTAGATTCACAAAAGGAATTTGATGCCTGTCCATTGAATGTTTTAGAGGATCGCTTGAAATTGACTTTTTCATTAGAAGAAATTCGTCAGCTTGCAGATAAATATAATTTTTCTATTCCAACACGGTTAAAAAAGGATGAGCTTTTAGGCCATGTCAAGGCGATGATGAAGTCAAAAAGAAAGCTAACCCTTGCGTTAGGCCGTGAGCTAAATAATATGACCCTTGCACAATTAAATGAATTTTGTGTACTTCAGGGCTTAGGCATATCCTCTAATTTGAAAAAGGATGAAATGATTACCTTGCTTTCATTTTTAGTAAAGCAGGCAGGCTTCACTACCATTGATACAAAGCAAATTCATGGTTCTCATTTTTCTGAGCCATTAAAATTTCGCATTGATTTAGATGCGGTAGATAATTTTAAAAGAGGACTACCCAAAAAGGTTATTTATCTAGATGAGGATGAAATTAAGGCATTCCATCAGCTAGATGAATATGTAGAGGAAGCTGTAGTAAAAACCAATTCCAATGATGATTTGATTTTTGAAATTCTAAAGAAGCTTTTGCCTTATATGAATGTGGATGAAGAGACAGCAAAGCTTGCTATTCATCAAGGCATCGCAATGCCTGAGGTCAAGGAGCCTAAAAGAAAGACCACTACTGTTGCACAAAAAACAGTTCAAGAGATTAAGGTGACTTCTAAAAAAGCTGCTCCAAAGAAGCAAGAAGAAAAATCAAAGTATAACGATGAAATTTTAGATGAAATCATTCGTAAGGTTAGAAAGCTTAGAGAAAAGGATAAGCTAGAAGAAGAAAAGGAAAAAATTGCTGAAGCACGTAAAAAGCGTGAAGAGGATATTGAAGAGCTTATTGCTATATTTGATGATAATGAGGAATATGATCATTTAGATTTTGAACCAGAGGATGATGTAAGAAATCCTATAACACCTGCTCAAAAAAGCTTAGAGGAGGTATTAAAGGAGCTTAGACCACAAAATAAGGAAATTCCAGCTCAAAGCATTCCAGTAGAGGAGCCTCCTTTAGACATAGATTATGTTGAGCCTGCCTCCCTATCTAGTGAGCCTGATGAGGTGATTGAGGTTGAAATTGATTCCCATCCAGAAGAGGATATCGAGCCTGCTTTTTCCTCTGTGGAGAATCTTCAAGAGGAAGAGCCTCTCAATGAAAGCTATGATGAACAGTTTTTAAAGGAGGAGGGACTTATTCCTGTAGAAGAAGAACTACAGAATCCAAAGGAATTTCTAGCCCCTATTCCAGTAGGACCTCTTGTTGATTTGACTGAACCAAAGGAGTCTATGGAATCAGATTTTGTTCCAATGGAGAATCCATATTTTGAGAATAAAAAGATGAATTTTAAGTGGAAGCCGGTAATCGTTTCGATTTCAACAATTGCAGTTATCTTCATCGCCTTCATTTCTATTATGGCTGTTATACATGCCTTTAAATAAGAGGGATTATGAAACAAAAGGAAGTAAAATACACTCCGATGATGGAGCAATATTTAGAAATTAAAAAAGATTATCCAGATACCATTTTATTTTATAGAGTTGGAGACTTCTATGAAATGTTTTTTGAGGATGCCCATACAGGAGCTAAAGAGCTCGAGCTTGCATTAACTGGTAAGGATGCCGGAGTGGAAGAGCGTGTTCCTATGTGTGGTGTCCCTTTTCATGCTTATGAGCCTTATGCAGAGCGTCTCATTTCTAAAGGCTATAAGGTAGCGATTGTAGAACAGGTGGAGGATCCCAAGGCAGCGAAGGGAATCGTTAAGCGTGGAGTTGTAAAAATCATTACCCCAGGAACCCTTGATTCAGGACTCAATGATAAGGAAAACAATTATATTGCAGGCTTAATTCAATCCAAAAGAGACTATATCCTATGCTACTGTGATTTATCTACTGGAGAAGGCTATTTGACAAAGCTTCCTTCATTTGAGGTACTTGCCAATGAGCTATTATCCCTACATATTAAGGAAATTGTGATTGATGTAGCCTATCAGAATGCTAAGCTTTCTAGCTTTGTTCATCAAAATCAAATTGTTTTATCCAGGGTTAAGGATTCCCTTATTTCACCTTCCTTGAGGTATATTGTTGAAGATATTGAGGAGGAGTATCAGGGTGCAGTTGGTGTTATTCTTCATTACTTTATAGAAACGAAAAAGCAGATGCCACTGCATTTAAAGAAAATTAAAAGCTTTATTCATGAATCCTATTTACATTTGGATGCTTTTACAAAAAAGAATTTAGAGCTTTGTGAAACCCTACGCTATAATCAAAAATCTGGATCCTTATTATGGCATTTGGATTCCTGTGAAACAGCAATGGGCTCAAGAATGCTTCATCAATGGCTGGATAAGCCTTTACTTGATCGAGTAAGAATAGAACAGAGGCTAGATTTTATAGAATGCTTTAATCGTCATTATTTAGAAAAAGAAGAGATAAAGCAGTATTTTAAGTCTGTCTATGATTTAGAGCGGATTATTGGTAGAATTGCCTCTGGTAATGCCAATGCAAAGGATTTGGTTTGGCTAAGAAAATCCTTGCAAAATATTCCTCAAATCAAGTCTATAGTAGCCTGTCTGGATTTATCCTTAGCTCAGGAATTTGCTGATAAAATGGATGATCATCACGAGCTTTATGCCCTATTAGAACAGGCTTTAGTGGATAATCCTCCTTTGGCTATAAAAGAAGGGGGAATGATTAAGGAGGGCTTTGATTCTAAGCTTGATGAGATTAAATCTATTTTAAGCCATAGTAAGGAATGGATTTTAAATTATGAAAAATCACAAAAGGAGCTTACTGGGATAAAGACGCTAAAGGTAGGATATAATAGAGTTACAGGCTATTATATTGAAATATCCAAGGGGGCTATTGCCAATTTACCAGCTGATATTGCCTATGAGCGTAGAGCAACCCTAGCTAATGCAGAGCGTTTTATTTCAAAGGAATTAAAGGAATATGAAGAAATTGTGCTTCATTCCAACGATCAAATTGTTTCCATAGAATATGAAATCTTTGCAAAATTAAGACAAACAGCCTCTACCTATATTGAATCCTTACAAATTCTTGCAGACCTTCTAGCAACCATTGATTGCTTTATATCCTTAAGTGATGTTGCTATGAAGCATAACTATGTTCGACCAACCTTTAATGAAAAGGGCTGTGTCCAAATCGTAGATGGTAGACATCCTGTATTAGAAACCATTGCTAAGGCTGGATATATCGTAAATGATGTGGATTTAAATCATACCTGTAATATGATGCTGATAACAGGTCCTAATATGAGTGGAAAATCTACCTATATGCGTATGCTTGCCTCTATTGTTATTTTAGCTCAAATGGGCTCCTTTGTTCCAGCAGCCAAGGCGGATTTATCTATATTTGATGCAATCTACACCCGTATAGGAGCCTCAGATGACCTTGTTTCTGGGCAATCCACCTTTATGGTAGAAATGATGGAAGCCAATTATGCGATATCAAATGCTACAAAGGATAGTCTCATTTTATTTGATGAGATTGGAAGAGGAACCGCAACTTTTGATGGAATGGCATTAGCTCAAGCTATATTGGAGTATGTTCACGAAAGAATTGGTTGTGTCACTCTATTTTCAACGCATTATCATGAATTAACGGCGTTAGAAAAAAAATTAAAGCATTTAAAAAATGTTCATGTTGAGGCAAAGGAAACAGAGCATGGGGTGGCCTTTTTGCATAAGGTATTGGATGGGCCAACAGATAAGAGCTATGGAATTAATGTAGCCTCCTTAGCAGGGCTTCCTAAATCCTTAATTGCCCGCAGTAAAATGATATTAGATAAATTAGAGGAAGAATCTACCACTAAAAAGGGTGTTTCCTTGGATCTTTTTAATTTTTTAGAATACGATTCAAAGGCGGAGGTCCAAAAGGAAACACGTGCTGAACAAATGATGAAGCGCATGGATGAAATTGATTTGAATACAATGACGCCACTAGATGCGTTAAAGCTTTTGTATGAATTAAAGGATAGCAGGTGATTTTATGGGAAAAATTGCGAAAATGACACCGAAGCTTGCCAATTTGATTGCGGCAGGTGAGGTTGTAGAGCGTCCAAGCAGTGTAGTAAAGGAGCTTGTAGAAAATGCCATAGATGCCCATGCCAAGCACATCCGAATTCATCTATTAGAGGGTGGCTTAAAGGAAATCAAGATTATGGATGATGGAGAAGGTATGGATGAAGAGGATGTTCGTTTAGCCTTTATTCCACATGCCACATCTAAAATAAAAACAGAATATGATTTAACTCGCATTGTATCACTGGGCTTTCGAGGAGAAGCCATTGCCTCTATTGCGGCTGTGAGTAAAATGCAAATTATTTCCAGCCAAGATGGGAAAAGAGGCTATCAGGTGACCTATCAGGCTGGTAGCATTGTAGCGAGTGGGCCTATAGCATCGAATCGAGGAACTACTGTTATTGTAGAAAATCTTTTCTTCAACACACCTGCCCGCTTGAAATATGTAAAGCCAGCTAAGAATGAGCTTGCAGCAATAACCTTTCTACTGGATCGGATTGCCCTTGCTCATCCCGAAATTCGTTTTACCCTGACGAATGATAATAAGACCTATTTGGCTACAACAGGCTCCTTGCAATCTACATCCCTTATGGGAGAAATCTATGGACTAGAGGTAGCCAAAAAGCTTTTAGAGAAAACCTTTCTTGTAGATGGTGTCCAAGGAAAAATTCTATTGGTGGCTCCTGAAATCTATCGTGCAAACAAATTGGAAATCACCTTGATTGTGAACGGAAGATATGTTAAAAATTATAATATAACCAATGCAATTATCGAGGCCTTTTCAACCTATATCCCTATTGGAAAATATCCGATAGCTGTAGTCTATTTGGATATTGATCCTTTACTCATTGATGTAAATATTCATCCTTCTAAGATGGAGATTAAAATATCCAATGAGGAGGAAATCATTAAGCAATTGGGGATTGTTATTAGAGCATGCCTAGAAGAGGCAGTTCTCATTCCTACTAGAGTGGCTCCCCATAGAGATACCAATGTGGGCTATCGACAGGAAAATATTTTTGAAATACCAAGGACATCCCTTCCTAAGGAGGAAATCCATATTCCTGAAAAATTAGAAGAGGCTACAACGGAATATAAGGCTACCCCCCAGTCAAACTCAAATGAAAAGGCAATTAAGCTACCTCATTTAGAATATGTGGGACAGGCATTTGGTACCTATTTAATTTTTCAAAATGATAAGGGGCTATATTTAATGGATCAGCATGCCGCTGCTGAAAGAATTCATTATGAAGAATATTATGAAATATTAGGCAGAACACCTCAGCCTACAACAGAGCTATTGGTGCCTTTACTCTTTACCTTTACCAAAAGTGAAGCTCTTTTTATAGAAGAGCATCGAAAGGAATTAGAGAATATAGGCTTTTTGATAGAAGCTATGGGAAATACAGATTTTGCAGTTCGAAGAGTTCCTTTATGGGCAAAGCTAGAGAATGCCTCTGATATTTTATATCAAATCTTAAAGCTCTTTATAGAAGAAAAAAAGATAGATGTTATCACCTTTAGAGATGCTATTGCTAAGCAAATTAGCTGTAAGGGCTCTATCAAAGCCAATCATGCTTTAAGCCGTATGGAAATTGATTCCCTAGTGGAGCAATTAAATTCCTGTAAAAACCCTTATACATGTCCTCATGGAAGACCTACCATAATTCAGTTTACTTCCTATGAGCTAGAGCGCATGTTTGAAAGAGTAACCTCATGAAGCATAAAGTGATTGTAATTGTAGGACCTACAGCTATAGGGAAAACGGAATTATCCATAAGGATTGCTAAAAAGTATAATATGGATATTATTAGTGGGGATAGTATTGCAGTTTATAAGGAATATAATATAGGCTCCGCAAAGCCAACTCTAGAGGAGCAGGCTCTAGTTCATCATCATTTGATTGATGTGATGGAGGCTTGTGAGGAGTATAGTGTTGCTGATTTTCAACGCTCTGCTCGTAAAATTATAGATTCAAATCCTTTAAGTATAATTTGTGGTGGTACGGGACTATACATTCAGGCAGTTTTACAGAACTATGAATTTCAATCAGAAAAAAGAAATCCTGAGCTTCAAGAAAGCTTTAAGGAGTATTCTAATGAGCAGCTTTATCAATATCTTTTACGGATCGATCCAGGAATTGATCAGGAAAAGCTTCATCCAAACAATCGCAAAAGAGTTCTTCGAGCAATTGAAATTTATCAGTCCTCTAAGCAATCCATCCATAGTATAAATCATAAGAATGAAGCACTTTATGATTCCTTTATTATATATTTAACAATGGAAAGAGAGCAATTATATCAAAGGATTCATTCTCGAGTGGATAAGATGCTAGAAAAGGGTCTTTTTGAAGAGGTAAAGGCCTTAAAAAAGAAAAATATCCCTTTAAAGGGAATCGGCTATAAGGAATGGGAAGCCTATTTTTCAAATGAAAAGAGCTATGAGGAAGTCATAGAGGATATCAAAAAAAATACAAGGCATTTAGCAAAGCGACAGGAAACATGGTTTAAAAATCAAATGGATACCCATATTTATGAGGTGACAGAGGAAAATCGTCTGTTTCTTTATGAGCAAATTGAACAGGATATAGAAGGGTGGCTTTTACAATGAGAATTTATTTAATCGGCTTACCAGGTGTAGGAAAATCTACCATAGGAAAAAGATTAGCGAAGCAGCTAGACTTTCATTTTATTGATCTAGATCACTATATTGAAGAAGAAGCCCTGATGTTTGTAGATGAAATATTTGCTCGATATGGAGAAGAATATTTTAGAGCTTTAGAATCAAATGCCCTAGCCTCAGTTTCTAAGGAGGAAAATATTGTGGTCTCCTGTGGTGGTGGGATTATAAAAAATGTAGAGAATAAGAGGGCTATGACCGGAATATGTATCTATTTAAGGGCAAGCCTAGAGGAAATCCAATTGCGCTTGGATGAATCTAGGATAGAACGTCCACTTCTTATAAGTAAAACCGTGAAGGATTTGTATGCTGAGCGAAAATCTCTTTATGAAGCCTTTGCAGATCTAACCATAGAAAACTCTAGTATAGATCAAACGATTGCTGAAATTATGGAAAGGATACAGATATGAAAAAAGTATTAATTATCAATGGTCCAAATATGAATATGCTTGGAAAAAGACCCAAGGAGCATTATGGAACTTTGACACTAGAGGAGCTGAATGAACGGATTCGAGAAGAGAATCATGGCTTTTTTGAACTTGATTTTTTTCAAAGCAATTGTGAGGGTGCTTTAATAACAAAGCTTCAGGAGTGTATTCATTATTATGGAATCCTTATCAATCCAGCATCCTATACACATTCTAGCATTGGTATCCGAGATGCTTTAGATATGTGCACAGGAATTAAGCTTGAAATTCATTTATCCAAGGTAGATGAGCGAGAGGACTTTCGAAAAGTGAATTATATTCGGGATGTTTGTGACAAAACCTTTAGTGGAAAAAAGGAAGAAAGCTACCTTGAGGCACTAAGATTTTTAAAAAAATTATAAAAAAATGCATTTTTTGTGAAAAAAATCGTCGTTTCACTCGTATATTATATGTTGAGATATTTCTCAGCAAATTCCCAATATTTTTTTAGCAGGATTCTGTCTTATTTTAGAATAAGGCAGAATTCTTTTTGTGTGGTGCCTTTTTAATAAATATTCTTGAATTTCTTTTATGATGGGTATATAATATGATTTTGTTGACTGGAGGGATATTATGAAAAAAGATATGGACATGCTGTCAGGAAATTTGTTGAAAAAGATGATTATCTTTACATTACCTATCATATTTAGTAGTATACTTCAGCTCCTATACAATGCTGTGGATTTGGCAGTTTTAGGACAATATTGTGGAGATAAATCACTATCCGCTGTTGGTTCTACAGGCTCATTAACCAATTTGATTATTAACTTATTTATGGGCGTATCCATTGGGGCAAATGTAGCTGTAGCCCGTGCTATAGGTCAAAAGGATGATCAAAAAATTAAAAGGCTTGTTCACACCTCTATCCTTTTTGCTATTTTTTCTGGAATATTTTTATCTATTTTTGGTATTTTTACAGCTAGCATATGGCTAGAGCTTATGGGGACAAATCAGGAGTATCTAGATTTAGCTACCCTCTATTTACAAATTTATTTTGGTGGTATGATTTTTAATATGGTCTATAATTTTGGGGCAGCCATTTTAAGGGCAGTAGGAGAAACAAGAAAGCCACTTTATTTTTTAGGAATCGCTGGTTTAGCCAATGTTGCACTGAATTATCTTTTGGTTTTAGCCTTTCATATGGATGTTGCTGGAGTTGCTATTGGTACAATTGTTTCTCAAGGAATATCAGCTGTCTTGGTCATCGGCTGTTTGATACGAAGAAAAGGCAGTATCCATTTTAGCTTCAAAAGCTTAGGAATTGATGGAAAGTGTTTAAAGGAAATGATATTCATTGGTTTACCCGCAGGAATCCAAGGAACTCTATTTTCTATAAGCAATGTATTTATTCAATCCGCTGTAAATTCCTTTGATTCAGCAAGTGTAGTTGCAGGAAATACTGCTGCATCTAATATTGAAGGATTTGTATATGCTGCAATGAATGCCTTTTATCAGGCATGTATAACCTTTACAAGTCAAAATCTGGGGGCAAAGAAGATTTCAAATTGTAAAAAGGCCTTATTGCATGCTTTACTTTGTGTCACAATCACAGGGATTGCCTTTGGAGGAATGGCATTACTTTTTGATGAGTCTCTATTAAAAATTTATACGAATACTCCAGAATCAATAGCTGTTGGACAAAAAAGACTTCTTATAATTTGCTCCACATACTTTACCTGTGGAATCATGGATGTATTTGTAGGGGGATTAAGAGGACTTGGGTATTCCATAGTTCCTATGGCAGTGTCCATAATGGGAGCATGTGTTTTTCGATTGATATGGATATTTACTGCATTTCAAGCAAGCCATACCCTAGATACGCTATATATTTCTTATCCAATCAGCTGGGTGGTTACTGCCCTAGTCCATATGTGCTGCTACATATTTGTATATAAAAGAACCATTAAAAAATATATTCCAGAGGCTATATAAAATACTTGGACATAAGGTAAGCAATATTTTTTATGCTCCTGCTTGATGTATTTTGATTATCAAATAAAAAAACTTGTAAAAAAAAGAAATTTCCTATATAATAAAATTATAATAGGGGGTAACTATAATGAAAAAATTAATATCAACAAAGTATTTTTATTTGGTTGTTGTATCCATTATTGCTTTGGCTTTATCCTTAATAGAGTACATCATAATTGTATTTTCCACAAAGCATAGCTTCATCCCGATGATAATAGATAGCTTTATTTTAATAGGATTATTCTTATATCCTGCTATTCAAAATAAATCTAAATATAATCTTTTGATTGTATTGTTTATATTTCAATGGATAGGATCTGTGTTTGCATTCTGGCTTACTTATAATACTCGCGGATTAGATTTAAATAAGCATTGGGCTTTACTTCATATGAATTTGATTTTTTCAATCCTTATGCTTTTTGTCTCTCTTTTTATTTTATGGTTCAAAGGAAAAAAAGAAGACTCTAAAGATTTGCTAGATATTGGAATTGAAAAAACTGAATTTTTAAATCAATCACCTTATTTTCTAATGGTAATAATGACAATTCTTGCTTTTATTATTGCTACGATTGAAGTAGTAGTTTTAAGCTTTACTAATCTTGGAGGATTAATACCAATGAGTATAGGAGCAGTAGTATTTTTGGCTGTATTTGTTTATATTTTATGTAAACCTAAAAGAAGAATACTATATAATTATTTGCTACTCCTATATGCACTGATTTGGTCTGTTTCCGCCTTTGCGCTCTTTTATTCGTCTGTAATAGCTTGGAGTAAAGGGCTGACATTCATTTTTCCTTGTCTATTATTCAAGGGGGATTCTATATTTTGTTCTATCTATATCAATTGGTTATTTGCCTTTATTATGCTTATTACAACTTCTTTAATCTTATATTTAAAAGAAAAAGCATTTTTTAAAGAAAAATTTCATAAAGCTAAAATAAAATAAAAATATTTACTTACCTGAGCATAAAGCTAATCATTTAATTTTATGCTCATTTTTTATTATATAAAATTCATATTATAGCTATATGTATATATCATTTGAAAAATAAAAACAATTATGATATAATATGTACTAGAAAAAATTTTAAGGAGTAATTTTATGGTATCTAGTAATGATTTTAAAAATGGTATGACCATTTTATATGATGGTCATATGTATAAGATTTTATGGTTTATGCATGTAAAACCAGGCAAGGGTGGTGCCTTTGTTAAAACGAAATTAAGAGATTTAAGAACAGGAGCTGTGATTGATTTCACATTCAATGCTGCTGAAAAGGTAGAGAAGGCTATTATTGATAAGGTAACAATGCAGTATCTTTATGATTCTGGTAGTTCTTTAGTTTTTATGGATATGGAAACTTATGAGCAAATTGAGATACCTTATTCATTAGTTGAGGAAGAAAGAAAATATCTTGTAGAAAATATGAATGTAGAAATTGAAAAATTTGGTGAAGAAATTTTAGGTGTAAATTTACCAGACAAGGTAACCTTACTTGTTACAAAATGTGATCCTGCTGTAAAAGGTGATACAAAGACAAATGCATTAAAGGATGCATATGTTGAAACAGGATTATTGGTAAAGGTTCCAATGTTTATTGAAGAAGGAGAAAAAATTATAATCTCCACAGAAACAGGAAAATATTCTAGTAGAGCTTAAATTTTAGGAGTGTAGAGACTTGGACATACAATCGGTTTTCTTAAGTGAAGTTAGTTCAAATGGTTTTTCATTTGATACTTTAGTTTTTATTATTATGTTGATATGTATCTTTTTATCAGCTTTCTTTTCAATGTCAGAAACTGCATTTTCAAGTGCAAATGTTGTTAAACTGAAAAGCTTGGTAGAGGATAGAAAAAGTGGTGCAAAAAAAGCCTTACAAATGGCAGAGGATTTTGATAAGACTGTAACAACACTTTTAATAGGAAATAACATCGTAAATACAGCCCTATCTACGGTGGCTGTTGGATTTTTCATCAAACTTGGTATTGCTGAGCAATGGGTTAATTTAATTTCAACTCTAGTTATCACGATTATCCTATTAATTTTTGGTGAAATTTTGCCTAAAACAATTGCAAAAAACAATCCGGAGGCAGTTGCTGTTAAGGTTGCATATATCATTTATACATTGCAGCTTATCTTTTACCCATTTGTTATGTGTTTTAGAGGCCTTCAAAAATTGGTTACGAAAAAGGGATCTGATGATGAGAAAAAGACCTTTGACGAAGAGGAGTTTAACATTCTTATCAATGAAATGGAAGAAAGTGGTACGATTGAGGATGATGAAGCAAGTATTATAAAGAATGTTCTTGATTTAAAGGAGCGTAGTGTTTCAGACTTAATGGTACCAAGAATTGATATGATTGCGATCAATTACAATTCTACTCTTGATGAAGTAAAGCAATTTCTAATGGAAGTGAATTACTCTCGTATTCCAGTTTATAAGACAGATAAGGATCATATTATTGGTATTTTATATGTTAGAGATTTTTTCCCTGCGTTAGTCAAGAATCCAAGACTATCCTGGAAAAAATTGATACGTCCTGTACGATTTGTATCCAGCCAAATGAAGGTGGATGATTTAATTATGGATCTTCAAAAATCAAAGACAATGATTGCAATTGTCAGTGGAGAATATGGAGATGTACAGGGATTGGTCACTATGGAGGATGCACTAGAGGAGCTTGTTGGTGAAATCTATGATGAGCATGATATTGCTGGTGAGGATGATATTTTATTTACTGAAGTAGAGGAAAACACATATTTAGTTGATGCGGATATGTATGTGGATGATTTATTTGAGCGTTTACACATTGGGGATGTTCCAGAGGATGTACCATCAAAGCTTTCAGGTTGGTTATTTGCAAAATGCGAAAGTATTCCTGAGGTTGGATTTACGATGACCTATATAGCTTGTTATACGATGACCAGTGATGAAACAGATGATTATGAGGACTATGCTAAGGCTTTAGATATTTCTATAGCTGAAGTTGATGGAAGAAGAATTCAGAGAATAAAAGTTTCAGTACGTGATGCAACGGAAGAAGAAATAGAACAATATCAAAAGGAAGATGATGAATAAGAAATCGGCAATACCGATTTCTTTTCTTTAAAGTAAGGTGGTGTAGGTTGATGTATTTTAACGAGGTAAAGAAAAATTTTGGGTTTGGATGCATGAGGCTTCCTATGAAAGAAAATGAGGTAGATTTAGAGCAATTCAAGCAGATGATAGATATTTATATGGAAGAGGGCTTTAATTATTTTGATACTGCCCATGGCTATCTTGGAGGGAAAAGTGAATTGGCTATTTGTGAGGCTTTAGTGAAACGGTATCCAAGGGATAGCTATATTTTAACGAATAAGCTTACAGATAATTGCTTTACTACAGAAGAGGATATTCGTCCTTTTTTTGAAAGTCAATTGAAATTATGTGGCGTTGAATCCTTTGATTTTTATTTAATGCACGCTCAAAATGCTAGGAATTTTGAAAAATATAAGGCAACAAAAGCCTATGAAACAGCATTTCAGCTAAAGGCAGAGGGAAAAATTAAGCATGTTGGAATTTCTTTTCATGATCAAGCAAAGGTGCTTGATAAGATCCTTTCTACGTATCCTGAAATTGAGGTTGTTCAAATCCAATTGAATTACTTGGATTATGAGGACCCAGGTGTACAGAGTAGATTATGCTATGAGGTTGCTCGAAGGCATAATAAGCCCATCATTGTTATGGAACCTGTCAAGGGAGGTAGACTTGTTGATTTGCCTAGTGAGGCCTTAGAGGTTTTTTCATCTCTTGGTAATTCTTCTCCAGCAAGCTATGCCATACGCTATGCTGCAAGCTTTGAAGGAATCTTTATGGTACTATCAGGAATGAGTGATCTAGCTCAAATGAAAGATAATTTGAGTTATATGAAGGATTTCCAGGCTTTAGAGACTGAGGAATATAAGGCTGTTGAGCAAGTAAGACAAATACTTTTAAAGCAGAATATGATTTCCTGTACCTCCTGTGCGTATTGTGTTTCAGGCTGTCCTAAGGATATTCCCATTCCATTAATTTTTTCTGATTATAATACAAAGCTGAAATATAAGGATTGGAATAGTAAATACTATTATGGAATCCATACGCATAATCATGGGAAGGCTTCGGATTGTATTTCCTGTGTAAAATGTGAGGCTGTTTGTCCACAAAAGCTGCCAATACGCAAGCTTTTACTTCAGGTGGGAAAAGAATTAGAATCCTAAAAATACCCCTTGGAAGGGTATTTTTTTTCTGTATTTTTCATACGCTTAAATGGTGATTTGATATGATTGTTTTAACGGGTGGAAAAACAGGTGGACATATAATGCCGCTTTTAGCTATTGCCAAAAATATCCATAATGTTTGTTATGTTGGAAGTAAGGATTCCTTAGAGGAAAGATTGTGTAAAAGTCACCAGATTCCTTTTATTGGAATGGATTTAAAAAACAATCATCTCATTTCTATTTTTCGTGCAATGCTTCATTTGAAATTGCCAACTGTAAAATTAATTCTATCTACAGGTGGATATATAAGCTTTCCTGTCCTTTTATATGGAATATTTCATCATATCCCCATTTATTTACTAGAGGAAAATGTGATTATAGGAAGAACCAACCGCTTTTTTGCAAAATTTTCTAAGAAGGTTTTTTTAACCTATCCCCTAGATAAAATGAAGAAAAAATATCAGGTTGTAGGATTACCAACGCTAACTCATAATCTTTCCTATACAGCATATAATGAGGTTGATGTAGATATTTTAATTATTGGTGGATCCTTAGGCTCTAAGCCCTTATGTGATTTGGTGCATACTTTAAAAAAGGAATATAAGGTTTGTTTAATTGCTGGAAGATACTATGAGGAATATAAGGATATTCCAGATATACGTGTGTTTTCATATGTGAGTGATTTGCCAAACCTAATGCTACAAGCCAAGCTTATTATTTCAAGAGCAGGCGCCTCAACAACCTATGAAATTTTTTCGATTGGAAGACCCTGCATATTGGTACCTAGCATGAGCACAAGCCAAAATCATCAATATTTAAATGCTTTATTCTTTGAAAATAAAGGCTGCTGTAAGCTTTTGAAGGAGAAGGATATGGAGAAGGATATTATAAAATATATTGCAAATATATTAGAAAACCCTGAGCATAGGGTAGAGATGCTAAAGGCACAAGAGAAGCTTATTATAAGAAATAGCTGTGAAAAAATGATAAAGGAATTAGGGATATAAATGAATTTTGAGGAATACATCATTAAAAACGATTTAGGAATTGTTGAAAAGGGCTATCGCTTTTCTGAACTAACAACCATAGGCTGTGGGGGGAAAATTAAATTGCTTTATACACCAAAGGATTTACCTTCCTTAATTCAGGCCTTTTGTTTTATTGAGGAGAATCAGTTATCCTTTTTTCCTTTGGGAAATGGAAGTAACGTTTTAGCCTTAGATCATGACTACGATGGCATTGTTATCCATTTACGAAAAATGCCATATAGCTATACAATAGAAAAGGATATTCTAGATTGTAGTGCCTTTTATCCAACCAGTAAGCTTGCCTATGATTTAGCCTTTGAGGAATGGGGAAATTTATCCTTCTTGGGAGGAATACCAGGATTATTGGGTGGTGCTATTTACAACAATAGCGGAGCCTATAAGGATGATATAAAAAAGCATTTGATTGATGTCACCTATATCAATAGTGCTGGAAACCTGATAACCATAGCCAATAAGGACTGTGCCTTTGGATATAGAAAGAGTATTTTTCATTATATTGATGGAATTATAATATCAGCTCGTTTCTCAGTGAAAAAGGAAAAAACAATAGAAATCCTACAACAGCGTGCTATGCAAAGAAAATTATCTCAGCCTCTTGAAAGTAAGAGTATGGGGTCCATCTTTAAGAATAATCCATTGATTCCTGCATGGAAGGTTATTGATGCCTTAGGAATGAGAGGCTTCCATTTAGATGATGCCGCTGTTAGTGCTAAGCATGCCAATTTTATCATTAATACAGGTAAAGCTAAATCTAACGATATTTTACGATTGATTGAATTAATTCAAAGAAGATCCTCTTTAGAATTTGGTATTCAATTAACCTATGAAATAACAATCGTATAATATAATTTTACGTATTTTATAGTTGAGCATAAAAAATTTTATGCTCTATTTTCTTTTGTCAAAGTATGTCGAATGAAAGTACTTGATAGAAGAAGAATTTTTTTATATAATAAATCTATAAGAATAAGAGGTAAACTATTATGAAAAAAATAATTTCATCTAAGTATTTTTATTTAGTTATAGTCTCTATCGTAGCCTTGATTTTATCTATAATTGAGTATATAACCATTCTTTTTGCAACTCCATATTCATATTTACCTATGATGATTAGTATTGGTATACTCCTTGGACTATTTATTTATGCTTTTACTTTTAAAAAAAATCAATCCAAAATAAATCTTTCTATTATACTTTTGATATTGATTTGGAGTGCCTCTTTATTTTATTTCTCTTTATTACATGGGATAAAGGTTGGAGATACATATCTTACGAGTCCTAAGGATAGGATTTCCATTGTAGAATTTAAATTTCCTGGAATTTTGCAAAGCATCCAATATGAGTATAATAATATTTCAGAAGCCGTAGGAACAAGGGTAAGATGTGAATATACCGTAATCTATTTTAATTTAATGGTATCCATAGTAATGCTCATAGGAAGTGGAATTATCCTATTGAGTCGATATAAAAAAGAAAGTGAAGTAGAAGAGGAGATAGAAATAGATTTGTCTCCTACAATTGTATCATCTCCATATTTTTTTATGGTTTTTGTTTCTACCTTAGCATTCATACTTTCATTTATAGAATGTATTTTGTTAAGTTTTAGCATGAATAGTGCTACTATTATGATGGTTGTTGATTCTGTAATCTTTTTAATTCTATTTATTTATTCCTTGTTTAGCAAAAAAAGTAAATATTTATATAATTATACTAGTATGGTTTTTGTAATCTTTTGGACTTATAATGCATTACAACTGTTTGGACTCAGTATGACCCAAACCAATAGTGGAAGAGATTACTATTCTTTGGGATTTATATTTCCATGTATGATCACTAAGTCTCATTATACGTATCCTTCACATGCTTTAGTGAGTACTTGGATTGAATATATCTATCTAAATTGGCTCTTTTCATTTCTAATGATAATTGTATCCTTCTTGATTTTATATAGGAAAGAGAAGCATTTGTTTAAAGAAATATTGGAAAAAAAAGGTAAAAAAAATAAAAATGAAATCTATTAAAATGGTATCTTAAGTGCACAAAAAAAATTTTTGTGCCTTTTCTTTTAACTCCTAACAAAAAAATTATTTTTTTCTTCACTCCGATATTGAAAAAAAATGCCGTTTAATGTAAAATAAATTAGTAGGTTTTTTTAGATTGCAAGATGGAGGGATATGCATGATTTTTGATGAATTAGACTCACTAGAAGCCGCAAAAACAAAAATAATGGTTATTGGCGTTGGCGGTGCTGGTAAAAATGCAATAGATCATATGATAGAAAACGAAGTTCATGGAGTTGAATTCGTTGCTGTTAATACAGATGCTCAGGATTTAAAATATTCTAAAGCGAAAAATCGTTTATTGATTGGTAGACATACAACCCGAGGACATGGGGCTGGAGCTAATCCAGATGTTGGAAGAGAGGCTGCTTTAGAAAGTGAAGATGAAATCAGAGAAATGGTTAGCGATGCGGATATGGTGTTCATTACTTGTGGTATGGGGGGAGGTACTGGAACAGGTGCTGCCCCTGTCATTGCAAAATGTGCAAGAGAAAATAATTGCTTAACCATTGGTATATGTACAAAGCCATTTTTATTTGAAGGCCCTGAGCGAATGAATAATGCAGTTGCTGGATTAACTGCCTTAAGAGAATATGTTGATACTTTAATTGTAATTCCAAATCAAAGATTATTACAGATTGTTGATCCTTCTACACCAATGCTGGAAGCTTATCGTGAAGCTGATAATGTTTTACGAAAGGGTGTTCAGGGTATATCTGAAATTATTTCTATTCCTGGTATGATTAATGTTGACTTTGCTGATGTGCGCCATGTTATGGCCAATTCAGGTACTGCCTTAATGGGTATTGGTGCTGCAACAGGACCAGATCGTGCCCTAAAGGCTGCAAGAAATGCAATCCGTTCTTCTTTATTGGAGGTAACAATTGATGGTGCTACTGACGCAATTGTTAATTTTACTGCCTCAGAGAATCTTGCAGCAAAGGAAATAGAGGTGGCTTTAGCTGAAATAAGGAATAACTGTGACAAAAACCTAAATATTATATATGGAACAGCCTATAATAATGATTTAGGAGATGAGATGATTGTTACTGTTATTGCAACAGGATATGAATTAAAGGCACAAAATAATGGATATGACGAATTGGCTTCAGAAATTTATAAAAATGTTTCTGAAAATAATATTGAATATGAAGGATTGGTTTCTCATATTCATACAGAAGCCATTGATGAAGCAGATGAATACTTAGAAGAAGAGGAAGAATTGGGAAAAAATAAAACCAGTGAAATTTTCGATTTTAAAACCTCTAGAAGAAAAGAAAAATTAAAATTAAAGGAAGAAAAGAAAAAGAAGAAGGAAGAGGACAAAAGAACAGCAGATGAAATTAAGCAGGTTCAAAATCGTAAGGAATTTCCTTCTTGGTTAAAAAAATAAAAATAAGGCCAACAAATTTTGTTGGTCTTTTTTTGTGAAAAAGGCAGGCCTTTCCAGCCTGCTTTATAAATTAATTTTTATGCTTTTCAAGGATTGTCTCAAGTTAGACATATTGCTTTTCTTTTCCTTTAAAATACTTCGCTTTTGATTAATCTCATTTTGAAATTGATCCTGTGTCAAATGATTCTTAAGACTTTTAATATTTTTTTCAATATGCTTTGTTTGCTTTGCATATTCATTTTTTGCCTCTTTTAAATCCTCATGTAGCTGGATATTTTTCTTTTTTGTTTCACGATTCAATATCTTTGAATTGAATTTAAAGGCTATAGGAAGATGCTCTATTTCTTCATTTTTTAGTCTTATAAAGCTTTTCAGCTTAATGTTCAAATCATTGATTTTATCGTTACGCTCTTTATTTAGATTATTTTTATCCAATTGATACTGATTTTGCTTTGAGGCGTTTAGCCCTTGGTAATAGGATATAATTTTTTGATAATTATCATCTAGAGCATAATAGGACATAAAAAATTCATTTGTTAGCTGATGCTGTATGAATTCTAATGTATTACTATCACTTTGGAAGGTCTTATTTGCCATATTCAATTTATGATCATATAGAGCCATCATTTGATCTAATAATGAATTTTGCTCCTCAATTTTTTTCTCGTGTGTTGCAATAGTCTCATGATATTCTGCCAAATAATCTACCGTTGCCCGATTATACCTTTGGTTAAAGCTATTTACATCCTCCTTAAATTCTATAGAGCAGATGGTCTGACGCTTTTGTGTATCCTTTAATGATGCCTTAACAAAGTCATTAAAGCATTTGAGAGTAGTAATCCTAAATGAAATTAAGGCTTTATCAAATGAACTCATAAAACGAGATAAGGCCTTATCAAAAACCTTAGAGGAAGTAGAAGAAATTAAATGATTCTTTAAATCATTTTCTAGATACATCATGATGCCTTTACTCAATCGGTCATAATTTTTTTTATAGGTCTCATAAATATGGACATCCGCATGGATCATTTTGTGTATTTTTTGGAGTTCAATTTTATATTCCTGATTGATTTTAAAGAGCTTTTTATTCAAATCAATTAAATCATCACTATGCATTTTATTCATTTGATTAAAATCCTCTATTTTTTCTTTATAATCCTTAATCTTTAATTCCGTTTGCTTAATTGAGGTTAAGGCAATGGCATCAATCTTTTTCTTTCGTGCTGGATTATTATAAAGAAGCATTTCATTATCATTAATCAAGGTAAATATTTTTTGTCTAAAATTTTCAATGGTCTTATCTGAACTGTCAATTTTATCCAATATAACATTTTTCTTTGCGTTGATATCCTCAACAGCTTTGGTATGCTGCTCCTCCATCGAATCAAGGGAAGCCTTATATTTAAATTCATAAATATAATTCATCTTATCATCTAGGATTTGAAGAATAGAAGCTGTTACCTCACTTGATATTTTTAAGGAAAGATTTATATAAAGCTTCATAATAGAATTTAAAAAGGATTCCATATAATGAAAGTTATTTTCTTCAATTCGAATATCCTTTAACACAAGCTCAATAATGGTATGATAGGATTTTATAAAATCCTCATAAATTTTGGCATAGGCTACAATGATTTGCTCTAAATAATGGGTATCATTTTCTAAAAGGCCAGTGATATAGGCTTCCTTTGCAAGCTTCAAATCGTTATTATTGATGATTTGTGTTTTAATTTTTGCAAAGTTTTCATTCAGCTCATCCTTTTTAATGGAAAAAGCAGTAGAAGCGCAGGTTTTATCCAACAGCATATTTTCTAGAATTATTCTTAAATTCTTATTTTCTGTAGCCTTTTGGTTTTCTAAATCAATTTTTTTGAAACCATAGTCCTTTGCTAAGCTAATATTGCTTATATTATGCTCATATTGTGTTTGATTAAAGCCCTTAAGTAGCTTATTTTTTTCAATTTCAAGTAAACTTCTTGTTTCCTCTAAATGAAGATGAGCATTATAGCTTTCCTCAAGAAAATGAAGTAGGCTTTTATTTAAGCGTTCTGTAATTTCTATGGTTATTTTACTTGCAGATATTTTGCTTTGAATCGCCTCTATTTTTTTATAATAATTGGCACTAATTCCATCAAAATTACGCTCCAATAGCTTTGTTCTAATTTGAGATTGGCATCGCAATATATTAGCCTGCTGAGAAAATCGATAGTTTGCAGATTTGACCGCATAATTGAAATCATTTTCGTAAATGTTATCATTTTCCTGATAGAATTTATTATCAAATTGCTCTTGGTCTGTTAATTTTTTAATCGCAAAATTCTTATCAATTTCTAAAAAATTTTTATCATATCGATTGTTTAAAACTTTTATAGTATTATCCTTGGATAATTCTAATAGAATAAGCTCCTTTTCCTTTTTTGTGACATTCATATTAAACAAATGCTGCTTATTTTTATATTTAATCATTCGATTTGTGAATTTATCTAATGCCTCTTGCTTCGCTATAATTTGCTCTAACTGCTGATGAAAGTCCTTTGTCTTATTAAAAATATCTGTATAATAATCCCGTTTAATATCATTTGTTTTTTTATCAAATTCCTTTTTAATAATGGAGGTATTTTCATCAATGATATTAATCTTTGTAACAAATTCCTTTAATAGAGCCTGAGATTGATTTTGATACAGAGCCTTTTTATTTTCTTTTTCTATATTTGCATCATTAATGGATTTATTATATTGGCCTCTAGCCTTATCAATCAGCTTATTTTTTTCTTCAGCAATGTGCTTTATATTATCATTTAAGTTGGCACTTTCATGACGATATTTTTCCTTCATATTGCTTTTTTCTGATTCAAGTATTCCAGTAATAGAAGCAAGCTCTGCCTCCTGGAGCTCTAAATTTTTTCTTAATCGATCTAGCTCCTCTTCCTGATTCTTTAATAAAGCAGAGCGTTCCTTTTCATATTGAAGAGTAATCTCTTCCTTAATATTTTTTAATATTTCATTGTTTTTTTCAACAATTTCAAGGTAAGAATCCTTAGATTCATCCTTGTGATAATCAAAGCGTTTTTTAGCTTCATAATAGTCATTTGTTAAAATGATTTTATTTTGATCAGAGGTAGCAAGAAAATAGTCTAACTCAACATCCAATTGCTCAATGCGATAGTTTGTATCCTTTTTTGCAATTTCTATTTTTTGCTTTAATTTTTGGCAAGCATCAATATGATCCTTTGTAATATTTTTCATGTTTTTATTCAAAGAATCCGTTAGGGCCTTTATTTTTTGTTGATATTTAGAAAGAAGCGTTTGATTTTTCTTTTCATGCTCAAGAAGGTGTTTCTCCTTTTTTGAAAAGGTATCTTCAATGGAGGCTATCCATTTGTCTATCGCATGAATTAAGGAGGAAAGCTTTTCAGGTGTTA
This sequence comes from uncultured Anaeroplasmataceae bacterium, assembly GCA_949840955.1. Lineage (GTDB taxonomy): Bacteria > Bacillota_I > Bacilli_A > Acholeplasmatales > Anaeroplasmataceae > Pelethenecus. The sequence goes on along the minus strand of CATKXV010000001.1, from coordinate 310,527 downwards.
ATGGATCGTCATCATCAATTATAGAAAAGTCTTGCATGATTTTATCATAATTGCTTTTAAAATCCTGTATAGCTTCAAATACACTCATCTGATTTATACCTTCCTTTCTTACACTTTTATCTGCAATATATTATATAATTATTTTATAAAATAGTCAAAGAAAAAGGAGTAGAAATCTTTCTTTAAAAAATATTTTTTTTAGCAGCTGCATATATTATAATGGTGATAGCATGCTTGAGCATATTGTAAAAAACGGAGAGTCCATTCATGATATATTAAATATGTATCATTTAGAACTAGATGAAATTAAAGGAGTAAATCTTCATATAACTGATTTTTATAACATTCAAACAGGGATGAAGATAAAAATTCCTTTAATTAATAATGAGATTGAACAAATTTTAGAGAATACAGAAAGCTTTGTACAAAAATATTATCCTAAGGTAAATGAATTGTATGAAGAAAAACCAATGGTTCATGAAATCCATGAAGAAAGGCCAAAGGTAGAAGAGCGAAGCAGTGAGATGAAGCAAGAATCTATAAAAGAAGCACCAATTATAAACTCTCCTAAGGGAAAGCCTTATCCTGGCATTCTTCCTCCAAGGGGAACACGAAGATTTATGTAGGAACAGAAAAGGGTAATTCAGCTACCTTTTTCTTTTTTTTTACCTTGTTTCATCTTTCATTTTGGACTGATTTATGGTATGATAATAAAAGGTGATTCAGGATGTATGGTTACATAATAGGAAGGGTTACAAAAGTTACTCCTAAAAATATAATAATAGAAAATCAGGGGATTGGGTATTTATTAATTGTAAGTAATCCCTATATCTTTTCTTTAAATAAGGAATATAAGGTATTTGTTTATCAATATGTCCGTGAAGATATATTAGATCTATACGGCTTTCTTACGGAGGAAGAGAAGGATTTATTTTTGAAGCTCATTTCTGTTAGTGGTATTGGACCTAAAAGTGCCTTATCCATTTTAGCTACTGGAACGGTTTCTGAAATTGTTAAAGCAATTGAATCAAGAAATGATGGCTATTTAAGAAAATTTCCTGGAATTGGGGCTAAGGCAAGTCAGCAGATTATTTTGGATTTGCAGGGGAAATTGAATTTAGGTGAGGAGCTTGCTATAAAAAATACAAAGCTTGAGGATGTAGAACAGGCATTGTTGGCCTTAGGATACAATAAAAAAGAAATAACGAAGGTTTTACCTAAATTAGATCAAAGCCTAGATGAGGGAGCATTGGTTAAGCAGGCTTTAAAAATATTAGTGAAGTAGGTATTCATATGGAAGATGAAAGAATTGTAAGTCCGAGGGTTGTAGAAGAAGAGGATACCCTATCCTTACGACCACAATATTTAAAGGAATATATTGGACAGCCCTCAGCAAAAGAAATGCTTGATGTATATATACAGGCTGCTTTAAAGAGAAATGAATCCTTAGATCATGTTTTATTATATGGTCCTCCAGGGCTTGGGAAAACCACTCTTGCTCAAATTATAGCCAATGAGCTTGGGACAAGTCTAAAGGTTATATCAGGACCTTCTATTGAGCGTAGTGGAGATTTAGCAGCTGTTTTATCTACCCTGAATGAGGGAGATGTACTTTTTATAGATGAAATTCATAGACTGCCTCGCTTTGTTGAGGAGGTTTTATATAGTGCCATGGAGGATTATGTATTAGATATTATGGTAGGAAAGGATGCGAATACCAAGAGTATCCGTGTTGATTTGCCACCCTTTACACTCGTAGGAGCTACAACTCGGTTTGGGGATTTATCTGCTCCCTTAAGAGACCGCTTTGGTGTGGTTTTACGGCTAGAATACTATTCCGTAGAGGAATTAAAGCAAATTGTAAGTCGTACCGCTATGGTATACAATGCAACAATGGATGAAGAGGCATTAGTGGAGCTCGCGAGTAGGAGTAGAGGAACTCCTCGTATAGCCAATCGACTTTTCCGACGAGTTCGAGATTTTGCTGATGTGAAAAATGAAGGTGCAATCACACTTCCAATTTGTGTGGAGGCATTAAAAAAATTAGGGATAGATAAGAATGGATTAGATTATACAGATCATAGATATTTAAGGGCTATCATTCAAACCTTTAAGGGTGGTCCTGTTGGAGTTGAGTCTATTGCTGCAACAATATCAGAGGAGGTTTCTACCATAGAGGATGTGTATGAGCCCTATCTTTTACAGGAGGGCTATATCAAACGATCTAGTCGTGGACGAATTGCTACTGAAAAAGCATATCAAGAGCTTGGAATACCATTCTTAAAGGGGTTATTTGCATGATAAAAACAATAGATTATGATTATGAGCTACCTTTAGAGCTCATAGCTCAAACACCACTTAAAAATCGTTCAGAGTCTAGGCTCATGGTGCTAAATCGAAAAACCAAGTCCATAGAGCATAAGAAATTTTCGGATATTGTAGAGCTTCTAGGAGAAAATGACGTATTGGTATTCAATGATACCAAGGTGATTCCTGCTCGCCTAATTGGAGTAAAGGAAGAAACGAATGCTGTGATTGAGATTTTGCTTTTAAAGGATTTAGGTGAAAATGTTTGGGAAACCCTAGTAAAGCCTCAAAGAAGAATTAAGCTTGGCACAATTGTGTCCTTTGGGGAAGGTAGGCTTAGGGCACGCTGTATATCAAAAGAGGATATGGGGATATGCAAATTTGAGCTTTTATATGAAGGCATACTTGTTGAAATTCTTGATGCATTAGGACAAATGCCACTTCCCCCATATATTCATGAGAAGCTAGAGGATAAAAATCGATATCAAACCATTTATGCGAAGCATCCAGGCTCTGCCGCAGCTCCTACCGCGGGGCTACATTTTACAGAGGAGATTTTAGATAGCTTAAAGAAAAAGGGCGTTGGTCTTATTTTTATCACCTTGCATGTTGGACTAGGAACCTTTCGACCAGTGGATGAGGAGGATGTAACTCATCATATCATGCATGAGGAATATTATGAAATATCCAAAGAGGCTGCGGATGCCTTGAATTTGGCAATGAAGCAGAAGAAAAGAATTATTGCTGTTGGAACAACCTCAACAAGGACTTTGGAGTCTGCCTATGATCATGGCTTTCGGCCCGTTTGTGCTTCAACTAAAATTTTTATATATCCTGGATATACATTTCAGGTTGTTGATGCACAAATTACAAATTTTCATTTACCAAAGTCAACATTAATTATGCTAGTTAGTGCCCTAGCAGGAAGAGAATTTATATTAGAGGCTTACCATAAGGCTGTAGAAGAAAAGTATCGCTTTTTTTCTTTTGGAGATGCAATGCTCATAGAATAAAATAAGAGTAAAGGAAGATGTATTATGAAATATCAAGAAGTATTAAATAAAGAAAATCCTAAAATTCGTATGATTATTGAGGAATATGGGGAAATTGAATTGGAATTATTTCCAGGGATAGCTCCAAAAACCGTTGAAAATTTTTTGTCATTAATAAAGAAAGGCTTTTATGATGGATTGACGTTTCATCGTATCATTCAGGGCTTTATGATTCAGGGAGGAGATCCTTTTGGAACTGGAATGGGTGGATCAAGTCAGACCATTGTAGGAGAGTTTGATTCTAATGGCTTTCATAATCCGTTAGAGCATACCAGAGGTGTGATTTCTATGGCGCGTGCCTATAGTCCTAACTCTGCTAGCTCTCAGTTTTTCATTATGCATGAGAATGCTCCTCATCTAGATGGAGCTTATGCTGCCTTTGGAGCTTGTACAAAAGGGATAGAGGTTGTTGATAGAATTGCAGCTGTTGCTGTTGATGCAAATGATCGACCAATAGTAACGATACGAATCAAGAAAGCTGAGTTGATTTAATATGGCAGCAGTTTGGTATGAGCTTAAGCATATCTGCAAGCAAACGGGAGCAAGATATGGGATTTTGCATACGCCTCATGGAGATTTTGAAACACCAATTTTTATGCCAGTTGGAACAAAAGCCAATGTAAAAACACTTATCCCTTCTGAAATTGAAGAGGTGAGTGATGGATTAATTCTTGCCAATACATACCATTTATGGCTACAGCCAGGAGATGAGCTGATTGCTAAGGCCGGTGGAGTAAGAGGATTTATGAATTGGAACCATGCCCTTCTTACAGATAGTGGTGGATTTCAGGTGTTTTCTTTATCTAAAATCAGAAAAATTACAGAAGAGGGTGTAGAATTTCGGCATCATAAGTCAGGAGAAAAATTATTTTTATCTCCTGAAAAATCCATTTCAATCCAAAATAATTTAGGTGCTGATATCATCATGAGCTTTGATGAATGTCCCCCATTTCATGCCAGTGAGGCTTATTTAAAGGACTCCATTGACAGAACCATTCGCTGGGCAAAGCGAGGGAAGGATGCTCATAAAAATCCAGACACTCAGGCTCTTTTTGGAATTGTTCAGGGTGGAGGAAACAAGGCCTTGAGAAAATATTGTCTAGAAGAGCTTATGAAAATTGATTTTCCAGGATATTCTATTGGAGGATTATCTGTTGGAGAATCCAAGGAAGAAATGTATGAAATGCTAGAATATTTGAAAACCATAATGCCTCAGGATAAGCCTAGGTATTTGATGGGTGTTGGATCTCCAGATGATCTTATCATAGGTTCTATGAATGGAATTGATATGTTTGATTGTGTATTGCCTTCAAGAAATGCAAGGCATGGAACGGCATTTACAAGCTATGGAAAAATTCAAGTAAAAAATCAGAGTCTTAAGAATGACTTTTCACCACTCGACCCTGAATGTAGCTGCTATGCTTGTAGAAATTTTACAAAAAGCTATTTAAATCATTTGGTAAAATCAGAAGAAATTCTTGGAATGCGGCTTCTTACTCTACACAATTTGGCTTTTTTAAAAAAATTAATGGCTCAAATCAGGAAAGCCATTAAAGAAGATCGCTTATTCGATTTTAAAAATGAATTCTTTAAGAAATTTGGCTATAAGCTTTAAGCCTGCGTAGGAGTGGAGGAAGTACAAAGCTCCACTGTAATTGGTTCAAAGCATTGTATGCCTTTTACCTCATCTAAATCAAGAACCATCGTTCTAAGTGTAGCCACAAGCGTATCCCCATCTAAAGTTAAAAGTCTTAGAGTGACATATCTTCCACAGCGGATAGATTCAATTCTAAAGATTCCACTTCTAGCTCCAGCAGTATCTGTTAATCCAGAAAAATTGGTACCACACTGATTGTAAAAGGCAACAGGAATTGTATTGTTTGCAGGATTAAAAAGAGAAGTATCACAGCTGATGCAACGGTTTTCTCCTACAGTTACTACCTCTTTTTGAAGCTTATCAATCTTAGCTACTGTTTCCTTAATATAGTTGCAATCTAAGCAGTCATTAACAGTTTCAATTGGCATTTTGATTTCACCTCCTATCATAAGGTATGATATTATGCTAAAAATTGCTTAGACAAAAACCAAAAATCTATTAAAAAAGATTGAAATATTTGAAATAAATTATTATAATGATGAAAAGGAAGTGTTTTTGATGGTATTAGAGCAATTGAATATGGCACCCATCATAGCCATTATATGTGCTGCCGTTCTTGTTGTCATTCTTATCGTTATCAATATTCTGTTTTTTCTAAAAAGAAAAAAGAAGCCCAAAATCAAGGTCAATCAAGACTTTATTCAGCAGCTGCTTCATGCCTTAGGAACGAAGGAGAATATGCTTGATGCAAAGAATGTCAATGGTAGAGTCATCCTTGAGGTAGAGGATGTAGATCAGGTTAGTTTTGAAGAATTAAAAAAGCTATCCTCAGCTGGAGTTTTTGTTACAAATCATTCTATCAAAATGCTTTTTGCTTATGATTCAAAATTGATTTGTACAGCTTTATCAGAGATAATAAAAGAAAAATAAAAAGAAAATTAGGTTATTATCATAGATAATAATCCTTTTCATTTCAAGGAGATGGAAATTATGGAATTTAAAGTAGAAAATTATATAGAGGAGGGCTTGCTGTTACTTTCAAAGCTTGTTTCCTATAAGACGGTTTTAGATACCTTTGACCCAAAAAAGGATGCTCCCTTTGGAGAAGAAAATAAGCATGCCCTTAAATTTATATTAGAATATGCTAGTAAGGATGGCTTTGTTGTCGCCAATGATAAGAATTATGCAGGACATATTGAGTTTGGCGAAGGAAAAGAGCTTTTGGGTATTCTTGCGCATTTGGATGTTGTTCCTGTAGAAGGACAGCAATGGAAAACAAATCCCTTTGTTTTGCATATTCAGGATGGGAAATTATATGGTCGAGGAACTATGGATGACAAAGGACCACTGGTAGCATCCTATCTTGCAATGAAGCTCCTTAAGGATCAGGGCTTTCTTCCTAAGAAAAGAGTTCGTTTGATTATGGGCTGTGATGAGGAATCAGGCTCTAGATGCTTACAGCACTATTTTAAGAGCTTTGAGTTACCTCATCTTGGATTTTCTCCAGATGCAGACTTTCCTCTTATCTATGGGGAAAAGGCTCATATGACATATGATATTAAAGGAAGCCTGGGAGAAGAGGAAATTATCACAGAGTTTTCCTGTGGAAATCGGTATAATGTTGTTCCTGCCCTCGCCACAATGAAATTGAAGGTGGATTATAGAAAAGAATATGAGGCATTCTTACAGAAAAAAGGCTATCAAGGAAAGGTTTTGGAGGATAGCTATATTGCCTATGGTGTTGGCTCTCATGCAATGGTTCCGAACAAGGGAATGAATGCTAGCTTTATTCTATTTGAATTTTTAGAAGAAATTCATTCTACAAGGCTATCTCAATTTTTTACAAAATATTTAACCTTTGATCCCTTTGGAAAAAAATTAGGTATTGATTTTTATGATGAGGAAATGAAGGAATTAACGAGCAATGTAGGAGTTGTTGAAGTTAAAAATGGTCTGCTTAAAATTGGTGTGGATTGTCGTGTACCTCGTTCATCCTTAGAAAAGAGGATTAAGGAGCAAATTTGCAAGGCAACAGAGGAATATCAGCTGAAGCCAGAGTTTTTAAGTTTTGGTGGATTTCATTATGTAGATCCAAACAGCTTTTTAGTTACTACGCTAATGAAGGTGTATCAAGAGGTTACAAAGGATACAAAGGCAAAGCCAATTACAATTGGTGGAGGTACCTATGCTAAATTTGTAGATAGTGCTGTTGCCTATGGTCCAATGCTTCCAGGAAGAGAGGATGTATGCCATATTGCTGATGAATACATGGTTTTAGAGGATTTTAAGCAAGCAATCCTCATCTATGCCAAGGCAATATATGAGCTTACGAAATAAGTATGCGCTTAAGAAAAGTAAAAAATGCTTTGGATAAACTAAAACAGAATACCTTCTATTTTATAGCTGAGCCTAAGCAATATAAGGGAAGCTGGAATACCCTATTTTCTAATAATCATCCCATTCATATTGAAATTGGGTGCGGTAAAGGACAATTTATTTCAGAGCTCGCAAGAAGAACACCAGATGTCAACTTTATCGCCATAGAAAAATATGATTCGGTTCTTCTTCGTGCCTTAGAAAAAATAGAGGCAGAAAAAATAGAAAACCTTCGACTGATTTTAATGGATGCCAAGGAGATTCAGGAGTATTTTTCTACAGGTGAGATTGCAAGAATCTATATCAATTTTTCTGATCCATGGCCTAAGGCTGCTCATCAGAAAAGAAGGCTGACCTATAAAACGTTTCTTGACAGCTACAGAGATATATTAACAGATCAGGGAGAGATTTTTCAAAAAACAGATAATCGTAAGCTGTTTGAGTTCTCTTTAGAATCCTTTAGTAGGAATCATTGGTATTTGTCCAACATATCCCTAAATCTTCATGAGGATCCTGTGGAGGATAATATTGAAACAGAATTTGAAGAAAAGTGGTCTAAGCTTGGCCCAATTTATCGATTAGAGGCTAGAAAGGAAGCGTGATATCATGGCGTATTATGCTTTACTTGGAGGTAGAAGTATTCCCAATTTAAAGAATTTTACCTTAGAGGAAAAAATCTTTCAAGCTTTAGGTCTTATTCCAAAAAGAATTTTATTTATTCCCTTTGCAAGTGAGGATATTTTATCCGCAATAGAAAAATTTGAAAATCTAGTAGATCATGCCTATGCGGTTTCTTATCTAAAAAATGTAGATGCTGCCACAGAGGAATTTGCTAAGGCTGATGTAATTTATTTTGGAGGAGGCTCCATTGAAAGGCTGCTTCATTTTGTAAAGCATAGCTCTTTAGAGTCTTTGCTGCAAGAGTATCAGGATAAGGATATTCTTTTTATGGGAATATCTGCTGGAGCCATTCTTTTTTCCAAGTATGGTATGGGAGACCAATATACCTATAAAAATGCCAACCATATCCACAATTATAAAATGGTGGAGGGCTTAGGTATTCTACCAATCACGGTATGTCCACATTATGATCATGATGGTCTAGATTGCTATAATGATGAGGTAAAACAGGCAGGCTATGATGGCTATGCCTTAGAGGATGACACAGCCCTATTATTTACAGCTGAGCCTTTGGTATTGAAGCAGGATTCTAGAAAAAGTGTTTACTTTTTTGATTCAGCAAAGAGCTTTATGATGATTCCTCTTTATGAGAAGAAAAAAAGAGAACTTGCAGTTTTAGGACCAAAGGGAACCTATTCTGATAAGGCCAGTCAAAGCTTTTTAGGGAAATATTCCATTTGTTATTTTCCTAGCATAGTAGAGGTATGCCATAGGGTAAAGGATAGTATGGATGCTCTTGTGCCTTTTGAAAATACATTAGATGGATATGTTATGGAAAGTCTAGATTCTATAATGAAATATGATTTAAAAATCAAACAACAGATAAAGCTACCAATTCAGTTCCATTTTGTCAGCTATCAAAAAAGCTTTTCTGATATGGATTCAGTTTATGTGCAGTTTAAAAGCTATGGACAATGCCAAGATTATTTGATTCGGCATAGGCTAACCCCAATTTTTACTCAATCCAATATGGAAAGCCTCCTCCTTTTAAAGGAAAATAAGGATCAGAGGGTTGGGGCTATTATTCCAAGTCATATAAAAGCAGATGAATTTTCTTTTGTAGAAAAAGATATTTTAACCAATTTAAAGAATGAAACAAGATTTGTTTTGATTTCTAAGACAATGGAGGAGGAAATGGTGGAAAAGAACTATTCCTGCTCCATAACGATTACTCCCAAAAGGGATAGGGCTGGACAATTGTTTTCTTTATTACAAAGATTTCATCACTATGGGTTTAATCTAAAGTCCATCCTATCTAGACCTAGAAGAGATGTAATTGGGAATTATATCTTTTACCTTGAATTGGATCTTCATCAAAAAGATATCTCAAAGCTTTATCAAGTGAAAGAGGAAATAGAGCAGTTGGAGTGCTCTACATTTAATATTTTAGGTATTTATAATGCCTATGAATCATAAAAAAAGGAGTTTAAATTATGCGTGCAGTTGATATTATTATTAAAAAAAGAGATGGTTTAGAGCTAACAAAGGAAGAAATTGATTTCTTCATTCAAGGCTTTACAGAGGGAACCATAGAGACCTATCAGGCCTCAGCCTTAACTATGGCAATTTATTTTAGAGGTATGACAGACAAGGAAGCCACCTATTTAACAGAAAGTATTCTACATAGTGGTGATATTTTGGATTTAAGTGCTATCCACGGAATAAAGGTAGATAAGCATTCTACAGGTGGAGTAGGGGATAAGACCTCCTTGGTTGTTGGACCCCTAGTTGCGTCTTTGGGCATTAAATTTGCTAAAATGAGTGGTAGAGGTCTTGGACATACAGGAGGTACTTTGGATAAGCTAGAGGCGATTCCAGGCTATAATATCAGTATGGAGGAGCAGAAGTTTATTGAACAGGTAAATGAAATAGGAATTGCCTTGGTTGGTCAAACAGGAGAGCTAGCTCCAGCAGATAAAAAGCTTTATGCTTTAAGAGATGTTACGGGAACTGTTGAATCCATTCCATTAATTGCCTCCTCTATTATGAGTAAAAAGCTTGCCAGTGGTGCTGATGCGATTTGCTTAGATGTGAAGGTGGGTAGTGGAGCATTTATGAAGAATGTAGAGGATGCAACGAAGCTGGCTACCTTAATGGTAAATATTGGAAAGAATTGTGGAAGAAAAATGACAGCAATATTGACCAATATGGATGAGCCATTGGGGCTAGCTGTAGGAAATTCCTTAGAGGTTATTGAAGCAATTCAAACCTTAAATGGAAAGGGTCCTAAGGATTTTGAGGAGCTTTGCTTAGAGGTTGCCGCACATCTAGTTCTTGCCGCAGGATTAGAACAGAATATTGAAGCTGCAAAGAAGCGCTTAAAGCAGCAAATCGATAACAAAGAGGGATTGAATTATCTTGCTAAGCTTGTTGCTGCTCAAGGAGGAGATGCTTCCTATATTTATAACCCAGATCAATTTCCTAATGCCAAATATGTCCTTGACGTTCTTTCTGATAAAGCAGGCTACATCAGCCATATTGATGCACTTGCTATAGGAAATGCTGCTATGATATTAGGTGCTGGTCGTAGTAAAATAGGAGATACAATTGATCATAGTGTAGGTATAGTTTTAGAGAAAAAGGTAAATGATAAAATAGGTAAAGGAGATGTTTTAGCTAAGATTTATTCTAATTTTGAAAATGTCTCAGATTCAATAAAACTTGTTTTGGACGCCTTTGCTGTAGCAAAAAATCCTGTAGAATCTAAGTTGATTTTAAAAATTGTTAAATAAATTGTTGAAAACTATAATACTTAATGATATAATTGTAAAGAAGTTTTAAGAAATATGATAAGGAGATTCATGCCTATGTTGTGGATAGATTACATCGTTTTGGTTTTATCAGTTGCTTTAATTGCAATTGTTATGATGCAAAATTCCAAAGATGATATTAATGATGCCTTTAATGGTAGTAAATCAGAATTGTTTAAAAATCAAAAGACTAGAGGAGTAGAGCTATTACTTCAAAGACTTACTATCGCATTGGGTGTATTGTTCATTGCATCTGTAATTACATCTGTGGCCTTACACTAGCTTGAGATTTCGAAAGAAATCTCTTTTTTTTCCAAAGGAGGTGAAAAAGTATGAAGGAGAAGCTTATCCAAATAATTCAACATGGAATCATTGGATTTGATGAAATCCAATCCATAATAAAAATATCCAAGAAAAAATTGAATCTGCTTTTAGATGAGCTGACTTTAGAAAATATACTTTATCACCCAAAAGGGAAAAGAATATATGGCTTTATCATGCAGGGAACTGTGATTGTTAAGCCACAGGGCTATGGCTTTATTGAGGTCGATGGAACAGAGGTAGATTATTTTGTAAAGGAAGATGATTTACAAAATATATATACAGGAGATACGGTTTTATTTTATCCTTATGACAATGGACATCGCTTGTGTAATGGTAAGATAATCAAGGTCATAAAAAGAGGTCATGATTTTATCATTGGTAGTTTTATAAGAAGGCAAAAAAAAGGCAAGCCAAAGGCATATATATATTCAACGAACCCTAAATTTCCTGTAAAGGCAATTGTAAAAAAGGAGCTTCCAAATGTAGAAAATGATATGATTGTTTATGGGAAATTAACCTATACAGGGACAGCGATAGAGGCTGAGATTGTAGAGATTGTGGGCCACAAGGATGACCCTGGAATTGAGATCAGTCAGATTGCTCTTGAATTTGGCTTTCAGCTGGAGTTTCCTAAGGAGGTATATGATGAGATTCATACAATCCCAGAGGAGGTTTCTATCTTAGAGCTAAAGGGAAGAAGAGATTTTAGAAATGAACTCATATTTACGATTGATGGAGAGGATTCAAAGGATTTTGATGATGCGATTTCAGTAAAAAAACTAGCCGATGGAAGCTTTCTATTAGGGGTTTATATTGCAGATGTTGCTCATTATGTTCAAGAGGGCTCTCCATTAGATCAAGAGGCTTTAAAAAGAGGTACCTCAGTTTATTTAGCAGATCGTGTAATTCCGATGCTTCCTCATAAGCTATCCAATGGAATTTGTTCCTTAAATGAAGCAGAGGATCGACTTGTTTTAGCCTGTCTTATGAAATTCTCTGATCGTGGAAAGCTACTTACCTATGATATTACAGAGGGAGTAATTTGCTCTAAGCATAGAATGACCTATCATAGGGTAAATGAAATCTTAAAGGGAAATCCAGAGGCTATGGCCTCTTATCCAGATTTAATAGAGCCTATAAGCGTAGGCTTAGAATTATCTAAGCTTTTACGAAATAAACGGAATAAAAAGGGTGCCCTAGACTTTGATATAAAGGAATATCAATTTAAGCTGAATGAACAAGGAGAACCCATCCAGGTTCAACCCATCCAGCGAGATGCAGCAGAAAAGCTGATTGAGGATTTTATGCTTGCTGCGAATGAAACCATTGCCTATCATATGAGTATTATGAATTTACCTTGTATGTATCGGGTTCATGAGAAGCCAGATCAGGAAAAGCTTTTAGAAACCTTTCAAGAATTGCAGAATATCGGAATTCATATTCCAGAGGTAAAAAGAAAAATTTTTTCAACAGATATACAAAAGGCCTTACGAAATATGGAGGATGTTTCTCATAAGGAAATTTATCATCAGCTTCTTTTAAGAAGCATGATGAAAGCCAAATACCTAGAAAGCTGCTTAGGCCATTTTGGACTAGCTATGGAATATTATTGCCATTTTACCTCCCCTATCCGTCGATACCCAGATTTGATGGTTCATCGAATGCTAAAAGAAACCTTACTTCATCCTAAGGTGCTAGAAGAAGCAATTCATCATTACCAATTGATTCTACCAGGGATAGCCTCAAGGAATTCCTTGAGTGAGCGAAATGCAATTGATTGTGAGCGAAAGGTTATGGATATGCTATATGCTTGGTATATGGAAAAGCATCTTTTATCCTCTTTTACTGGTGTAATAACCTCCTTGACCTCCTTTGGTATCTTTGTCTCCTTAGATAATGGTGTGGAGGGTATGGTTTCTATAGATACACTACAGGGCTATTTCGATTATATAGAGGAAGAGCATTGCTATACAGATGGAAATCTTACTTACAAGCTTGGAGATGAGGTAGAGGTAATTGTACTTGCAGCAGATCGAAAGACACAAAGGGTTGATTTTATCTTCCTAAACGATTATAATGGAAGTGAGGTATAGGTTATGAAAATCGTATGCACAAATAAAAAGGCTTCCTTTGAATATTTTATCCTCGATCGATTTGAAGCTGGAATTAAGCTTACTGGTACAGAAATCAAATCCGTAAGAGCTGGAAAATGTAATATAAATGATGCTTATGTGCTTATTAAAAATAATAAGCCGTATATCATCAATATGAATATTGCAAAATATGAACAAGGAAATATCTTCAATCATGAAGAATTCCGTTCTAGAGAGCTCCTGCTTCATGAGCATGAGGCGATAAAGCTTGCTACAAAAGTGAAGCTGGAGGGCTTAGCTATTGTAGCTCTAAAGGCTTATTTTGTTGGTTCTCTTCTTAAAATTGAAATTGCTCTATGTAAGGGAAAGAAGCTTACAGATAAAAGAGAATCCTTAAAGGAAAAGGATAGTAAAAGAAGAATCGAAAAGGCATTAAAGGATGCAACAAGACAATAATCTATAGTTTTTTGACTATAGAAATCCATGGGGTCGTTTTTGGATTCGCCGTGGTGATTTAAGCTATATAAGCACGTAGCAGTAGTCTGCTTAACCAACGTCGAGGTTAAATAACCGCAAAAAATACACATTTATTTGCACGCGCTAACAATATGAGCGCTGCATGCGCTTGCTAATTTAATTCAAGCGACTTTGACTAGGCTTGTCTCCTATAGCATTCTAGCAAGGGTTCAATTCATATAGGATATATTTTATAGGTGCTACTCTAACCTATGAAATGAAGCTAATAGAGCGTAGTTTGTCTTTGGCTTGTTTGTTTGCTTAGGGCAAATGAAACTTATAAATAAACTAAACGTGTAGAAAGTATAGTGGCGTTGCTGCGTACGGGGGTTCGATTCCCCCCGGCTCCACCATTAGAATATGATAGGTATTGATACACTAAAAAAAGTGTCATCAATACCTTTTTTGCGTTTTTGCAAGTTTTATGGTATACTAATTAAAGAGAAGTCAATTATCACGTTGTTAGAGATGAACAATGTAATTTATTATAGTTCTATGAAGAAGGAATAGGTTGTGAAGCTGATATATACAAGATAGGCCTACAAATAATTTAAATGTACCCTTCTTGTTATTTAAATGCAATCTTGACTTCTCTAATGTAGAATATATTGGTTATGCTGATGATCTTGTAATTGATGTCATTTTATTAGACTAAAAAAGCATGATATCTAACTTTTTTTAGGTGTCATGCCTTTTTTATTATTTAAAGGATGCTAACTTGACATGTAGAATAATAATTGCTAAAATTATTATAAAAGTGGCTATCATTAATGAAAAGTTTTATATGCTTTATCATGAGTATAATATAAGCTTAAGCTGATTTGATATGAGATTTAAAATTCAACAAAATGTTTAGTAAATTCAAAAATTTGTTTATTCACATTTTTGTTGACCTATGTTATAGTGAATTTAATAGCAAGGAGGTTAATGGTATATGGCTATTGGAAATAATATTAAAAATTTTAGAATGAAAAAAGGAATGACACAAAAGGATTTAGCAGAGCATTTAAATGTGACCTTTCAAGCTGTCTCTAGATGGGAAAATGACAGTGTAGAACCATCAATAGATATGCTTAAAAGCTTAACAGAGGTTTTGGAGTGTTCATTAGATGATTTATTTGGAAATCAAACAGTTCCACCAAAACCAGAGGTGGTTGAAAAAGTGGTGTATGAGGACTATAAACCAGTTTTAGGTGTATGTGAGAATTGTAATAAACCAATTTTTGTATCAAATGATATTTGCCGGTTTTCAACATTTGATTCAGTCAGACAGGGTAGGGTACATAAAAGTGTTGAAAACAAGCATCTGTTTTGTAAGGAATGTAACAATAAGCGTTTAGAAGAAGAAAAGCGTAAAAAGGAATTAAAAATTAAAAACTATAAGAAGGATCTAAAAAAGAAAAGAATACTATCTTTTATTATAGGTGGTATTGTTGCTTTAATCTTTATTTTGATTTCAGTTTTAATGTTTGTAAATAAGGATACAGAATCTGGAATATTTTATATTGGTGTTGCTCTAATGGGGTTTGCTTTTGCATCTTGCATTGTTTTGAAAAATACATTTTTGACTGATATGTGGTTAGAAATAGCCTCATGGGGATTTGTTAAAATGCCTGGAATTATTTTTAGCTTAAGCTTTGATGGTATTATATTTTTGATTTTGGCAAAAATATTATTCTTCATATTGGGAATTATATTAGCTCTACTTAGTGTTATTTTTGCAACAGTATTAGCTTTGGTATTAAGTATTTTTGCATATCCATTTGCACTTGCGAAAAATATTATTGGGAAAGTTCCTGAAAATATTTAATAATGAGCAAAAAGTAAACAAGAAAATCATAAAACTTTTAACATTCTTTTTTACTTTTTAAAAGAAAAAATGTATAATAGAGATGCCTAAAAAAGGCAAAAAAAAATAGGGATAGTTGGTCTAATGATAGCGAATAGTCAATTTTGCATGACTTAATTCCACCGAGATTTATTAAATTATCTTTCCTTGTTTTGGCTTATAAATTTTTTAAAATGATTGAACTAGATATTTAACAAATTTGGTGATAGGCAAATATCTTTAGATTCAATCTTTTTTATTTGTAATAAATTGAGTAAATCTGTACCATAGGTTAAAGCCATAAAATCATAGGGAGTACCAATGACAGAAGGTCTTTTAGTAGAGTTAATATGAGACATCATAAAATATACCTTGTCTTGAGTTAAGAAGTCAAAGACAGTACCTTTAGGTAAGACATATCGAATATACTCATGATTTTTTTCACAATCTCCTTTTTCATTAGAAGAATAAGAATGACAAAAATATAACATTTTATTTCAATAACAGAATTAATATCAAAATAGATGATCTTTAATAGGATTTCTTTTTTTGTGTTTTAGTAAGTTTTGTAGTATAATAATTGTGAAGTAGTTATTTGCAGTTAAAAAAATAGTAATTTAAGGGGGTTATTATGAAAAAAATTTTTGGTATGATAGTTGTTCTTTTATGCACATTGCTTGTACTTACGGGTTGCAAAGGGAACAATACAAAAGTATTTAAATATTTGAAAATGCAACAAAACTTTGTAGGAAATCCGAGTTACAATGGTGGAAAGTATACAGTGAAATTTAACGTTAATGATGATCTTTCGTATTCATTAAATATCTCCGACCAGAGTGGTATGTATGACGAGTTAAAAGATTATAGTGTCGAGGGTACACAAATGGAGTATTTTGGGTGCCATATAGAAAAATATGAATCAACATCGTGGGGGATTACGACGCATTGGAAGGTTTATATACACGTAATCAAATTTCCTGAGGCGACGATAGAAAATCATGGTACTACGCTAGCTTTTTATTTACTAGCCCACTGCGATTCTAAGCATGCAGATACGTTTACCTTAGAACTTCTGCCTGCAAATTCGATGTACGATGAGAGCGACATCTCAAATATCGCTTCAAGTATTTACAAAGGCTACGCAATTAAAGTAGCATAGATGCCCTATGATTAAATTAATCTGCACTAGACAACAAAAATTAGCTAATTTATAGGGTGTGCATTTGTATCAAAATTTATTATCCTTGCTATAAGTAAACATAGGTATTGATTCCCTCAACGATAGGCTCTTATTTTTATACCAAAATGGGCAAAAATGGAATAATTTATTTAAAAAAATCACCAGATAAATGCAAAGCAGTTTATGAAAAATGTACCCTGAAAACTAAACATGCCAATCGTGAAACCGCATTAAGCAGTGGTGAAATAGATATTGCGCGTTTTATAATTAAAGATTAATTATATTCCTTATGGAATTTAGCAATAATAGTCGAAACTTACTACACAGATGTAAAAACTTTCTAAAAATGTTTTGTAGTTTACTTGTGTTTGATATTGATTAGTGCTATAATATACTCGAAACTTAAGGCATAACTGTTTTAACTTTCTAATAGGAGGATGCTATGATTAAAAGAGATTTTTATTTAAATCAAATTATTGAAAGAATGTGGGATGGAAATATCAAAGTCATTACAGGTATTAGACGTGGAGGTAAATCGACACTACTTTTTACCTTATTCAAGGAGTATTTACTTTCTACAGGTGTAAATGAAAATCATATTATTGAAATTGAATTAGACAAGCGGAAGTATTACAAATTCAGAGATCCGATTTATCTTTGCGATTTTGTAGAAAACATCTTAAAAAAAAGCAAAGATGAAAAATATTATCTTTTTATTGATGAAGTACAGTTTACTATGAAAGTTAAAGATCTGGAAAGTGAAATTGAAGTAAGTATATATGATATGCTAAATGAACTAAAGTCATATTCTAATCTTGACTGCTATGTTACCGGAAGTAATTCAAAAATGCTTTCAAGTGATATCGCTACAGAATTCCGTGGAAGGTCAAGCCAAATAAAAGTATATCCGTTGTCTTTTTGTGAATTTTATTCATATAGAAGTGGTGTAGAAAGAGAAGCATTAGATGAATATATGCTTTATGGAGGAATGCCTGGACTTATCGTTGAACCAACAGAAGAGCGAAAAAGAGCATATCTAAAAAATTTGTTTTATGAAATATATATCAAAGATTTGGTTGAACATGCGAGAGTTCAAAGGCAAGATGTCTTAGAAGAACTATTAGATTATTTAGCTTCGTCTATAGGATCTTTAACAAATGCAAATAAAATCACAGGTGCGATTAACACAAAGGCATCTATAAAAATATCTGATGACACTATATCAAAATATCTTAAACACATGATTGATGCATTTCTTATTTCTGAGGCTAGAAGGTATGATGTAAAAGGAAAAAGATATTTTGATTATCCAAACAAATATTATTATTCTGATATAGGGCTTAGAAATGTTAGATTAAATTATAGGCAGATTGATATGGGCCATATAATGGAAAATATCATATATAATGAACTTATAAGGCGTGGATACTCCGTTGATGTGGGTGTAGTTGAAGATAGAAGAAGAGGAAACCAAAAACTGAAAGAGATAGATTTTGTAGTTAATGATTTTGATAAAAAAATCTATATTCAATCAGCATTGAGAATGGACGAACAAGAAAAGAAGGAAACAGAACTTGATTCATTGAAACTTACAGCTGATTTTTTCAAAAAAATAGTTATAAGAAATGATATTCCTACAAGTTTCTATGATGATGAGGGAATATTGCATTGTAGATTAATTGATTTTCTTTTAAATAAAATTGAATTATTTTAGTTTATAGAGTAAAACAATAGAAGATTCAGTTACTCGAAATTTTCGAATAATTGCCAGTGATGGAAAATCTTATGAAATAAAGCATTATAATCTACATATGATTCTTACAATTGGTTAGAGGGACATATTTAACTGATAAGTATTTTGAAGAACAATTAGAACGAGCTAAAAAATGGTTCAATACGAAGGAGCTGAACCATTTTTCTTTTCTAAGATTCAACAGAATTGGTGGAAAAATATAGGGGCACATGTTAAAATAAATAGAAAGATAAAAAGTATAGGTGGGATGAGATATGAAAAAGCTGTTCATTAGTTTTTCTGCTAGAGAAAATGGTAATTGTGATGAAATTGCTAAATTTTTAGCTAAAGAAGAGGATGAAATTATTTATTTTAGGAAGATGAATGTCCATAATTGTAGCAATTGTGATTACGAATGTTTTTCAGGCTATTGTAAATACCATGAGGATGATAGTTATCACTTATATGATGAAATGAAGAATTATAAAAAAATTGTTTTCATTGTTCCTATGTATTGTAGTAATCCAAGTTCTTTGTACTTTATTTTTAATGAACGATGTCAAGAGTATTTCATGCATAATGAAGATGAATATGAAAGCTTTATAAAAAGATTATTTATTATAGGAATATATGGAAACCAAGAGCAATCCTTAGAGTTCATTCCGTGTTTAGAAAAATGGTTTGCTTGTTCTAAGTATTCAAATCATGTATTGGGGATTGAAAGGCATAAATATAATTTACAGTACAAGGATTCTATTTTAGGTGTGGATGAAATTAAAAAATCAATAAGTGAATTTATCTATCCTACTCATGCAAAATTAGAAGAAAGTGCAATGGCTGTTGTTATGTGTAAGGGTAAAATTCTTGCAACAAATGAAATCATATACGGAAAAGCAACCATTTCATTACCCAAGGGACATACAGAGGCAAATGAAACTGCATTAGAGGCTTCTATTAGAGAATGCTATGAAGAAACGAATATAGAAATTAACGAATCTCATTTGGTGAAAAAATTGACTCCATATCAGTATGAGTTTTTAACTCCTGCAAATAAATTAATTAGAAAAACGTTACTCCCCTATGTATTTGAAGTATCTGATTTTGGTAATCCACTACCCAAAGAAGAAAGAATGATATCTGTGGAGTGGATGAATATAGAGGAATTCTTATCTCTGTGTCCTTATGATAATGTTAAAAATGTTGTTGATGAAGCATTAGCTTCTATGAAATGATTCCTTCGGA
Organism: uncultured Anaeroplasmataceae bacterium; assembly: GCA_949840955.1. GTDB lineage: Bacteria > Bacillota_I > Bacilli_A > Acholeplasmatales > Anaeroplasmataceae > Pelethenecus. The sequence continues at coordinate 290,849 of CATKXV010000001.1, read as the reverse complement.
TGTATAGGGATACATTGGGTATTGATAAAATATGAAAAGGATACAGATTGCAAGCTACTATGGTATAATAAATTTTAAAATTTATACAAAAGAATTTATAGAAAGAAATAGGGAAAATATCAAATGACAAAAGAAAAATTGTTTGCGTTTATAAAGAAGCAAAAAACAGCATTCATCTCATCAGTTGATGAGCAAGGCTATCCAGTAACAAGGGCTATGCTTGCACCAAGGGAAATGGATGACAACAAGATTTATTTTACAACAAATACTTCCAGCAAAAAGGTCAAACAATATCAAGAGAACAACAAGGCCTGCCTTTATTTTTATAAGCGTGGAAGAGTTAAATATCAAGGCGTAACACTTCAAGGAACAATGAAGGTTTGTACTGACCAGCAGACAAAAGAAAAAATTTGGAGAATGGGTGATAAATTATTTTATAAGCAGGGTGTAACTGATCCAGACTACTGTGTGCTACAATTTATAGCAGAGGAAGCTGAATATTATTGTGATTTCAAGGTCGAAACAATTAAATTTTAGGGGGACATTATGAGGATTGCAGTTATCAATGGTACAGAAAAAAAGGGTGTTACATTTCAACTAAAAGAGATGTTTTTGGAGAAATTTCGTGAACGTGCAGAAATTATCGAATTTTATCTTCCAAAGGATTGTAATGTCTTTTGTGAGGGCTGTACTACATGCTTTATGAAGGGAGAGGACTATTGCAAAAATACTCAGTATACTCAGCCAATTCGAGAGGCGATAGAACAAGCAGATTTACTTGTATTCACTTCGCCTGCATATGTGATGCACACAACAGGCGCAATGAAATCCTTTCTAGATCATATGGCTTTTCGTTGGATGCCTCATAGACCACATCCAGCAATGTTTTCAAAAAGAGCAGTTATAATTACACAGTGCCTAGGTGCAGGAGCCAAATCTGCAATGAAGGATATCAAGGATAGTCTTTCCTGGTGGGGGATTTCTACTATTGAAGCTTTCACAATAAGACTTATGAGCGATATTCATTGGGATAAATTGATGCAAAAGAAGCAAAGGAATATTGCTAAGAAAATAAGGAGGTTCTCGAATCAGGTTGCAAAAAGAAACTATGAGAAGCCAGCACATACAAAATTTAAAACAAAATTCAAATTTTATATGTGCCGTATGATACAAAAATCAATTCATAAGCATCAGAAAGAAACACTGGATTATCAATATTGGATGGATCAGGGGTGGTTAGCACATAAGCGCCCTTGGAAGCGATGATATTGTCATTTCAAAAAGGTATTATAGGAGGAGATTCTTTGAATATAATAAAAATGCCTCAAAAAAAATCATGCTCTATTTGTTGTTTAGCTATGCTAGCAGACCTTTCCTTTGAACAGGTTATGGAGATTATTTTTGGAAAAACCAAGCCGAAAAGACTTTCAATGAGTTTTGTTGAAATGGATAAAGCACTAAACATGTTAGGCTTAAAAACAAATATTTTAAAAGCTTTTCCTAAGCAACCTATTTTCAATATGCTATGCCAATGTAGAAGTAGAAGTCAAGGATTTTGGCATTATATCGTTTATGACAAGCAAAATAATATTTTTTTAGATCCATTACCCTTTCCATGGCCAATGGATGATTATAAAATTTCTAAGTGCATAGAAATCGTAAGCTAAAAAAGCTTTCTTAAAGGGTAAAGGAAAATGAAAGGGGAATAGAAATGATAATCAATACGGGTCAAAGAACAGACATTCCAGCATTTTATTCTAAATGGTTGATGAATCGAATTAAGGAGGGGTATGTTCTTGTAAGAAATCCATATTATCCAACACTGGTTACTCGGTATTCCTTAGATCCCAAGGTTGTTGATGTGATTGGATTTTGTACAAAAAATCCTAAGCCTATGTTTCCTTATCTAAATGATTTAAAGGCCTATGGACAATTTTGGTATGTAAGTATTACAGGCTTTGAAAGAGATTTAGAGCCCAATGTACCCTCCATTGAAGAATCTATTCAAAGCTTTAGATATTTATCTAGTCAGGTGGGGAAGCAGGCAGTGTCCTGGCGATATACTCCAATCATAGTCAATGAGAAATATACGATACAAAGGCATATTGATACCTTTAAGCATATTGCACAAGCTTTGTATGGCTATACAGAGGTAGTGACCTTTGGTTTCCTAGATGTTTACGACAAATTGAAAAAAAATCATCCCGAGCTTAAGGATTGCGATAATGAGACCAAAATCTATATCACAAAAGAATTAGTAAAAATTGCTCATCAGTATAAAATGGAAATAAGGCTATGCTCTAAGGAGAAATGGTTAAAGGAATATGGAGTAGATGTTGAGGGATGCATGAGATTAGAGGACTATGAGCGTGCCATAGGTCATAGGCTTAACCCTAAGAAAAAAATGCAGGCTAGAGGAGAATATTGTGCTTGCTATTTATCCAATGATATAGGTGCTTATAATTCATGTATGCATTTTTGTACCTATTGTTATGCAAATGGGAAGCCATCCTATGTGCAAAAAAATATGCAAACCCATCATGTGCTATCTCCCTTTTTATTAGGGGAATTCAATCCGACAGATCAAATCAAGGATGCTGAACAGGAATCATGGAAGGATGAAACAATCTCCCTTTTTGACCTCTATGAATAGACGCAGAGGCTGACTATACAATGTAAATGGCTAAAGGAAACCAATCTTTAGCCTTTGTTTTTATCCTGAGAATCGCAGAATTCTTGACAGGCTCCAAATGAAATGATACAATGATTATAAATATGTAGGATTTTGTCGTTTGAAATTGAATAGATAAGGGAAAGGTGAACAGGAAATGGAACAGGATAAGAAAGAAAATAAAATGTTAGTGCTTAGTGAAGAAACTTTTCCTATTATCGAACAAATTACTGCTGGCATGCCAGGAGGCTTTTTCATTTATTATGCAGATGAAGAAGAAAAGCTGATTTATGCAAATGCAGCATTAATTCAAATGTATGGCTGTAAGGATTTAGAGGATTTTAAGCGGTATACAGGCTACACCTTTCCAGGGCTCGTTCATCCTTTAGATTATCCTGAGGTATCTAAAAGCATTGAAACTCAGATTAAATCCAAAAAGAAGGATTTTGATTTTGTTGAATATAGAATCATTTGTAAGGATGGCTCCATCCGGTGGATAGAGGATTATGGGCATTATGTGCATACTAAGCTATATGGTGCTGTGTATTATGTATATTTAAAGGATTCTACAGAAAAGCATTTAAAGGAAATTGAAGAGGAAAAGCGTAAGAAGCTGTTAGAGGAAAATCTCTTGGCTTTAAAGAAATTGGAATATGAAACAACATCCTTACGTTTGGTTCATGAGATTTTGAAATCTGGGATGTGGACAATGGAATTTAATGACAAATCCAAGATACAAAGCGTATTTTGGAGTGAAAACTTTAGGAATATGCTCGGATATAAGGATGAAGCTGATTTTCCTAATGTGCTTGAATCCTGGTCAAGCCTAATTCACCCAAAGGATAAGGATTTTGTACTTACATCCTTTTATGAAACAATAAATGACTTTACAGGCAAAAAAATATTTGACGTTAAATACAGAATGTTAACTAGAAAGCATGGATATCGTTGGTTTAGAACAACCGGAAAGCTTTCAAGAAAAGAGGATGGAAGTCCTATTATGCTGGTTGGTATGTTTGTGGATATTACAGAACGTATCAAAAAGGATATAGAATTAAAGAAGCAACGAAAGCTTTTAGAGGCAGCATTGAAAAAGGCAGAGCGTTCGAATTTAGCTAAAAGTGCCTTTTTAAACAATATGAGTCATGATATCCGTACACCTATGAATGCTATCATTGGATATACTGCTTTAGCAGCCTCTCATATGGAAAATCCAGATTTGGTAAAGGATTATTTATCTAAAATTCATTCCTCCTCCAATCATTTACTTTCTTTAATCAATGATGTACTCGATATGAGTCGTATTGAAAGTGGGAAAATTCGATTAGAGGAACAGCCGAATGACATTATAGAAATTATGGAAGGCTTGAAAACGATTGTTCAAGCAGATATTTCTGCGAAGCAATTCAATTTTTGTATGGATATATCTAAAATAATCCATAGGAGCATTCTATGTGACCGACTGAAGCTCAACCAAATTTTATTAAACATTATAAGCAATGCTATAAAATTTACACCAGCCAAGGGTACAATTCAGGTGAAGGTCGAAGAGCTTCCTACAGAGGATTTAGAAAGAGCCACCCTTGTATTCAAAATATCTGATACTGGAATTGGTATGAGTAAGGCATTCTTAAAAAGAATTTTTGAACCCTTTGAACGAGAAAGAACCTCTACAGTTAGTGGAATTCAAGGAACTGGGCTTGGGATGGCCATTGCAAAGAATATTATCGATTTAATGCAAGGAGAAATTCAGGTTGAAAGTGAAATTGGAAAGGGAACAGTGTTTTCCATTTCCATTCCATTTCAAATATCTGTATTACCTGGCATAAAGGAAAAACAGACTCTGGATACACCGATATGGAAAAGGAATCAGGAGCAATTTTCAAACAAAAGTATTCTACTTGTTGAGGACAATGCTTTAAATAGAGAAATAGCAGTTACAATTTTAGAGGAGGCAGGATTTACAGTTGACTCAGCAGAGGATGGCTTGTTAGCATTGAACAAAGTAAAATCATCTCTTGATCATCCCTATGATTTGATTCTTATGGATATCCAAATGCCGAATATGGATGGCTATGAGGCAACAAGAGAAATTCGAAAATTAAAAAATCCGATTCTAGCTACTGTCCCCATCCTTGCGATGACAGCCAATGCCTTTTATGAGGACCAGGAGCAATCTCTTGGTGCAGGAATGAATGGGCATTTAAGTAAACCATTAGAAATTGATAAGCTTATGATTAAGCTAGAAGAAATCTTTCAAGCGTAAGTATTGTGCTATTTGCAATCTAAGAATATGGAAGAAAAGCTCAAGGAATTGAAGAAAAGGAAAGAAAATCCCTGAAAAATAATGCTAGAGGATGGCTTCTAGCATTTTTTTCTTGAAGAAAGAATCGTTTTGATTTATAATCAAAAGTAAGAAGAAAGGATGTATATTATGCTAGAATACAAATTTGATACTCAGCTTTTAATTGCTGGACACGATTTAAATGAGGATGTAATTTCAGATTATATTACAGAAAATATTCAAGGAGATTGTTTGCTTGCTGTTGGTGATGATGAATTAATCAAGATTCATTTTCATACCAATACACCATGGAAGGTGCTTGAGTACTGTGCAAGTCTTGGTGAAATCCACGATATTGTAGTTGAAAATATGGAACGTCAAACACAAGGCTTAAAGGGATAAGAGCTTCTTTTTTTGCTCCTGTATCATTGGAGGTGATTTCAAATGGTGAAATACTTAAATTGTGATTGCATAAATTCAAAATGCAGTGCAATTGTAAATCAAGTGAATTTATCTGGAAATATGGATTCAAAAGAGGGATTAGAGTTTTCAACACGATTTCCGAATATGTATGCGGATTACTTAAATCGGTTTAAAGAGAAGAAGCTAAAGCTTCATGAGTCTTATTTTTTTGAAGAAAATTCGATGAAAATTATCAATATGCTTTGTTATGAGTCTTTTGCTTTTCCTACAAATCTTGAAACGATAGAAAATTCCTTAAAATATTTTGTGAAGCATTATAAGGAATATAATCTTACGGAAATTGCTTTTCCTCTTTTAGGCTGTGATGAGGATGGGCTTCGTATGGTTAGTGTTCTTCCTATTATGGAAAAATATTTAAAGCCTCTTCCTATTGAATGCTATATATGCTTTGATATTGAAGGCCCTTCTAATTTAGAATTACAAATGATTAGTGCTTTTCAGGATTTTGATTTACAGCATTTAAAAAAATATGCAAAGCTGGATGATATTCAATTTGCAACCCTAGAGGCAAACAAATACTATATTGCACGATTTGAAGAGATTTATCATTTACCCGGAATTACTCCAAGGCTGTACCGCTTAATCTATTCCTATTATTATAATGGGGAATATAAAAAGCTAGATCCCTTTCATCAGGAATCACTTTTTTAAGGATTTTATAAAAATACCTTGCAACCTGCATGGTTTAGTGTTATACTAATAGTAGTAACAAGAGAGGCAAAAACCTCTCTTATTTATTTGATAGGAGTTGATTCGATTGGATTTAAAAAAGGTTGAAGCACTTTTACTTCCCTACCTAAATCAAGAAAATCTTACCTTATATTCTTTAGAACTGGTAAAGGAGGCAGGAGCCTTAATTTTAAGAGTTTGTATTGATAAGCAGGGTGGTATTGATTTAGATGCCTTAGCCTCATGCAATGAGTATTTATCTGATGCCTTAGATAAAATAGATCAAGATATGCAGGAGTACTTTTTAGAGGTATCCTCTCCAGGAGCAGAAAAGGAATTGAGGAGTTTAGAGGAAGTGAAGCTGCATCAGGGCTCTTATATTCATCTTGAGGTGCCTAATATGATTTATGAAGGAACTCTTTTAGATGTTATAGAGGATGTTATACAGCTTCGCTATAATGCGAAGGGAAGATTTAAAACAATCCAAATCCCTTATTCTGAAATAAAATTTATAAGATTAGCAGTAAAATTATAGGAGGACAAGCAAATGATTAATAAGGATTTTTACAAGCTAGCAGAAGAAGATGCCTTAAACAGAGGCTTTGAAGTTGATGAGGTATTAGCTTGTATGGAGCGGGCTTTAGTAATGGCCTTTAAAAAGGAGCATGGACATACTTCCTGCAAGGTGGAATTTAAAAAGGACAAAAATGAAATATTACTTTATTCCATTCATAAGGTTGTTGAGGAGTATACAGTCTATGTGAAGGAAGAGGAAGCTGTAGAGGAGGCTCCTAAGGAGGAACCAAAGGAACCACAATATGCGGAAATGCTACTAGCAGATGCCAAGAAGATAAAGAACTCTTATAAAGTAGGAGATTTGGTTTTACAGCAAGAAAACCTGAAAACATATAGCCGTATGACAATTCTTGCTGCTGGAAATATGTATAAGCAAGGGGTTCGTACACTAGAAAGAGAAAAGGCGTATACGTATTTTAAGTCCTATGAGAACGAAATGATTAATGCACAGGTTTCTAATGTAGGAGATAAATTTATAACCTTAAGCCTTGGCTTTAATGTTACATCCATCTTACCTTTAACTGATCTTTTACCTAATGATAAGGTAGCCATTGGAGATTTTATTAAGGTTTATGTAAAGAAGGTAGAGCAAACGACAAAGGAGCCAAAGGTGGTTGTATCTCGTACGGAAAGAAATTTGGTTACGCGTCTATTAGAAAACTATATTCCAGAAATTAAAAATGGAATCATTGAAATCAAAGGGATTGCTAGAGATCCAGGAGATCGTACAAAAATTGCTATTTTTTCCAATGATGAGCATGTTGATGCGATAGGATCCTGTGTAGGAGAAGGTGGAAGCCGTATTCGTGAAATTGTCAATGCCTTAGGTGGAGAAAAAGTTGATTTATATAAATGGAGTAGTGATCCAGAGGAGCTTATTGCAAACTCCCTACAGCCTGCGTCTGTAACCAAGGTTTTAAACGTTGATCCTAAGCTTAAAACTTCTCAAGTAGTTGTACCAGATGATCATCTTTCCTTAGCAATTGGTAAATCAGGCCAAAATGTACGTTTGGCTGTTCAATCCTGTGGCTGGAAGATTGATATTATGCCTACCTCAGAGGCTTATGAAAAAGGCTTAATTCAAATTTTAGGGTTATAATATGAAGGAAAGAAAACAGATTCTAAGAACATGTGTGGTATCTAAGGAGGTCTGTGAGAAAAAGGACTTAATTCGAATTGTTCGAACTCCAGAGCATACAGTCATTATAGATCTAAAGGGAAAAGCCAATGGTAGAGGTGCTTATCTTAAAAAGAATAAGGATATCATATTGCTAGCAAAAAAGTCCAAGGCTTTGGATCGTAAGCTAGAGGTTACAGTTCCAGATTCAATTTATGAGGAACTTTTGGGATACGTGGAATAAATATGGACAAAATATTAAATAACCTAGGCCTTTGTATGAGAGCTAGAGGCTTAGTTAGTGGAGAAGAAAATCTTTTTATAGAGCTACCAAAGGGTAATATTCACTATATATTTTTAGCAAAGGATGCTAGTGAAGCTACTAAAAAAAGAATAAAAGACAAAGCAAATTTCTATCACATTGATTTGAATGAGGATTACACCTCAGAGGCTTTATCTCATGCGATAGGAAAAGAAAATCGAATGGTTATAGGGGTATTAAATCAGGGATTTTTGAAAATATTAAAGAAATAGGGTGATTTAAGTGGCGAAAAAGCTAAATAATAAGCAGGATAAGAGAACTGCAAATATTCCCCAAGCAAAAGGCAAAAAGGCAGAAAAGCAAAAGGAAGATAATATTTTAATTTTTAAGGCTGGAATGACTGTCGCTGATGTTGCAAATGGTATGGGAAAGACGAATGCTCAAATCATTATGAAGCTCATGCAGGCGGGAATTGTTGCAAACCAAAATCAAAGCATTGATCGAGAGACAATTGAGCTGATTGCCTTAGAGTTTGGATATGAGCTAAAGGATGAGGTTATCACAGATGTAACTCGTTTTGATGAAATTGTGGTTGAGGATGATGAAGCATCTCTTGTCTCAAGACCACCAGTTGTAACGATAATGGGGCATGTCGATCACGGAAAGACGACCTTGCTTGATACGATTCGTTCCTCAAGAATAGCACGAGGAGAGGCTGGAGGAATTACACAGCATATTGGTGCATATCAGGTTACACATAAGGGCTTTCCAATAACATTTATTGATACACCAGGACATGCTGCCTTTACTCAAATGCGTGCTCGTGGAGCTCAAATTACAGATATTGTTGTTTTGGTTGTTGCCGCAGATGATGGGGTTAAGCCTCAAACAGAGGAAGCTATAGCCCATGCACAGGCGGCGAATTGTCCAATTATTGTTGCCATAAATAAGATGGATAAGCCTGCTGCAAATCCAGAGCGTGTCATGGAGGAATTAACGAAATTTAATCTTGTTCCTGAGGCTTGGGGAGGAGATACAATCTATGTACCTATCTCAGCATTACAGGGAACAGGGGTAGATCAGCTATTAGAGATGATTCAGTTGGTAGCTGAGATGAAGGATTTAAAGGCCAATCCAAAGCGTCTTGCTATGGGAAGTGTTATAGAGGCTCAGCTAGATAAAGGCCGTGGACCTTTAGCAACCCTGCTTGTACAAAATGGAACTCTAAAGCTTGGAGACATTGTCGTATGTGGAGAAACATGGGGAAGAATCAGAACGATGGAGGATGATCGCCATACGCGATATACCTCTGTAACTCCATCTAAGGCTGTGGCTATTACAGGACTCAATTCTGTACCTTTAGCTGGAGACAAATTTATGGTTTTTAATGATGAAAAACTTGCAAGGGATACAGCTGAGGCTAGAGCCAATCGGAAAAAGAATGCAGATGCTGCGGCTAGAAAGGCTACCTCCCTAGAGGATTTATTTAAAAAGACAGATGCGGATCAAACCAAGGAGCTAAATTTAATCATTAAGGGAGATGTTCAGGGCTCAGTAGAGGCTCTAAGAGCTTCCTTAGAAAAGCTGAATATAGAAGACCTAAAGGTAAATATCATTCGTTCTACTGTTGGAACGATAACAGAAACGGATGTTTCCTTAGCTGAGGCTTCTAATGCAATTATCATTGGATTCAATGTAAGACCTATGGCCTCTGTACGAAATGAAGCTGCAACTAAAAAGGTTGAAATTCGTCTTTATAATATTATTTATAATGTTTTAAATGATATAGAAGCCTCCTTAAAGGGCATGCTTGATCCAATTTATGAAGAGGTAGTTATTGGTCAGGCTGAGGTTCGAAGCATATTTAAGCTTTCTAAGGTTGGTACCATTGCTGGATGCTATGTTACAGATGGAGCTATAGAGCGAAATTCCTTGGTTCGAGTATTACGTGAGGGTATTGTTATATTTGAAGGAAAGCTTGCTTCCTTGAAGCGATTTAAGGATGATGTTAAAGAAGTGAAGCAGGGATATGAATGTGGTCTTACTATTGAAAATTTTAACGATATTAAGGAACAGGATGTTATAGAAGCATCTATAATGAAGGAGCTGAAGCGGTAATGAGTATTTCAATACAGCGCTTGGAATCCTTAGCCTTAAGAGAATTATCCTTGATTCTTCGTCAGGATGCCAAAAACAATTATTTGGCTAATATTACGGTAACAGAGGTTCGAATTACTAAAGATTTATCCTATATGAAAATATATTATACCTTTTATCAAGGCAAGGTAGAAAATTATCAAAAGGCTTTAGAGGATTGTAAGGGCTATTTAAGAAGTGAGCTTGCAAAAAAGCTTAAGGCTAGAAAGATGCCAGATTTGATTTTTGTTCATGATGAAGCATTGGAGTATGGAAATCATATTAACGAAATTTTATCTAAGCTGGATATAAAAAAGGAAACAGAAGAATAAAAAAAGAATACAGCAAGGTATTCTAATAAGGCATATAGGGATATGGTGGATAGTACGGCATTGGCTGTACAGGATAGCTTGGATATTGCTGTATTGGATAAGGCATCGGATTATAGGTATAATTGTTTTTGTTTGTATTACTTGCTATATATCCAAATGGAAATCCAACAGCTGCACCTACGAGTAGAGGGAGTAGAAGCCCTCTGCTATCTTCTCCACGATAGTAGTATGTTTGTGGATAGTATTGCATAACTTACCTCCTTACTATTACTATATGTCGATGAAAAAAAATTGTGAATGGAGTTATTAACTATGGAATGTAATCATAATTGTTCAAGCTGTTCCTCTAAGGACTGTGCAGAGCGTACATCCTTAAAGGTTGAAACGGCAAAGGAAAATCATATTAAAAAAATTATTGGAGTCGTTTCAGGAAAGGGTGGTGTAGGAAAATCTACTGTAACCTCTCTTTTAGCTATCCAAATGGCAAAAAAGGGATATAAGGTAGGTATCATGGATGCTGATATTACAGGACCATCCATTCCGAAAGCCTTTGGTGTAAAAAATCAGATTGTTGGAAATGGAGAGCTTATGTTTCCTCAGGTATCAAAAAAAGGAATCAAGCTTATTTCAGTCAATCTATTGATTGATGAGCCAACGAAGCCTGTTCTATGGAGAGGACCAGTTATAGGAGGAGCTGTAAAGCAATTTTATACGGATGTGCTATGGGAGGATTTGGATTTTCTATTCATTGATATGCCACCTGGAACTGGAGATGTAGCCTTAACTGTTTTTCAATCCATTCCAGTAGATGATGTGGTTATTGTAACAACCCCTCAGGATTTGGTTTCAATGATTGTTGGTAAGGCTGTGAATATGTGTAAGATGATGAATATTCCAATCTTAGGCCTAGTAGAGAATATGAGCTATATGGAATGTCCATGCTGTAAGGAGAAGCTTTATCCCTTTGGTAGCTCAAAGCTAGAAGAGGTTTCTAAGCTGTATGAATTAAAGTCCTTCGATCAGCTTCCTATTGTACCTGAAACCGCAAAATTGGTGGATCAGGGCTGCATAGAAGAGGCAGACTCTAGTGTCGTTTTAAAGACCTCTTTGGCCTTAGAGGAGTTATTGAAATAATCATAGTAAAACGCTCTAAAGGAGACTTAAGCATCTCCTTTAGAGTTTTTTTATTGTCCTAGAAGCAATAGTTTTAGAAAATATGATAAATGACAATCAAAAGCTTAAAGCGTAGGGGAATACTTCTAATGAGGTGTGAAAATGAATGTAAAGGATTTAAATGTAGAGGATCGTCCAAGAGAGCGTCTGTTAAAGCACGGTCCTAGGGTTTTAAGTGATGCAGAATTGCTTGCGATACTGATTGGAAGTGGTACAAGGGATAGTCATGTTTTTGATATTGCTCATGCGATACTACATACATATACTTTGACTCAGCTTAAGGAGTTAAGCTATGAAAAATTAATAAAAATCAGGGGCATTAAGCAGGCAAAGGCCTGTCAGCTATTAACTTGCTTTGAGATTGCTAGAAGAAGTAGTAAAAGAACGATTGCAAAGGCTTCTTTAGAAAGTCCTAAGGATATTTATGATTATGTCTATAATCAGATTTATTTAGAATCTCATGAAATTCTTATTGCGATTCTTTGTGATTGTAAGCTACATCCGATAAAAATGCTAATTGAGCGGAGTGATTCAACTCATCAGGTAGGCTTTCCAGCTAAGAAAATCCTTACGAAGGCGTTAGAATTTGAGGCATATGCCATCATTTTGGTACATAATCATCCGTCAGGAGAGGTTACACCCTCCAAGGCTGATATTATGACAACATTGGAATTTCAGCATATCCTAATTCCGCTAGACATCATTTTATTAGATCATCTAGTAGCATCACCAAGTGAATATTATTCTATGAATGAGCATGGTCTACTCTCCTCCTTTGATGAATATAGTATACTAGGTGAAGCAAATGAAAAAATTACTTTGTAAAATGGGACTCCTATTTCTTATCGTCTTAAGCTATTTGTTTTTTGATCCAATAAAGAAATTTTTAAATATAGAAATTAATACAATGGCTATAACGAATTTTTTAGCTGAAAATTTATATAAGGATGATAAGAGCGTTGCTAGCATAGATATGGCAGTCAAGGATTATATCATAGAAGATAATTTATTATATATATTTCCACTAAATCAGGAAATTTGTTTGCCCATAGATGTCATGATTGTATCCGTAAAGGAGGACGGAATAGAGGTGGTAAACTCAGATACACGCTTTTCCATCCGACACATCAGCAAGCGAACGAAAAATTTATATCAGTATGTTCATGGACTTAATCCTTTGGGCTATACAGATGATTTTTTTATTGTTGAGGGAGAGGATTTATCTATGATATACCTACGATTAAAGATTGAATATGAAAAAGTTTAGTATTGATTTCAGCTTTCTAATCCTTTTAGGAATCATCGGATTATCTCCCAAGCAGGATATCCTTTTAAAGCTCATTTTAGCTTTATTCCTACATGAGCTTGGTCATATTCTATGGATTTTACTCTTTCGATATAAGATAGAGCATTTGCGATTATCCATTTTTGGATTTTTTCTTAAGCTTGAGCACACAAAGGAAGAATGGGTTGAGGACCTCCTCATATATAGTGGAGGAATTCTAATGAATCTGATTTGTTTTTTATGTGTTCCAGATCCTGTGTTTCAAAAAATAAATCTCCTTTTGCTGATTTTTAATTTACTACCGATTTATCCTTTAGATGGATTTCAAGTTATAAGAAGTAGTATGGCATATTTTATGCCCTATCGATTGGTATTAAAGGGAACAGCAATTCTAAGCTTAGCTGGAAGTACTTTGGTTTTTGTTTTCCTTATTCTTTTTAAAATGGATTTATTTTTGATTTTCAATGCTTGTTATTTGTTTTTTTTAAGTCTAGAATACTATGGTAAATCCAATGTTATTTTTCAAAGCTTTCTATTGAAAAAAACGTTGTATCCTTATAGCTATCCTTTAAAAGAAATCCAATTTCCAAAAAATATAGACAACAGCTTTTATAAATATCATCAGGTAAATCTCCTCATAGGAAATAAAAAAGTTACCGAAGAAGAGCTAATACAGTCAAAAAAATTATTGAAATGAAAATTTTTATGTGATTATGTATTGGAATATGAATTTTTTTTGGTATAATTAAAGAATACGAGGTATGATAGTATGGAAAACAATAACAGCTTTGATTTTTTGAAAAAAATAGCGTATGAACGCACAGGTGGAAGTGAAGCCGAGCTTAAAACTGCAAATTTAATTATAACAGAATGCCATAAGTATCATGTAGAAGCCCATTTAGAGGAATTTTTAGTGGATGGCTATGAAATCAAAAATGCCACCCTAGAAACGATTGATGGAAATTATGAGGTAACTGGTGTTGGTATGAGTGGATCTACTGGTGTAGATGGACTTGTAGGTGAGTTAATCCTCATTGAATCAGATGATGAGCTTCAAAATATGAATTCTCTTGAGGGAAAAATTGTCTACATCAGTACAAGAATGATGGTAAAAACCTATAAGCTTTTATGTGAAAAGAAGGCTAGTGGGTTTATATGTACGAGTGGATCCTTATATGATGAGGTAGAAAATACAGATTTAGAAAAAATGACCCTAAGACAGCGTCATTATGAGCATGGTAAAATTCCTGGAGTTTGTATTCGCATGAAGGATGCACAAAAGCTTTTATTATCTAAGCCAAAGGATGTAAAAATAAATCTTCAGCAGGATGAATTTAAGCTTTCCTCACATAATGTTGTTGCCACAATCAATGGTAGCTCAAAAAAGGATGAAATCATTTGCTTTACAGCACATTATGACTCTGTACCTTTCTCTACTGGAGCATATGACAATGGAACGGGGACCACAACCATTTTAGAGGCTTTGGCATATTTTTCTAAAAATCGTCCGATTAGAACTCTTAAATTTATCTGGTGTGGCTCAGAGGAAATGGGATTATTGGGATCAAAGGCCTATACTGAGGCTCATAAGGAAGAGCTAGAACAGTATAAGCTTTGTATAAATGTCGATATGACAGGTGTTGTTATTGGGCATGACATTGCATGCTGTACATCTGAAAAATCCTTAGTTCATTATATCAATTATATGGGACGGGAGTGCGGATTTTCTATTCAGGCTAGACAGGGTGTTTATTCTTCTGATTCAACTCCATTTGCAGATCAAGGCATTCCAGCGGTATCCTTTGCAAGGCTAGCTCCTAGAGGAGGAGCAGAAATCCATAGTCGCAAGGATGTTATGGACTTTTTAGATTCTGAAAATTATTATAGGACCTGTGAATTTTTAATTTCCTTTGCTGAACGCATGATAGGAAGTGTATATTTTCCTGTAGAAAAAAGTATACCAGAGGAAATGAAGAAGGAATTGGATTCCTATTTGGGCAGAACAGATGAAAAAAAATAGGACAATCCTTTGATTATCCATATTCGGTGCTAGAGCTTTCTAGCACCTTTAAATATTATTAAATAATGTCATTAAATCTGTAGTTATTTTGGTATATTCCTCATGCTTTAGACATTTCATATCAGAAACTGTTTTAATATTTTGCTCCTTCGCAAGATATAAAAAATCTAATGTATAGGGATTCAATTTATCCAAATAGACATCAACTAGCTTTATACCCAGCTCCTTCGCAATACATAGAAGATGATGGTTATCTAATACAACGTATTCATCCTCAATAATTTGTACAGGAATCAAGATATTTTCTACAGTAGCATATTTTCTTAGATTCGATAAATAAGCCTCATCTAGAAGCTTTTTTCCATTTCCATATAAAAATCATTCCCATAGTAGGTTGTAATGGTAGGATGAGTTTTATAAAAAAATTGAACAACCTCCTCTAAATAGGCTGTAGTATCACTTTGTATTTTAGCAACCTTCTTTAAAGGAATAAATTCATAATGAAAGGTTCTATTGTTTTCTGTAATTGTAAAGCAATGGCCAAGTATCCTAGATTTTTCATCAAAATAGGAATCCTCATAGGCTAATTTGATTTCCATAATATCACCATTTTTATTATACAATAGTTTCCATAAAAAGTAAAATAAAGGTTGAATATAGGCTCTATTGGAATAGTTAAACGCTTTCATATAGACATATTTTATTCTTGGTAGTATAATTTATTCGAAGGAAAGAGTGATTGAGATATGTCTGAAATTAATAGTATTCAAAAGAAAATAGAATATGATAAATGGATTGAAAGTGAAAAGAAGCATAAGGATATGTGTGGATCATATGATTTTTGTAAATTTTGTGATAAAACCTTAGAAAATCCATGTGCTCGAGCTGTTGATGCTATTGCTAAGGCAAAAAATGAAACCTCATATATAAGGAAAACAAAATAAGAACAAAGGTATAGTATAAAATTGCTATGCTTTTTATTTTTAACTAGTATTTTCTTTTATTTTGCATTATAATTAGTATAGTAAAGCTAGCTAAATATGGCTAAATCATAAGACTCAGAAGGACATGAGTCTTTTATTTCATTTATAATGGGGTGTTTTCTTTTGGAAAAATATGAATTGAATAAATTTATTCATGAGTACAAAATAAAAATTGAAGAATTAAATATAGCATTAGGTATAGAGAATAAGCGTCCTATGGTAAAAGCTCTGGAAGAAGAGGTTACTCTTTCTAATTTTTGGGAGGATCAAAAAAAAGCTCAGGAAACCTTAAGTAAATTAAACATGCTTAAATCAACCTTAACTGACTTTGATGCACTTCAGGTGAAATTTAAGGATATTTTGGATTTATCTGACATGGCCTTAAATGATGAGGAGGCAATGAGCCTATTAGAGGAATGGATTGCAGAGTTTAAGGTTGCTGAAGCAAAATTGTCTGAGGAAGCTTTATTATCTGGAAAATATGATTCCTTGGATTGCATTGTTGAGCTCCATCCAGGGGCAGGTGGAACGGAATCTATGGATTGGGCAGATATGCTATATAGAATGTACACCCGGTTTTGTGCCAAAAAAGGCTTTAAGGTAACGGTTTTAGATTTTTTACCAGGGGATGAGGCAGGAATTAAATCGGTTACCTTATCCGTTCAAGGACCCTTTGCTTATGGGCTATTTAAGGCAGAACGAGGGGTTCATCGATTGGTTCGGATTTCTCCCTTTGATTCTAATTCTAGGAGGCATACCTCCTTTGTATCCTGTGATGTTTCTCCTCAAATTGCCTCTACAGAGGAAGTTGAGGTAAGGGATGAGGATATTAAAATTGATGTATTTCATTCCTCAGGTGCTGGAGGACAATCTGTCAATACAACAGATTCAGCAGTACGTCTAACCCATAAGCCAACAGGTATTGTTGTTACCTGTCAAAATGAACGAAGCCAGCTTCAAAATCGTGAGGTGGCTATGCGTGTATTAAAATCAAAGCTTTTAGAGCTAGAAATCAAAAAGCAAGAAGAGGAAATGAAAACTTTGAAGGGGAGCCAAATGGAAATCAATTTTGGTAGTCAAATTAGAAGCTATGTTTTTTGTCCTTATACCCTGGTTAAGGATCATCGTT
The DNA here is from genome assembly GCA_949840955.1 of uncultured Anaeroplasmataceae bacterium. Lineage (GTDB taxonomy): Bacteria > Bacillota_I > Bacilli_A > Acholeplasmatales > Anaeroplasmataceae > Pelethenecus. The sequence continues at coordinate 273,729 of CATKXV010000001.1, read as the reverse complement.
CTGGGTATGAGGTTGGAAATATTCAAGCTGTAATGGATGGAGATATTGAAGGCTTTATGTTATCTTATTTAAGAATATTGGCAGGAAAGAACAATGAATAAGGAAATGATAAAAAAAAGGGTAATCCAATATGGCTATATAGCTTTAGGTGTTTTATTATTGGATTTTGGATTTTATTTTTTTACAAATCCAGCTAAAATTGTATTAGGTGGAATGATGGGCTTGTCTACGATATTAGAGCCATATTATACACAGCTGGGTAGCTGGTTTACAAGCTCGATTTTTCTTTTTATAGCTAATGGTATCGCTCTTGTTATTGGAGGCATTCTTTTGGGAAAGGATTTCTTTTTAAAGACAATCTTTGCAACAGTTTTTTCACCTTTGATTATTTTTGTTTTTGAAAGAGTTGCAGATCCTAATTTTTTCTTAAAGGATGTTTCTCAAAGTGGTTATTATATTGTTGCCTTAGTTCTAAGTATTTTATTTTCTGGAGTTGGATTAGGAATTGCCCTCAAGCATAATGGGAGTACAGGTGGACTAGATATTATTCAAAAAATATTAAGCAAATACTTGCATATTCCTTATTCTAAGACGATGTATTTTACGGATTGGGTTATTGTGCTTATTTCTGGCTTTGTATTTATACCAAGCTTTTCCTTTGATATAGAAATGGTACTTTATGGGATTGTAGGTGTATATGGTGTTTCTTTAATTATTGATTCCATTGTTTTACGAGCTAAAATAAGGAGAACAGCCTATATCATTACAGAGCATCCAAAGGAGATAAGAGATTTAATCTATGAAAAAACAGATCGAGGTGTGACCTTTGTGGATGCATATGGTGGCTATACAGGAGATAAAAAAACTATGGTTATCTGTACTATGGAAAAAAATGAGGCCTATAAGGTACGGGAAAGCTTAAGTGAGGTGGACCCTAAGGCCTTTTGCTACATTAGTACTACAAAAGAAATTGTAGGTGATTATGATTGATAATATCCGATTTAAAAAAAAGTAAATCTGGCTTATATACGGTTTATATTGATCAATCCTCCTATGAGGTGACAGAGGAAAGTGTTTTAAAATATCGTCTTTTCAAGGGCTATGAAATTTCTGAAAAGGAGTTAGCCTCATGTATAGCAAGTGATGATTTGGTAAAGATTAAAAGAAGAGCCTATCTGTATAGCCTAAAGTATGTAAAAAACAGCTATGAAACACTAAAGTATTTAACAGAACGGGAGATTCCCTTTTCTACAGCAAAGGCTATTGTAGAGGATTTAAGGAAGGAAGGCTCCATCGATGATTTGACATTAGCCAAAGGCTTTGCATCAAGTCTTGCTCGTTCCTCCAATGGTGTTTATCAAATACGCTATAAACTAAAGAATCGACATTTTGATGAGGCGACCATCAACTTAGCCCTAGAGGCTTTAAGTGAAGAGGATATCGAGGAAGGGAAAAAGAAATTGTATAAGAAACTAGAAAAAAAATTAGAAAATTTAAATGATTTTGAAAAAAATAGGAAGACGAAAGAATATTTTTATCGTCATGGATATGATTGCTTTTAGCCTTGAAATTTGAATTGTTATTTTGTATAATAGAGGTATAAGGTTCTTTTAAGAAAAAATGAAGAAAAGAAGGTGTGAGAATGATTAAGGATATTTTGGATTCCACTTTTATGTATTATTTTGATCAAGGAAAATCTCATGAGGCCTATAAGCTGTTTGGAGCACACTTGCATAAGAATGAGCAAGGGAATATCATTGGAGTAGAATTTTGCTTATATGCTCCAAATGCAAGATATGTATCCGTAGTTGGAGAATGGAACTTTTTTAATAAAAATCAGGATCAGATGACCAAAATAGATGATAGTGGTGTGTGGTATTTATATTTACAGGGAGATTTTTTTGAATGGCAAAGATATAAGTACTATATAGAAACCAAGTATGGTGAGATAAAATATAAGGCTGATCCATATGCCTTTTATTCTGAGCTTCGTCCTTCAACAGATTCTAAAATATATGATATAGAGGGCTATCAATGGAATGACCAGGACTGGATGTATACTCATCCAAAAACATATGAGGAGCCTGTGTTAATTTATGAGCTTCATTTAGGCTCTTGGAAAAGAAAGGGAGAAGGGGAAAATGATTTTTATAGTGCAAATGAAATTGCCCCTATGCTCATTCCTTATTTAAAGCAATTTGGCTATACTCATGTAGAGGTTATGCCGATTTATGAACATCCACTGGATGCTTCCTGGGGTTATCAGGGGGTTTCCTATTATTCAGTTTCAGCAAGATATGGAGTTCCAAAGGATTTTATGTGGTTTGTTGATCAGCTTCATCAAAATGGAATAGGGGTAATTATGGATTGGGTGCCAGGTCATATTTGTAAGGACGCTCATGGTCTATATTTGTTTGATGGAACGCCACTTTATGATTATGGAGATCCATCCATAAGAGAAAATGTAGAATGGGGAACAGCAAATCTAGATTTAGGAAAAGGAATTACTCGTTCCTTTCTATTCTCTAATGCTTTATTTTATTATAAATATTTTCATGTAGATGGCTTTAGAGTAGATGCAGTAAGCAATCTTTTATATCATATGGGGAATCCTGAACGAGGCGTTAATGAGGGAGCCTGTAGCTTTTTAAGAGAATTATCCAACATTCTTTTTGGAATAGATGATCGAATCTTACTTATGGCTGAGGATTCCTCTAGCTATCCTAATGTTACCAAGCCAACCTCTATCGGTGGAATTGGATTTAATTACAAATGGGATATGGGCTGGATGAATGATACCTTAAAATATTTTAAGCTTGATCCGATTTATAGAAAATATCATCATCATCAATTAACCTTTAGTATGATGTATTATTATAATGAGCAATTTGTTTTACCCTTTTCTCATGATGAGGTTGTTCATATGAAGGGGTCTATATTAAATAAAATGCCTGGAGATTATTGGCAGCAATTTGCAAATTATCGTTTATTGATGGGATATATGATGACGCATCCAGGGAAGAAGCTATTGTTTATGGGAAATGAGCTGGCCCCTTATAGTGAATGGGCATTCAATAAGGGCCTAGACTGGAATCTTCTACAGTATCCTAGTCATGATTCTGCGTATCATTATATGCAGGATTTAACTAACCTATATAAGAATTCTAAACCCTTATTTGAACTGGATTATTCCTATGAGGGCTTCCGTTATATTGATGCTGACAATGCAGATCAGTCTCTTTATCTATATGCAAGATTTGCGAAAAACAAGGAGGATCATCTTCTTATTGTTATGAATTGTACCCCAAATACCTATTATGGCTATAAGATTGGTGTACCATCCGCTATGGATTATATCGAGGTTTTAAATAGTGATAAGGACATTTATGGGGGATCCAATTGTATCAATGAAAAACGGCTTGTAAGTCAAGAGGAGAATTGGAAAAATGAGAAAAATGTCATCTTTTTAAACATTCCTCCTCTTGGAATTACGATATTAAAACCGAAAAAGAAGGTTAAGCCAAGAACTAAATTACCAAAAATTTCACCTATTTTAAAATAATGAAACGCTTTCTTTTTCTATTTATTGAAACAGCTTTTTTACTTATGATATAATACTTAAGGAATCTAACTTTGGAGGAATAAATTATGAATTATCCTAATTTTAAGGATGTTAAAACTTTTAAAAATGCATTTATTCAGAATGTTGAAAACAAATATGCAGTTGATTTTGCTGATTCTACAAGCTATCAGCAGTACGTTGTTTTAGGAGAAATGCTTAGAATGTATATTGCTAAGGATTGGCATAATACAATTCAAAAAACAAAAGCAACCAAGGCACGTCAGGTTTATTATTTTTCAATGGAATTTTTAATGGGAAGAATGATAACCAATAACCTAATGAATACGGGCGTTTATCCTATTGTAAAAAAAGCCTTTGATGAGCTAGGGATTGATTTAAATGAGGTAGAGCATCAGGAAACAGATGCAGGCTTAGGAAATGGTGGATTAGGTCGCTTGGCAGCCTGCTTCATGGATTCAGTAGCCTCTTTAGGACTCCCTGTTCATGGAAATTGTATTCGATATCGCTATGGCTTCTTTGAGCAAGGAATTCGAAATGGGTATCAGGTAGAGCATCCAGATCGTTGGCTGAAGGATGTCAATGTATGGGAGGTTCGTAAGGATGATGAATCTGTTGAAATTCCTTTTTACGGATACATTGAAATCTCTAGTGAAAATGGAAGACTTGTGGTTAAGCATAGAAATGCAGAATATGTAAAGGCAGTGCCTTATGATGTTCCAATTATTGGAGATGGAAACAAAATTGTAAATACCTTACGGCTTTGGAGTGCTGAGCCTGCCTCTGTATACCCAGATAATGCCTTTGAATATCATAGAAATCTAAGAGAAATTTCTTCTATGCTTTATCCAAATGATGATACAGAGGATGGAAAGATTTTGCGTTTAAAGCAACAATATTTCTTTGTTTCAGCAGGAGTTAAATCTGCGATTCGTCGCCATAAGGAAATTTTTAGAAGCTGTAAAAATTTAGATAAAAAGCTTTGTTTCCATATTAATGATACGCATCCTGCTTTAATTGTACCTGAATTAATGCGTATTCTAGTCGATGAGGAGCAAATACCATGGGATGATGCATGGAGAATTACAAAGAATTGCTGTGCATATACCAATCATACCATATTAGCTGAGGCATTAGAGAAATGGCCTGTACATTTATTTAAGCGTCTATTACCAAGAATATTTACAATAACAGAAGAGATCAATCGTCGCTTACTTATTGAAATTGCAAGCAAATATGGAGAGGATGCCCCTGAAATTTATCAAATGGCTATCGTAAAGGATAATACAGTCCATATGGCAAATATGGCTATTGCAGGCTCCTTTAGTGTTAATGGTGTTGCAGAATTACATACGGAAATTTTGAAGAATATCGAAATGAAGGTATTTAGTGATTACTATCCTAAGAAATTCAACAACAAGACGAATGGAATTACGCATCGTCGTTGGTGCTTGCATATCAATCCTGAGCTAGTGAAGATTTTGGATGAGTATTGTGGACCAGAATGGGTAAAAAATCCTGATTCATTTGAAAAGCTTCTTCCTTATGCGGACGATCCAAAGCTACAGGAGAAGTTCATTCAAATGAAGCGTGCTCGTAAGCAAGCTCTAGCTAATATGATTTACAAATCACAGGGAGTAAGCTTAGATACCAATTCTATTTTTGATATTCAGGTAAAGCGTCTTCACGAGTATAAGCGCCAATTGATGAATGCCTTACATGTAATGGCAATTTATAATCGCTTGAAGAGAGATCCTGAGTTTAGAAAAAATTATCATCCACATAGCTTTATTTTTGGTGCAAAAAGTGCACCAGGCTATGCCTTTGCAAAGAAAATAATTAAATTAATTAATACCATTGCAGATAAGGTGAATAATGATTATGAAACGAATCGTTATTTAAAGGTGGTTTTTGTTGTTAACTACAATGTTACTTATGCAGAAACCATCATGCCAGCAGCAAACGTTTCAGAGCAAATATCAACTGCCTCAAAGGAAGCCTCTGGTACAGGAAATATGAAGTTTATGATGAATGGAGCTGTTACCTGTGGTACCCTAGATGGAGCAAATGTTGAAATTGGAGAGTTAGTAGGAGAAGACAATATTGTTATCTTTGGTATGAATGCGAAAGAGGTTACAGAGCTATATCAATCTGGAAGCTATAACCCTATGGAAATCTATGAATCCAATCCAATCATACATGAGGTTATTGATCAATTGACGAATGGATTTTTTGAGAATGTATCTCCTGAGGAGTTTAGAGATATTAGAGAAAATCTATTATATCGTGATCCATATTTGGTATTAAAGGATTTTGATGCCTATGCCTTGGCTCAGGAAAAAATCAATGAGCTTTATAAGGATACAAAGAAATGGGTACATATGTCCATTGTCAATATTGCTAAGTCAGGCTTCTTTACAACCGATCGTACAATGCGTCAGTACAATGAGGATATCTGGAAGGTTGACCCTATTGTAGTAGAAGAGGAATAAGAGGGATGAAAAATCCCCCTTTTTTCTAGAAAGGATTTTCCTATGATTGAATTAAAAAAACGGAAAGAAATAGAAGAGGATATACTTCGCATTACTAAAAAAATTAAGCTTTTTTCTCTTGTTCGCTTTTGTCTTTTTGCCTGTATTGTTGTTTTTGTACTATGCTTTATCTGTTTAGATCGCTTTGCACTTGATCTAACCTTAAGCCTTGTTTTCATTCTTTTATTTATCCTTTTTATTCTTTTTACCAATCCCTATTATCATGAATTGAAATTGAAAAAGAATTTAGAATACATCTATAAAAAGCATGAAAACCGAAGAAACTTAAGCTATCAAAGCTTTACTCCTGATGGAAGAGAGCATATCAATTATATTGATTATAAGTCCCTAGATTTGGATATATTAGGCTCAAGATCTCTATTTCAGTATCTTTGTGTTGCAAAATCCAAGGAGGGACGTGCAAAGCTTGCAAGACAGCTTTCTAATCCTGTGAAGAAGGATAGCTCCTTTAGAAGATGTGTTTCTGCCTTGGCTTTGGAGGAAAATGCCTTACAATTAGAGGCCTCTTTACAGCTGATGGATGCAGATGCAAAGGATTGCGATCAAACCGAAATGCTTTCGATTGCCAAAAAGAAAATCATTATCCCTTGGTATGGATATGCGCTTATGGGACTATCCTATACTTTGCTTATCCTTCTTTTGGTATTCTTTTTAAAATTGAATATTACTCCTTACTATCTTATATTTTTCATTCCTCTTAATTTTATTATTACGAAAAAATGTATCCGTAGTGAGGTGTTTTCCTTTCCTGCAACAAAATATGCGAATTTACTTACCGCCTATAAAAGACTTGCGAAGGATATTCTAGCCCTTGAATTAGATGATCCCTATTTTAAAGAATTGCAGGCAATTATTCAAAATGAATATAGTGCCTTAGTTCGCTTTTCTCATATGTTTGAGATGCTATCCTATCGTAAAAATCTTTTACTGTCTATTGTAGGAAATGGTATATTTTATTTGGATTATATTTTAAGTCTACGATATAACTCCTTTATACGTCATATCAGCTCAATTGAGGCCTGCCTTGATGCCTTTTCCGAGATAGAATTGATGCTATCCCTAGCTATTATTGGTATGGATAATGAGGTTTACACTATTCCTAAGGAGGAAGATACCTTTGAGATCGTTGACGGATATCATCCATTAATCAAAAATTGTGTTCCCAATTCCCTATCCCTTAGCCAAGGCATTATTCTAACAGGAAGCAATATGTCAGGAAAGACAACCTTTATGAGAATGCTGGGTTTGAATCAAATTCTTGCGAATGCAGGGGGAATTGTTTGTGCCAAAAGCTTTTCTACATCCTCTTATGATGTACTTACCTCACTTAGGGCGAATGATATGCTCCAGGAAGGAATTTCCACCTTTTATGCGGAAATCAATCGTATGAAAAAGATTATGGAGGAAAGCAAAAATAAAAAAACCCTAGTCTTAATTGATGAAATATTCAAGGGAACCAATGCTAAGGATCGTATCTATGCTGCCAAAGAAATTATAAGAAAATTAAGCTCCTATGGTGTATATTTTTTAATTACAACACATGATTTTGAGCTTTGTGAAGCAGATGGAATTTTGAATTACCATTTTGATGAGGAATATATTGAGGAAAAAATTTCCTTCGATTACAAAATAAAGGAAGGAAAATGTAATAAGACGAATGCCATCTATTTACTTAAGCTTTCTGGAGTGCTGGATAAATAAAAAAAACTGATTTTTTCAGTTTTTTTTTATAAAAATGATTGGATTCAAATAAAGAAATACATCCCTTAATTTTCATTAAAATAGTTCATTATAAAAGCAATTGCCCCACCCTCTTGATTGGTTTTAGAGGTTGTGTAGGGACAAAGCTTTTTTAACTCGTTATCCCCATTTAGCATAGCTACTTGAATCTCACAATGCTTTATAAACGAATAATCCTCTATGGAATCCCCTATACCTATGGCAGGGGATTCTTTGAATTGAATCAAGAAATCCTCTTTTGAGGCCTGAGTTGTAGAAAGCTGAAAAAGAACCTTTCTTTGATCCTCTGCAAGTATTTGAATAGAGTAGGCCTTCATTGTTTCCTTAAGCTCTTCAAACCCTGACTTTAGGCAGGCTATAATTAAGGAAGAGACTTCTATATAAGAAGTAAGCTTCAGTTGTTGGGTTGGATAAAAGAGATTTAAGCGCTCTTGGTATTTAAAAATATGACAAGTATGGTCTTGTATTGCATACATGGATAAAACATCCTTGCATAAAGTTAAGCTTCTTAGGACTGGCATAGAAAAAACAGGAAGTATTTTTGGAGGATCCATTTGATTTTCTATTGTGGATACAATTGTTATCCTTGGATCAGGGATAAGAGCTCTTGCCTCAGCAAGAAGTGCTGTAGTAAGAATAAAAATTCTATGCTCCAAAGCCAGCTTAGATAACTGCAACTGATCGAACGGGCTTATATGATTTTCATCATTTAGAAGTGTTTTTTCCAAATCTAAAAAAATATCCATTGATATCACCTACTTAATTATCGCATTTGGCAAATATTTTGTAAAGAAAAACTTTAAAAAATAATGAGTTTATTATATAATAATAAAGAAAGCGTGGTGAACTTATAAAATGTTTCTACAAATTTTAATGAAAATAGGTATCATCACAATTGATTTTTCAACCATCATCAGTTTTTTACTTGGTGTTGTACTGGGGTTTATTATCTTATTGCTGGTTTATGCTTTAGCCGTTGTATCTAGCCTAAAATCAAAGAATTTCTATGCTAAAACAGAAGCAGATGATTTAACAACTCAGGAAGTAAAGGATATGGTCTTATCCACCCAAAAGGCCTTTAAGGATAAGACACTGAGAAAGGATTTATCTAGAGTAGGCTTTTGTTATAGCTTAAGTAAGGATTTAGCTTATGGGATTGCTGTAAGATTTTATCCTGAAAGTAATCACCCCTTCTTAGAATTGTCTATTAATGAGCTAACGCTATTGACGGGATATATTACCTCTCGTGTTGATGAGATTTTAAACCATAGAGGTGTTCGAATGCTAAGAAAGCTTAAGATATCCACCATTGTCAATTTGTCCACAAGGACGAAGGATATAGAGGAATCTAAGGCCTTCCAAACGACAAAAACCATTAGTCAAAGCTTGAGTAAAGCAAAATATGTATTAGATATCATTAATCCTTTGAAATGGGGAAGAAAGCTTGTTGTAGATCGAATTATCAACCTTATCGTGGACCAAATATGTTTAGCCATAATAGCTGTGGTTGGAGAAGAAACCTATAAAATATATTCAAAAAAGGTATTCCATAAGGAAATTGAAGTTGATATGGGAACAGAAGAAATTATGGATGCTATGGAGGATTCCATAAAATCCGCTGCCTTAGAGATGGAGGAGGAAGCTCCTGTTTATCCAAAGAAGGAGAAAAAATATAAAACACGGGTATATACAAGAGAAGTATCCTTTGAAGCATGTCATACAGCGGATATGCAATTTGCTTTAAGAAAAAAAATGGAGGTTATAAACGATGAAAAAGAAAAAATTACCTACAATTGAATTGGAAGAGAAATTTAGTATCCCTCAAATCAGTTATACCCTAGATGGTTTGATTAAGGGAAAGCAAAAATTCCAAAGAAGCCAAATTGTTTCTCCAATGCACGGAACCCATGTTGTGGATAGAATGCATTATTTGGATAATAGTGGGAAATTGGATATCGATTATGGATATGATTATATCCGAGATGAAAAGCATATATCTGATGAAGAGCTTATTGCTCGTCATGGAACAAAATATTATGAATTTTCCTATGTGAATCAGCAACTTACAGAGGATGAAAAAAAAGGTACAGATTATTCAAAAAAGGAAGTAAAGGCGGAGCCCATTCCAGTCAAGGAAAATACAACGCTGAGTACCTTTTTTACAACCAATGAGGAGCTAAAAAAGGAAGAGGAGGAGGAAACTCATTTCCAAATTCCAGATTTAAGGGAGGAAGAGCCAGATTATTTAGATGAGGATACAGAATTTAATCTTCATATTTCTGTTCATGATGAGGAAGAGGAGCCCTTTACCTACAATTCCTATGATGAGCATCTTCCAAAGCCAAAGCCAACACCTGTTCCTAGATATCAATATGAGGAAGAGGAAATTGTGAAGCCAAGTAATCCTAAGCCGGTCTTTGAGGAAGAAAAAATAGAAGAGCTTCATTTAGGGAAGGAGCCTGAGTTTATCACCTCAGATCTTCCGATTGAAGAAGAACCAATTCTTCCAATAAAGGAAGAAGAGCCTGCTCCAAAGCCAGCACCTGCTCAGCCTGCGCCTGAAGCTCCAGTGAAGAAGGATGACACGTTAAAATACAAAAATTATAAGATTCCTTATCAAAAGCTTTTTCCTAAAGGAGATTCCTCTTTGGAAGAAATGCCTGCCTGGTTAGAGGAGAAAAAGGAAATCATCAATCAGCAGCTGATGGCTTTTGGTATTGATGGAGAGGTTATCACCTATACAAAGGGACCAGCCTTTACTCGCTATGAGATCATGCTAGCCCAAAATGTGAATGTTAAAAAAATAAATAGTATTTATGATAATATACAAATGGCATTAAAAGCAAAATCTATGCGTATTCAAGCGCCAATTCCTGGGAAAAATACAGTTGGTATTGAAGTGCCAAATGAACAAGCGGATATGGTAGCCTTTGGAGATATTCTTACGGATGATTATATTTCAAGCAATAAAAATTTACTGATTGCTATGGGAAAGGATATTGATGGTACCCCAGTATTCCAAAATATTATTGATATGCCTCATGCTCTTATCGCTGGTGCGACAAAGTCTGGTAAATCCGTATGTATTAATACTCTTTTGGTATCCTTGCTCATAAAGAATTCTCCTGCTCAGCTAAAGCTGATTTTGGTTGACCCAAAAAAGGTAGAGCTATCCTTCTATAACAATTTACCACATTTGGCTACTCCAGTTATAGATGATCCAGTGATTGCAACAGAAGCATTAAAATGGGCTGTTGCTGAAATGGAAAGAAGATATGAGCTTTTGGCTTTATCTAGAGTGAGAAACATTGAGGATTATAATCGAAAACGAGAAATGAAGCCAGAAATGGAAAATCTTCCTTTTGTTGTTATCGTTGTAGATGAGTTCAATGATTTGATTATGCAATGTGGAGTAGAGGCCAATGATGCCATTGTAAGACTAGCTCAAAAGGCAAGAGCCGCAGGTCTCCATATTATCCTTGCAACACAGCGTCCAACGGTAAACGTTGTTAGTGGTACAATCAAGGCCAACATTACCTGTAGAATTGCCTTTAGAGTTGCTACGGATGCCGATTCAAGAATCATCCTAGACGAGCAGGGAGCAGAAAGCCTACTTGGACGAGGAGATATGCTAATTAAAAATAATGGATTGCCTGAACGTGTTCAAGGGGCATATATTTCTGATGATGAAATTGGAAATATATGTGATTATATCTGTGAGCATTATGAACCAGATTTCTTATTTACTCATGAGGAACTACGAAAGAAGGCCTCTGGTTCAGGAGGGATCGGTGGAAATGGAAGAGATTCCTTCCAGGAATCCGATGATCTATTGTATCAAATTGCCTTATATTGTATTGAATCTGGAATGTGTTCCATTAACTCAATTCAAAATAGTTTTAGCTTAGGCTTTAATCGTGCATCAAGAATTGTTTCAATTCTAGAAGAAAGAGGTATAGTTTCTCCTAAGAACGGTACAAAGGGAAGAGAAATTTTAGTAGATTCCTACCGTTTAAAGGAAATGTTTGATACTGTAATATAAAAGGATAGGATTTAGATGAATAAACGTCAAAAGAGTAAATTAAAATCAGATATGACCCATGAAATCTATATAGAGGAGAATAATGAGTTTATATTCAAAAAATTAATATTTAATCCCTTATTGCGAATTTCTGGGATGCTCATTTTACTCATTTTTTCCTTGGTAAATAATCATAGAATTACCAAATTAGCAGCGTTAACCTCCAATGCAATATTTTCCTCTGAGAAAATTTTAGGGCATGTAACCTATTATAGTCTTTTGGGTGTAACCATTGGTATTTGTATTATTGTATCCTTAGGCTCCTGTATATTTAAATCTGTAGCTGATTTAAAGGATATTGTTGTTTTAAGAAAAGCATATCAAATTTATTCAATATATGATTTTGTTGTTTTCATCTTTTCTACCTTTTTATGCTTATTTTTCGTTATTATGATTTTGATTACGCCTTGTAACATATCAGGTTCATCTATGGAAAATACATATCAGGATGGAGACCGAGTGCTTTTGTGGAATATAGGCTATCAGCCAAAAGATGGTGATGTTATTGTGTTTGATTCAGCAAAATATACCAACACCTATACAAGAGAATCTCGGTTCTATATTAAGCGAATTGCTGCAAAAGAAAAGGATATCATCACGTATGTTCCATTAGACATTTCTAGAGGTCATTTGTTTGTAAACAATACCTTTATAGAAACCATTCAAAGATCGCAGTACAATACGATGCTTCATTCCTTAGATCCAGAGTATTCCTATACATTAAAATTTACGGTTCCCAAAAATAAAATTTTAGTTCTAGGGGATAATCGTACTCCAGGTGGAAGCCATGATTCAAGAGCCTTTGGCTTTATTGATGAAGAAGAGGTCATTGGCAAGGTTTTATTCCGCTTTTATCCTTTTTCCAAAATTGGTAATCCTCAGCCGGATTACAGATAGGAGCACTTATGCAGACAGTACAATGGTTTCCTGGTCATATGGCCAAGGCAAAGCGAGAAATATCAGAAAAAATAAAGCTAGTGGATTTGGTAATTGAGCTAAAGGATGCTCGGATTCCTTATGCCTCAACCAATCCAATGATTCAAGAGATTGTAGGAAATAAGCCTCGTTTGATTTTATTATGCAAGAGTAGCTTAGCAGATCCAGTAATCACGCAAAAATGGATTGATTCCTATAAAAAAAATGGAATTTTAGCCCTAGATATTGATTCTATCCAAGGATATCATATGAAGGAAATTGTTCCTTATGCAAAGCTTGCCTTAAAGGATGAATTTCAGAGAAGAAAAAATAGGCAAATTGCATCACAAACAATTAAGGCTGTCATTCTTGGAATTCCAAATGTTGGTAAATCCACTCTAATCAATGCACTAGCAAAACGAAAAGCAACAACAGTTGGAGATAAGCCTGGAGTTACTAAAAGTCAAACCTGGATAAAAATCACCAATGATCTTTATCTATTGGATACTCCTGGGATTCTTTGGCCTAAGTTTGAGGATCCAGAGGTTGGAATTAAGCTAGCGATGTGTGGGTCGATTAAGGATGAAATATTGGATTTGAATGGGCTTGTACTTTTTAGTATTGGATATGTTGCTAAGATGTATCCAGAGCTACTAAAGAGTCGATATAAAATTGAGCTTAGTGAGGATTTAGAGCAAATGCAATCACAAATAGGCAAAAACAGAGGCTTTTTGTCTAAGGGTGGAAGGGTTGACTTAGAGCGTACAAACCGAATGTTTCTAAATGAGCTTAGAGGAATGAAGATAGGAGCAATGAGCTATGAGCGACCAGAAGATAAACTTATATGAATTTGAAGAAAAACTGTATGATGATGGCTTTCATTTGATTTGTGGGGTGGATGAAGCAGGAAGAGGTCCCTTAGCAGGTCCATTGGTGGTTGCTGCATGTATATTGCCACCCTTCTTACGAATCGATGGAATCAATGATTCTAAGCAATTATCAGAAAAGAAGCGAAAGGCTCTATATAAAATCATCATAAAAAATGCTTTAGCCTATAAAATTGTTTTTATAAGTGAAAAGGATGTAGATGATTTAAATATCTATCAGGCAACAAAAAAGGGAATGCTGCTAGCCATTGCGGGGCTAAAGGAAAAGCCAGATTATGCTTTAATTGATGCTATGCCATTAAATGAATTGAAAATACCTCATAACTCTATAATCCATGGAGATGCAAGATGTGCAAGTGTTGCAGCAGCAAGTATATTGGCCAAAGTAACTCGAGACGAATATATGGAAAAGATGGATATCAAATATCCCAATTATGGATTTAAGAAGCATAAGGGCTATGGAACAAAGGCTCATATGGAGGCTTTAGAAAAATATGGACCTTGTCCAATCCATAGAAAGACCTTTGCTCCAGTATCTAAATTCTATTCAAAACAGCTATCTTTTTCCTTTGATGAAGAGTAAACCTCAATTTTTTTAGAAAAAATTGGGGAATTTCTTTTATTCTAAAAGAGAAAACCATTTCTTATATCAAAAAGAAAAAACCTATTGACAATCTTTCCTTTTTGAACTAAACTTTAAAAGATGAAGGATGTGACTAGCATGCAAAATGTTATTATAGTAGAATCCCCAAGTAAATCAAAAACAATAGCCTCCTACCTTGGTAAGGGCTATCTTGTGTTGTCCTCTAAAGGTCATATTTGTGATCTTGCTACAAGTGGTAAGGAGGGCTTAGGCATCGATATTGAGCATGATTTTAAGCCCAATTACAAAATCATGAAGGATAAAGAGGATTTAGTCGCCTATTTAAAAAATACATGTAAGGGGAAAAAGGTGTATCTTGCTACCGACCCTGACCGTGAAGGAGAGGCTATAGCCTATCATCTTGCTAAGGCGCTAGAGCTTGATTTTAATGATTTAAATCGTATAGAATTCCATGAAATTACAAAGCCTGCTGTTCGACATGCATTAGAGAATCCCCATCATATCAATTTAAGAATGGTGGACTCTCAGGAATGCCGAAGAATGATTGATCGCATCTTAGGATTTAAGCTATCCAAATTGCTTCAAAAGAAGATAGGCTCAAAAAGTGCAGGGCGTGTTCAAAGTGTTGTATTAAAGCTGATTGTTGATTTAGAAGAGGAAATCACGGCCTTTGTTCCTACTGCCTATTATGAGATGGAGGCTGTATTTAATACCTTTAAGCTTCGATTGGTAGAGCTAAATGAGCAGGCTGTAGATTCAAAGAATCGAATAACGGATCGTGCTCTATTAGAACAGCTTGTACCTAAACTTATGAGCTTTCAGGTCAGCAATATTGCAAATAAGCTCGTTTCTAGAAACAGCTATCCTGCCTTCACAACCTCAACACTTCAGCAGGATGCCTCAAATAAATTAGGATTTTCTCCAAACCGTACGATGCGAATTGCTCAGGGCTTATATGAGGGAAAAACAATCGATGCTGAAACTGTAGGTTTAATTACCTATATGCGAACCGATTCCACACGACTATCCGATTTATTTGTGGATAGTGCTCATTCCTATATTCGCAATACATATGGAGATAAATATTTAGGTGCAGTAAAAATAAAGACAAGCAAGAATATGCAGGATGCACACGAGGCCATCCGTCCTACCTCAGTTGAGCGTACTCCTGAGGCTGTTAAGCCGTATTTATCTGAGGAGGAATATAAGCTATATCAGCTGATTTATAATCGTACCATTGCTTCCCTTATGGCACCAGCAAGATTTAATTCTTTACGTGTGGAGTTTACCAATACCAATTCCTTATGGGCAATTACAGGCCAAACGATGGAATTTGATGGATATTTAAAGGCCTATGGAAAAACAGAGGAGGATGAAAATACCCTCTTACCAAACTTTTCCTTAGGAGAAAGCTATAATGCCAATGAAATTCTTATCTTGGATAAAATGACAGCTCCAAAAGCCAGATATACAGAGGCTTCCATTATTAAGGAAATGGAAAGCTTAGGCATTGGTCGACCTTCTACCTATGCTGGAACGATTGCAACGCTCAAGGAAAGAAGTTATATTGAATTAGAAAAAAAGAGCTTAAAGCCAACAGAGCAGGGTGTATTAACCAGTCATAAGCTAGATCAGTTTTTCAAGGAAATTATTAATGTGACCTATACGGCAGATATGGAGACCAACCTAGATGAAATTGCTAAGGGACAGAAGGATAAGCTTTCTGAGCTTAAGAATTTCTATGATGAATTCATACCTTTATTTGATGAGGCTATGGAAAATATGGAGGCAATGTATCCCATTCCTACAGATCAGATTTGTCCAGAATGTGGGAATATATTAGTGATAAGAAAATCCAAATTTGGAGAATTCATTTCCTGTAGTAATTATCCGAATTGCCACTATGTTTTAAAGGAGGATTCAGAGGAGGGTGAGCCTGTAGATACGGGTGTTCTTTGCCCAGAATGTGGTACAGGTCATATCGTAGAAAGGATAGCGAAAACCGGAAAAAATAAGGGAACCTTGTTTTATGCCTGCAATAATTATCCAGCATGCAAGGTGACCTTTAGTGATATTCCAACCCATGAATTTTGTCCAAACTGCCATTCCATTATGCTCAAGGATAAAAAAGGAAATCTCTATTGCTCTAAGCAATGTGATAAGACAGATGAGGTAGAGGAAACCATTGTATGTCCTGTATGTAAGAAGGGACATATGGTAAGGCGTGTTGCTACCAAAGGAAAAAATAAAGGAAATATATTTTATGGATGCTCCAATTATCCAAGATGCAAAAACATCATGAATGAAGAGGATATAAAGAAGCTATAGCCTATGAGAATTGAAATCTCATAGGTTTTTTAATAGATTCTAGATGCAAGCTATGATATAATACAGTATAGAAGTAGAGGGAAGCTTTTGCAAAATCAAAAGTATATCAAGCTGCTGTAAAATAAGATGAAATCCACCAGTTTGGTATCAATTCTTTCAAAGAAGGGTATTACTATAGAGGAATATAGGTCTAGGAACAGGCACTTGGTGCTCTTTTATTTCATTTCACGATGGCTATTTCTTGAAATACCCTATGCAATTATGATATAATTCATAAAGAATATGGAGTTGACTTTATATGGGATTCTTTGATTTATTTAAAAAAAAGGATAAAGAAAAAAGTAAAAAATACAAATTAGGTCTACATAAGACAAGAGAGGGAGCCTTAGCTGGCTTGCATCAAATTCTTTCAAAAAGCTCTAAGATTGATGATGAGCTTTTCGATGAATTAGAGGAAGTCTTTATTATGGCTGATATTGGTGTAGACACAGTAGTCGATTTTATAGATGAGCTTAAGGAAGAGGTCTACCATAAAAAAATAGAGGATCCTATCCTTCTTCAAGAAATGATTATGGATAAGATGTTTGAAATTTATTTGAATGGGGAAATTGTCAATGCCAATCTAAAGCTAAGAAAGAATGAGCTTTCTGTTGTGTTATTTGTAGGTGTCAATGGTGTAGGAAAAACTACCTCCATTGCTAAAATAGCTGCTGCCTATAAAAAGCAAGGAAAAAGGGTATTACTTGCTGCTGGAGATACGTTTAGAGCTGGTGCTATAGAACAGCTTTCTGTTTGGGCTAAGAGAGTTGGAGTGGATATAGTAACAAAGGAGGCAGGCTCTGATCCCTCTAGTGTTATTTTTGAAGCCTGTAAAAAGGCTAAAAATGAGGGCTATGATTTGCTGCTTTGTGATACGGCTGGCCGTCTTCAAAATAAGGTCAATCTGATGAATGAGCTGGCTAAAATGAAACGAGTTATAGAAAATGTTTGTCCAGGAGCACCTGATGAAACTCTTTTGGTTATTGATGCAACTACAGGGCAAAATGGAATGTCTCAGGCAAAGGCCTTTAAGGAGGCTACAGATGTTACAGGTGTCATTTTGACAAAGCTAGATGGAACCTCTAAGGGGGGAATTGTATTAGCCATCCGTCATGAGATGGGAATCCCTATCAAATATATTGGTCTTGGAGAAACCATGGAAGACCTAGAGGTCTTTGATATTGAACAATATCTATATGGCCTATTTGCTGATTTTTTTGAGGAATAGCCTATGACCTTTGAAAAGCGAGAAGAATTAATTCGTTTATATGATACCTATGGAATCCTGCTTACAGAAAAGCAACGGATTTATTTTGAATCCTACTACTATGATGATTTATCCATTACAGAAATATCTAGTAATAATGAGATTTCTAGAAATGCCGTATTTGATCAGCTAAAAAGAGTGAATCAGATTTTGATTGAGTATGAAAACAAGCTGAGAATGGTTGATAAGATTCATCAAATTGAACAAATCAAAATGCCTTCTAAGCTCAAGGAAGAGCTATTAAATATTTTAAAGGAGTGATCTTATGGCCTTTGATAATTTAAGCTCCCGTTTACAAATGGGATTAAGAAGAATTACAGGTAAAGGAAAATTAAATGAAAATGATATAGATGATATGCTTAGAGAGGTTCGCCTTTCTTTGCTAGAAGCCGATGTGAATTATAAGGTTGTAAAAAAGTTTTTAGCAAGCATTAAGGAGCAGGCTTTAGGCGAGCACATTCTAAAGGGATTAAATCCAGGCCAGCAGGTTGTTAAAATCGTACGTGAGGAATTAAAAAAGACCTTAGGAGATGAGGCTGTGGAATTAAGCTTTGCCTCTAGTGGAATGACAGTTGTCATGGCTGTTGGTCTTCAGGGTGCTGGTAAAACTACAGCAGTTGGGAAGATGGCTTTATTCTATAGAAAAAAGCTGAAAAAAAGACCAATGCTGATTGCTGCTGACATCTATAGACCAGCCGCAGTCGATCAGCTGGTTACCCTTGGAAAGCAGATTGATGTTCCAGTTTTTGAAATGGGAACGAAGGTATCTGCACAAAAAATTGTTACAGAGGGCTTAAAAAAAGCAAAAGAAGAGGGCTATAATTTAGTTTTTATTGATACCGCAGGTCGTCTAGAAATTAATGAAGACTTAATGAATGAGCTTAAGGATATTGAAAAAATTGCGAATCCTCATGAAATATTATTGACAGTCGATGCTATGGCGGGACAAAATGCAGTGAATGTAGCCTTAGCCTTCCATGAAAAGCTTCAAATTACAGGCTGCATTTTAACCAAGCTAGATGGAGATACCCGTGGTGGTGCTGCACTTTCCATTAAGGAAATGACTGGAATTCCAATCAAAATCATGTCTACAGGAGAAAAGCTTGATGCTATGGAAATCTTTTATCCAGATCGTTTAGCAGATCGTATTTTAGGTATGGGAGATGTATTATCCTTAATTGATACAGTTACTGAAAATATTGATGAGGATGAAATGAAATCCATGGCTGAAAAGATGATGAGCAATAAATTTAATTATAATGATATGCTAAAGCAATTTAAGATGATTAAGCGTATGGGCTCCATCTCTAAAATACTAGGCTTCCTACCAGGCTTTAAGAATATGAAGCAGGCTATGGCGAATGTGGATGATAATGCCTTTGATAAGGTAGAATGTATTATATATTCTATGACGGAAAAGGAAAGAGCTCATCCAGAATTGATTGATAAGGATTATAAAAGAAGAGAGCGTATTGCTAAGGGCTCAGGAAGAACCATCCAAGAAGTAAATCAGCTTAGGGCTTCCCTAGACCAAATGAAGAAAACCATGAAGCAAATGAGCCATATGACAGAATCAGATGCAATGAGAATGCAATCTCAAATGAAAAATGGAAATTATTCTGGCATGGCCTCACCAAAGGTTTATAAGGGAAAGGGTAAAGGAAAAGGTAACTTTAGATATTAAATGTAAAATCCATGAGTTCATCATGGTTTTTCACATTTTAAGGAGGTCTCTATGAAGATAGCTATTATTGGCTTTAGTGGCTCAGGAAAATCCACTTTAGCAAGTAAATTGAGTCAATTTTATCATATAGATGTTTTATATTTAGATACCATCTTTTTTAAGCCCAATTGGGAGGAAAGAAATAAACAAGAATTTGAAGGGCTCATCCAGCAGTTTATGGATACCCATGATTCCTGGATAATAGAGGGAAATTATTTAAAATATGCTCCTCATCGATTTCAAGAAGCCGATCAAATCCTTTATCTTTCCTATCATCGTTTTTTTTGCTTAGCAAGTGTAATCAAGCGATATCGAGAAAATAAAAATAAAACAAGAGTATCTATGGCAGAAGGCTGTCAAGAAAAATTAGATTTCATTTTTTTATGGCAGGTTTTCTATGCTGGAAGAAAAAGAAAGAAAAGAAAAAGGCTGAAGGCCATCACGAGAGCCTGTCCACAGGGGCTTATGTTCAAAAACCGCAAGGCCTTGCATCAATATTTAAGGAATTTAGGAGTAGAAAATTATGAAGCTGGTATGTAGTGTTCCTTCTATTTCCATCATAGAGGATATTGCTCCTTATGTTGATGGAATTATGCTAGAGGATTCTAAAGAAATCTTAAATCATATTCAATATGTTGAGAATATGAAGCGTATTGCCATATATAAGCTTGATGTTATGATGCATCCGTTAGAAGTAGAGGATATGAAAAAGAGAATCCTTTTGACGAAGGATTCAAAATGCCTTTATTATATTACCGATTTGGGTCTTGCCCATATGCTTAAGCAATTGGGACTGCTTGAAAGAACTATATATGATCCCATCACAATGATTACCAATAGCCTTGATGCTAAAGCATATATGGAGTATGGCTTTCATTCTATTGGCCTAAGTAATGAAATCACGCTAAAGGATACAAGGGCTATTGTAGAAAAATCAAATTGTAAGGCATTTCTTCAGGTCTTTGGCTATCGTCTTATGCTCCATACGAGAAGAAAGCTGATCCAACTATATGGAGAAAAAATAAAGAAGGAAATGCCTAAGGAGCAGTTGCTTTTAAGAGAAGCAACAAGGCAGGATTACTTTCCCATTGTAGAAGAGGATGGGGGAACTAAAATTTACCGGAGTACCATGATTCATTTGGATAAGGAACTCCTCAATTTGCCTTTAGAATATGCCTTTATTGACGCCTTTTCCTTGAAAAATGAGGATTTCTTACAGGTAATTCAGTATTATCATGCCTTATGCTCTAAGGGTTCCATCTCTTTTAGCCTAGAGGCCTTAGACCTACCCTTGGGGGATGGCTTTTCCTACAAGGATAGTGTCTATATGAAGGAGGAGTTTTAAATGGTAGAATTATTAGCTCCTGCTGGAGATTTAGAAAAATTAAAAATAGCTATTCTTTATGGAGCCAATGCTGTTTTTATTGGTGGATTGAAGTTTTCCTTGCGCTCTAGAGCCTCTAATTTTACTTTAGAGGATATTAAAGAAGGCTGTAGCTTTGCACATCAGCATCAGGCAAAGGTTCATGTAACCTGCAACATTGTAATGCATGAAATCGATACAGATGGCATTGTAGAATATCTTAAGGCCTTAGAAGCGGCTGGAGTCGATGCCGTGATTGCCTCGTCCATTACGATACTTAAGCTTGTTCTTGTACATACAAAAATGGAGGCACATGTATCTACGCAGTGCTCCTGCCTCAATGAAGAGGCAATTGCCTTTTATCAGGAGCTTGGGGTTCATCGTGTTGTTTTAGGAAGAGAGCTTACCCTAAAGGAGATTGAGCATATTCGAAAAAATGTAGCCATTGATCTAGAGGTATTTATTCATGGTGGAATGTGTGTTTCCTATTCAGGTAGATGTATGCTATCCAATAATATGACCAATCGAGATGCCAATCGAGGAGGCTGTGCTCATAGCTGTAGATGGAATTATGATTTATATCATGGAGATGAAAAAATCAATCCAGATGGTGATTTTTTTGCGATGAGCAGTAAGGATTTATGTGCCATAAGGGCTATTCCAGAGCTGATTCGGATGGGAATACAATCCTTTAAAATAGAGGGGAGAATGAAAAGCCTTCACTATATTGCAACCATCGTTAAGACCTATCGTAGGCTTATAGATGATGCCTATGCCAATGAGCTTAAGGATATGCACATCTATGAGGCAATGATTGAAAGGGCTGAAAATAGACCAACCTCAACTGGATTTTTATTTGGTCTTCCAACAATAGAAGAGCAGCTCTATGATTTGGATTCCACCATTCCAAGTAAGGATTTTGTTGGCATTGTTTTAGACTATGATCCTACAACAAAAAAAGCTACTATTGAACAAAGAAATCATTTTGTTCCTCATAGTAGCCTTGAGGTATTTGGACCTCATCACAATGATGTGATCCATATTTCAGAGATTTATGATAAGGATAATACAAGTCTAGATGCTGCAAGGCATGCAAGACAAATTGTATATTTTTATACAGAGTATCCCTTAGAGAAGAATGATCTATTAAGACTCTATTAGGCTTCGAACCTGCAAATAGGCTTTAGAAAGCTTCGTGTAGTCGATATCTTCAATGAAATTAGCGATATCACATACATCTAGATTACATTCTAAAAGAGGAATTGCCTGGGCATTTTCTTCCTTTAAACAGGCTGGATACATGGTAAAATTTAATAGCTTATTTATAGCAAAATAAAGTCTACCCTTGTTTCCGCACTGATATGCCTTATATACAAGCTCTTTTTCAAAATTTCTTTGAGAACCATAGGCATTGTTTAAGGATTCTAGAAAAACCTCTGATATTGTGGTGGTTGCTGTTTGCATATCGTATAACTCCTTTCTGGTGGTGATAAAATGATAAATATAAATGTGAATCAAAGGAATTTTACGGTTATGGTGATCTATAAAAGATCCAATCGTAAAATATACCTAAGAGTGAAAAATGGAGTAGTATATATTACTACACCGATAAAGCTTACCCTATCTAAAATTGAAGAAATGATAGAAAAAAATTTCAGCTTCATTGTAAAGCATATGATGAGTGATCCTAAAATAGACAACCAAATTCATTATTTAGGTAAGAAATATGAATTGAAAATCGAACCGAGTAAGGAAAGCAGGCTTCTAATAGAGGACAACCTCATTCATATATTTTCTAGAGGTACTTTAGATACAGAAAAGCTCATAGAGGCATTATACAGGAATACGTTAATAAAAATTGTCGAAAGCTATGCAAAGGATATCATTTCTAGCTTTGATATGCCCCAAGAGATTCTCTTCCAATATAAGAAGGTCAAGGGCTATTATGGAGAATGCTTTCCTAAAAAAAGAATCATTATTTTATCAACACAGCTTGCCAAATATGAAGTAAAATATATTCTATCTGTACTCTATCATGAATGTGCTCATTTTAAATATCAAAACCACCAAAAGGAATTTTATGATTATTTAGAGGAGCGCTATCCCAATTATAAAAAGGTTCAAAAAGAGCTTAGAAAATTAAAATATCAAGATGTATATTAAGGAGAAAATGAAATGTATAAAATTATAGATACAAAAGCCTGGAATAGAAGTACACAATATCATTGGTTTAATAGCTTTTCTAATCCCTGCTATGGGATAGATATAAAGCTAGATGTAACAGAGATTGTTTTATATTCTAAGCATACTCAAACATCCTTTTTTATCAATTTCTTATTTATTCTGATGAAATCCTTGAATCAGGTTGAGGAATTACGACTTCGAATTGTTGAAGATGAGGTAAGGCTTTATGATACAATTCATCCTACCTATACAGTGATGACAGAATTGGGTGTTTTTGAAAATTGTAAAAATCAAATGCATTCAGAATATAAACCCTTTTATGAGGAATGTCATTCTGTGATAGAAGCAGCAAAAAAACAAACCTCCATAAAGGAAACCTATAATGAAGCAAAGCATTATGATGTTTATTATATTACCTGTCTACCTTGGCTTTCCTATGAGGCTATGACTCATCCGGTACCAAATGATGATAGAGAATCCCTTTCTGTCCCTAGAATCTGCTTTGGAAAATTTGAAAGGGTAGGGGATCGCTTTATGATGCCCTTCAATTTAACCGTTTCTCATGCTTTAGTCGATGGATATCCTTGCTCTAAGGCATTGAATGCATTAAAGGAAAATTGCTCCAAGGCAAAAGTGTATTTTGCTTAAATAGTTCTTGATTTTTTCTTGATTGTTAGGTATAATTAATAAGCGTGAATACTGGAGGTAAACATGATGAACAAAGATGAAGTTTTTGAATTATCAAGGGCTGGTGCAGATGCCCTTCAAGAAGAATTAGAAAAATTAAAAACAGTAGATAGAATCCAAATTCGTGAAGCAATTAAGGAGGCTCGTGAGCAGGGAGACCTTTCTGAGAATGCTGATTATTCCTCTGCAAGAGAGCAACAGGCCAATATTGAGGCACGTATTTTAGAAATTGAAAATATTTTAAAGCATGCAAAAATAATGGATGTGAATACGGTTACCGTAAAATATGTGGATTTAAACCGTGTTTCAACGTTTCAAATTGTTGGTACAATCGAGGCTGATCCATTTGCTGGAAAAATATCCAATGATTCTCCACTAGGTAAGGCTGTATTAGGACATAAGGTGGGAGATGTTTTCCATATATCTACAGAAAATGGTAAAGAATTAAAAGTTAAACTGATGGATATAAAGTAAGATTAGGACACTTTTAGGTGTCCTATTTTTTGAGTAGAAAGTAGAGCTTGAGTAATGCTCGCTTTTCTATTCTTGATACATAGCTTCTAGAGATATTCATATCCTTTGCAATTTCTTTTTGGGTTTGAGAATCACGATTGATTCCGTATCTTCGAGCTATGATTTCATATTCTCGGCTATTTAAGGTTTTTAAAGCATCGTCTAGATCCTTATGCATTGCTTTTTTCTCATAGGAAGCCATAATATCTATGGATTTGTCTTCCATAAGATCTAAAAGCTCTACCTCATTTCCATCCTTATCCATGGCAACAGGGGATTGTAGATAGACGAGATTTCTTTTGTTTTTATTGGCTCTTAGATGCATAAGGATTTCATTTTCAATACAGCGGGCTGCATAGGTTGCTAGCTTATTGCTTGCTGTAATTTGATATGAATCAACAGCTTTCATTAAGCCTAAAATACCAATGGATAGGATATCATCCTTATCCTCATTTGTATTTTCATATTTTTTAGCGATATGCGCTACAAGACGAAGGTTATGCTCAATTAGCTTCGCACGGGCTACCTCATCCTTATTGTTTGCGTATCGTAAAAGATACATTCGTTCCTCCTCATCAGAAAGCTTTTGAGGATAGGATTCACTCTTGATTGCTCCAAAAAGCGGAAGCATGAAAAACAACATTATAAAACTCCTTTATGAATATTATGATGGAACTATTAGATTTTTAAGAAAACGAGGTAAATGTATGCTAAAAAAACTGATTCCAGATGAATACTATAACAAAATTGAAGATATTCCATACAATACACTTTATGCAAATGGAATTAGACTTATTCTTACAGATTTAGACAATACACTCATTTCCTATAAGGAAGCAGAGCCAACAGAGGCGCTTTATGCATGGAAGCATAAGGTAGAGGCTATGGGCTTTGAAATCATTATTGTGTCCAACTCAAGAAAGGATCGTGTAGAGCATTTTGCGAATCTTTTACAGGTTCCTTTTGTGAAATTTGCTAAAAAGCCATTGCTATTTGGCTTGAAAAAGGCACTACGAATAGCTTCAAGGAAATATGAAGCAAGGGAAATTGTGGTATTAGGGGATCAGCTAATGACAGATGTTTTTGCCTCTAAGCGTCTAAAGCTTCATACGATTTTGTTAAAGGCAATTGATAAGAAAACAGAAATTTTACCTACCAAAATCAATCGTAAATTAGAAAATTTCTTTTTAGATAAAATTGAACGCTACCATCCAAGATTATATCAGCAAAAGCTAGATTTATATGTGAGGGAAAAGGATGTTTAAAAAATGCGTTGGCTGTGGAGCCATATTACAGGCAGAAAATGAAAATAAACCCGGGTTTGTTCCTATGCTTACAGAGGAAATGAAGATTTGCAAGAGATGTTTCCGAATGATGCATTACAATGAACTTCCAAAAATCGTAGCAACCAATGAGGAATATGAGGCCGTGATAGATGCTGTAGTAAAAAAGAATGCCTTGTTTATCTATATTGTAGATATCTTTTCCTTTAAATCTACCTTCCATAAAATGATGATAGAGCGTCTAAGGAACAAGGATGTGATTTTAGTAGCAAATAAGATTGATCTCCTACCGAAAAGCACAAACCTAGCAAAGGTAGTCCAGTGGATTAGCAAGGAATGTGATCGATTTCAGCTGAAAGCATTAGCCATTGGAGTTGCCTCTGCTAAAACAGCAGATTTTATGGATGATTTACTTGCTACGATAGATATGGCAAGAAAGCATAGAGATGTCTATTTTGTTGGTTGTGCGAATGTTGGAAAATCGAGTATTATCAATGCTTTATTGAAAAGAACAACGACAAGAACAGAGGATGTTATTGCAACCTCTTTAATTCCAGGAACCACCTTGAATGAAATACGTATTCCTTATTTTGAGGACAATTCTATGCTTATTGATACACCTGGGTTAATCAATACATCGGATATACTCAATCAAATTTTACCTAAGTCCTTTAAATCAATTCTTCCAAATAAAGAAGTAAAGCCAAAAACGTATCAAATAACAGATGGGAACAGTATCTTTTTAGGAGGACTCGCTGTACTTAGCTTTTCTACAAAAAAGCCATTATCTGTAACGGTATACACCTCCAATTCCTTATATTTGCATCGAACAAAAACCAGTCGAGTAGAAGAGCTTTTTACCTCACAGCTTGGAGGAATCCTCATTCCACCTACAAAGGAGGAAATAGTGAATCTCTCCTACGAGTCTAAGGATATTCAAATCACTGGGAAGAAGGATATTTGGTTTTCAGGCTTTGGCTTTGTACAGGTATCTGGTACTGCAAAAATCACAATACGATATATAAAAAATACGGAGGTTTATATAACAGATGCAATCCTTGGATGAAATAAGAAAAATGGTGGAAGAAAAATTTATTTCTGTAGGACAGATAGAGCGCTATAAACATACCTTAGGGGTAGGGAAAATGGCGCTTACCCTTGCCAATCAGTATGGGATAGATCCTACAAAGGCGCTTCTTGCGGCTTACCTTCATGATTTTTGTAAATATGATTCCTTAGAGGAGATTACTTCCCTATTGGATCCCAAGGATATAGAGGAATGTGAAAGCTATCCCGTTTTGTATCATTCCTATGCCTCTGCCCAATACTATAAAAAATATATAGGTAAGGATGAAGAGGTTTATGAGGCTATACGCAATCATGTATTTGGTAGACTCCATATGACAAGGCTAGAAGAAATTATACTAATTAGTGATTATACTGAGGAAAACCGAATGTATCCCAATTGTATTAAGGTAAGAGAAACTCTATTATCTAAAGACCTATATAAGGCTATTTATGAGTCTACCTACTATACAATCGAGTTTTTAAAATCAAAAAACATAAATCCTCATCCATTACAGATGGAGGTTTTAAAATATTATGAGGGGAAGTGTAAGCAATGAATAAAAAAGAAAAGGTTTATGAATGCCTTGGAAAGGTCAAGGCAACCAATATTTTAGAATATGATATGAAGGGAATATCCCCCTTTTACGATACTATGATATTAGCAAGTGTAGATATAGAACGTCAGGCTTCTGCTGTAGTTTCATATATAGAAGAAGAGGTAGCTAAGCTAGGAGGCTCTGTACGTGGTGTAGAGGGATTAAATAGCTCATGGGTTTTAATTGATTTAAATGATATTATCCTATCCATTTTTACTCATGAGGAGCGAGAGCATTTTTCTTTAGAAAAAATATATTTGGATATTCCATGTAAAAAAATAAATATCTAGTTTACAATTTTATAAAAAAGGAGTAAAATAAACTAAACAATAGCGAGGAAGGAGAAGGTATATGAAAAGATTTTTCAAATGGCTTGGCGTTTTTGCAGCTTGTTTTGGCCTATTTGTTCTTGTATCATGTTCAAATGTTAGCCAAAGCTATGCTGATAAGATTAACAAGGCAGCAAAGGATGGCGAGGCTATCACATTAGATCAGGTTCGTAAGGATTTAGGAGATGATCGTGCTGAAATCGTTGTTTTAAATTCTGGCGTAATTATCTCTGTAAAGGGCTGCAAGAGCATTGAGGATATCAAGACTAAAATTGATAATAATGAAGATGTAGAAGGAATCGTAGTTACAATTTTAGCAAGTAAGGCAACTGCTGCTGAATATCGTAAAATTACAGCAAATGATTTAAAAACAAAATAAGAAGTAAAAAGAAAGATGCATATAGACAAAAAGAATCAAGAATAGATATCTATTGAATTGATTTTAAGTCCATATATTGACATCTTTTTTTATTTTACTTAGTAGAATTAAAATTGCAATTCATAGGATGAGCTATCATACTATCTTATAAGATTGAAGTCTAACATATTTAAATTAATTGATAAAAATTGAATCTACTTCATTTCAAAGCCTTTCTTTAGTTTTCTTGCTTTAGAAGGCTTTCTTTTATTGAAAAAAGATGAAGTTTTTTGTATAATAAATATTGGTGATTAAAATGAAGCAGTATTTAGATTTAGTAAAAAAAGTTTTGAATGAAGGAATTAGAAAAGAGGATCGAACGGGAACAGGTACAATTTCTTATTTTGGGTACCAAATGCGTTTCAATCTTGAAGAAGGCTTTCCCCTTCTTACCACAAAGCGTGTTCATTTGAAAAGTATTATTCATGAGCTATTGTGGTTCATTACAGGAGATACAAATATAAAATATTTAGTAGATCATGATGTAAGAATATGGAATGATTGGCCTTATGCAAGCTATCAAAAATCAAGTGAATATAAGGGCGAGACCATAGAAGAATTTGCTGAGAAAGTAAAAGTAGATGAAGCCTTTGCAAAGCGCTATGGGAATTTGGGACCTGTTTATGGAAAACAGTGGAGAAATTTTAATGGTGTTGATCAGTTAGAATGGCTGATTCAGGAGATAAAAAAGAATCCAACCTCAAGAAGATTAATTATTTCTGCTTGGAATCCAAGTGAAATAGAGGAAATGGCTTTACCTCCATGTCATTGCTTTATGCAATTTTATGTCAATGAAGGACGTTTATCCTGTCAGCTTTATCAAAGAAGTGCTGATATATTTTTAGGGGTTCCTTTTAATATTGCTTCTTACTCCTTATTTACTATGATGATTGCTCAGGTATGTAATTTAAAGCCAGGAACTTTTGTGCATACCATTGGTGATGCTCATATATATCTAAATCATTTAGAACAGATTGATAGACAACTAAAGCGTGAGCCTAGAGCTTTACCAAAAATGATAATCAATCCTAATATTACATCCATCTATGATTTTACATATGAGGACTTTACCTTAGAAGGCTATGATCCACATAAAGGGATTAAGGGAAAGGTTGCAGTCTAATGATTTCCTTAATTTGGGCAATGACAAAAAGTCATGTTATTGGAAAGGATAATCGTATCCCATGGCATATCAAGGAGGATTTGCTTTACTACAAGAGCCATACGGAAGGAAAAATTGTGTTTATGGGTGAAAATACGTATTATTCTTTAAAGGGATATTATAAGAAAAGACCTCTTCCTTATGGGAAAATCTATGTAGCAAGTCTAAATAGAAATCTTATGCTAAAGGATGCAACGATTGTACTGGATGCCATTGATTTTTTAAAAAATACAAAAGAAGATATATGGGTAGTTGGAGGAGCGAGCATCTATCAGCTGGCTTTGCCCTATGCCGATTCTTTATATATATCCTGGATTAAAGAAGAATATGAGGGAGATACATATTTTCCAGAAATTGATTTTACCAAGTTTCAGCTAATCTCAAATCAAGTCACAGATTTGGTAGAATATTCTATTTATGAAAGAGTTTGATTGATATGATTTTAATTTTTAGTTTTTTGCTTATTGCAGCAGCCTATGCCTATGGCTTTTATTACACAGGCTTATCTCTATGGTTTTATTTTCTGTGGGTACCCCTATCTATTCTATTGGCCTTCCTTACCTTTATCCTATTTGTGATTTTGGTATTTCAGGTATGGATGAGAACGGATCCTAAAGGAAAAATTCGTCATAAGGTTTTATATCAGGTTTGTCATATGGTTTTAATTCTGTCCAATGTTAAGGTTAAAGTGATTGGAAAGGAATATGTTCCAAATGAAACCTTTGTATGCTATTCAAATCATAAATCCGATATAGATCCTATTGCACTTTATTATGGCTTGCATCGAATTTGCTCAGCAATCGGTAAAAAGTCTTTATTTAAAATACCGATTATTAAGCAATGTCAAAAGGTTTTTGGGGCAGTAGCTTTAGATCGTGATAATGATCGTGCTGCTGCAAAGTCGATGATTGAGGCCATACGTGCGGTTAAAGAGGGCATGTCCTATATCATTTTTCCTGAAGGTGGCATTAAAACTAGGGATACAGAGGAAATGGTTAATTTAAGAGCTGGAGCCTATAAGCTTGTTACGAAAAGTGAAGCCTTATTGCTTCCTGCAACAATTATAGGTAGCTCTAACACCAAGAAAAGAAAAACCATTTTCAAAAGAGTTAAAATTACAATTATTTTTCATCAGCCGATTTCAAAGGAAGACTATAGCTTAATGAATACGACAGAGCTCGGGCAAAGGGTTATGGATATGGTCCATGAGGATATCAAACTTTATGAAGACAATCAACATCATTAGTGCTTTTTTATCCTTTATATTATTATTTATTGGTGTAGGATTACTTCTATGGTCATCTGTAGAAAAGAATTTTTTTATCATGTATTTTGGTCTTGGATTATTGATTCTTGCTAGTATGGGGTATATATATTTATTTATAGCAGGTATACTATGGCTAAAAAAGAAAAGTGAGGAATAGGATATGGAATTCATATATTATATTATAGGCGCTATTCTCGTTATTTCTGGGTTGATCTTTGCAGTTACTTTGACTAAAAAGAAACGCTCACAAAAATATAAGAGTGATATCGTAAAGCTTTTCGAGGCTGCCTGTAAAAAGAAAAATATAACAGAATATAAAATGGAATATGTCAAAAAGGATACCCATGATTTTTATTTTGAGGATGAAAGCAATATTTATTATATAAAAATTATTAACAATTTTTCTAATCAGGAAATTTGTATTAATAATGCAATTAAGTGGCAGTTAAGAAAGCTAGGTGACCGCAACGAAAAGCTTGTTTTTGTTGAGGGTGTTGAGCCTTTAATGCGTCTGGATTTAACGCATCAGGAAAAGAAGGAGCATAAGCTGTTTATTGTATATCCCAATGTAACAGCTTTATTAAAGGTTATTAATGAATGTGAAATGGTATTTGTTTACCCAGATACCGATGTATATGGGGCAAAGGTCATTTCTTATAAAAAATTAGTAGAGGATCTTGACCTGTTGGAGGTATAAAGAAAGGAGTGGGAATATATGCATTATGATTTAGATGCCATCGAATTTTATGATGTCCTTGCTATTTTAAAAAAATATGCCAAAACACAATATGCAAAGGAGAAGATTGATGCTATACTCCCTACGAATACCTATGAAGAGGTTTTGCGCTTAAATCAGGAAACCAAAGAAGCCTTTCAAGCCATTGTTCGATTGTCTGATATCCCACTTGGAGGCTTATATGAGGTTAAGGGAAGTCTAGAAAGAGCAGCAATCGGTGGGATATTAGAGCCCTCTGAGCTTTTAAATGTGGTTGGACTTCTTGATGCAAGTGCCAATGTAATAAAATATATAAAAAGTCTGGAAAGTAATAAAATAGAAATATCATCCTTAAAGAGGTATAGGGATGAATTAAGTCTTTTTCCACAGATAAAGTCGAGCATTACCTTGGCTATTGATTATGATGGAAAAATCAATGATAATGCTTCAAGGGAGCTTTTTACAATTCGAAGAAGTATTCTTTCCCTACAAAATCGTATTCGAAGTAAGTTAAATGAGCTATTAACCTCTAAGGCATCTATGCTAACAGAAAATTTAATCATTTTACGAGATAACCGAATGTGCCTTCCAGTAAAGATTGAATATAAAAATACCTTTAAGGGAATTCTTCATGATATTTCCTCCTCAAATACGACATGCTATATTGAACCTGCCTCTACAATAGAGACAGCAAATCAAATTGATAGCTATATGGCTGCTGAGCTGAAGGAAATTCAGATTATTTTAAAAAATTTGAGTCTTTTAGTGGGGGCAGAATCGTCAGCCTTACTTAAAAATTTGAATGTCTTAACTACATTGGATATCATTTTTGCTAAGGCATTTATGGGTAAGGAATTGGAATATCAGGAGGTAAATATTACCAATACACAGCATTTTGTCTTAAAAAAGGCAAAGCATCCCTTACTAGACCCTAAGACCGTTGTCCCTATAGATGTGGAATTGGGTAATTCCTATAGTACGATTATTATTACAGGTCCGAACACGGGAGGAAAAACGGTAGCCTTAAAGACTGTTGGTTTACTCCATGCTATGATGATGTGTGGAATGATGGTTCCTTGTGATTCAAGCTCAAGCCTAAGTGTATTTTCTGAAATTTTAGTGGATATCGGGGATGAACAATCCATTGCTCAATCCTTGTCAACCTTTTCTGCTCATATGAAAAAAATGAATGAAATTCTTATGAAGGCTTCCTTTGAATCCTTAATATTGCTAGATGAGCTTGGAAGTGGTACAGATCCTAAGGAAGGAAGTAGTCTTGCTATTTCTATGATTGATTATTTAAAAAATAGAGGAGCAAAGCTATTAGTTACAACTCATTATAGTGATTTAAAGACCTACGCCTATCAGGAGAAGGATGTACAAAATGCCTCTGTAGAATTTAATACCAGTACCCTGCTTCCAACATATCGGCTCTTGATTGGAGTTCCTGGTAAGTCAAATGCTATTGAAATAGCATCTCGTCTAGGGATTCCTGAAAAAATTATTGAAACCTCAAAAAGCTATATGGAAAATATTCATTTTTCAGAATCCTCACAATTTATGGAGGATATGGAGGAGGAAATAAGAAAATTGAGGGCTCAAGAGGAGGAGCTTCAGCATAAACTAGAAGTGTACGATAGTTTAAACCATAAGCTTTCTTTAGAAAAGCTAAGCCTAGAGCAGGAGCGAAAGAAAATATTAGATGCTTCTAGACAGGAGGCAAAAAAAATAGTAGAGCAAACCACGAAGGAAGCCTTTGATATATTAGAGCAGGTCAAGGAAAAGGCTTCAGGAGAGTATAAGGATCACGAGCTTGCTCAGCTAAAGCATAACCTAAAGCAATTGCATCAAGAGGAGGAAACAGAGGCTCTTTTTGAAGAAGAATTCAATGTGAATGATTATGTTTACATAAAGCCCTATGAGCAATATGGGACAATTTTATCGATCAAAAAAGATCGCTATACCATCCAAATGGGACAATTTAAAATGGATTTTTCAAAAAAGGATTTAGTTAAGTCCACAAGACCCAAGGAGAAAAAAGAAAAACGAACAAGAATGAGCGGGTATAATCCAGCCTCTCATGCAAGTCTATCCTTAGATTTAAGAGGAAAGCGGTATGAGGAGGTTAAGGAGCTTATGGATTCTTATATAGATCAAGCCATACTAGGAAATTTAGAAACAGTATCCATTATTCATGGATTTGGGACAGGAGCAATTCGAAAGGCTGTTTGGGATTATCTAAAGCATTGTCCTTATGCAAAAGGCTATCGCTTTGGTGGAGAAGGAGAGGGCTTAAACGGAGTAACTGTCGTCAAATTAAAATAAGGATGGATCAAGATTGATTTATGAGTATAATGGCTCAAATTTAGCAGATGGCCTATATTATTTTTATGCTGCTTGGAATTCAAGATGTAATCTACTAGCAGATAGGCTTACACGGTTAAGTGTTGATTTTAAAAATTTACGAATATATAAGGTAAATACAACAAAATATTCCAATATGAAAAAGGAATATCTCATTACAAAATTTCCAACCTATCTTCTAATAGAAAATCAGGAGATTGTAGGAAGAAAGGATGGCAATTTGGATTACCTTACATTAAAAAAATGGTTGACAGAAAGGCTTTAATTATGGAATATGTTTTGATCATTGGACATGATATAGATTTTACAAAAATAAATTTCAAAGAAAAATATGTGATTGGTGTCGATGAAGGGGCGTATATTGCCTTACAGGCAGGGATTCCTTTAGATATAGCAATAGGTGATTTTGATTCCGTTGATCAAGAAAAGCTAGCCTATATTCAAAGCCAAACCAAGGTTATTGTTTTACCTGAAAAGAAAAATGATACAGATACTGGGGCAGCCTTAAGGCTTTGTAAGGATGCCTCACGTATTCTTATTTTAGGTGGAATACAGGGAAAACGGATTGAGCATTTTATAGCCAATTTAATGCTTATGGAAACCCATCCGAAGGTGGAAATGCTAGATAACAATTCTCATATGTACATTATGGATTCTTCCTTTACCATTAAAAAGACAGAATATCGTTTTATATCCTTTTTTGCATTACGTGATACCATTATTTCACTTGATGGCTTTGCGTATCCTTTAACCAATTATTATTTAAAGAATACCGATCCATTAACCATTTCCAATGAAATTATCAAGGAACGAGGCGTTGTAACCCTCAAGGGTGGACGAGTTCTTGTAATACAATCGAAGGAAGATTAATATGAAACGATTTGCAGGTTATTTAATACCATCACTCATAGCTAGTGTATTTATGAGTATGTATGCTATGATAGATGGCATATTCATTGGCCAAAAAATTGGAGATGTGGGGCTTGCAGCTATCAATATTGTCTGGCCGATTACTGCCTTTCTCCAAGCCATTGGAACAGCTCTTGGACTAGCAGGTGGAATCTATATACAAAGGAAGATGGCAGAGGATAATCTATTATCTGCCACAAAAATGAAGCTTACCGTTTTAATGCTAGGAGGTATCCTAGCTTGTCTTTTTGGCCTTTTATTTTATGCGGTAAGAAGACCCCTATTACAGGCTTTAGGGACAACAGAGGATTCCTTTCCTTATGCTATGGAATATTTAAGAATTATCCTGATTGGTGCCTTATTTCAGGTCATAGGAACTATGCTGATTCCTCTTTTAAAAAATTCAAATAAGGTCAAGCTAGCTGCTGTAGCCTCTATGACAGCTATTTTTACAAATTTGATTTTAGATTATGTGATGATCTATTGTCTTGATATGAGCTTAATGGGAGCAGCTTTAGCTTCTGTGCTTGCTCAAATTGCTTCAGCACTAGTTTGCTTAACCTCCTATAGGAAGGAGCTAAAGGGGATAACCCTTAAGAAGGAAGAGCTGTTTGAAATTTTTAAAATGTCAATTGCTCCATTTATCCTTACCTTTTCCTATTCTATTGTGATAATGATAACCAATATTGTGTGTACTCATATCGGAGGAGATGAAGCAGTTGCGGCCTATACGCTATTATCCTATATCGCCTATATTCTTATGGCTATTAGCTGTGCAGTAGGAGATTCCCTACAGCCTTTGTTTTCCTTTCAAGCCGCAAAGAAGGAGTATCAGAAAAATAAAAAAATGCTATCTATTGCAATTTTGATTAGCTTTTTTACCATTCTAGCTTTTGTTCTTTTGTTGGTTATTTTAAAGCAGCCTATGGGAAGGCTCTATAATTTATCAGATATAGCTTTTCAATATTATTATGAGGGACTTCTTTATTATTTACTTGGAGGCATCTTGATTTCTGTTTTCAAGGTCATTGCAAGCTATCTTTATGCGATTGATTCTAAAATTTTTGCCAATATTTTAATTATTCTTGAGCCCTTCGTTCTTACCCCTCTTTTCTTAGCATGCTTGGCTATACCATTACAAATGACAGGAGTTTGGATAGCGTATCTTTTCGTTCAGATCTGCTTGGTTGGAGTTTCATTACTTTTATTATATTTTGAAGGAAAAAAGCAAAGAAAAAGCTTAGAATGGAGGGAGGAGGTATGAATGGATTTTTATTGCTAGACAAGCCTAAGGGAATTACCTCCTATGGTGTTGTTGCTAGAGTAAAAAAGGAATTGAATCTTCAAAAATGTGGGCATACAGGTACGCTTGATCCTGATGCAACAGGACTTCTTGTTGTAGCACTCGGAGATGCAACCAAAACAATTCGATTGCTAAATGAGCAAGAAAAATCCTATCAAGCAACGATTGTGTTTGGTTATGATTCTAATACCTTAGATGCCTACGGTACAATCACAAGGGATATACCTATGCAATTTGATGAAATGGCTTTGAAGGAAGCCTTAGAGATATTAAAAGAAAAAGAAGTTCAGATTCCTCCAATGGTTTCTGCAATTAAGGTATCCGGAACAAAGCTTTATGAATATGAAAGGAAGCATCAAGAGGTTGAGCTTCCAAAGCGGCCTGTAAAAATATATGATATGAAGCAAATTGGTTCTTTAAAAGCAATCAATGGACACCTTGAAATAGAAATTCAAATTACTTGTTCTAAGGGATTTTATGTACGTTCCTTTGCAAGAGATTTAGGTCAGCTATTGGGAGGCTGTGCTATCATTAAGGAGCTAAGAAGGCTTTCAAGTGGCTCCTTTACAATAGAAAATGCTGTTCCTTTGCAGCAAATTTCCTGTGCTCGGATTTACTCGATGGAAGAGGTCTTTCCCTTTTTTCATCTAGAGGTAAATGAATTTACAGCAAGGCTTGCCAAAAATGGTGTTGTTTTAGATGAACGTCAGATTCAAACAGAAGAACCCTTTTATGTATGCTATAATCAAAAAATCATTGCGCTTTATGAGCCGATTGCTCAATTTAAGTATAAGCCTGTGGTTATTTTTAAATAGAAGGAGGTGGAAGGATGAAAATTATTCATATTAAGGATCAAGAGCATGAGCTAATTTTAGAACCCATTTGTGCAGCGATTGGCAATTTCGATGGCTTACATCTAGGGCATCAAAAGCTGATAGCTGAATGCAAGAGGCATGGCTATAAATCTGCTGTTTTGACCTTTTATCCTCATCCGTCTGTATTTTTAAAAAAAATACCTGACTATAAGCTGATAACACCTATGGAGCACAAAGCAGATTTGCTGACTCAAATGGGAATTGATTATCTTATTATTGTTGAATTTAATGAGGAGGTTGCTAAAATCAGCAAGGAATCCTTCATTCGTTTTATGAAGCACCTGAATATTCGTGCCTGTGTATGTGGGTATGATTTTACCTTCGGTAGAATGGCAGCAGGAACCATTTTTGATTTGATGAAGGAATTTGAATTCTATGAGGTAAAAAAATACATCTATGAGGATGTGCGGGTTTCCTCTACCTTTATTCGAGAGCTGTTATCCCTTGGGAATATTCAAAGAGTAAATCGTTTGCTGGGGAGAACCTATTCGATACGAGGAAAAATAAATTATGGAACTCAGCATGGTCGCTTGATTGGCTTTCCTACAGCCAATATCGATTATACAAATTATTATCTTCCAGCAGGAGGCGTATATTTTGTGACGGTTCGCATCCATCATAACCTATACTTTGGTATGTGCAATATAGGCAACAATCCAACCTTCAATTATTCTGAAAATCTAAAAGTAGAGGTCAATATATTCAATTTGAATGAGGATTTATATGGACAAGAGCTTGAGGTTTTTTTCCATGAACGAATTCGAGGAGAACAGGCCTTTTCTAGTGTGGATGCTTTAGTAAAGCAGCTGAGGGAGGATAAAGTTCAATGCTATCAATTATCTAAGGATTTTAATTTCACAAAATAATAAAAAAAGATTGAAAAAAGCTGAAATTATGCTATAATAATAAAGGTCGATTTCTTTGTATCGGGAATTCCTCTATTCCCATACTAGGATATTCGCGAAAATTCATAAAGGAGGAAAAAGAAATGTTGACTAAGGAAAGAAAAGCAGAATTAGTTAAAACCTATGGTAAGAACGAAAAGGATACAGGTTCTACTGAGGTTCAAATTGCAATTCTTACAGAAGAAATTAACCAATTAAACCTACACTTTGAAAAGCATATTCATGATTTTCATTCTAAGCGTGGTTTAATGTGTAAGATTGGTCAAAGAAGAGCTTTATTAGATTACTTAAAGGAAAAGAATTTAAAGGGCTACGAGGAATTAATAAAGAAGCTAGGCTTACGTCGTTAATTTTATTGGACTGTTTTTCAGTCCTTTTTATTTTGTTTTACTAGAAAAGCATACATCTTTTTATTTTTTTAGTTTATTTTGAGATGATTTATGATATAATAAATATGTTATGAATAAAAAAAGAAGAATTTAAGGAGAATTTTTACATGAGTGAAGTAAAACGCTTCGAGTACAATTGGGCAGGACGTCCATTGGTAATCGAAATAGGCGAGGTTGCTAAGCAAGCAAATGGTGCATGCTTAGTTACTTATGGAGAAAGTACGGTTTTATCAGCAGTTTGTTCTAATAATGTCGCATCAACCGCAGACTTTTTCCCATTAATGGTTTTATACCAAGAAAAATTATATGCAGCTGGAAAAATTCCAGGTGGATTTTTAAGAAGGGAAGGAAGACCTTCTGAGCATGAAACTTTGGTTTCACGCTTAATTGACCGACCAATTCGACCTTTATTTGCTGAGGGGTTTAGAAATGAGGTTCAGGTTGTAAATACAGTATTATCTAGTGATCCAGATTGCTCTACTGCAATGGCAGCTATGCTTGGATCTTCTCTTGCATTAATGATTTCAGATATTCCATTTGAAGGACCTATTGCTGGAGTTGTTGTAGGCAAGGTCGATGGAAAGCTTATTTTGAATCCAACTCCAGAGGAATTAGAAAAATCTGATATTAACCTAACAGTGGCAGGTACACATACTGCGATTAATATGGTTGAGGCTGGAGCTCGCTTTGTTAGTGAGGATGATATGTGGGAGGCTTTGAAATTTGGTCATGCTGAAATTCAAAAGCTATGTGATTTCCAAAAGGAAATTGTTGCCTCCTGTGGAAAAGAAAAGGTAGAAGTAGAGCTTTTTGAAGTAAATAAGGAAATTATGGCAGAGGTTAAAGCCTATGCGGAAAAGCGTCTAGTGGAAGCCATTCGTATTGAAGATAAATTGGAGCGCTATGCTGCAATTGATGCTATCAATGAGGAAACGTTAGCTCACTTTGATGAAAAGGTATTTATCAAGGAGGTAGGAGGAATTCAGGTCATTGATACAGATGAAAAGAAGGAATACCTACGCCATGTTCAGTATACGTTAGATGAGATTTTACATACAGAGGTTCGTAGATTGATCTCTGTAGATAAGATACGTCCTGATGGTCGAAAGGTAGATGAAATTAGACCACTTTCAAGCCGTGTTGATGTGTTACCACGCGTTCATGGCTCTGCCTTATTTACAAGAGGACAGACACAAAGCTTAGGTACCGTTACCTTAGGCTCTTTGGTGGATAGCCAGATTATTGATGGATTAGGAGAAGAATCCAATAAGAGATTTATGCT
Source organism: uncultured Anaeroplasmataceae bacterium (assembly GCA_949840955.1). GTDB lineage: Bacteria > Bacillota_I > Bacilli_A > Acholeplasmatales > Anaeroplasmataceae > Pelethenecus. Next base: position 234,401 of record CATKXV010000001.1, on the reverse strand, counting down.
ACATTATAATTTCCCTCAATTTTCTGTTGGTGAAACAGGTCGTTATGGTGCTCCAGGCCGCCGTGAAATTGGGCATGGTGCCTTAGGAGAGCGTGCCTTATCCTATGTTATTCCAAATGAGGATGAATTCCCATATACGATTCGTGTGGTATCTGAAATATTAGAATCCAATGGCTCCTCCTCTCAGGCAACCATTTGTTCTGGTACCTTAGCCCTAATGGCAGCGGGTGTTCCAATTAAGGCTCCTGTTGCAGGAATTGCGATGGGACTCATCACCTATGGAGATGACTATACCATTTTGACTGATATTCAAGGCTTAGAGGATCATCTAGGCGATATGGATTTTAAGGTGGCAGGTACACGTGAGGGAATCACAGCATTACAAATGGATATAAAAATCAAGGGAATCACCTATGAAATTCTTAAGGAAGCCTTGTATCAAGCAAAGCAAGGTCGTTTAGAAATCCTAGAGCATATGTCATCTACGATTTCTGAGGTTCGCCATGAGCTTTCTAAATATGCTCCTAAGGTTGTTACTGCTAGAATTAATCCAGACAAAATTAAGGATGTGATTGGTGCTGGTGGAAAGACAATTAATGCTACAATTGAGCGCTTTGATAACGTTAAAATTGATCTTGAGCAGGATGGACGTCTTTATGTTATGCATGAGAAGATGGAAACTGCGAAAGCATGCTTACAATACATTCTAGATTCCATTCGTGAGGCTGAGGTTGGTGCTATCTACACAGGTAGAGTAACTCGTATGGAAAAGTATGGTGTATTTGTTGAGCTATGGGAGGGTGCAGAAGGCCTTTGTCATATTTCTAAGCTTGCTTTAGAAAGAGTAGAAAAGCCTGAGGATGTCGTTTCCTTAAATGATGAAATCATTGTGAAATGTATAGGTGTAAATGAAAAGGGTCAAATTGATTTGTCTCGTAAGGATGCTTTACGGGATGCTCAAAAAAGAAATGAACCCAAAAAATCAGCAGAATAGCTTATAAGATTATAATAGCTCATGTTAGGTGAGCTATTTTTTCATAATCCAATTTAATCTTGGATATCATATGAATAAAATCGATGGATTTTCTTGTTTTTTAACCTAAAAAATGGTATACTTAAAACAAGCAGTTGGGTAACTGAGCCACTGGTTAGGAAAGTCCATGCTAGCACAATCTGAGATGATTGTAGTGTTTGTGCTTAGCTAAACCATAAGCTAAGGCATAGAAATATGACGGCAGAAGAAGCCTAAGTCCGGATGGATATGGTGTATTCTATAACGTGCCACAGAGACGAGTTCTATAGAAATATAGAAATGAAACGTTGGTAAACCCCTCAAGCTAGAAACCCAAATTTTGGTAGGGGAGCTTTATGAGGCAAAATGAAGCTATCATAGAGGCAAGAAATTGCAGATAAATAGTTACCACCTAATTTTTTAGGTACAGAACATGGCTTATAGACTGCTAAAGAAGGATGAAAATCCTTCTTTTTTTTAATTCATTCTTTATCTTATTCCGACAATTTGCTATAATATATCATAATCTAAAGGAGGCTTCCCTTATGAATATAAATCAAATTGTCGATGAATTATTTAAGGATATTCCATATTCCAATGCTTTTCAGGAGATTAGAGAACAAATTACAACAGCATTAGAAAATGAATATGAAAAATTTTTCTTAAAATATAATGATAGCTTACTTGCCTATGCAAAGCTACTTCAGCAATACGGAACCCTTCAACAAGCAGCTGAGCTTGCTGGATATGAAAAAGAAGAGGTCCTTTGCTGGCAAAGGGTCTCTGATATTGTAGGCCCCAAGCAATTTAGAAAGCAGCATAGAAAATCTAAAATTCTTATTTTATTGTTTAGCTTGTTTGCAACCTTAGATCTCATTTATATTTTTTTATGGATCACAGCAAAATCACCTTATTATTCGATTCCACTTGTGCTGCCGATTCCCTACCAAGTTTTATTTATAGTAAAATATAAAAAATGGGTCGTTCATTCTCAAAGCTATACCTATGCGGTTTATAGTAAAATAGAGGATTTGTCCATTCGATATTTTAAAAAAGCAATCAATTCTATTGTATTATGTATATCCATACTTTTTCTTACCATTGCCTTTATCTTGATTTCAAATTATCGGGGAAATGAGGTTTTAAGTCAAATTTATAGTAGTCTTACGCTATATGAAATCCTTATTTTTTGTGTAATTAAAAACATATCTTATAATATCTATTTTCATTTTTTAATTGAAAATCCAAAGGAAAAGGAATACATAAGGCATTGCCTTTATATATCTGGAATCAGTGCTGGCTATTGGAGCCTTGTGATTCTTATGCTTTCCTTTTTCTCTAACGACATTGGAAGTATGATTGGAGTATGCTTTGGTGTCATTTATATAATTTTATACTTGATCTATACACTATATTTTAGACAAAGAATTACCTTTGTGAATATTTATATGAATAAAAGAAGAATTATTGCTGTAGGCTCTCTTGTTGTTTTACTCACCGTATATATATCGATGCGATTGGATTCCTGGCTGCTACAGCCTTATATCAATCAAATTCCAGCTGTTCAAACCAAAGGAAATCGGATAACCTATCAGGAAGATACAGGGGTTTATACCATAGAAACAGAGGAAGAGGAATTTCGAATCTTGCAGCTTACAGATATTCATTTGGGTGGAAGTAATTTTTCCTACAACAAGGATAAGCTTGCTTTGAGTTCTGTATATAGGCTTATTGAATATAGTGAGCCTGATTTAGTTATCGTTACAGGGGATTTGGTTTTTCCTTTAGGAATTATGTCCTTTTCCTTTAATAACAATGCTCCGATTATGCAATTTGCTTCCTTTATGAGAAATATCGGTGTTCCTTGGGTATTTGCTTATGGAAATCATGATACTGAATCCTTAGCCATTCTTTCCGAAGGGGAAGTGGATAGCCTATTTCAGTCACTATCCTTTAAAAACTCAAGAAACCTATTATATCCCTATGTTCAGCCCGACATATATGGCAGAAATAATCAGATAATAGAAATTCGGGGAAAGCATCAACAGCTCATTCAGGCTTTATTTGTTTTAGATTCCAATTCCTATATCGATAAAGGGATAAATCAGTATGATTATATTCATGATGACCAGGTTTTATGGTATGAAGAAGAAATTCAAAATATGTCCAATAAGGAGGGGCATTTGATCTCCTCTCTTGCCTTTTTCCATATGCCCTTGAATGAATATCAGGAGGCTTATACCTTGTATAAGCAAGGAAGCACAGAGGTTCAATATCATTTTGGGGAAATTGGAGAAAAAAATGAGGAAATCTGTGATTCCAAATATCATAGCCTTCTTTTTGAAAAAGCAGTGGAATTAGGAAGTACTAAGGCTATGTTTTGTGGACATGACCATTTGAATACGATAGCTTTAAGCTACAAAGGAATTATGCTAACCTATGGATTAAGTATTGATTACCTGGCATATCCAGATATTGCAATGAAGGAAGAACAAAGGGGAGGAACGCTCATCCAGCTTTATCAGGATTCCTCAATCCAAGTTACACCAATAAAATTAAAAGACATTTTCAAATAGGATATAAGGAAAAGGGAATTCGCTTTTCCTTTTTTTTAATACAAAATCTATACTGTAGCTTCAAAGAATAAAATCTATAAAAAAAATGTAAAAAAAGAGTTGACATACTATACAACGCATAGTATACTATATATGGAAAATGATTTTGTATATTTTTTTAGGCTTAATACTATGCATTACATAGTATAAAGGAGTGATGAGATGGATGTTCAATTAAAAAAAGGAATCGTAGAGGTTTGTGTCCTTGCTAGCTTGCGAAGAGAACCATCCTATGGTTATAAAATAATCAGTGATATTTCTGAATTAATCGAAATATCAGAATCCACACTTTATCCCATTTTGCGAAGACTTGAGGCGCAGGATATGCTAAGAACCTTTTCTAGGGATTTTAATGGTAGAACAAGAAAGTACTATGAGATAACTCGTTTGGGAGAAAAAAGAATTCGGGAATTTATGGATGAGTGGAAGGATATGGAGCGTGTATACGACTTCATAAGAAGAAAGGGTAGATAAGCATGAGAAAAAGGGAATTTTTAAGAAGATTAAATCAAGAGCTATCCCATTTAGATCGGGATGAACGAGATGATATCTTAGATTATTATGATGAATTGATAGAGGATAGAATTGAAAAAACAGGAAATAGTGAATCGGATGTAATTTACGATTTGGGTGAAATAGAAGACATTGCACGACGTGTAGATCCAACCTATCGAAAAAAAATAAAATATGAGGAAGAGGAACCTACTCCTAGAAGAAAAGCAAGAAAAAGAAGAAAGGAAAGCTCCTCCACATCGGTTGTTGGAATTCTTCTAATGATCTGTCTCATTCCTTTATGGATTATTCTTTTTGCAACACTTTTAGGCGTCTTTTTAGGAATTATTGGGGCAGGAATCGGAGCCTTGACAGGTGGGGTTATATGCATATGGAATGGTGTTACCCTATTTACAACCTCTTGGGCATCTGGATTGTTTCGTATCGGAATCGGCTGTTGTATGATTGGAATTCTATTCATTATTGCACCTATTTTAATAAAAATCGTTAGTCTAATAGGAAAACTTATTTTGAATTTCATAAGATTTTTATTTGGGGGAAGGAGAAGATACGCATGAAGATAAGAAGATGGATTGGAACAGGTATACTGATTACTTTGTTAGGAACGGGTATTACTGTGATTGCAAGTACTCAATTGGATTTTAATGAGGAAATTAAAAAGACTTTTATGGATCCAACCCTTGAGGAAAAATCCTTAGAGCTTGAGGAAGTGAAAAAGATTTATTTTTCAGGAAGTGCTGAAACACTGAAAATCTGCTATACAGAGGATCAAAATCTCTTCCATTATTATGAAGGTAAGCATATGACCTATGATATCGATTATAATAAGGAAGAACAGACGCTTCGCGTTGTTCAAAACTATAAAGTACATTTTGGCTTTTCCTTGATAGATACGAGTGTTTTATATATTCATAATGCTTTAGACGAGCTTGTGTTAGATGTAAATGCTGCCAATGTCTGCTTAGATAAAATCAATATTTCAAATTTAGACATTAAGGTTAGTGCCGGAAATCTTGAGCTCAATCAGGTGACAGCTAGTACATCAACCCTAGAAGCTAATGCAGGAAATATTAAAATGAAGGATACGATATTTGATACTGTAGCTATGAAATTGAATGCTGGGAATCTAACCTTCCAGGGAGATATTCTTCAAACGGGAAGGATTCAAGCAGATTTGGGAAATATGACCCTCCATTTAAATCGTGAGGAGGAGGCTTATACCATAAATGGCTTAGGAAATGGAAAAACCTCTATCACCTATGATGTTTCCTTGGGAAATCAAACGATTCTTTATAAAAAGTAAATCTCCTTGTAAAACAACTCCATGGATCATCAATTCAAAGGAGTTGTTTTTTTATGAAAATTAGATATCGATGAAGTTTTATCGTTTAAAAGGAAGAATATATTGAAAAAAAGAGGTATTTTTGATAGAATAAATAAAGAATAGGAAGTGATACAATGCAGGATTTAGAACAAATGAAAAAACGTCAAAAAATGATTCGAAATTTTTGCATTATCGCTCATATCGACCATGGAAAATCAACCTTAGCTGATCGTATATTAGAAATCTGTGAATCGGTAGAAAAAAGAGAAATGCAGGAGCAAATTTTGGATTCTATGGAGCTTGAGCGTGAACGAGGAATCACCATAAAGCTCAACTCGGTAAGCTTAGTGTATAAAGCAAAAAATGGGTTAGAATATGAGTTTCATTTAATTGATACCCCAGGCCATGTTGACTTTACATATGAGGTATCTAGAAGCCTTGCAGCATGTGAGGGTGCCATTTTAGTTGTTGATGCTACTCAGGGGGTTGAGGCTCAGACGCTTGCGAATGTTTATTTAGCAATGGATAATAATTTAGAAATCCTACCTTTAATTAATAAAATTGATTTACCCTCCGCAGATCCTGAACGGGCAAAGCAGGAGATTGAAGATGTGATTGGCATTCCTGCCTTTGAGGCTGTATTGGCCTCAGCAAAAACAGGCTTTGGAGTAAGAGATGTATTAGAGCAAATTGTTTCCTACATAGCTCCACCAAGTGGAGATATTTTAGCTCCAACCCGTGCTTTAATTTTTGATAGTGCCTTTGATCCCTATCGAGGGGTGGTTGTCTTAGTTTGTGTGAAAGAAGGAATTATACGAAAAGGAGATACCATTGAATTTTTGGCATCAGGTGCAAAATATCAGGTCGTTGAGCTAGGTGTAAGAACACCAAAGGAGGTTCAAAGAGACTATTTAATGGCAGGGGATGTTGGCTTTATTACAGCATCCATTAAGGATATACAAGATGTACGAGTAGGAGATACCATTACCACCTGTGCCCAGCATGCTGATATTCCCTTAGAGGGATACAGAAAGCTCAATCCGATGGTATTCTGTGGTCTATATCCCATTGACTCTAAGCAATATAATGACTTAAGAGATGCCTTAGACAAGCTAAAGCTTTCTGATGCAGCTCTTGTATTTGAGCCTGAAACCTCACAGGCTTTGGGCTTTGGCTTTAGAACAGGCTTCCTAGGATTACTTCATATGGATATCATAAAGGAAAGAATCTCTAGAGAATTTGGAATTGAGCTAATAGCAACAGCCCCATCCGTTTCTTATCATGTATATTTAACGGATGGAAGTATGATAGAAATTGATAATCCAAGTGGATTACCTAGCATTCAAACCATTGACCATATTGAAGAACCCTTTGTTAAGGCAACCATTATGGCACCAACCGATTATATTGGAGCTGTTATGGATCTATGTCAGAAAAAAAGAGGAATCTTTGTGGATATGCAGTATATAGAGGAAACAAGAGCTGTACTTCATTATAATATTCCTCTTTTGGAAATTGTATTTGATTTTTTCGATAAGCTCAAAAGCTATACCAAGGGATATGCATCCTTTGATTATGAGCTTGGAGATTATGAAGCCTCTAAGCTTGTAAAAATGGATATTATGCTCAATGGCGATGTAGTAGATGCTCTATCTACCATTGTTCATAAGGACTTTGCTTATGCAAGAGGAAAAATCATTGTAGAAAAGCTCAAGGAAATTATTCCACGACATTTATTTGAGATTCCTGTTCAGGCTGTAATCAATCATAAGGTAATAGCCCGAAGTGATATTAAGGCACTTCGCAAGGATGTATTAGCCAAATGCTATGGTGGAGATATCTCAAGAAAAAAGAAATTATTAGAAAAGCAAAAGGAAGGAAAGAAGAAAATGAAGGCCATTGGTAGTGTAGATGTTCCACAGGATGCCTTCTTAGCTATTCTTTCTACAGAGGATTAAAAAGGAGAAGCAAAAGATGAAAAAAACGAATTGTCCCTATTGTGCCTATGGAGAGGCACTAGCTAAATTTGGATATTTAGCCTTTGAAACAGAAACCTCTTCTGTAATTGTATTTAAGGATCAAACTCATCCGGGAAGGATGATTGTTGCCTATAAAAAGGATCATATAGCAGAAATTCAAGATTTAAGCGAAAAGGAAAGAAATGCCTTTATGAAGGATGTATCTGATGTTGCAAGAGCAATCCAAAAGGCCTATCATCCAGATCGCATCAACTATGGAGCCTATGGAGACACTCTAGGACATCTCCATTTTCACCTTTGTCCAAAATACGAAGGAAAAGCAGAATGGGGTGGAACCTTTATTATGAATACAGGAAATCTTGTAGATGAAAAGGCTTGTCAAGAGGTTGCAAAAAAAATTATAGAAAATTATGAGGCTGAATAAAGCTATTTGTAAAAGAGACTATATATGACGATTCGGAAAATTAAAATTGTTGATGCTGATGAGGTTAGGAATAAAATAGACAAAACATATGAGAAGCAAAATAAAATTACATTGGCAAAATGGTCAATAGAGATTGCAAAACATATTATTGAAATATCCAATGTAGATGTTAGCAAATTTCCGGAGATCAATGAAGGATTTAAAATAAGCGAGTTATCTCAAGTAAGTGAAGCAAGAATATATGATGTAAGACAAGCAGGGTTTAGAATTCATAAAATTGCAAGAGAGCAAACGGATGAATTAATAAAAACCATAATTAGAGTTGTTGGACAAGCAATCGGAAGTGCTCATATGAAGGAACATTCTATAATCACTAGCGATTATGCTATAAAGGTTATCAATCTATTATATGAAAATGATTTAGAAAAGGTAATCGAAGAAAGAAATTGGCAATTCAACAAGCTAATAGAATTGTCATATAAATAATTCCAAATCACAATTTATTGGGTGAGCCTAACAGATTCTATAGCTTACTCAAGTCATAAATAGCCGATTTCACCCACAGTGCAAAACACGGAAGAGGTAGCTTTATAAGAAGTGTTAGGATGCTTATAGACATAAAAAAGTGCTTATAAGCATCTTTTTTTAATTTTAAAAAGACAAAATATGAAGGAAGGAATGAATTTCATTTGAATAATATTGCTTTTTTGCAAGGCTTGGTTTATAATGGAGTTGTCATATTAAGGGGAGGCGATGAGCCTGAGAGGATAAGGATCTACCCTTAACCTGATCTAGGTAATGCTAGCGTAGGGAATAATATGAGGAATTTCATCTCATTTATATTCTTTTTTATGCATGTCCTAGCGGACATTTTTTTATTAAAGGAGAACAAAATGAAAAAACAAAAATTTTCAACAAGAGTGCTTGCAGAGGTAGCGATCTTTGCTGCTTTAGCCTTTGCACTCGATGCACTTCAGGGAGGAATCTTTCGAGGTGTATTTGCTAGTGGAGGATCCATAGGCTTTGCGATGGTACCCATCCTCTTAATCAGTTATAGAAGAGGACTATTTCCAGGGATACTTTGTGGTCTAATTGTAAGCCTTGTACAAATGCTTGGAGGAATATATGTCATTAATGCTTCCTCATTTGAAAGTTCATTTTTACAGGTTATGGGTCCGTTTTTGCAGATAATGCTGGATTATATTTTAGCCTATACTGTTGTCGGATTTGCTGGATTTTTTGCTAGTCTTTATAAGAAAAATGAAAAAAAATCCTTAAAATGCTTATGGATTGTCGTAGGCTGTGGTATAGCTGGACTTCTCAAATACACCTGTCATGTTGTTGCAGGTGGCGTATTTTGGTTAAATCAGGGGGCTAGCTTTTGGAATATTGCAGATACATCCTGGCTCTATTCCTTCCTATATAATGGTGCCTATTGTATTCCAAATCTCATCATTTGTACGGGAACCATGCTTTTGATTGCAAAATTTTATCCCCAGTTTTTAGAAACTCTGGAAACAGAAAAGAAGGAGGTTAAAGAAATTGAAGAGTCTAAAATCAAATAGTGAGCTTTTAAAAAGAGGAATGATTGTTTTATTTGCTGTCCTTTTTATGGTCATATGTATTATAGAGTTTTGCTTCAGCTTTGAAATCTATGATGATGGTTATGGAACGGATATTTCGCTTGATATGGATATGATCGTTTATTTCCTATGTGGATGCTCACTTCTTGTCTATGGAATTTATAGTATCTATGGCTATAAAAAGAATAAGGATTTGACACTTCCCTATTATGCTTCCTTTAGTGTTATAGCAACACTGCTTACCTTCTATCCTTTGGGTGTTTTCTTTAAGGCATTAGCTAAGCAAAAGCCCTTCATAGAGAATCAAGAGTACCTGTATATAGGCATCCTAGGATTGGTTTTGATTGCATACTTACTTTTTAGTTATATTTCTGATACAAAAAAGAAGGCTTGATGAAAGTTAAGCCTTTTATTTTTTCAAAAAAACTATAGATTAACAATTGACAAAACTATATGGGGGGGGGTATAATATATACTATGTAAAACGCTTACTTAAAGCGCTTTCTATAGAAAGGAGAATTTTAATAAGGAAATGAGAAAGAAAAAAGTTTTCTTAGCACTCGGTACAGTGCTTGCAGTATTTGCCTTGGCTTCCTGTAAAACAGAAAAAGAACCAGAAAAGCCAAATCCACCTGTAGTGGAAGAAGAGAAATATACTGTGTCATTTGATACTCAGGGTGCAGATGCAATTGCAAGCCAAGCAATTGAAAAAGGGAAAAAGGCAACAAAACCAACAGATCCAAAGAAAGAAGGCTACACGTTTATGGGCTGGTATAAGGAATCCACCTGTAAAACGAAGTGGGATTTTGAAACGGATACTGTGATGGGTAATGTAACCCTATACGCAAAATGGGAAAAGAAGGATACTCCAGCTCCTATTACATATACAGTCGTATTTAATACAAATGGTGGGAGTACAATAGAGAATCAAAGCATTAAAGCAAATGAAAAGGTTAAGAAGCCTACTGATCCTACAAAGGATAAATATACCTTTGTTGGTTGGTTTAAGGATCCAGAATGTAATAATGCTTGGAATTTTGAAACAGAAACAGTAACGAAGGATGTAACCCTATATGCCAAATGGGAGAAAAAAGTAGTATATTATACCCTATCCTTTAATTCCAATGGAGGTACTGAGGTTGCTTCTCAAACCATAAAGGAAAATGAAAAGGCTACTCGTCCTACAAGTCCTACAAAGGATCAGTTTATTTTTGTAGGCTGGTATAAGGATGCTGAGCTAAAGACTGCCTTTGATTTTGTAAATACGCTTATTACTAAGGATATTACGCTTTATGCCAAATGGGAGGCAAAGCCTGAAGCCGGAGATAAAGTAAAGGTTATCTTTAATTCAAAGGAAGGTAGCCCTGTTGCTCCTTATGATAATGTTCCTGTAGGTACTACAATCCAAAGACCTGAGGATCCAACAAGAGAAGGCTATACCTTTGTTGGCTGGTTTAAGGATACCAATGGTACTTTGACAGAAGAATTCCATTTTGATACGGACCTTGTTACAGAAAGTATGACTCTTTATGCAAAATGGTCTGCAAATCAATACCAGGTTAGCTTTGCAACCTATGGTGGAACTTCTATAGCTGCTCAAGAAGTTGAGTATATGAATTATGCTACAGCTCCTTTAGCTCCAACAAAAGATGGCTATACCTTTGCTGGTTGGTATAAAGAAATTTCATGTCAAAATCAATGGGATTTTGAAAAGGATGTTATTACTCAGGATACAACGATTCATGCAAAATGGGTTATCAATACCTATAAGGTTGTCTTCTATGTAGATGGAACCAAACTAGATGAGCAGGATGTTCAATATGGAAATTTAGTAGTTGCTCCACAAAATCCTTTTAAGGATCAATATACGTTTGTAGGTTGGTTTACTGAAGAGGAGGGTGGTACTTTAGTTAATCTAGAGGAAACCTCAATTTCTTCTAATTTAACCTTATATGCCCATTGGACAGAAACTGAGGCTACACATATTCAGGTTTCCCCATCTCAAATTACCTTATTAGTTAATGATACAATTCAGTTGAATGTAGTTTTCACTCCTGAAAATATATTAAATAAGGAAATTGTATGGACGTCCTCCAATGAGGATATTGCTGTAGTTGATGAAAATGGTCTAGTTACTGCAATTTCTGATGGAGAGGTTACAATAACAGCAACACATAAGGGACTTACCTCAACCTGTAAAATTATAGTTGAAAAGAAGGCTGTACCTGTAACTAGCATCAGTGTGAGGGTTGGAGAAGGAGATGTCGACCGAATCACATTAACTCCAAACCATACAAGTGAAATCTTAAGCGTTATCCCTACACCTCTTGATGCAACCAATGTTAAAATCATATGGAAGTCTTCAGATCCAACAGTAGCAGAGGTTACTCCTACAGATGAATTAGGTTTAGAAGCTGAGGTTCGTATGCTTTCTCAGGGTACAGAACAAATTGTGATCACTGCAACCGTTGAGGGTACAGACATTTCTTCAAAGGTATTCTGTACAGCAGATACACTCTATGGTGAATTAATCCAAGACGAAAATTTAATTTTAAATGAAACCTTTGTTGGCTATGATAAGGATAGTAAGCTACCTGAATGGGATGGTGTTTGGGGAACTAAAGGTGTCTATGGAGCCTTCGCAAAGAATTCAAAGAATCCAGAAGAGGCTGTAACCTATGATACAAACTATGTTGTGATTAGACAAGATGCGAATGGAAACAATAGAGCAGAATTGATAGATGATCCTTCAATGAATGGAGCTACTAAGCTTGTATTAGATTTTGGTAAGCTCGATGGCATTCTTAAGGGCTATGTGAATGTAAGAACCATTGATGCAGGAAATTCTTGGACCCCTATTCAATTTTATGGCTCCAATAAAAAGGAAGTTCTAGGTATCCGTTTTGATAATAATTTAGTGAAATATCGTTTAGATGAATCAAAGGAATTCATTCTTGGTGATACTGAAATTAATATTACAGAGGTAACAACACTTCGAATCTATTTTGAATTTGATTTTGAAACAGGCCTAGCCAATATTCTAATTAATGGTGAGGCATTTGTAACGGATGTTGAATTATCTGTAAAGGAAGTAATTGGTGTACAATTTGTTTCTAGTAATTCAGCAGCTAAGAGATTGTCTTTAGATAATATTGCCTTAGTGAATGAACCATTAACTTTAGAAGAAGCTCAAATCAAAATTTTAAGTCAATTGGATGAAGCTTACCAAGCCTATGATTCTTTAGAATATGATGAAGCAAATTGGGAGGCTTTAGAAAATATTTATAATGAAGCCTATGAGCTTATTAACACAGCAGAGGATAAAGCACTTCTACAAGGACTTTTAGATCAGGCTATTCTTGATATGAAGGCTGTAGAGACGATAGAAGCAACTGCATTAAGAGAAAGCAAGGAAGCTGCCTTAGCTGAAATCAATGCAGTAGATAAGAGTCTATATACCTTAAATATAGATGCACTAAATGAGCTTTTAGAGGAAGCAGAAAATAACATTATGAATGCGAAAACGATAGAAGAGGTAGATCAAGCTTTAGCTTTAGGTACTGAGAATATTTCTATGGTTGAGCAGGATGAGGTAGCAATTGTAACTCTTAAAAACAAAGCGTTAGCTGACTTAGCTTTAGTTGATGGAGGTCCAACTGCATTTACAACAGATGTTACTTTGACCTTTAAGAATGATGATGGTACAGCAGCTTCTAAGACCTACAATAATAAGTCAACCTATAAGATTGCTTATGATGGTGGTGTTGTTGCTATTGAGGCAGTGGCTACCCTAAAGGAAGGTCAAACCTATCTTGATGTTAAGGCATTAATTGAGGCAGAGCTTGCTAAAGCAACAACCTCTATTGCAAATTGTAGTACAAACGAAGAATTACTAGCTTCAGCTAAATCTGAAATGACAAAGCACATTAGAGATTATAAGGTAACTGATCGTAGCTTAGAAAATATCCCAGATTGTGAAGTACCTGAGGGTGATCCTGAATATTATGATAAGAATGTTATTATTCGTGAATTAAATGATATTCTACGTAGCCGTGAGGATAATATAAACGCAGTTTCCGATATTTCTAAAATACAGGTAGAAATTACAGAGGCTGAAAATTATATTGATACGTTCCTACAAACATATAAAACCACCTTTGCAGAATTAAAGACAGAGTTATTAGATGCCTATACAGCTTATTATGAATCCTTAATCGAAAACTATGAGGAAGTAAGTGAGGAATATCAAGCTTTAACCTCTGCCTATACAAAGGGGTTAGAGCAAATGAATGCTTTAACCAGTGGAAAGGCAGTTCTTAACGCTACCTATCGTACAGCAAGAAATGGATTAACTCTAGTGATTTCATGCTATGATTATGTGAAGGAATTAGGAACCTATGCTCAAGAGGTAAAAGCTGAATTACCATTTGTTTCTTCCGACTTTGCTACTACCTTAGATAATAAGGTTTTAGAAGGTGCTACTGGAATTAAGGAAGTTTTAGCTAAGGAAAATGCAAATTCATCTGACCTATTAGCTGCATTTACTTCTGCAAAAGAATCAATTGATGCAGTAGTCGCAGAATTAAAGAATACAGCCTATACGATTTCTATAGAAGGTAAGCTTGACACTTTCACACGTAAATATGGTGAAACATTCACCTTAGCTGATGTCCATGTGACAGCTCAAAATGTTCTAGCTGTTCATGTTATGGATGCAGAAGGCAATTATGCACCAATAGCAAGTGAAGATAAGGTTGCCGTTTATGAAGATATGGTAATTCTAGTTGATGTAGAAGATATTGAAGGCTTTGAAAAAACAATTCAGTGGCGTGGAGCAGATTATATTGCAGATACAACAGAGGATGGTACCTCATTAATTGCTGGTGAGCCTTTTGTAGCAGATGAAAGAGCTCAAACAAATTTCTTTGATATTAATATAACAGGAGAAGCTTATTATGTAGATACAAACAATAATTTTGGTTCTCCATTCCAGGGAGTTACTTTTGAGGGAGAAAGTTTTGAATCTGTAATTCGTACTCCTGTAGGTAGTAAGCTAGATAACTCTGCTAATCCTTATTGCATTACTTTTAAAGAAAATGTTGTAAATGTAAATATATATGTAACTTTAAGAGATAGTACAGGAGCAAAGGAAAGAAGTGGAAGCACATTCTATGCTATTAATGATAATCCAGCTGTTGAGCTTTCAGGAGTTTCAAAAAAATTAACCATTGAAAAGTTAAATGCTGGTGATGTTGTAACAGTTTATGCAAAAAATACAAACACATCTGGTGGTAACCTATTATTATGTGGTATAGATGCAACAATAGATGCATCTAAGGCATCAAAGGATGTTTCTGTTCAATGGGGAGAGACCTCTGACCCAATCCAATATCATTACTTTGATGTAATTGAAGCCGTAGAAGGACCTAGTTCAACGGAGGGTGTATTCTTATATTGGTATCATATTGTAGATGAAGAAGAAGTAAGATTTGAAAGCAAAGCATATCCATCTGGAACAAAATTAGTAATGTTACCTAAATATGCTACATCAAACGTTTCTATTACATATGTTGTTGATGGCGCTTCAACAATGAAAGAATATTATGTTGCTGAAGGAAGTCAAGGAATCGATGCTCCTAGCAATCCGGTTAAAGAGGGATACAGATTTGTTGGATGGTTTACTGAAGGAGATGTTGAATTTGATTTTGCAGCAGTAACAGCAGGAACAACAGTGACTCTAACAGCTAAATTTGAAGAAATAATGCCTGAAAGTGACCAACTATTGGCTACATCCTATCCAAATCTATCTAAAGCAGTTTTAAATTTAAAAAGTGAAAAAGAGTACTTTACAATCACTAGTGAAGGAAATTTTAGTTACAATACAGCAGGTGCTTTAGAGGCTACAGGTAGTAGTAGAATAATAACAGTTACGGCTGGTGAAAATGTTAAATCAATGTCTTTTGTGATTGAACTTTCCATAGGAGATAGTGGCGGTTTAACTTCTAAAAATGGGTCTATAAAGGTGACTGGAACAGGTCAAATCAAAGTATCTGGAAGCTATGTTGCTATTGCAAATCAAAGTATTTCAGTTGCTAAAAATAAAGTACAAATAGAAATTACATTAACCGCTGGTCAAACTGCATCTTTTACTCCTAGTACAAGTAGATTGAATTTTTATAGTACAACGGCTACTGTAACTCCAAATGCTTAAATAAAAATTAAATAAGATATTGTCATAAAGGAATGACCAAATTTCATGGCATTCCTTTATGATTAAACCATGAATTAAAAGAAGAGAAAAAGAAAAATGAGAAAGAAAAAAATTTTCATGGCACTAGGAACAGCCTTTGCTGTATTTGCTTTAGCTTCTTGTAAGACGGGAGATGGGCCTAAGGATCCTAATCCACCGGTTGTAGAGGCAGAGAAATTTACAGTAACATTTGATCCTAAGGGTGCTCAGACGATTGATAGTCAAACAATTGAAAAGGGAAAAAAAGTGACGAAGCCTTCCGATCCCCAAAAGGATGGTTACATTTTTAAAGGCTGGTTCAAGGAAACAACCTGCCAAAATGAATGGAATTTTGAAACAGATATTGTCATGTACAATATGGTATTATATGCGAAATGGGAAAAAAAGGAGGATTCAACTCCTATAACATATACAATTACCTTCCACACGGATGGAGGTACAGCAATAAAGAATCAAACCATTAATGAAAATGGAAAAGTAGTCCAGCCAGAGAATCCTACAAAAAAAGGATACCAATTTTTAGGCTGGTATGAGGATGAGGAATTCAAAATAGAATTTAATTTTCAAAAGGATGTTCTTAAGGATTTGACGCTTTATGCAAAATGGCAGATAGAAACCTATCAGGTAACCTTTGAATCCAATGGTGGTTCTGCTGTGAAAAATCAGTCTATTTTATATCATCATGAGGCAGAACGACCTGAGAGTCCAACCAAAGAGGGATATATCTTTGTTGGTTGGTACAAGGATGCTGCTTTAACAAAGGAATTTGATTTTATCAATACCATGATTGTAAAGGATATCGTTCTTTATGCAAAATGGGAAGAAAAGCCTGAAGAAGAGGACAGAGTAAAGGTAGTCTTTAATTCTAAGGGAGGAAGTAGTATTCCAGCTTATGAGAATGTTGCTGTAGGATCTATGATTTCAAAGCCTGAGGATCCAACAAGAGAAGGCTATACCTTCTTAGGCTGGTTTAAGGATACAGGGGGTACCTTAAAAGAAAAATTTGATTTTGATACAGAAATTGTTACCGAAAGCATGACTCTATATGCTAGATGGGATATAAATTCTTACAATGTCTCCTTTCATAGTGATGGAGGAAGTGAGGTATCATCTCAAACTGTAGAATATGGCACAACTGCTGTAAGACCAGAAAGTCCTACAAAGGAAGGCTTTATCTTTGGAGGCTGGTATATTGATCCATTAAAAACCTTAGAGTTTGATTTTGTGAATGATATAGTGCTTAAGGATATGGTACTTTATGCCAAATGGATAAAGGATAATCCTACAAGTATAACGGTAACCTTTAATAGTAAAGGAGGAAGTGAAATCTCTCCGATTACCCATGTTGTATCTGGTTCTAAAATAACAAAACCGAACAATCCAGTAAGAGAGGGCTATACCTTTGTTGGCTGGTTTAAGGATACAGGTGGTGCCTTAGTCGACGAATTTGATTTTGACACAGAGGTTGTTACAGAAAGTATGACACTCTATGCAAAATGGGAAGAGGAAGTTAAGCCTGTGATTACCTATACGGTTTCCTTTGAGGTTAATGGAGGAAATCCAATATCATCACTTAAGGTAGAGGCAGGCAAAGCATTTTCAGCTCCTACAACTCCAATAAGAGAAGGGTATACCTTCATTGGTTGGTTTAAGGATTCCTTATTTCAAACAAGCTATGTATTTAGTGAGCCTGTTACTACAAATTTCACCCTATACGCCAAATGGGAAAAGCTACCTGTAGCTGAAGAAAAAACAATTGTTTTTGATTTTGCAAAGTTTAATGGATTAACTGTAGGAAAGCTCGATTCAAATAATAAAACTACGGTACCAATAGCTATGGATATCTTTACTGTTGGAACTGGTGTAAAGGCTACAGCCTCAGAATTAAATACACAAGGAAAGGAAATTACCATTGTCTTATCGGGAACGGTAAGCAATAGCTTTACCCTTACTGGAACAGGAGGTAGTGGAAATAGTACGACCTCTAATACAACAATTATTACCTTATATAAGGTAGTGGATGGACAGAATGTATTGGTAAAGGAATTGGGAAGAGTAGATTATAAGAAAAGTATTACGCTTACTGAGATGGATTTAGAAGCGGGTACCTATGTGATTAAGACGGATAGGTCCTTAAAAATTTCTAATTTTATTGTTACAGAAAAAAGCAATTCCATTGTTTTAAATGAATTTTTAGTATCGTTTAATTATCAAAATGGAACGAGCGAGAACATCGTTTCTGTACAGGAAGGAAATGTAGTAGAAAAGCCTATAGATCCTGTGTACGAGGGCTATATTTTTAAAGGCTGGTATACCAATTCCTTATATACAACTCCTTTTGATTTCAATACACCGATTACATTTGATTTGATTTTATATGCTAAGTGGGAGGAGGAGCCCCTTGATCCAAATGTAAAGGCCTATACCGTTCTTTTTATAACCGATTGTGACACACAACTTGAAAAGAAGCAGATTCAGGAAGGCAAAAAGCTTCCAACACCAGCGTCTTTAGTAAAGGAAGGCTATACCTTTGCAGGCTGGTACACAGATTCATCCTTCCAAGAGGCCTATAATTTTGATTTACCTGTATATGAGGATATTACCTTATATGCTAAATGGATAGAACAGGTTACCTATTCTATACAGTTTGAAACTAATGGATATGCTGATCCTATTGAAATGATTCAAAAAGTCACAGCTTTACCTGAATTACCAAAATTAACCTCTTCTGAAAAATCCTTTGGAGGTTGGTATTATGATAAGGAGCTTACAGAAAAGGCAAGTGCTGGAGATCTATTAGAAGCGAATGTCATTCTATATGCCAAATGGAATGAAAAATCCAATGTTGAAGTTATTCGAGCTCTTGGCGATTTAGAAACAGCATATGTGGAGTGGAAGCCTGTTGCAGAGGCAACCTCCTACAATGTATATTATAAAAAATCCACAGAGGCTGATGCAAAATATGTTTCTTTAGATAAGATGCTCATTAGAGAATATCCAGGAAAATATCGTGCAGATGTTTTAGGGCTTGCTGCGGGAAATTATACCTTAAAGGTTGTTCCTGTATTTGGTACAGATGAATTCAGAAACGGAGCTATAGAGGATGTAACCGTTTTAGCTCACACAAGAAGTGGATTTGCTTTTGCTGCTGATTCTCCACTAAAAACAGCTTCAGGTGCATATAATGATGATGGAACCCTTAGAGCTGGAGCACAGGTTATTTATGTTACAGCCAAAAATGCGAAAACAGTGAAGGCTACAGTTCAAGGAAATGAGGTATCTGGACTTCAATCCATCATTGACGCAAAGCAAAAGGCTGGATCTACCGATATTTTAGACTTTAGAATTATTGGAGAAATAAAGCGCTCTGATCTAGACCACATATCAAGCTCAGCAGAGGGATTACAAATCAAAGGAGCTAAGGGCTACCAAAATATGAATATAACCTTTGAGGGCGTAGGAGAGGATGCAACCATCAATGGCTTTGGCTTCCTGATTCGAAATTCAGGAAATGTTGAAATGCGTAATTTTGGTATCATCAATTTCATGGATGATGGGATTTCAATTGATACAAACAATTGTAACCTATGGATTCATAATGTGGATTTCTTCTATGGTGCTCCTGGAGGAGATTCTGATCAAGCCAAGGGAGATGGATCCTTAGATATTAAGAAGCATTCTAGATATATAACAGCTGCCTACAATCATTTCTGGGATTCTGGTAAATGTAATCTACAGGGAATGAAGAGTGAAGCAACCGAGGATTATATTACCTATCATCATAACTGGTATGACCATTCTGATTCACGTCACCCAAGAATTCGTACCTGTAGTGTACATGTGTATAACAATTACTTTGATGGCAATTCCAAATATGGTGTAGGAATTACGATGGGTGGTTCTGCCTTTGTAGAAAACAACTACTTTAGAAACTGCAACAATCCAATGCTAAGCTCTCTACAGGGAACAGATGCATTGGGGGATGGAACCTTTAGTGGTGAAACTGGTGGAATTATTAAAGCCTATGGAAATTATATTGAGGGTGGAAAGGAAGTTATTTATTATCAATCCAATGCTACCAGCTTTGATGCTTATTTAGCTTCCTCACGTGATGAAAAGCTACCAAGCAGTGTAATGACCCTATCTGGTGGTACAACGTATAACAATTTTGATACAAGCTCTACCTTTTATTCATATGAAGTTGATTCTCCTGAGGTTGCAAGACAAAAGGTTATGAGGTATGCAGGAAGAATCAATGGGGGAGATTTGAAATTTACATTTAACAATGAAGTGGAAGATACAAATTATGGTATTATTCCAGAATTAAAGCAGATGGTTTTAAATTATAAAACCACACTTGTAAGAATTTTAGGAGAAAGCTAATTCTTACGGTTGGAGGAAAGTATGAAAAAAATAAAAATATTCATGGGGATGTTATGCATATTTTTATCCTTTGGAATTTTGCTTACAACCACAGGCTGTAAGACAGACAAGGGAAAGGAAAATATTCTCATAACGTTTGATTCCCTAGGGGGGAGCGAGGTTGCCCCTCAAACAATTAAACGGGGCGAAAAGGTGGTTCAGCCTGAACGCCCTGTAAAAGAAAATTCTGTTTTTGTAGACTGGTATATGGAATCTACATTTGAAAATCAATATCATTTTGAGGAATTTATTCCTGAGGATGATTTGACGCTTTATGCAAAATGGAATAACCTATACACAGTTTCCTTTGATACAAAAGGTGCTGGAAGCATTCCAAATCAGATTGTTGAGGAAGGAAATCTCATAGAAAAGCCTACTGATCCTAAGAAAACTAATGCATCCTTTGGAGGCTGGTATAAGGAAGAGGCTTGCCAAAATGAATGGGATTTTAAGGAAGCACTTTATAAAAACATTACCCTGTATGCCAAATGGACAGTCAAGTGGTTTAGAGTAACCTTTGATTCCAATGGTGGTACTGAGGTAAATAATCAGCTGGTTGAGGCTAACGGAAAGGCCAATCGACCAACGAGTCCAACCAAGGACGGGTATATCTTTACAGGCTGGTATAAAGAACCAGAGCTTGAGAATGCCTTTGATTTCGTAAATACACCGATTTCATCCGATATTACCCTATATGCCAAATGGACAGATAGCTCAACAGAAGCAAATCGTTTTAAGGTTATCTTCAATTCAAAGGGTGGATCTGATATTCCAGATTTAGATGGCGTATTGGGAGGCTCTACCATAGCTAGACCTGCGGATCCAGTTAGAGAGGGCTATACCTTTGTCGGCTGGTTTAAGGATACCGATGGTGAATTGGTTGAAGCCTTTGATTTTGTGACTGAAACGATAAAGGAAAGCATAACCTTATATGCAAAATGGGATGTAAAAAAGTATACAATACAATTTGAATCCAATGGTGGTACTGAGGTTGATTCTTTAGAGGTTGCACATGGTCTAAAGGCCATCCGACCAAAGAGTCCAACCCAAGCGGGATTTATCTTTATTGGTTGGTATAAGGATGAAGGCTTGAAAGAAGAATTTGATTTCATCAACACAGTCATCACCTCAGACATCACGCTTTATGCAAAATGGGAGGCTAAGCCTGTTGAAACGGATAAGGTTAAGGTCATCTTCAATTCAAAGGGTGGAAGTAGTGTTGATTCCTACGAAAATATTACAATTGGAAGCAAGATTCCAAAGCCATCCGATCCAGTAAGAGAAGGCTATACCTTCTTAGGCTGGTTTAAGGATACCGAGGGTACCTTAAAAGAAAAATTTGACTTCAATCAGGATGTTATTACAGAAAGCATAACCTTATATGCAAAATGGGATGTAAAAAAATATACAATACAATTTGAATCCAATGGTGGTACGATTGTTCCTTCTCAGGAGGTTCCAGCAGGAGCTTTTGCCATCCGACCTACGACACCAACAAGAGAAGGGTATCTTTTTGTCGGCTGGTATAGAGATGCAGGCTTTGATAATGAATTTGACTTTATCAATACCAAGATTGAAGAAAATATGTATTTATATGCCAAATGGATAAAGCAATCTACAGAGGTAAATACCTTTATAGTTATCTTCAACTCCAAGGGTGGTACAGATGTTCCTGCCTTAGAAAACGTTGCTTCTGGTAGTAAAATTTCAAAACCAGCAGATCCAGTAAGAGAAGGCTATACCTTCTTAGGCTGGTTTAAGGATGAAAATGGTGACTTGACTGAAAAATTCAATTTTGATCAGGATGTCATTACAGAGGATACAACCTTATATGCAAAATGGACTGTGGCAACCTATATCGTAACCTTTGATACTCAAGCAGGAAGCAAGGTCGATAATCAAAAAGTAACAGCTAATGGAACAGCTGTAAAGCCAGCAGATCCTATTAAAGCAAATCACACCTTCCTAGGGTGGTTTAAGGATAAGGATGGAACAACACCTTGGAACTTTGAGACAGATCTTATTACCTCTAATACAACAATTTATGCATGCTGGGAGAAAAACCAGACAGAAGAGGATTTAGAAATTAAATTCCCATTTAGTGAATTTAACTCTAAAGCACCAAAGGATTCTGCAGGCAAAACAACTGCTGATTTTGAAATTGGTCAATTTAAGGTATCCACTGGTGCAAAATCAGAGGCTGCTATGCTAAATTCTCAAGGAAAGGATATTTACTTTACCGTAACAGGAAAATTTAGCAATAGTGTAAAAATTGTTGGTACAGGTGGTTCAACGACATCTAACACTGTTGTTACCTTATATCAGGTAATCGATGGAAAAGAAGTATTGATTAAAGAATTAGGTACAGCCGTACCAAAGGGTAGCTTTAGTGCTCTTGTAGAAGGGCTCGAGGCTGGTGTATATCGTTTAAAAACACAGAATTCTTTAAAAATAACGGTTTTCACCCTATATGAATACAATCAGGTTGTAGAAATAGCAGTTCATTTCAATACAGCCAATGGCTCTAATATTCAGGATGTGATTCTTGCAAAATGGCAGACTGTTACTGAGCCAGAAGCTCCAGTTAAGGACGGATATATCTTTAAGGGCTGGTACATAGATAGCACATGTCAAACCCCATTTGATTTTAATACAAAGCTAGAACAGGATATTACCTTATATGCAAAATGGGAGGAAAAGCCTATTGATCCAAGCTTAAAAATATATACAGTAACCTATGAAACCAATGGAGGTACTGTAATTCCATCTAAGGATGTCAATGAGGGCTTTAAGGTTGCCGCTCCAAATGATCCAGTCAAGGAAGGCTATTTCTTCATTGATTGGTATGATGACCCAGAGTGTACAGTGGTGCATGATTTCACAAAGCCAATTATGAACAACATCACCATCTATGCCAAATGGGAGGAAAAGCCAGTCTATGTAACCTTTGAAAATACAAATATGGATCCTCTTGAGCTGAAGAAGGGATCTAAGCTTCCAAATCTAGATACACCTACCAAGCCAAACTTTATCTTTGCAGGCTGGTATAAGGATAATACCTATTTAACAGAATTTGATTTCAATTTACCTATTGAAAAGGATACAATTCTTTATGCGAAATGGGAAAAGGATCCAGAGGCTTCAGATTATATTGAGGCTGGTCCTGGTCAAATTGTTGATCGAGGAGCTGTAGAGCTAATTCGTGCTGTAGGTCAGGTTGAGGGTGCATACATCACCTTTAGACCATACACAGGAGCTAATGGGTATACCATTACCTTAAGAAATTCAAACAATTCTACTCCTAAGGTACTAGATGATAAATATGTTTATATTCGTTCTATGGAAAATGGAGTATTACGTGCAGATATTCTAGGCATTCCTGCTGGAAGCTATGAGGCTATTGTTTATCCGAAGGATGATGAGACAGCCAAGGGCTCTAGCTGTACCTTTGTTGTTGGTGAATATGATCGCTCTGGATATGCTCATTTCAATTATACCGCAGGAGTTGGTGCATACGATGATACAGGTGCATTAAAGGAAAATGCTATCGTTCTTTGGGTAACCGATCAGAATAAAAATACAATTTCTCTTACACATAAGGGAACTACCGTTGTGGGTATTGGAAATATTTTAAATTCCGTAGGTGCTGATGTGGGTGGAGGCTTAACTGCTAAAGGTGGTAAGGCCAATACAAACCAAGGCATACTACGATTGCTTGCCGAGGATAATATACCGCTTGTTATTCGTTTTGTTGGATGTGTATCCGATAGTGGCTTATATAAGCAAGCCTCCTTTGCAGCAAGCAGTACACCACTCATCAATGGCTTAACCGTATTTAACTCCCTAGATTGGGGTGGAACTCCAAAAGATAACGGACATATGGCTCGTATGAAATCTGGTAAGGATATCACCATAGAGGGTGTAGGAGAGGATGCCACGATTGATGGCTGGGGCTTCCACTTTATGGCTGAAAGCTCTGGTCCAGAGCTTGGTAAAAGCTTTGAGGTTCGTAACCTAAAATTCATTAATACACCTGAGGATGCCATTGGTATGGAGGGTGTACAGGAGGGAAGTACCCTAACAGCAAGTGTTGAAAGATGCTGGATTCATAACAATGAATTCTATTGTCCATCCATTTCTGGACCAGCAGAAAGTGATAAGGCTGAGGGAGATGGCTCATGTGATTTCAAGAGAGGTCAATACCTAACCTGTAGCTATAATTATTTTGAGGGCTGTCATAAGACAAATTTAGTTGGTGCAAGTGATAGTAATATTCAATATAATTTAACCTATCATCATAACTATTGGAAGCTATGTAAGGCAAGAGGTCCATTATCTCGTACAGCCAATATCCATATGTATAATAATGTATTTGAGGGTCAAACTGATTTTGCGATGAATACAAGAGCCAATGCCTATATTTTCTCTGAATATAACTTATTCTATATGGTAAAGAGTCCTCATCGTGTTGATAGTGGAGCAATCAAGAGCTATAATGATTCCTTCTCAAGCTGTATTAATGAGATGGGTGGAACCATTGTAAAGGATAAAAATCAGAAGGTTCCAACCTCTAATACCTATAGTGATTTTGATACAAATGCTACCTTATCCTATATTCCAAATGGAGATTATGTGCTTCAAACCAATATCACAGAAGCAAGAAAAGCAATTTATGCCTTCACGGGTGTAAGAAAAGCTCAAAACATTTCTATGAAGGATGTTGAAATGAAATACATTTCTGTTCTTCCAAGCAGTGTTACTCCAGTACGTGTAGACACCTATCCAACTACTTTAAATCCTGGAAAAATCAGTAAAACAGTCTATGCCTTTACCTTAAGTAAATCTGCTGAGGTTAGCGTAAGCTATGGTACAGCAGAGGGTGTACTTGTAAATGAGGCAGGAGAATGTATGCTAACAGGAGGCGGTACTGTAATCTTAAAGGCCGGAACCTATATCTGTCAATCTCAAAATTTCCAGCCAGGAGTTAGTAATACCGTAACGCCAGGAACCTTTAAGGATATGACAATCAATTCGATAACCATTCAAGAGCATGATGATGGAGCTGAGCAAATCGCAGATTATGATGCGAAGGCTAAAAAAATTCCAGCAGCAATAGAATATAACAGCACCTGCTATCAAGCAATTGTAGCAGCTAAAACAGCCTATAGCTTATTAAGTGCTGAAAATAAAGCTAAGGTAACAGTTCCATATTCAACCGTTACTACAGCATGGCAAAAATACATCACCTTGGGAAAAGAAAAAGTTACCAGCCTAATTCAACAAATTGGTACAGTTACTGAATCCAGTGGATCTGCCATAATGGCGGCTAGAACAGCCTATAATCAGCTTATAAAAGAGGATGCAACTGTACAAATTGAGAATTATCAAACACTACTTAACGCTGAGTCAGCATTTAAGAGCTATGCGATTACCTCATGTATCAATAAGATTAATGCAATTGTAACTCCAGTTACCATCGAGCAAAAGGATGCAATTTTAGCTGCAAGAGCTGAATATGATGCTTTAGGTGCAGCAGAAAAGGCTCAAATAACAAATCTACAAAAGCTTCTTGATGCTGAAAAGGAATTAAATGCTTTACTTGTAGTAGAAAATGTTGTACAGCTGATAGCTAATGTAGATCTCAATAGTACACAATCTATGAAAGAGGTACTAGCTGCCTATGATGCTTTATCCGCAGCTGAGAAAGCAAAGGTATCGAATGCAGATCAAATTTCTAATATAAGAGTTTCTCTAGTAATGAAGATGATCCAATCCATTGGAACCGTTACAATAGATTCTAAGACTTTAATTGATGAGGCAGAAGCTATGTATGCTACCTTAAATTCAGAGGAAAAAGCAAAAGTAACCAATTACGATGTCTTAACTGCCGCAAAAGCAAAATATGATGAGCTTTTGAATACAAGAATAGAGTGTACTTTTGCGGGGGCACCTTCTGATCCATCTGTCAGTGTATCAGGAAACTATGGAAAAACATCTGCAACCATAGGAGGAACCTCTTATGCTCAAGGCCTAAAGATGGAATCCTCAACCAGTGTTACATTCCAAACAGACATTGCTAGAACATTAACTCTACATGTTACTGCTGGGAAAAAGATTAAAGTAGATGGGAAATCCTATACCGTAGATTCAACAGGTATTCTTGTCATCCAGTTATCTGCTGGATCTCATACCTTGTCTAAGGATACAACAGGTACACTGCTTTATGCCCTATTCTTACAATAAAAACCATTCTAATTTATTGTAAGTAATACAAAAAAAACAATAATTTTATGAAGGCTCAGTCCTATACGGAACTGGGCCTTTTTTAAGTGGTGTTATGAGGAATAAGAAAATTAAATTTCCAAGGAGTAGAATTTTGTAGTAACATAATGTTATAATCTGTATGATAATATGAGGAGAATTCAAAATGAAAAATGATATTGTGATTTACATAAGTGAGGATGGTTTAGTAAAACTAAATGTCAATTTGAATAACGAAACGGTTTGGCTTAATTTAGACCAAATTAGTGAACTTTTTGAGCACGATAAATCTGTAATTTCTAAGCATATAAAAAATATATTTGCAGAAGGTGAATTGATGCGAGAAGCAACTGTTGCAAATTTTGCAATAGTTCAAATTGAAGGACAGAGAACAGTAAAGAGGCTAATAGAGCATTATAATCTTGATGTCATTATTTCTGTAGGATACCGTGTTAAGTCTAAACGAGGAACTCAATTTAGAATATGGGCGAATCAAATTTTGAAGGAATATCTCATCAAGGGATTTGCAATGGATGATGACAGATTAAAATGCTAATAAATAAAAAAATAGCAAATTCGACTTTATCAACAGTTTGCTAATCCAACTTGAAAGAGTTGGATTTTTCTTTATACGAAGCAAAATAGGAGCCTTTCTTAAGAAACACCTTTACTTTATAAGGTGTATAAATAAAATAAAAAATCACCCTATCATAGGATGATTTATAGTGATCTTTTATTCTTCTGTAGTCTTTTTTGATTTGGTTGTTTTAGCCTTTGGCTTTTCCTCTTTTTGCTTTAGGCTATCTCGAATTTCCTCAAGAAGAAGAACTACAGGATCCTTTTCAGGCTCTACAGGCTCAGGGGTAGGGATAGCCTCAGCAATTTCCTCTACGGCTTCTAGAACAGCCTCTTGAGCTTCAGCCTCTTTCTTTTTTCTCATTTCCTCTTCAAAGGCCTTACGTTTAGCACTGATTGCAGAAAATACCTTAAGAATAACAAATAAGGTTAAAGCTATAAAGAAGAAATTTAATATTGCTTCAATAAAAGCACTCCAGTCAATATAGTTTAGAACCTTATAAAAATTTCCATCAGGTCCTGCAATTGCATTTGCAGTTCCTTCTGGAACCTTTATTGAATCAGGTAAAATCGTATATAGTCCAGAAGACATTCCAGGAATATGAGATAATGCCCAATTGACAACTGGCATAAGGATATTTTTATTCAATGTAGTCACAATTGTGTTAAATGCTCCTCCTACAATGACACCAACAGCCATATCTAAAACATTCCCACGAGTTATAAATGCTTTAAATTCTTGTACTAACTTTTTCATGTTTTTCCTCCATAATATGCCTTAATTATATTCAAAAAAAGAGAATTTGTAAAGAAATTATCCTGTTTTTCTTGCATTTTTTCATAAAAAATATACCTACTCAATCATTTCATTTTATGGTATAATTAAAAAAGGGAAAAATGACTGTAAAAAATTCTTTGGATGAGGAGGAATAGCCATGAAAAAAATCGATGTTCATGTTCATTTGATTAGAGTAATCTGTGGAATTGGCTCAGAAGGAGAGCTGGCACCTTTAGGAAACGGAAGAGCTATCTATGCAAGCGGAAAGGAAATTCAGCTTTTTCCAGCTCAATATGGAGATTTTGGAGTTACTCCTGAAACCTTAATCCAAGTACAAAAGGAGCATAATGTAGAATTTTCTATTGCTTTACAGGGAAATTATGCAGGCTTTCAAAATCTTTATGCTTATGAGGCTTCCTTACAATATCCAAAAAATATACTTTCTGCTGGAACCTATGATCCATTTTTTAGAAATAAGGACAAAATAATAAAGCATTTATTTGAAGATTTGAAAATAAAACTGATTAAAATGGAAGTATCTAATGGTTCTGGACTGATGGCCAATCATTGTACTGTAGATTTGGATGGTCCAATCATGCATGAGGTTTATGAAATGGCCAATCAGCATCAGCTCATTTTCTTTATTGATATCGGACGTCCTGGAAATAATTGCTATCAGGTGGAGGCCTTAGCACAGGCTATAAAAAAATATCCGAATATGACTTTTATCATATGTCATTTAACAGCTCCTCAGCATAATCAAATGGCAATATTAGAGGAAAATTTAGCGAAATTGAATTTTAAAAATGTCTATTTTGATCTTGCAAGTCTTCCCAATAATACAAAGGAGCCTTATCCTTTTTATGAAGCACAAGCCTATATAAGAAAAGCAATAGATGTTATGGGAATAGAAAAAATATTATGGGGAAGTGATTTTCCTAACGCAATGAATTATTGCTCCTACAAGGAAGCCTATAGCTATATAGAGGATAGCCAACAATTTACACAAGAGGAAAAAGAACAAATTCTATATAAAAATGCAAAACGATTATTTGGAGATTTGCTTCAATGAATGGAATCTATGTTCATATTCCCTTTTGTAATTCGATTTGCTCCTATTGTGATTTTCCAAAGCAAATCGCAAAGGAAGAAACCAAGGAAATCTATATGGATAAGCTCATTCAAGAAATTACAGAGATGAAGGAGCAGGACTGGTTTAAGGATTGGTCAAAAAAAACACAAAGTGTCTATATTGGAGGAGGAACGCCCAATGCTTTATCCTTACTACAATTAGAACGACTATTTCAGGCCTTAGAGCCATTTTTAAAGCAAGCTAAGGAAAATACCATCGAGATTAATCCAGAGCTTTTAACAGCCTCTCAGGTACATCTATTTAAGAAATATCATATAGAAAGAATAAGTATGGGTGTACAAACATTTCAAGCAAGCCTGTTAAAAGAAATCAGACGAAAGCATACCGAACAGATGGTAATTGAAGCTGTTTCCTTGCTAAGAAAGGAAGGTATTTCTAATATCAATATGGATATGATGTATGGAATTCCTCATCAGACGCTGAAGGATGTAAAAGCAGATGTGAAAAAAGTTTTAAAGCTGAGGGTTCCTCACATCTCCTACTATAGCCTGATTGTAGAAGAAAATACAATCCTTGCTTATCAATTAAAACAGAATCAAATTCATATTCCTGATGATGATTCTGTTGTTGACATGGCTCAATATGTAACGAAAAGGCTAAAAAAGAAGAAGTATACCCATTATGAAATAAGTAATTATTCTAAGGCAGGCTTTGAATCCATACATAATCTAGGCTACTGGAATTGTGAGGAATATATTGGCTTTGGCGCTGGAGCCTGTGGCTATCATCATCAAAAAAGGTTTACTCATCCTCTTTCGCTAAAGAAATATTATGCAAAAGAGGTAGAAATTGAGCCAATTTCTTTAAGAGAATCAAAACAAGAATTTATGATGCTTGGTCTAAGAAAGCTTTCTGGTATTTCCATAAAAAGCTATTATCATCGATTTCAAACATATCCAAAAGACGATTTTGACCTAGTTTCCTTATTTAAAAATGGGTTATTGGAGGAAAAAAACGGCTTCATTCGAATAAAAAGGGATAAAATATGGCTAGGGAATCTTGTCTTTGAAGCCTTTGTAGGAGGTGATGAGGTTGAAGGATAGAGAAATCCAGTTTTATGAATTTTCAGATTTTCGATATCATTTACAAACTGATAAACGGTTGAGTCAAAACACGATTGCTGCCTATATGACCGATTTAGAGCTTTATGGTGAGTTCCTAGTAAAGTATCAGGAAATTCGGGATATTACCATGGTTACAGAGCAGCATATCCAAAAATATATTGGCTCTTTAAAGCGGGCAGATTTTTCTAAGCAAACCATATCTAGAAAAATTATAGCCATCAAGGAATTTCATAAATTTCTATTTTCTGAAAAAATTTCGGATGTAGATCCAGCAAAATTCATTGATTTACCCAAAGCCTCTAAGCCTCTCCCTGTTGTTTTGAGTAAGGAAGAAATTTCAAGGATGATTGAATCCATTGAGGTTGATACACCTTTAGGGCTTAGAAATAAGGCAATGATTGAAACGCTGTATGCTTCTGGATTACGTATCAGTGAGCTTGTAAATTTATCTACTGCTGATATTCATTTAAGAGAAAAGTATATTGTTGTTATTGGAAAAGGAAATAAGGAGCGCATGGTTCCCCTAGGTGATATGGCCATTATGGCTTTAAGAAATTATATTGAAAAAGGAAGACCGTTTTTATCAAAGAAGCCTGGAAATACCTTATTTTATAATTATCAGGGAAATCCAATTTCAAGACAGGCCTTATATAAATATATTGTAAAACTGGCAAAGGAAAATGGGATTGTTAAGGAGATTTCTCCTCATACAATTCGACATAGCTTTGCAACACATCTATTGGAGGGTGGAACCGATTTAAGAATTGTTCAAGAGCTTTTAGGGCATGAGGATATATCGACCACTCAAATCTATACACATATTGATCGTTTGAGGCTAAAGGAAATGTATGAACATACACATCCCTTAGCTATAAAAAATAAAAAAGAAGGAGAATAAAAGAATGTACAAACGTGTTTTTTTAGTTGTAATGGACTCTGTAGGCTGTGGAACAGCCCCTTTGAGTCATTTATATGGAGATGATGGAGCAAATACCATAAAGCATATTGCAGAGGCTACAGGGGGGATTTCCCTTCCAACATTAGAAGCCTTTGGCTATGGGAATTTAACTCCAATTCCAGGAGTAGCAGCAGTATCTACTCCAAAGGCATATTATGGAAGGGCAGATGAGCTATCTACGGGAAAGGATACAATGACAGGTCATTTTGAAATGGTAGGAATTCATACTACTAAGCCTTTTAAAACCTTTACAGACACAGGCTTCCCAAAGGAGCTTATTGATTTGTTAGAAAAGAAAACAGGCCACAAAATTATCGGAAATAAGGCTGCAAGTGGTACTGAAATATTAAAGGAATTGGGAGAAGAGCACATTCGAACTGGAGCTATGATTGTTTATACCTCAGCAGATAGTGTACTTCAAATTGCCTGTCATGAGCAATATTTTGGATTAGAGGAGCTTTATCGTTGCTGTGCAACAGCAAGAGAAATCTGCTTAGATGAAAAATATAAGGTAGGTCGGATTATCGCAAGACCGTTTGTTGGTGAAACAGCAGATACCTTTAAGCGTACACCAAATCGTCATGATTATGCCTTATCCCCAGCTCATGAAACAACGCTTGATGCTTTAAAACAGGCCAAATATGATGTTATTTCTATTGGAAAGATTAATGATATATTTAATACCTGTGGAATAACAGAGGCTCATAAAACCGTTTCAAATCATCATGGAATGGAAACCTTAAATGAGATTGCTAAAAAGGATTTCACTGGATTATGCTTTTTAAATTTAGTTGATTTTGATGCATTATATGGTCATAGAAGAGATCCACAGGGATATAAGGAATGCTTAGAGGAATTTGATAAAGATTTGGCTAGCTTTTTACCTCTGATGAAAAAGGACGATCTTCTAATGATAACTGCTGATCATGGGAATGATCCAACATGGACAGGAACAGATCATACAAGAGAATATGTTCCTATTCTCGTATATAGCCCTAGCCTAGCCTTTGGAGATTTAGGAACAAGAAGCACCTTTGCCGACCTAGGACAAACGATAGCTGAAAACTTTCAGGTAGAAAGTCAGAATATAGGAACAAGTTTCCTAAAGGAATTAAAGTAATGGAAAATTTTATATATCATACACCCACAAAGGTTTTCTTTGGAAAAAAGGAAGAACAAAGAATCGGGTCGATTTTAGCCAGTTTTAAGGCTTCTAAGGTTCTCCTCCATTATGGGAAGGGTTCTGTGATTCGAAGTGGTCTATTGGACCAAATTAAGGCCTTGATAAAGGAGGCAAAAATCTCTTTTGTAGAGCTTGGAGGAGTAGAAGCAAATCCAAAGCTTTCTTTAGTAGAACAGGGTGTTCAATTGGTTCAAACAGAAGGAATTGATTTTATCCTTGCCATTGGCGGAGGCTCAGTGCTAGACTCAGCTAAGGCAATTGCTGTAGGAGCCTGTGTATCTCATTCTCCATGGCTCTTTTCCATTAAAGAAAAATTCCCAACTCAAGCAATTCCTGTTGGGGTAATACTGACCCTTGCTGCTAGTGGATCAGATATGTCAGATTCTTGTGTCATAACAAATGAGCAAACCAAGGAAAAAAGAGGCTTCAATAGCCCCTTGAATCGTCCTCAATTTGCGATATTAAATCCTGAGCTTACTTATAGTGTTTCTGCTTATCAAACCGCTTGTGGCATTGTAGATATTATGATGCATACACTAGAGCGCTTTATCTCCACAAGTGGTCCTTCAGAACCAACAGACTCAATGTCCATAGGATTGCTGAAGGCGGTTTATCAAGCAGGAAAAAAGGTTATGAAGGATCCAAATAATTATGAAGCAAGAGCTACGTTACTATGGGCAAATAGTCTTTCCCACAACGGCTTAACCTCCTGTGGCAGATCCTTTGTCATGTCAGTGCATCAGCTAGAGCATGAGGTTAGTGGAATGTTTGATACTGTAGCTCATGGAGCAGGCCTTGCTGTATTGTGGCCTGCCTGGGCAAAATTTGCTTATCCTTATGCAAAAAATCAGTTTGCTAGATTATCCTATGAGGTACTAGAAATTCAACCAACAAATTCTTTAGATCATGATATTCTAAAGGGGATTGAGGCAATGAAAAATTTCTTCAAAGAAATAGGCATGCCAACATCCCTAAAGGAACTGAATATTACCCAAGAGGAAGATCTAAAAAAGCTTGCCTTCAACGTCACATTTAACCACACTAGAGTCATTCAGGATGTAATTCAAATTGATGAGGAAATGGCTTTAAAAATCTTCACAGAGGCACAATAAAAACACCTATAAAAAGGAGGTCCATGGTGACCTCCTTTTTTATTGGAAAAAATAAATTTCAAAATCAATCTAGTGTGTGATACTAGATTATTTAATTTGAAAACACTTAAAACATAACATTGATTATTAGATATTTTTCAGTTAAAAAATGGAGGCCATTTCATATAAAAAATCGAGCAAAAAAGTATAGAAAAAATATAGCCAAAATCACTTATAAAAAAAGCCAATTTTACTCTAATTTTCAAAGCTTTTTTTCTATAAAGCAACTAAAGAAAAAATGAAAAAAAATATCCCCTTTTTCAGGGCAAAAAAAAGGATGAAAAAAGCCATAAAAAAACCAGAATAATCCCCTCTATTCCCAAAGCAATTTTTAGAAATAAAAAAGGATTAATACAATAGAAATCGAGCTTGACAGTTACCCATAAAGTGGTTTCTCGATGGCTATAAATTCATATCAAAAAAAGTATAAAATGAAGCATTATATACTGAGTAAGTCATAGAGTAAGCTTAATAAAAAAATTTCAAAATCAATCTAGTTTTTAATACTAGTTTTAATAATTGTTTATTTTATAAGAATAGTTTTTTATTATAAGATGCCATTTCATTTTTTTTCTAATTATAAAAAAAGAAGGAATCCAAAAAACTATTCCTTTTTCCTATAAATGAAATCAAATAATAGATAAGATTTCTCATTCCTAAATTTCCATTTTTTCATTCAAATAAATATAAAACAGGCAGAAATCTTTGAAGCTCAAAAGGGAACAATATGGTGGAATATAGAGATGAAATATTCCTAAAAACGGAGGATCATTTATTCAGTAAAGAGAAATATCAACCTAACAATAAATAGGTCCTAGAGCATCCAAAAAACATCACATTTTAAGAGAAATCGAGGTGTATAAGTATCCATAAAATTCTTTCTCGATGCCTAAAAATTGATATATAAATGAGGTAGCTTTCTAGCCCATAAAAAATAAATTTCAAAAACGAACTAGTTTAATATACTAGATTATATAATTATGTTAGACGCAAAGCGAGATTATTAAAAACGCTTAAAAGAAAAAATAAACATACATAAATAATGTAACATTTAAAGGTATAATTATAATTGAAAAATGAGAGGAACATGTCCAGTCAAACTGAAATAACATCTTAAAATTGGACACGTTGAGGTAGTTCATCAGAGAAATTCATTCAAAATTCCATCAATAAACATACTCAATTTTAAGAGCTTGAATGATCCATAAATCATAAATAGGAATTTCGATCTTTAAAATTAAAAATTTAAAAGTCGTAAAATCCGTCTGTGAATTTGATAGATTATATCGAAAACCATAAAAAAGTAGAAATCCACCAAAAACACACTTATTCACAAACAATTAAAATATCGCAGAATATCAATGCATTTTATCGGTTAACATAATATATATTATAGGAAGTTATTTGAGTTTTTAAAATCGTGTTCTATGGGTTTGAAAAATATATTCACCTATATTTTTGAGGGCTTTTTTTAGAGTTTTTTATATAAGTAGACAAGAATAATCATATCCACTTTCTCTGCTTTGAGGTAGTTTAACAGAATAAGCTAAAATGATATAGCAATCGACATTTCTTTTTATGGGGAATCCTTGGCCTTACTGTCTAAAAATTAAGGGAACTGTCTTTATTGTGGGTTTGTCTGCTTTTGTGATAATTTTTTCACTTCTCTTCTTCTTCCCTCTTCTCCTATATCCCCTGCTTATTTCAGTTTGCTTCATTTTTGCAATGAGGAACACGTACTGCCAAAAATAAAAAGGAAGATTGCTCTTCCTATTTTCTATTATCCTCTGATATGAATTCAAATAAACTAACCTGTCTATTTTTCGGATCAAAGGTTTCTTGATTGTTAATTCTTATCCATGTAGCGGACCTTCCTGTACCGTTTGGACGGATCTTATTTTCCTTCTTTAAATTTTCTAAAGCTCGATTGATCGTCGAATCGGATAGATATGGATTCTTTGCTCGAATTTCATCCTTGGTGAAAATTTCACCCATTTTCAAAATGGAGCTTTCTACACTGTCAATTTTCCTAATTCCTTTATCAAAGCTATACTCTGATTTTTTTGATTCTATCTCATTATATCCCTTTAGTAAAAGCTTGATTGTGAGCCTGTTAAGTATGGCTGTTTGGGAAAATCCTGTCTCCCAGTTGAAGCTTGCTGATACCAAAGCATTCTTAAATTCTTCCTCATGTTCTAGATATAATTCGAAAAAACTGATATATTTGAATACGTTAAATCTTTCTCTAAACAGCAAGCAATAGTAAATTAAAAGGTTCATAAACTCATTTTCAGTATTAAAAATTCTAATGTTAGAAATATCTACAAAAAGGTTTGTTGCCAGCTGCGTAGCCTCTACCTGATTGCTATTTAAAAGGTTCTTATAAAGCCTTAAAAGTTCATCGAATTTATTCCGCATGGATTCTTTCTTTTTTTCCCTTAAAAGATTGACCTGAACCTCTACAATTCTTGTGCCATATCCTACATCTTTTACGCCTCCAAAAATACGCTTGGAAAGGGCTAAAAATTCATTGGAGGTTAGCTCCAAATCATTCCCCTTTGTTTGGAGGATTTTGAAGACCTCTTTTAGGTTGGAAAGGATGTGCTCATCGTTTGTTTTTGGAGTGCTATTTTTTTGGATAATGAGTCTTTGCCGATTCTCGGTTATATCCAATTTTAATACTCTTGCAGCAAAAAAGGTGTCTCGCTCAATCGTATCCTTAATGATAGTTTGCATATCCGATTTGAAGATATCTTCATAGTAAAAATCCTTTCCCTTAAATCGGTAGAGCTTAGTCAAATCCATAACCAAGTCACTCGGATAAGATATCCTTTGCATATTCTCTAAACAGTACATGTTTTCACTTCCTCATTCTTCATATGATTCCTTCTAAATTATAACAAAAAATGACCTGTAAAACAAGTCATTTTAAAGAATAAAGGGACGCTTGAAACGTCCCTAAAAATTAGCATTTATCCTTTGTATAAAAAATGGAATCTCCGATGAATTCTCTGATGATGGAGTTGCATGGAATCCATTTATCTGTTATATCAGTAAAATACTTTAAAAATTTGACTAAGCGATTGGCTTGAATGAAATATGGACTATCAGAAGGCACTGCCTCTAATAAAGGAAGGGCATGCTTCTTCAGTACGCATAGCTCATAGGATAATTCAGAATTAAATACAAAATCCGCATTAGATTGATGTGGATAGATCCACCTGAATTCACCTCTACGAACACTAGGCCACATTTCTAGTGTTTGCTCACAGCTTGAATTTCTAGTCTCATAATCTCTAACCATTCTTCTTATAAGGCGAATGTCTGAAAGGGAGATTGGATTATGGTCATCGATATGTAATTGAGCTTGAGGCGCAATGTAGACTCTAAACTTAAGCTCTGTAGGAATGGATGGAGTTAACTCATCATTTAAAGCATGTATCCCTTCAATCATAATAGGCTGATTTTTCCCTAATTTTACAGGCTCTCCAAAGGTTCTAGTTTGGGTGGCAAAATTATACTTTGGCAAGCATACCTCTTCTCCATTAATCAGCTTATAAATGACCTCATCAAACAGTCTACGATCTAAAGCATCGATATGTTCAAAATCTGGTTTTCCATACTCATCAATTGGAGCCATATGCCCTTGATTATAAAAATCATCTACACTAATCATTAATGGATCAATTCCTAGGCTTTTTAATTCAATTCGTAATCGATTTGTAAAGGTCGTTTTCCCACTTGAGGATGGACCCGCAACAGCAATCAAACGAATTGTATCAATGTCTCTAGCTATTTTTTGACCTAAATCAGCTAGCTGATTGTTATGTCTTGTTTCACAGATGTTGATGAATTCTAAGGCTCTTCCCTGTTCTACAATTTCATTCATTTGAGAAATGTAGCTTGCCGTTGTTATATTTCCCCAACGGTTCGCCTCACGTAAAGTGTTTTGAAATACCTTTTCATCCTCAAATGGAGGGATTTGCCCCTTATTTTCTGCACGTGGATACTGAATGATAAATCCAGGAGCATATAGTCTAAATCGATACTCCTTAATATATCCTGTAGATGGTAGCATATATCCAAACATATAATTTTTGTAGTTGCCACATTCATATACATGCACTGTAGCCTCTTTACGATAGGTTAAAATCTTTGCCTTATCCTTGTATCCAATCTCATTGTAATACTGCTTTGCTTCTTCTTTTGTAATGCTAGAACGCTTGATTGGTAAATCCTCAGCAATAATTTTATCTAATTCCTCTTTAATTCGATCCAAATCCGCCTGTAATAATGCATGATTGATATTGGATACACTTGCAAATATAGATCTAGAGACACTGTAATTAAAAATGACTCTTGCCTTTGGAAAGACTCTTTGAATTGCCATAATAACCAAATATCTCAATGTAGACTGGTAAATTGTTACTGCATCTGTATCTGTCAAGGTTAAAAGCTCTACCTTACAATCCTTTTCAATCAGGTATTCTAATTCACGAATACGATTATTGACTTTGGCAGCCTGATAATCATATTTATTGGTTTGAATCAAATCAGAAATACGAATCGGCTCATTCTGCTGGATGATTTGTCCATTGAATTCAATTTTCATTATTTTTCCTCCTTAATAATTATTTTTTTCTAATAGTTTGAAAAAACATATTTGAAAATGTCTTAAATTATATCAAACAATCAAACACATTTCATTATCTAGTTTAATTAACCAGTTGTATTTCCAAATTATTTTTCATGCTATCGAGTTAACAAATTATAGCATAACTTGAATAAAAATTCTAGTGGTAGAATGAATTGATCCCTAAAGTAGCTAAAAAAGGTGGAATTATCAGCCATCGAGCCCTATACTTATCCATTCTAAGGAAAATCAATGCGTGATTTTTTATCTTCAAAAATAATATCTAATTCAAAAACACTTTAAAATCGATTGATTTATGAGATTTTAAAGCCTAGCGATTCATTTATCCTGTTCACATGAAAAATGGCTAAAAAGGCCTGTTTTGAGGCTTATTTTCAATGTCAAAGCGGGTATGATTTATAGTTCTAAAGAAATTTAAAAAGGATGATTTTTGATTGAAAAATACGTTGTTTTCTTTAAAAAGAATATTATTTCGTTCTTTATTTAGTTTACAAAAACATAATAAATAATAATTAATTTCAAAAATTATACTTGTTTTAACAAAATTATCTAGTATTTTATATTACATAGGAATTGAAATGTTCTAATTGCAAGAAAAAAGTATTTCAATACAAAGCTGGTTTTTATAATAACGATGTATAGTTTTAAATTCTTAATAGAAAATAAATATATTTTAATATTTAGTTTTCATAACTAGATATGCTTCGAAATAAAAATCTCTCTAAGGAGAGACCTTTATTTTTATAGGATGATGGCAATTAGATTGTTATGATTGGAATTCATAATTTTATCAAGGACATTCTTAATTTTATCCTTTGATTTATCTGGTAAGCTATGGATTTTAGATTTCATAGAATCATTTACGATATCAGAAAGCTTTTTCCCAAAGAATTCCTTATTCCAAAGCGCTTCTTCATCTCCATCGCTATTTAAGCTTTCCATAAGCATTCTGGATTGATCCTCTGAGCCTATGATTGGAGTAAATGAGGATTCCAAATCAACAGCAATCATATGAATACAGGAGGCCTTAGCTGAAAGCTTTACCCCATACATTCCATTCTTCTTAACAACCTCTGGTGGTAAAAGATGCATATCCGTGATTCTAGGTACAGAAACTCCATAGCCCGTTTCCTTTGCCTCTAGGATTGCAGAATTAACCTCCTCATAAACCTCATTTGCCTTTTTGGATTGATATAGATAGCTGATAAAATCCTTTCTAGTTTCACTACATTTGCCTAGAAGTAAATCTACTATTTCCTTGTATTTTGAGTCATCTAAATCCAATACAATGCTGGCTTTTCCTGTAGAAGCCTCTAAAAGCTCTAGGCGAACATCTGAGAATTGATTGGTCAATCTAAGCTCCTTACAAATGTTGGTAACATCCTTTACCTTTTTATATTTCATTTCCACATCCTGAATGGTTGTTACAATATCCTTTTTTAAAGGAATGTCTTCCCCTATTGCATCAATATAATCTGGTAATGAAATTTCTAAATCTGAAATTGGGAATTCCTCCAAAGCCTTAGTTAGAACCATATTGGCATCCTCTCTTGTCATATTCACGGCAGAAAGGCATACCACATTGACCTCATATTTGGATTCTAATTCCTTAGCAATTGCTTGAGCCTTTGCATCAGATGGATCCTTCGTATTGAGTACAATTACAAATGGCTTATTCATTTCCTTCATCTTAGGAATCAATTTTTCCTCAATTTCCTGATATTCTCCTCTTGTAAATTCGCTAAAGGATCCATCAGAGGTCACATAAATTCCTAAATTGGAATGATTAAATATAACCTTTTCCGTACCAATAGAAGCTGCCTCTTGGAAAGGAATGGCCTCATTGTACCATGGAGTTTTTACCAATCTAGGCTCTGCTTCTGTTCCAAACCCCTCCGCAGATTGAATAATTTCACCTACGCAGTCCACAAATCTTACATTCATTACTGTGCTATTCACATTTAATTCAATAGAAGCTGAAGGAATAAATTTCGGTTCTACAGTCATAATCTGCTTGCCCTCTGCTGTCTGTGGTAATTCATCTAAAATCTTGTGCTTTAGAAATTCATCTTCCACATTTGGTAAAATCAACAATTTAAAAAATGAATTAATTAAAGTTGATTTTCCACTTCTGCAGGAACCAACAAATCCAACAAATAAATCACTCTTCATTCTATTTGATAAGCTAATCAATGCCTCATCATTCATATATTTTCCTCCTCGTTAGTCATAGGAAGCATATGAGAAAGACGCTACAATTATTCCTTAATACTAGAAATCTTTTCTTCTTCCGTGTATAATGAAGAAAAGGAGAACGAAAAAAATGAAGAAATATAAGAAAACGATCCAGGAAATCAACCTTCTAATCGACGATTATTTAGAAACCTCTGAAATATCCAAATATTCACTTCAGGAAAATTCCTCAACCATTTATTTGGATTTAAGGGATCAACAAATCTATCAGGAATATAGTGGGAACCGAATCCTAAACGAAGGGATATTCACCTATATTGAAAAGGCATATTCCTATACAAAAAGAAATGCTACTT
This sequence comes from uncultured Anaeroplasmataceae bacterium, assembly GCA_949840955.1. Lineage (GTDB taxonomy): Bacteria > Bacillota_I > Bacilli_A > Acholeplasmatales > Anaeroplasmataceae > Pelethenecus. Next base: position 193,952 of record CATKXV010000001.1, on the reverse strand, counting down.
TAAATTTAAAAATTCTATTTCCTGAACAAATGAATATAGAAGAGCAGGAAAGCATAAAAAAAATGATTCAAATCCATTATGCTGTTGAGCTTCAGGAAACGAATCTAGCCATACTTCGAACAAATATAAAGGGAACGATATCCTTAGGTATTGGAGCAATTCTATTTTTTGTTTTTGGGCTGTTAGAATGGTACCATGTCAATTTTATATTTCAGGGAATTATAGAAATATTTTCTTGGGTATTCATTTGGGAGGCCTGTGATTCTTATGCGTTCACCAATTCTGCAAATCGCATCAGTCGATTCCGATATTTTAAGCTATATCAGGCTAGTAAAAATTAGAATAGAAAAGACCATCCAAAAGGGATGGTCTTTTCCTTGTATTTTGAGTAAATTGAGAGATAAATAAGTGCGTATGATCTCATGAGTAAATTGGGAGATAATATATAGTGCGAAATCATACGCATCTATAGGATACACTATTTTCAATGAAATGTAAAGAGTTTTTTTTTATTTTTTTGCAAAAAAATGATTTATTTTTACAAAATCGACAAAAATAAGAGCATTTTGAGGCTATTTTAGACATTTTAGCCTATATTTTTTCTTAAAACTCTTAAAAAATTTTTATGAGAAATCATTGAAATCTCTTCTTCTGTGAAGCCTTGATGCCTCATTTCATCAAAAAGCCTTGGTAAAAGAGAAGCATTTTTCAATGAAATATCCGGATCAATTCCATCAAAATCACTACCAATCGCTATAACCTCAGCCCCAGCAATACTCTTGATATGCTTCATATGTAAAATTAAGTAGGGTATGGTGTCCTTTCCTTCTGCCTCAGCCTCGTCTTCTGCTAAAAAGGCTGCACAAAAATTCATTCCCATAACGCCACCATTTTCTTTTAATTTTAAAATCATATCATCTGTTAAATTACGGACATGGTTGCAGATGCTTCTAGCATTCGAATGACTAGCTACAATCGGCTTTGTAGAATACCTTATACAATCATAAAAGCCTTTATCTGATAGGTGTGAAACATCAACAATGATTCCCAATCGATTCATTTCCTGAACCATTTGAATCCCGTATTCTGTAAGTCCCTTTTCCTCTTCTGGTGTTTTAAAATCTGGCCTTTGAGTATAAACAAAATTGGGATGCCCTACTCCATTGATAAAATTCCAATTTAAGCAAATCATTCGAACACCTAAGCGATAATATATCCGCAAAAGCTCTAAGCTGTTTTCTGTGACTCCACCCTCTTCAATGGTAAGGAGGGCTGAAATCAGGCCCTTTTCTTGGTTTTTTAGAACATCATTATAGGAGAAAACAGGAGCGATTTCTTTATTTTTTTCCAATTCCTGGTAATAATAATCTATCATTTTCAAGCAATCCAAGCAAGGATTCTTTGTCTTTTTCAGATGAATAAACATAGCAAAGCATTGGAGCATACAATTTCCTTGCTTTAAATGATTTAGGTTTACTTGTAAATTGGCATCCCTTAAATGCCATTTTTTTTCTTGTAAAGCGGATATCGTATCACAATGTAGATCAATATAGGGTATCATAGATTTCCTCCGTAACCAGGAACTGCTTGATTTCACATACATACATTGTATGCATATCCTTTGTAGGATAGAACCTTTCCTTCAGCTGTTCAGAGAGTAAATCATAGGATAGTTCCATTTCATAAAGTTTTTTCATTTTAAAGCAATAGCTTGCTTCTTTTATATAAGCTCCATCATAATCTGGATCATAGGTATAGGAAAGCCCACAGGCCTTCATTTTATCCATATCCTTTCCAGAATGGGTTCCCATAAATTCTACCTTGTCCTTATACTGTTCATCCAAAAAGGAAAGAGTGACACTTTCACATTTCTCTAAAAATTGATGAGTAAATCTTGATTTTCTTACAAATAAAAATGCCACATCACAGCCCCATAATACGCCAATTCCACCCCAGGAAACAGTTAAAGAATGAAAGCCATGTGTCTTATCTCCTGCCGTTAGTATAGCATTCTTCTCTTTTAGCTCACGAAAAATATTTTCTTTATAAAATTGATTTGATTTCCTTAGCATATCTATACCCCCACAACAATTAAAATAAACGCAATCAAATTATTCACTAGATGCATAAACCATGAAGCATATATATTCTCATCACACAAATGATAGGTTAAGCAAAGTAGAAATCCACTAAACACATAAGGTATACTCATAAGAGAATTATCTAAAATAGAATAATTCCCAGATATGAAGGTAGTAACCATATGAGGTAGGGCAAAAAAGGCAATCGAGATTATATACGATACTACAATATGCTGCTTCTTCAAAAATTCAAAGATTGCTTTTCTATAAATCAATTCCTCAACAATAGGGGCACATACCACAACAGCAATGAACATAGGAACGGCTCCTCCATTTGAGATTAATTCTACTATACTCGTTTGATTCACTGAAGGATCCCTAACCAGCTGTGAAATTCCTAAATCTACAACAAAGGAAAGGAGATATCCAGCTACAGCAAACACTGGAATCATCCAAAACAGCTTTTTATTTGCTGGGAGTTTTACTGCATCCTCCTTAACAAAATTTCTCATATAAAATCCAACGATAGCGAGCATAAATCCATACGTTAGCATATTTCCTAAGGCATTGCTCATAACATATAAGCTTTTATGGGCTTCTTCTATCTTAGAAAAATCAGTTTGACCTAAAAGCTCAATCAAAGAAAAGGTATTTAAATTTAGTCCTTGTGCTTTATTATAAATCAGAGCAGCTGTTATAACAAAAATGGAGCCTCCAAAAATTGTAAAAAAGATATAGCCAATAACAGCAACCATTTTATTTGGCTCAAGCATAGGATTTTTTGCTTTATCCATATCGATCAACTCCTTACCTTTAATTATACACTAGATTATATAAACCTTCAAGTTACCCTAAAGTTTTTCCTATTTTCTCTGCGTTAAGGGAACGTAAAAAAGAACCTAATAGGTTCTTTAACGCTTTGGCTTAAATAGGAGAGCTATTGCAACAGAAAGAAGGATTGTAAAGGCAATGCCTGCGCTTGTCTTTCCATAAATTCCTGTAAAGATTCCTATATAGCCGATTTCATTTGCTTTTTCAAGACTGGCATGAACTAGGGAATGCCCAAAGCTCGTGATTGGTAATGCTGCTCCAGCGCCTGATATTTCAATCAAGCGATCATAAAATCCACCAAAATCAAGAAGGCTTCCTAGGCATACAAATAATACGGTCATATGTCCAACAGTTAGCTTAAAGGTATCCTTGATAATTTCAGCAAGACCACAAATTGCTCCTCCAATTAAAAACGCATAGAAATACATCATTTTATCGCCTCCAATGTAATGGCATGAGCTATACAAGGAAGACTATTCTTTTGATTGATCATTGTAGGATTCATAAGGGCTCCTGTGGCACATAATAATACCTTTTTATAGTATCCTGAAAGAATTTTCTTTTTAACATAGGCTAGTAGAACAGCAGCTGATGTTCCAGGCCCACTCCCTCCAGCAAGAACATCCTGTTGATGAATGTCATATAGTAAAAGCCCACAGTCATTATAATTTTTGACTTCACCATATTCTTCCTTTAATGCCTTTAAAACCAGCTCTGATCCATATTTGGATAAATCTCCTGTCAAAATCAAATCATAATCCTTAGGCGTTGTTTTTGTCTGTCTAAAATGACTAAATAAGGTTTCTAAGGCGGCAGGTGCCATAGCTCTACCATAATCTAAAGCATCTGTAAATCCTATATCAATCACTCTACCCATAGTAAAGCTACCCATTCGTAATGGTCCTTCTTTTCTAGATAAAAGAGCACTTGCTCCTATAGTTGAAGTAAAGGTTTGTGTTTCCTCTTTATTTCCCCCATATTCTACAGGATTTCTAAACTGACGCTCTGCTGCCTGATTATGACTAGAGGTAAAAACTAAAACATTTTGAATTTCTTTATTGGAAAGCAGCAAGGCTGCCATACCTAGACCAAGTGTAATTGTAGAACAGGCTGCATACACACCTGCAAAGGCTATAGAAAGCTTCCTTAGGGTGTAGCTTGAGGTAGTAAGCTGATTGGAAAGCTCCCCGCCAATGGCTATGCTGATATCCTCAGGGGAAAGTTTTTCCTTTTCTAATAGCATATCAATCGATTTGTATAAAAGATCAATTTCACTATTCTCAAAGCAGCAATCCTTACATTCATCTATGGAATCAAAATAGCTTTTTAGTGGACCCTTTCCTTCTAGGTCTCCAGCAACAACACATGAGGCACTTAAATATACATCCTTTAAAGTGAAGGTCATAGTAGCACCTCAAATAGATATCTTATACTAGCTACAATTAAAGCTGAAACTGTTCCTAATACAATAACACTACCCGCTAATTTCAATGTGTTTGCCCCAATTCCTAAAACAATACCCTCCTTATGGTATTCCATAGCTGAACAAACAGATGCATTTGCAAAGCCTGTAATAGGAATTGCTAAGCCGCATTTTCCAATTTGGCCGAGCTTATCATATAATCCAAAGGCAGTCAAAATCCCAGCGATAAACACCATAGAGAGCGTCATATATAAGGATGCATCTGTTGAATTCACTTTTAATAGATTATGATAAAAATCAAAAAACAGCTGTCCAACAATACTGACTGCTCCACCAAAACCAAAGGCTAAAAGAAAATTTTTAAGCATTACTTTATAATCCTTTTTTACTGAAACAAGCTCCTGATAATATTTTCTTGTTTTTTCCATAAAAATCACCAGTATTATTATGGGTTAAAAATCAAAGGCTTATTACCAATTTTTCGTAAAATGTATCTTTGTTCCCTCATTTACTTTGCTTTCCACCGCAAAGGTGTCACAAAACATCTCCATAATTGTAAAGCCTAAGCCACTTCGTTCTTCTTCCTTTTTGGTAGAAAATAGAGGCTCTCTTGCCTGTTCTATATCCTCAATTCCTTTGCCATAATCTTGAATATCACAGGCTACCTTCTCATCATCGACAATGACCTTCATTTCCACATATTGATCCTCTTGATTATCATAGCCATGAACGATACAATTTGTAATTGCCTCACTAATGACCGTTTTCAATTCATTTAAAAACGTAATTGTAGGATTACTATCAATAATCAATGCTGCAACAGCATTTCGAATAATCCCTATATTTCCTCTTTTGGATATAAATTTCATAAAAATTTCATTATACATAATTCGGTTCCCTCCACTTTTTAAGCTCCTGATAAAGTCCTGACTACGGATTCTTCTGTTTCTCTGATTTTACAGATTTTAGCAAGACCCGATATATAAATAATTCTTTCAATTTTACTATGGATATTGCTGATGGTTATATCCCCATTTCTTTTTCTTAATTGATGATACCGACCAATAATAAAGCCTATTCCAGAGGAATCAAGAAAGGTTAAATTCTCTAAATTTAAAACCAAATGATTTATCTTATAGCTTTCAATATAATTTGTAATTCGTATCCGTAAATCCCCAACACTAACATCATCTAATTCTCCTTTTAATCGCAGAATTAAAATATCCTTTTTCACATACACACCTACAGACAAGCCCATTTTTATCACCTGTGCCTTATTATAAAGCATATAAAAAAATTATTATAGTCCTTCGACAAAACTAGATAAATAAATCGTTTGACAAAAACAAATAAAAAGTGATATTTTCCAGTCAAATATCACTTTCTAGTTGAAAATTTATTTATAGCTTTTCACAATGTCTCTAGCTACCCAAACACCATTGGCTCCAGCCTGAGCAAGACCTCTTGTAATGCCTGCCCCATCTCCGCCTACATATAGACCCTTGACCTTAGTTTCAAAATACTCATTGGTTACAGGTCTTGCTGAATAGAATTTCGCTTCCACTCCATAGAATAGGGTATGTTCGTTTGCTATACCTGGAGTAACATGATCCAAGGCTTCAATCATTTCTATAATGGATTTCATTGTATTATAGGGTAAAACAAGCCCCAAATCTCCCGGTACAGCCTCTTTTAATGTTGGCTTGACAAATCCTTCATCCAAGCGCTTTTGAGTCGTTCTTCTGCCCTTACATATATCTCCGTATCGTTGTACAATAACAGAACCACAGGATAACTGATTTGCAAGACGAGATACCTCATGTGCATATTCATTTGGCTTATCAAATGGCTCAGAAAATTTATGAGAAACCAGTAAAGCAAAGTTTGTGTTCTTGCTTCCCAATTTTATATCAGCATAGGCATGTCCATTTGCAAGGATCGTTCCACTATGATTTTCTACGACAACATGACCACTCGGATTGGAGCAAAAGGTTCTAACCTCAGTACCTACAGAGGTACGATATATGAATTTTCCCTCATATAAATTTTGATTAATTTCTTCCATAATGACATCATTGGTTTCAACACGCACGCCTACATCCACCTGATTATGAGTAAGACCGATCTCATGCATTTCACATAGGGATTGAAGCCAAGTAGCACCATCTCTACCTATAGCTAAAAATACCTGATTGCATTCAAGGACATCCTCCTTGATTCTAATCCCCTTGACCTGATTATTCTCTATAATAACATCTGTGACCTCAGTTTCATACCGCATGTCAATCCATTTTTCTAAATCATCAAAGATTCTAGCCATAATTTTTAAATTATTTTCTGTTCCAAGATGCCTTACCTTTGCTCTTAAAAGCTTAAGCCCAACAGCATAGCCTCTTCGCTCAATTTCCCGAACCTTATCTGTTGTAGGATCGGTTATTGTAGTTGGAGCCCCATATTTAAGATTAATAGAATCCACATAGGATATTAATTCCTCTACCTTTTTTGGATCGAGATAATCTGTCATCCAGCCTCCGAACTCACTGGTTATATTAAATTTCCCATCAGAATATGCTCCAGCTCCACCAAAGCCATTTGTAATTGAGCATGCTGGATGACACCCTGAATGTCCATTTTTATCTATTGGACACTTGGAAAGTTTATGCTGTAATACAGGACAATTTCTGTGATAGATATCATGTCCTTTGTCAACCAATAAAACCTTTAGACTTTCATTTTGCTGATGAAGTTCATATGCTGCAAATAATCCTGCAGGTCCTGCGCCTACAATAATTACATCGTATTTTTTCATTTTAACTCCTCTTATCCTACAAGTTTTGATAAATATCGTACTACATTACTATTCTATCATAAAACAAAAAAATTACAAAGAAAAAATACTTTTATTTTCTTTAAATCAATCCCTAGTTTTTTAGTTTACTTTATGATATAATATTATTAGTAAGTTTTCGTATATTCAAGGGGAGAGGAGGGCTAAAAATGTTTAAAGTAGGGGACTATGTTGTTCATAACGGTCATGGACTATGCACAATTTTGGAAGTACATGTAGAGGATGCTTATTATAAGCTAGAAACCTATTATAATAAGATGTTAATTAAGATGCCATTAGAAAAGGCTTCCTGCTTCTTAAGACCTATTTTAGATAAAACTCAAATTTTGAAAGCCTTAAATGACTCTCTTCTTCTTTCAGATCAATATACGAAGGACAACAAGGAGCGTAAGCTATTATTTCAGCAACTCGTCATCTCAAATAATATTATGGATACCATCCATTTATTAAAGATGCTTTATCATATTGCAGAGGATAAAAAGGCCGAGAAAAAAACACTTGGTTCCTTTGATACCCAATTTCTACAACAGGCAGAACGGAAATTATATAATGAGGTAGCTGTTGCCTTAAAAATTACAAAGGATGAGGCACATTCCTTAGTCCTTGAGCGCTTAAAAACTGAGCCTGTTTATTAATCAATTTAGGAGTAAAATTATGGAGCAAATCACTTTAAAATCTTTATATGATCAACACCCAATATATACAACCTTGTATGAAATAGAAAATGCTAAAGGAATCGTTCAAATTGTTCATGGTATGAAGGAGCACCAGCACAGATATCAAAATTTTGCAAATTTTTTAAATGAACAGGGCTATATCGTAATGACCTCCGATTTTCGTGGACATGGAAGAAATGCTCTTCTATTAGGACATATGGAGGGAAAAAAGCCATGGGAAGCCTTAGTTATGGATCAAGTAACTATATCTAAGGAATTAAAAAATAGGTATCCTAACTTAAATTTATATCTTTTTGCTCATTCTATGGGTACAATTGTATCTAGAAATCTAATTCAAAAGCATGCAGATTTATATACAAAGGTTATACTATCTGGAGTTCCAGCCTATCAAAAGGCTACCTTCTGTGGTATTTTTATGGCAAACCTCATTGGTTTTTTTAAGAATGATACTCATGTTTCAAAATTTTTGACAAGCTTAACAGACGCACAATTTTCAAAATCAGTTAAAAATCCTAAAACTCCAGTAGATTGGCTATCCTTTAATGAAGAAAATGTTTCAAATTATTTGATGGATCCATATTGTAATATTCCTTTCTCTGTTTCTGCATATAAGGCGCTTTACCATTTGGTATGGGGCATGCATAAAAAGAATAGATATCAAGTTAATGATCCAAGCAAGCCTATTTTATTATTAGTTGGAAAGCAGGATCCTTGTCCACTAGGTCAAAAAGGACTAGCAGATTCAATTAAAACATTAGAAAAGGCTGGGTATAAAAATGTAGGTCATAAGGTCTATGATGGCATGAGACATGAAATACTCAATGAAGAAAATCATCAGCTGGTTTATGATGATGTTCTTGCCTTTTTAAAGCAATAAAGCGTTTCATACGCTTTTTTTATGCGATATAATCCATTAAAAAAGCTTGTAAATCCTTTCTGATCTACAAGCTTTTTTTATTCTTTCCTATTTGCTTAATTTGCTTTTTTTGGAAGTGGCTTAAGCACAACTACATTCTCAACCTTTTTAGGCTTTGGTGCAGCAGCTAAAGCCTTCTTTGCAGTTTCACAAAGTCCTGCAAAGCCTTCTGGATCATTTACAGCCATTTCAGCAAGCATTTTTCTATTAATAGCAACATTAGCCTTAGCTAAACCATTAATAAATCTAGAATACTTCATATCATTTAGCTTACATGCAGCATTAATACGGCTAATCCATAATTTACGGAAATCTCTTTTCCTAACCTTTCTATCACGATAAGCATATGCTAAAGAACGCATTACCTGCTCATGTGCAGTTTTATATAAAGTATGTTTAGAACCATAATAGCCCTTGGCTAATTTTAAAACGGCCTTACGTCTTCTTCTTGTAGTGTATCCACCTTTAACTCTTGGCATTACTTTTTACCTCCTTATAGTAAATTAGAAATCAATGGTTTAATACGCTTCATATCCGTTTCGTGAACTAAACCACTCTTTGATAAATTCTTATTCTGCTTATGCGTCTTATTTGTCTTTAAATGTCCTGTATAAGCATGACCACGTTTTACTTTTCCAGATGCGGAAACTTTAATTCTTTTCTTCAATCCACTATGGGTTTTTTGTTTTGGCATAATCTTAACTCCTTAATCTTTTGATGTTTTTGGTGCTATTACAGCAAATAAAGTTCTACCCTCTAGTCGTATTGGAGACTCTAAGGATGAACATTCAGCAAGTCTTTCAACAAAGCGCTCAATAACTTCCTTACCCAAATCCTGATGTACAATCATACGTCCCTTAAAGCGTAGAGAAATTTTAACCTTATTTCCCTTTTCTAGGATTGTTTGAGCTTTTCTAGCCTTTGTTTCAAAATCATGCTTTTCAATAGTTGGTGAAAGCTGAATTTCTTGTACAACAACCACCTTTTGATTTTTTCTCATTTCTTTTAATTTCTTTTGTTGTTCAAAACGGAAACGAGAGTAATCCATAATCTTAGCTACAGGAGGATTGGAATCTGGTGATACAATCACTAAATCTAAACCTCGACCTTCCGCAACAGCTAAAGCCTTTGCACGAGGTAATACACCTAATTTTTCTCCTTTATCTGTAATTACTAACATTTCTTTACAGCGAATGGCATCATTTACCATTTCTTCTGCACCTCTTTTTTGCTTATTAATAATTTCCACCTCCGTAAGCAATAAAAAATAATAGGGACGCAAAACGCCCCTAAAATATCCTAAAAAAATATCATGTGACTTTTTGCCTATCAATTCATCAATCAGGCGAGAAACGGGCGTTTCTTCTTTCCACCTATTTATTTACCTAATACATAATACCATTAAACGAATGGATTGTCAAGATTATTTTTAAAAAAACGATACATTTTCGTTTTAAATGCTTATATCCTTTTTTTGAAATGCCAAAGCAATAGCAATAACCAATAAAAAGCATATGCTAAGACATATAGGAATATTCCCTATCAACCTTATTTCATTAAAGGAGATGCCTATTTTAGGAATAAAATAGCTTAAGATTTGACTGATTTTATCCGTTCTTAAAAGAATAATTAATAAAATTTGTATAATAAAAATTAAAATTGGAATAAAATAGGATTTTAAAATCATAGAAATCAATTCACCCAATAGCATTAATTCCAATAAGGGAAAAAGGAGATAAAAAATTACAAGTAAATCGGTAGCCTTTACAACATAATTTGGAAATATCAAAACACCAATCCATTCCAGCAGGAGAACTTGCAAAAGTAAAATACTCATTAGGAGAATTGCATTAACCAGCAGCTTGGCAAAAATAAGCTTAATTCGAGCTGTATTTGGAACAAACATCGGGTCAAATAAATCTAAGCTAGACATTTCTGCCCCTATCAAAAAGGCAACAATAACAGCATCTATCATCTGTAAAAAAAAGAGGGATTGCTCTAAATAATTGAAATGATATGCCTTATACTCTAGCAAATAGGCAGATGGATCTATGGGAAATCCAGAATTAAGTATCAAAACAATGCACCACAAAAATAAAATGGCTCCTAGCAATATGAGTGCAACTTTATTCAAATGATAGGAAAGATAGAGCTGAACTAAATTATGTAGACTTCTGCTTTTTTTCATAACAGATTCCTTCCTTAAAGGTATATATTATAGGCTTTACTTCTTTCAAAAGTGCTTTATTATGTGTACTAATGATAATTGTTTTCTTCTTTTGAAGCAACTGAAGAATATCCTCCTTAAACTTTCGAATGGATTCCACATCTAGTCCATCCGTTGGTTCATCTAAAAGATATAAATCTCCTTCTGTAAGAAGTGTTTGTAGGATTCCTAATTTTTGAAGCATTCCCTTAGACAAGCTTCCAATCTTTTTATTGGGGATACAATACCGTTCTAGCCATGCTTCTAAAACAAGATTTTTTGGTATCTTCTCTAAAAAATATTCTAGATACGTTTTCACAGTTAAAAGCCTTGGATATCCTCTTTTATCTGGAAGATAGACCATTCTTTTAAAATCATTTGAAATTGTACCCATATTTTTATCCTTAAAGATCACCTTGGAAATTACTTTTATTGTTGTGGATTTGCCACTTCCGTTTTCTCCAACAAACAAATATAGTTCTCCTGGAAATATTGAAAGGCTTACATGAATTAAGCCACGATTTTTATGATACTTTTTCTGAATTTCCATTAACTTAAGCATTTTGATATTCTCCTTCAACCCTTAGCTTGGGATAATCTTTAAGAGATATTTTATTAGCTAAATAAGTGAAATCAGAAATATAAAAATAGCTCCCATCTATTTTCATTAGAATGGCCACATTCGTTATCAAATGTAAATAGGGATAGCTTATGGGTATGTAATAATAGTTTTCCTTTGCTGTCAACGGAAATGGGTCAGAAGCATGCGTATCATTTATAAATGGATAGGGAAATTCATTTATAGTTCTTTGACTATCATATAAAATATCCTTTTCTATATAGCTTATAGGGCTAAAGCAGTGAATTATTTTAACCTCCTCAAGCATTTGGTAGGACTTATCTAATTCAATTGTAAGTCCAATGAAGTGAAGCTCACCTTCTATATAGGAATAATTTCCATAAAGATCATGAAATTCCAGAGGAGTGTAGTTTTTCTTATAGATAGCCAAATCGCCTAAGAGGCAATCCAGCCGAAATTCCTCGTTTTGAATTAGAATATGGACTTGCTCTAAAACAATATCCTCTTCTAGAATAGATAACAGTGGCATCTCCAAAATATATTTATAGTATGTCTCTTGTCCCATCTCTGAATCCTGTTCCTTAGTAATTTTTATGTCATTGATTTTGTACTGATTTCCTTTAGAATGCAATGTATAGCTATTTTGCTCCTGATATTCAATAAGGCTCCTTTTGGTGTTTGCATAAATGGTAAATTCCATCTGCTTATCTTCTTCATATATATAAGACTTGATTTGAGGGATTGTATAATATTTTTCCTCCTCAACAATTTTTTTATTGTAGCTAAAAATTAAAATAAATGACAGTAGCCCCAAACTGATTAAGCTCAAGATAAAAACAAATTTTTTCATAGCTTTCTTTTTTCCATTCTTGGATATTGATTCACCAATGTAAAATATTCAAATCCACAGCTAGCAACATTAATAAAGCACAAATAGGTTGCACATACTCCATTGGTAACTCTAGCACTCCCCATAAGATAAACAATGGCTCTACTTCCCTTTTCAACTGTAACCTTAAGCTTTTGTGTTTCTTTTCTTGATTCAGCACTCGTACTACTATAATCAACTCCTGCCTTAGCTGCCAAATCACTTTTAAAGCTTTTTATACTTCCCTTTGCTGTGCCACTTAAGCTTCCTGACACACTCCATGTGGTTTTTTTAGATACATCAACTACAATGTCAAGCTCGTAGGATACATCTGTATCCCCCTTGTTTTCAACATTATATAATGTAGATGAAATATAGGTTGTCTCTACGTTTTGATTTACTGTGTAAACATTAATACCCCAAAATATTCTCTTATGTACTGCTGAAAAATACTCTTTAAATTCCTCATCTGTAAAGTTTTTTAATAATTTTCCATTGACCATCATAATTTCATTATAGGTTTCATAGGAATCTTCGGCATAACATTCTACCATTGTGCATAGTATTACAGTAATAGCACATAGTACAAACGCAATAATTTTTTTCATGTTATTCTCCTTTCATATTACTGCTACATAGAATTATTCCTTATATATTCATTTTTTTATCTTAAATTCTAAAAAAATATAAAAAAAAAGAGGTTTTTATGACAAAAAACCCAATAACACAATTAAGTAAGCTTCTCTTATCCTTAAATCCATTTGAATTTGCAACCCTGGCATATATTTTAGGGATCATTCTTAGTGAGGGACTTGATGGAAATGAACTCAATTCCTTAGGAAACTTCTATAATCTTTTAGGTGAAACTATGCAGGTAATAGGAACACAGGCCCAAAATCTTGGAAGCGCCACACAGGAAAAACCCAATATAGATTCCACAATTGATGCTCTAAAAAATAAAATTTCGAATATAGAAGAAATCATAGAAAAATTCAAAAGCATTTAAAATTTCAATTTGCTTATTTCTGATTATTTTTCTAAAAGGAAAGATAAGACAAGAAAGACCCATACCTATTCCAACAGATACCAAACGGTTAAGCAAAGAGGATTTTCCTGAACCACTTTTTCCTATAATACCTATAATTCCCCTTGAAGGAAACCTCAGATTTACCTCCTCTATGCCAATATTCCCATTTTCATAATACTTACAAGCATTCTTAATTTCTATCACGTTTAAATCCTCCTAGAATCATGAATCTTAAGCATATTGTTTGCTAAAGGAAATTCTTGAATTCATTTTAAAAAATTTAGACTCATAAATTGTATAGCAATATACTTCTTATGGGTAGAAATATCACTCCTATTTTTTCCTTACATAAAATATACGAGTGAAACGACGATTTTTTTCACAAAATGAAAAAAGAGGAATATTTTTTAAAAAAATGCATAAAATAATAAAGTTTATTGGTAAATTAGATAATATTCCTCATTGCAGATTTAAAAAAGCACCTAGCTTGATGCTTATTTCCATGCTTCATAATGGGTTACATTACGAATGACTTCTCCATCAATTTGTAATGCCGTTGGTCGATCAAAGGTAACCTCAATATGCTTTCCTTGAATCATGGTACAATATTTTTTCTTATTTATATGCTCTCCCTTAAAGATTTTTGGAAAAATCAGTAAGGTATGTAATCTTCTTGATTTATGCATCGTGCAAAAGGATAGTACTTCTGATAATCTATCCTGCTTAGGAGCAACCATCATACCTCCTCCATAATACTGGCCATTCATAGAGGATGCATACCATACTCGCTTAAATTTATACTCTTTCCCATCCACCTTTACAAGGGCATTTGGGCACTTATATTTCGTTAATAACAGCTTAATTGCTATTCCAGTATAATTGATTTCTGTTTCTCCCTTTGCCTTTAAAGCATCTGCCACCTCGCAAACCATTCCATCAATTCCAAAGCCAATTCCATTGATGAAATAGGTTTCCTTCCCATTGATTTTCACCTTAGGAAGCTCCTTTAGGTAGGGATTCAATAAGACAAGCTTCCCTTCTTCTTGGATATCTCTTAAAAAATCATTTCCTGTACCAGCTCGATATAAATAAAGCAAATTCTCTAAATTATGTGAATAAATAACATTTGCAAAATGATTTAAGGTTCCATCACCACCAACTAAAATAAGAATATCTTCCTTAGTTAAGGTTTGAATAAAATCCTTGTACTTCAGCTCTAGGACATTGATTTCCTTTAAATCAGGATAGGCATTTTCTAAATCTATTTTAGCTTCCTCTTTAATTATATTTCCTTTTCCATTCCTTGCTAGTGGGTTAAATAATAAATAATTCATCTCTTGTTCTCCTTAAATTTTTGCATAATTGTCTGGGAAAGCATAGCCAATTCCTGTGTTGTTTTTGTCTCTACATCCTCTTTAGAAAGAATGCTTAATACTCTTATAGCTGTCCTTGTTCTCTTCCATGGGAAATGCCTTACAATCTGATTGGTGTGCTCGATATAACAAACAGCAATCTCGACTCCTGCTCGCTTTGCTATTTTAAAGGATCCAGGATGGAAGGGTAGCAGTTCCTCTGTTTTACTTCGAGTTCCCTCTGGACAAATATATATACTTGATTGATTTTCTTTTAAATATTCTGTAGCCGTTTTGACCATTTGTACAGCAGAATGGGAATCCCTTCGATCTAAGGGAATAAAGCCCGCATGATGAATGAAGCTGCCACAAATGGGGATTTTTAAATTTTCTTTTTTCGTAACACAAATCAAGGGATCTAATTTCAGTCTAGTTATCGCAAGCATTGGATCAAAGGTTGATATATGATTGGAAACAACAAGATATCGCTTGCCTCTATTCAGTTGCTCTAGACCTTCTGTTTGAACCTTAGTTCGAGAAAGCATAATTAACAGAAATGCCGTTTGCTTAATCCAAAAATACCAAAATGGATTGGGCTTTCTAATTGTTTTCTTCTTATCCATAAATAAGGAAATAAAAAAGATAATTCCTATATAAAGTCCAAAGAATAAAAGAAAGAATATAGGAATAAAAAGAAGGGGTATAAAACAATAATACCAAGCCCTATACCATTGACATGCATAATAAATGAATCCTGAAATCCCTAAACTACAGAATAAGAAAACTATTGTGAGTAGCAATTGCATCACATCCCATCTTTTTCATTATACCATATTCTTCCACCATTTTTCGACATTTTTTATAAAAAAATCCCTCTAAAGTCGACTTTAGAGAGATTAATTCCTTTACTTAAGTTATGCACCAATAATTTTACCTGTATTCTCAAATTGAACATCATAAAATTCAACTAGGGTACCTTTGGTGGCAAATAGTCCAATATACATATATTTTTGATCGATTTGAAGAAAGTCAAAATCCACATAAACCTTTTTAAAGAGCGTATCTCTGAACTCTACCTCACATTCAACAGATTGCCCGATTCGTCTGATACTAAAATAAGCCTCTTCATTTTCTTTATATAAGCCCTGTAGAACAGGCACCTCCTTTTTTAGTGTGATATTCTCCTTGAAAAATATGGGGTTCATAGAGGTATCTGTAGTAATGAGACCTGAGGCAATATAATTTGATGCGAGTAAGACATGCCCCTTGGATTGGTTCAAATAACAATCATCCCGAAGCATAATTCCAAAGCCTGCCTGCTTTACAGGCTTACATTGGAGTACTTTAGCCTTCGCTTTTAGAATAAAGTTTTGATGAACCTCCATTTGCCTAAAGCAAAAGGCAAAGGCATCTGTACTTAAAGAAAGCTTTCCATTTAGCTTTTCTGCTGCTTGTCCAACCCTAAAAACATTTTCCTTTATCTCCTTTGCCACAAATCCTAGGGAAGAGGAAAATTCATTACAATCTATATCTCCAAAGGCTGTTCCATACCAATCCTTTGAAAGGGTCTTAAATTCCTCCCTAGGCTGATAAGAGGCTAAATCCGGTGCTTGATATTCCTTTATCGTATAATTTGGATTCATAAGAAGCTCAGTTTCTAGAGGCTCCTGTAAATTCACATCAATATACTCTTTTAAGCCATGATTGGTCTTTAAGAGTTCTCTAGCAAATAAATAGGCTACATAGCTTGCTCCAAAGGAATTTAGATGGGTTGTATCTACCGTAGAAAAATTAGGTACAGCTCTTCCCTTTTCATCATACTTTCCAGCAATGATTGCATAATAATAGGCAACCTGAGAAAACCCAAGCTCTTGATATTTACGCTTAGTCAAAAGTGTCAAATCGATGACTATCGTATCTGTAGCATTGCCCAAATCCAAAATGGCAGCTCTGTAATCTCCATACATTGTTTTATGTCCACTCAAATGCTCATAATCATCCTTGGAGTCAGCACGGCAAACAGGTGTACAGAGAATGGGAATTGCTCCAATTGCTTTTGCGGGAGCAATGTAATAGGTATTTAAATAATAGGAAAAGGAAGATGGGTCCGTCATGGGTAAGCTTGCGTTTGTAAAGCGTAGTGCATCATCATATTGCTCATCATTATGTGCAAAATCAATAAGTAAATAATCCCCCTTCCTTATCTCCTCAAATACTCTTTTATAATTTTCTTCTTTAATAAAGCTCTTTGAGCTTCTACCCGATAAAGCCAAATTCACAATTTCAATATTCTTAAAATATCGGTTCAATTTTGTTGCATATCCAAATCTTGGATAATAATATGGGTCATTAAAGGAAGCTAATGTAGAATCCCCTACCACGAATAAAGCTTTTTTGTTCATTTTTTACTCCTCCAATTTTTAAAAAGGGAAAAAAGTCCCAATAGTTTGGGACCATTTTTTAGTGGAATACACTATTTAAAATTTCCTTAATATGAGATACAGGACGAATTTCCAAAACACTTCTTACCTCTTCTGGAATATCCTCTATATCTCTTTCATTTTCCTTAGGGATAAATATTTTCGTTAATCCACTTCTATGGGCAGCAATGGATTTTTCACGTAGGCCACCGATAGGAAGAACCTGACCTCTTAAGGTAATTTCTCCTGTCATTCCGATATGACAATCTACAGGCTTGTTGGATAATGCTGAAACAATCGCTGTAGTTAAGGTTACACCAGCAGATGGACCATCCTTAGGTACAGCTCCCTCAGGAACATGAATATGAAGATCATTTTTCTCAAAGACACTCGGATCAATTCCATAGTCAGAGGCATGGCTTCTCACATAGGAATACGCTGCTTGAGCTGACTCCTTCATAACATCTCCAAGCTTACCCGTAAGCTGTAAGCCCCCCTTACCAGGGTATGTCATAACCTCTATATCCAGCGTATCACCACCAAATTGAGTGTAGGCAAGTCCTGTTACAATTCCAACCTGATCAAATTCACGATTTTTGTTATTCGTGAATCGAATTTTTCCTAAGAAATCAGATAGATTATCACAGGTAACCTCTACCTTTACTACCTTATCAATTAAGATATTTTTAACCGTCTTACGACAGATTGTTGCAATCATACGATTGAGCTCACGAACTCCAGCTTCTCTTGTATAATTTTGAATTATTGCATACATTGCATCATCCGTAATGGAAAGCTGAGACTCCTCTAAGCCATGCTCTTCTAAATTTCTTTTTAATAAATGCTTAAATCCTATATTAAATTTTTCAATCTCCGTATAGCTTGATAGCTCTATAATTTCCATACGATCTCTTAAAGGGGCAGGAATATTAGACAAATCATTTGCTGTAGTAATAAACATTACCTGAGATAGATCAAAGGGCTCCTCCAAATAATTATCAGAAAAATATTTATTTTGCTCAGGATCTAAAACCTCAAGCATTGCAGCAGCAGGATCTCCTCTATAATCTGCTGTCATTTTATCAATTTCATCCAATAAAAATACAGGATTAACATAGCCAGCATCACGCATACCCTTTAAAATTCTTCCAGGTAATGCACCAATGTAGGTTCTTCTGTGGCCGCGTATCTCAGATTCATCACGAACACCACCTAAGGACTGCTTTACAAATTTTCTGCCTAATGCCTCGCTTATGGATTTTGCCAAAGAGGTTTTTCCAACACCTGGAGGACCAGCAAAGCATAAAATGGTATTTGGATTTTTTCCAGTCATCATTTTAACCGCTAAATATTCTATGATACGATCCTTGACCTTTTCTAAGCCATAATGATTCTTATCTAAGCTTTCAGCTACCTTCTTTAAATCTGTCGTATCCTCTGTTTCCTTATACCAAGGAAGATTTATAATCCATTCTAAGTATGTACGTATTACACCAGATTCAGCCATTTGGTTGCTGGTAGAAGCATATTTTTGAAGCTCATTTTTCGCCTTATCATACACATTTTTTGGTAATTGAGCTTCCTCGATTGCCTTTCTTAATGCCTCGACATCCTCCTCTTGACGTGCCTTATCTCCAAGCTCGTTTTGTATTGCCTTCATTTTTTCACGAAGATAATACTCCTTTTGAGATTCATCGATGGATTTTTTTACATCATTATTAATTTTATTCTCTATTTCTACAATTTGCTTTTCATGCTCAATATCCTCTAATATAAATTCCAATCGCTTAGAGGCATCCAATTCTGCAAGATACCGATATTTAGAGGTTTGAGGACCTGTTATCTTCAAATTGAATGCTACAATATCAGACAATATTGCTGCATTCGTTCCCTGCTGAAGCGCTCTAGAAACCTCATCCATACTTTGTAATATATTTGCTGCTGGTCTTGAAATTGCTGTAGCAATATTCTTAATTAATGCAGCTTCTGTATCATCGTTATGCATAAAAGAAAAAATCTTCTCATAGCTACATACAAAATAAGGATCAATTGAAGTAAAATCTTGGATATGAATCCGATCTGAGATTTTAAATTTTACCTTATAATTTTTATTTGGCAGCTTCAATTTTAAAGTAATTTTAGCTAGAACACCTACTTCTTCAACATCATCCTTCGTAACATCCTTAACAGAAGCATCACGTTGAATTAAAAGAAGGATATTTCCACCATACATACGTTCAGCTGCATCTAAGGCCATAACAGAATTCTCACGGCCTACTTCAATACGAAATTCATTATTTGGAAGTGGAATTACACCACGTACTGCTATTGCAGGTAAAACTAATTTATTTTCTTCCATTTTACCATCCTTTCAGTCATTTAAAAAAATTGACAAGTATAATATATATCATTTTTGGCACTTTTGCAAGTGCTTTGCCAAAATTATTTTATTTTTTGGATAAAAAGGAAAGTCATAAGACCTTCCTTCCCTATATTTTTATTCTTCCTTTGGTTTTGTTGCTTTTTTAGTAGCTGTAGTCTTTTTCGCAGTGGTTGTCTTTGTAGCACCTGTCTTTGCTGTAGTAGTCTTTGTTGAAGTACTCTTCTTTACAGGAGCCTTTTTAGGAGCACTATTCCCCACCATTGTTGCATTAGAAAGCAATAAATCAATCACTCTTTGATAAGCGATATCACTATAGTATCTTTGAGCATGATTCTTTAGCATAGCTTCCTTTGTACTATTTTGAAGCTTAGCATCCTCTTCAGCCTTTGCCTCTAAATCCTCTTTGGATGGAGCTAAGTTTTCTTCCTCAATAATCTTTGAAACAACAACATTGAATAAAGCCTGACGCTTTCCTTGCTTTTCTGTTTCCTCTTCAAACTTTTCCTTCGTTATATTCATTAAGCCTAGGAAGGTTTCAAATGGAATATTATACATCTTTGCTTGATTTTCATATTGAGCACGAATTTGTTTAACTCTCTCATCCTCTAATGACTTTGGCATATCTACGACTGCATTATCTAAAATCTTATTGATGATTTGATCCACCTGACGATCCTTTTCGTTTTTCTTTTTTGCCTCTTCTAGCTCTGTTTTCTTAGATTCTTTCCATTGAGCAACAGTTTCAATTCCTGCTAGATTGCATCCCTTAACATATTCGTCAGTTAATTCTGGATAAACTCTATGCTTTACCTCATGAACAGTTACCTTAAATACAGCAGGCTTTCCAGCTAAGGATTTTTCACCATAATTTTCAGGGAAGGTTACGTTGACATCCTTAACCTCATCAGCCTTCATTCCAAGCATTTGATCCTCAAAACCAGGAATGAATTGGCCAGAGCCAATCTCTAATTCATAATTTTCAGCCTTTCCACCAGGAAATTCTACTCCATCTACTGTACCAACAAAGTCGAAATTTGCTGTATCTCCTGATTCGATAACCTGTACATCCTTAACTTGCATAGCGGCATCCTTAGCCATAGCCTGCTTTAAGGCATTTTCTACCTCTGCATCGCTAACCTCAAGCTTAGCCTCTTCTACCTCTACTCCTTTATATTGTGGTAAATTTACCTCTGGATATACATCAAATGATAAAGAAATCTTAAATGGCTTTCCACGTTCAAGTTTTTCTTCAGATTCAAAATCAGGCTCAAAAGGACCAACGATTTCCTTAGCTAAAGCCTCATCAGCATAAATTTCCTGAGCCTTTTCATTTAAAACAACATTTAAGGCTTCATCATATAAGGATTCAACACCATAGTTTTTTTCATATACTGATCTTGGAGCCTTTCCAGCTCTAAATCCATGAATGGTTACTTTTGCATTACATTTAACAAAGGCTTTATCTAATGCCTTTTCAAATTCTTCTGCTGTTACTTCAAAAACAACCTTATTTCGGCTATGTTCTAATTTTTCTACTTTCATATCACACAATGTGGACAAAGTCCACTCCTCCTAAAATATATATATTTTAGTACCAATATTTGGTACAAACGCAACTTATATTATAGCATAATCTAACAAAAAGTAAAGGAAAATGAATGAAAATCTTAAAATCCCCATAATTCATTTTAAAATAGAAAGATTTTATTCTTTTTTCGTAGAAAAAAAATTAAAAAATAGTGTATAATATAGAAGAAATGTGAGGTTATACTATGAAAAAAATATTGATTCTTACAACCGGTGGAACAATATCAAGCGTTGAATCAAGAGATGGATTAGTCCCACAGGATTCCCATCAGCTCCTTCAGTCTATCCTTGAGGATGAAAATACGCATGTAGATAGTCAAGGGATAATGGTTTTAGATAGCTCAAATATTCAACCTGAGGAATGGAAAATTATCGCTACCAAAATTTATGAAAATATAGCTTTATACGATGGAATTATGATAACACATGGTACAGATACAATGGCCTATACTGCCTCTATGATAACCTTTATGGTTCAAAATCCCCCAATTCCTATTGTATTTACAGGCTCACAGCTTCCTATATCTCATCCACTAACCGATGCGATTGATAACTTGCATTGTGCCTTTGCTATGGCAAAATCAGGAATTCCTGGTGTTTTTTTAGCCTTTCATCGAAAAATTATGTTTGGTTCTCGATCTGTTAAGGCAAGAACCTCTAGCTTTGATGCCTTTGAATCCATAAATCTACACCCCTTAGGCGTTGTTTGTGCAACAGGACTTAACATTCAAAAAAATATGATTCATGAAAATAATAAAAGCCCTAAGCTATTTGTAGATATCAACACTCATGTATTTTTATTAAAGCTCACTCCAACAACAAATCCTTCCATAATCCCTCTTTTGATTTCCTCTGGTATTGAAGGAATTGTCATAGAAGCCTATGGGGCTGGAGGAATTTCTTATATCCGAAGAGATTTCATAAAGGAAATTAAAAATGCAATTGCAGTAGGTGTTCCTATCGTAGTAAGTAGCCAGTGTCTATATGAACGTTCGAATTTTAATATATATGAGGTAGGAACAAAGGTTATACAAAGTGGAGCAATTGAGGCCTATGATATGACCACAGAGGCAGCTGTTACAAAACTAATGTATGCTTTAGGTCAAACTAAGAATTTGGCTGAAATTAAAAAAATATTTTTAACTCCAATTGCTTATGAAATTAACCCAGAAAAATAACGGGACAAGTCAATAGTTCGTAGACAAAAAAAGACAATGATTTAAATAAAAGCTCAGTTCTATATTGAATTGGGCTTTTATAATTAAAAAAATAAGTTAGACGTTCATTGTTAAAAATAAATGTAGTCTTTTACCAGCTCCACCTTCATCCAAACATTTATTACTAGCTAAATCTATCAATCCCATTGTACAAATATCTCATTTCTTAAAATATATTTATTATTTATCCACTTTCCGACAATGATTTTTAAAGAATTTTTATAAATCTTCTTTATATTCTTTGAATTGTTGATTAAATATCAAAATATATTGCACAGAATATTATCTATTTATTTGTATGATATTATAGAGAATTAATTTCTTTTTCAATTAACTTTATTTTATCTATTAATTCTTCAAACGCTTCAAATTCATTATTATTTAGCATTTCTTTCATCTCTAAAAAATCTAGTGATAATTCTTTTATCCTTTCCTTACTTGGTACAAGCTTAAAGGTACCAGGTTTAGCTAAATCATATTGAGCCCACCCCACAGGATAAAACTTTTTCTTAAATTCCCTAACATTAGTTAGAAGCATCAAATCGTTATAAGCAATATCTTTATATTTGGACATACTTATTTTAACAATGTCAAAATAATGTCTTGAATATCTTTTAGGAGTTTTTTTATCCATTGGTCTATGTGACTCTTGATGTAATATCAAAATCTTTTCCCAAAATGTTCTTTGAGGTAAAACAGTTTCTACCTTTGTGTTAAATTGATTCATTATTGGCAGTTTCATCTCAGAAATCATAGGAGAGATTTCTATATTATCCGTAGGAGATAATGCTGCCAATGGTCCAATTTCTAGTCTTATATATTTTAAAATACCAGCCTCAGTTGGATCATATAAACGTGGATAATATAGATTAACAATTTGACCATCATTTTCATCTATGACGATTTTTATATCCTTATTGATATCATGAAAATCAAGAACCATAGCAGGTACAAGTTTTTCTTTGATGAAACTCTGAGCTAATAAATTGATATTTTTATTATACATGTCTTGTTGTCGATTGCTTCTTTCCTTGTTAGGATCATCATCCGTTAATATATTCCACTTAAGAATCAAGTCTATATCTTCGGAAAATCTCTGAATTAAATGAAAGCATTTGGATAGACTAGTTCCGCCCTTAAATATAAAGTATTCCTTATACTGTGATTTGTGAAATAAATAGTCCAATATAAGCGTTACCCAAAAGTCCTTTTCAACAATCGCTTTATTTAATTTACTATCATAAGCATATTTAGTAAAAATAGCATCTCTATTTCTTTCATCTAATTTTGCAATAGTATACATATCATTCACATACCTTTCTTAGAATATCATAAATCCATGATGTAATTTTGGATTTGTTAGACATTATGCTTTTTTTATCATCTGAATCTAAAAATGATTTTATTTTAATCAATATTGCTTCATTAACATTTTCACTTCCCAATGTCTTTAAGGCTTGAATTACTATCAATACCTTATAGGGCAATATGGAAACTAATCTAGATGTAGTATGCTTAAAATAAATCACATTCCCATGAATATCGTATTCGTTATATGGACCATTTGAAATGTATGTGTATGCGTTTGGAACCTGCGTAGACAATCCTAAAATATTTAAGGCATAATTTCCTGAAGGGACAATTATCCAGTTATATTGTCTAGCTATGGCTTTTGCAATACCATCTATATTTGGCGCTTCCTCAAAACAAAGAAAATCGTTATAGACTGGAAGATAATATACACCTCTTCTTGCTCTTCTTATTTTACCTTCATCTTCTAAGCTTTCTAAAGCTTTACTAACAGATTTATATTTCGCAATATCTTGAAAATCAGAACTCGTAAATGCAGCAAATTCGTTTTCTTTTATTCTTTCTAATATAAGAGTTTTTATGTTACTCATACAATCACCCACTTCGCAAATATTATATAACTTTTGCGAAAAAATATCAATAGAAAATTGTATATTAGTTATAATTTTATTTTAGTCCAGTTAAAACTCTCTGCATTGTGGAGAGTATCTTTCGAGTAATAGTTTTTAACATTTTTTATACAATAATATGCTTAAAATATAATTTTAGTTGTATATTTCAAAAAGACTAGCTCTATTTAATGAACTAGTCTCAATTATAGGTAGATTTATTTCGTTTCTATTCTTAAGATAAAAAGCAAATGCTCTCAACAATTTTAAAATGATTTTGATTTAAATCTTTTTTAAATTCTTTAAGCCAATTGTACTTTCATCATTATATAAAAAACTACAAGAACTGAGAGACATACAGAATAGACCTATTATAACCATATAAATCATTAGAATTATTTTTTTCATATTATGTCATTCTAAAGTAGGATTTTGATGGACTCCAACATGGATTCCTGGTGTCCATAAACCATCTGCCCAATAAGGTTCTTCCATTGATAGGCTTTCATCTGCTTTTTTGTAATAAAACGACAATGCTCCTAAATCATTAGAATTCTTTGCTTCAACACACCACCTTAAGCAAAAGCAATGAATTTCTGATACTTTTCCTTTATCCCTAACTGCATAATAAGAAATATCATAACCTCTTGCATTTTCTAAAGAAAATGATTGCACTCGATTATTAGAATAATCGTAAATACCATCAAAAGCTGAAAACAATATATCCACATTATTATCCAACTCAATTTGAGAATCAAGAGTTGACTTTGAAAAAGAAAACTTAAATCTTTCTTTGTTGTCAATAGAAATATAGTCCATCATAGTCTCTAGATAGCTGCTTGCATGCGGTTTATTTACAAATATCCCTTCAGCCCCAGTACCATCACCCCAATAGACATATTTAGAATAATGGGGATTGTCTATATCTTTAATAAGATATAAAGAACGAAGCCCTATATTTTGAGGATTAAAATCATCTTCACTACACCATGTAAAAGACATAGAATATACATTCTCTTCTGTAATGATTTTGTAAGAAGCTCTTATCATTTTTTCGGTGTTTCCTTGACTAAAGGAATCAGAAACATTAGGACCTCCTGAATGCTCAATATTTAAATGCTCTTCTTTATAATATTGAAATAGCTCATTAATGCTTTCATTGAAATCACAAGAAACAGTTAATGAAAATAAAGACTTAATTTTATCCCTCTGTCTACTTTCAATAGCCTCAACTATTTCAGTTGCCTTAAAATTAGCAAGCTTTGAATCATTATCAGAAAAAACATTGCAAGATGCTAATAGTAATATTAAAATAAAACTAATAAAACCCAAAAACTTTTTCATAGCCATATATCTCCTTTAAACTCTATATACTATCACTATACTTTCTAGAATGTAAAAGAAAAACTATTTCCACTTCTAATCCATACTCCATCTGTATCATATTTATTATCTCTAGCAAAAGAAACTGCTGTTAAAAGTAATACTCTCATCAAGCTTGTCCTTATTTTTTTCTTCTTCCTCTATTTCTTCTTGTAGCCTTTTTTGAAATTCATAAGATTCTTTAAGTGTATATCTATTCTCATCATAATTAAAATATGCCTGCATTTTAAAATGCCTTCTATCCAATTGCCAATTATTTGTACAATCAATAAAGAATATTCTCTTGATTTTAGAAGTATCTTTTGTAACATAAAAATCAAGTTCAGCACAATCTAAATATTCCCAGTCCATATCATAAAAATAATGGGTGACCTCATCTAAATATCCATCCTCATCCTCATCCATTCCTCTTCTACCAGTTGTTTTGTCAGATAAATTTTGATAATTCTGAATAGCCTCTACTAGCTGCAAAGCATCTTCATAATAAGAATACTCCTCTATATTTTTTTTATAAGTTACCTCTTCCTTCGTTTCAAAATCGTAGCGAATCTCATCGCCATTGTTGTTGTAATACATATAATCATCTTCAAACAGAAGCAACTCAAAAATCCCATTGGCACAACTAACGTAAGCACTCTTTTCTTCATCCGGAAAATAATAAAATTCTACATCAAAGTTATGAAAGGGGAAGTCTGCAATTTGCTCCTGAATCATTGAATTATGCTTTTTTACTTCCTTAGGAAAAAGCCCTAAGTAAACACAGCTTGTCAGTCCCAATAGCATCCCTAAAAAAAGAATTGCGAATACTTTTTTCATAAATAAATCTCCTACTCAGCTTTATATTTATATAATCTTGATGGACAGTGGCCACCATCATTTTTAAATTTTTCTGTTGGAATAATTTTATCCTTAAGAGTCCTTCGAAATGCTGAGTCTATAAGCTTTTTCCCTAAGATTGCTTCATAGACCATTTGAAGTTCTTTTAAAGTAAATTCATCAGGTAACATATGATAGATAATATCCTCTATTTGTATTTGTGCTTTTAAATACTCTAAAGCTGTTACAATAATCTTTAAATGATCAAAGGCTAAATATTCATTTTCTACTTCCTGAAAGCTAATAATTCCATAAGGATTTATTGTTTTTCTTACTTTACAACAGAACTCCTTGGAGGCGTTCTTAAATACAATAGTTAAAATGTCCTTATTTTGATTTACAGTTAAATCAAAGAAGCTAGCCTTAGGCTTTAAATCATTTAATATTTTAGTCTTATCAATTAGACCTAAGAAGCCTACGGAAAGAACTCTTCCTCGAACATCTCTATCAATATCAGAAAATGTATGAAACTGATTTAAATAGACATCATCTATATTCGCCTCTGTAAAAAGGATTCTTTTTGCTGAATCTAAAAGCTTTTCATCTAAAGAAAGAAAACCTCCTGGAATACAATACCAGTTCATAAAAGGAGCAGATTCCCTTTCCACTAAAAGAATACTAAAGCTTTTCCCATTTTTTTTACGGTAGCTCGTGGCTTCAATATCACTTACACTAAATAAAGTAATATCTGTAGTAATACTCATCTTCTCATAGTCATCACTATTATAGTTCTTTAAAAACTCTTCATCAGAGGTGTATTTGACCTCTCGATATTCTTGGTAATCCTTGGTATAGATTCTTCTTTCTTGAATATACTTTAAAACATTTGAATCTAAAATATGGGATATCTCATCATAGTTATTTTTACTTACACACGCTCTTATATATGAAGAGTTAACGCCTTCTACTTCTATATCAACTAGTTCAATTTTTCCTTTATGATTTTGATATTTTTCTAATACGCCCTTTAATTCAATATCCTTACGAACAATAACAAATAAATTGTAGGTGTCTAAAATGTATTCATATCGTTTCCACGTATCAAAATGAAGGAGATTGTCACTTCCCATAATAAAGTAAAGCTCATCTCCCTTATAAAGATTTTGTAAATAATCTAAGCTACGATATGTACATATTAAATTGTTTTTAA
Source organism: uncultured Anaeroplasmataceae bacterium (assembly GCA_949840955.1). GTDB lineage: Bacteria > Bacillota_I > Bacilli_A > Acholeplasmatales > Anaeroplasmataceae > Pelethenecus. Next base: position 166,208 of record CATKXV010000001.1, on the reverse strand, counting down.
ATTCATAATCACAAAGAATAACCCTAGGATGATTTTCAAACATTAAATTTAGCATATGGATACGTTCTTCTCCCTTTGCTAAATTACTCTTCTTATAAAAATTTCCTGTAGGTAATAAAACGATACGATCAAAGGCATAATTTTCTAATAAATTTAAAACAATTTGCTTATGAACTAAATGACAGGGATTAAAGGATCCACCATAAACTCCTATTTTCATAATTCTTCTAATTCCTTTATGTACAGATTATAGGAGGTATCAGAGCTCATTCTTAAATCACCTCTTGGAGATAGGCTAATCGTACCCACCTTAACCCCATCTGGCATACAGTTTCTTTTGAATTGCTGTGTAAAGAAACGCTTGATAAACGTGGTTAGGTATTTTTTAATTTCTTCTTTTGGATACGCAAAGGTTTGGCAGGCTAGAAAATAAAGCTTCTTTATACTAGCACCATAGCGCATAAAGTGATATAAAAAGAAATCCTGTATCATATATGGTCCAACACTAGCTTCACTCTTTTGCGTAATTTTTCCATCTACAGATGGTGGTAATAGCTCTGGAGAAATTGGAGTATCCAAAATATCAGATAAAGTATTTTTAAATACCCCCTCCTCACTATCATCTCTTACCTTAGCGATTAGCGCTGTAACCAAGGTTTTAGGAATAGAAGCATTCACAGCATAGCTAGACATATGATCTCCATTATAGGTATCCCAGCCTAAGGCGATTTCTGATAAATCTCCAGTACCAATAACGATACCATTTACCTTGTTGGCATAGTCAAATAGGATTTGGGTACGTTCTCTTGCCTGAGCATTCTCATAAGTCACATCAAGCTGCTTTGGATCATGGTCAATATCCTTATAGTGTTGAAGGCACGCTTCTTTAATTGAAATTTCTTTAAAAGTAGCCTCTGCGGTTTGAATCAGCTGTACTGCATTTTGATAGGTTCTACCACTTGTCCCAAAGCCAGGCATTGTAATCGCATGGATATTAGAGGAAGGAAGTCCTAATACCTTAGCTACTCTTAAACAGATTAAAAAAGCTAAAGTTGAATCAGCGCCTCCACTAATTCCTATAACCATTTTTGCATTTCCTAAATGCTTGATTCTCTTCGCAAGACCATAGGTTTGAAGATTTAAAATTTCCTCTAAGGCCTCAATATCCTGCGTAACAAATGGAGTTGGGGTATATTTCTTAGATAGGCTATTTTTTTGCAGATTCAAGGAAAAAAAGGTATGAATCGGCTGAACCAAAGCTAAGGCTCCTTCTGTAGTAGGTCTTATTTTTCGATCATGAGCAATTCTGAAAATATCCACATCCTGATAGATGATAGTGGATTCAAAGGAAAATCTTTGGTTTTCCTTTACCTCTCCTGATGGCTCTGCAATCATAGCATGACCTGAAAATACAAGGTCACTTGTCGATTCTGATAAACCACTGGATGCATAAATATAGGCAGTCATTGTTTTTGCTGATTGAGATTGGATTAAGGATCTTCTGTACTTACATTTTCCAACAAGCTCATTACTACTGGATAAATTAAAAATCATAGTTGCTCCTGATACACTAGCCATATTGCTTGGCGAATTGGTTGCCCATAGATCCTCACATATATCAATCGCATAGCAAATATCCTCATAGCCAACTGCATGATATAATAAAAGATTTGATACCTGAACCTCTTCTCCTAAAAGCGAAAAGGAGGTTACCTTTAAATGCGCTGCTGAAGCGAAGTATCTTGCCTCATAAAATTCATTATAGTTAGGAATATAGGTTTTTGGTGTAACACCAATAATCTTCCCTTCAGAAAAGCTTACAGCACAATTGTAAAGTACATTCCCAATTTTTAAAGGTGCTCCAACAATAAAAACAATAGAGTGCTTCTTGCTATACTCCTTTAACTCCTCTAGCCCCTCTAAAGTAGCTCTCAATAAATCATCATTTAAAAATAAATCCTGACAGGTATATCCTGCTATAGAAAGCTCAGGAAAGGTTAGAATTTCTATTCCTTTGTCTATAGCCTCATCTAATATTCTTTTCATTTCTTCTACATTATAGGTAATATCAGCAATCTTCAGCTTGTTTACAGCAGCTCCTACACGCACATATCCATATTTTTTTAGCATAGAAACACCTCCATCTTTACTATAATTATACGCCATTTCTAGTATTTGTCAATTCTCTTATTATCATTCTGCTAAAAAGAAAAAGTAGATTAACTTAACTTGTGTATAGTAAATAAACTATAAAATAAAAAGGTGTCGATAGGAACTAGACAATAGTTTGAAGACACAAAAAGGCAATTATTTAAATGAAAAAAGATGTTAATAAACACTTTTTTTGTGTCTACAAACATCTTACCACTTCAAAATTTTGTAGCTACTATCTCTATTGATAGCTCACCATCTAATATATAGTGCCAAAGAAAAATGGTAGACCATCTACCATCTTTATATTTTATTCTAATGTAGCTAAGAAATCTAAGAAATACTTTGGAAGCTCAGAATCAAATTCCATCCACTGATGTGTTCTTGGATGAAGAAAGCCAATAACCTTTGCATGTAAAAATTGTCCCTGATCTCCTATAATTTTTCTTCTACCATAGATTTTATCTCCAACAACTGGATGCTGGATGTACTCCATATGAACTCGAATTTGATGAGTACGTCCTGTCTCAAGTGCACATTCTATTAGGGTAAAGCCTGAATATCGCTTAAGGACCCTAAAATGAGTTATGGCCTGCTTCCCAAGCTTACTGACAGCCATTCTCTTACGATCCTGAGGATCTCTAGATATAGGTGCATTGATTTTCCCCTTATCCTCAGCAAAAGAGCCATATACTAAAGCGATATATCTTCTTTTACAGGTATGGTTTTTCAGCTGCTCTGCAAGGCTTAAGGCCGCCATATCATTTTTAGCAATCATAAGAAGACCTGTAGTATCCTTGTCAATTCGGTGAACAATCCCTGGTCTAACTACACCATTGATGGTAGATAAATCCTCAAGCTCATAAAGCAAGCCATGAACAAGGGTATCCTCCATATTCCCTGCCCCTGGATGAACGACCATTCCCTTAGGCTTATTCACAATCGCAATATCCTCGTCCTCATAGAGAATTTCTAGGTGTAAATCCTTTCCCTCCAGCTCCAAATTTTTTTCTGGAAGAGGCTCAAAGGTAATGGTATCTGAGAGCTTAAGTAAATAGGATGGCTTTTCTTGTCTGCCCTGAATTAAGACCTGTCCTTCAGCAATACATTTTAAAACATAGGATCGTGATTTTCCTTCAAGTAGCTTTGTAAGGGCTTTGTCTAAGCGAAGTCCTACCAGCTCCTTTTCTACAGTATATTTCATAGTTTCGCTCTTTTCTCTTGGAAAAAGAGAATATCAATTGCCAGCAATACGATTCCTATAACCAAGCACATATCAGCGACATTAAATATAGGGAATGAGGATTTTGTCATAGCCATCCATAAAGAGTCTAAAGGCTTAAAAATAATCATATCCACCACGCCTTCTCTCAAATGAAAGCAAGAAAATACGCGATCTATCGCATTTCCAAAGGTTCCTGCAAGCATCAGTGTAATGGCTGTAGAATAGCATTTCTTCCTTTTCCAGTTATTTTTTGTAATAAAATAGACCAATACAGCAGAGGCCAGTACACTTATCAAAGCAAGAAGCCAGGTAGCATCTGATAGAAAGGACCATGCCGCTCCTGTATTATAGGTCAGGGTTGCATCTAAAACATGAGGAATTAAGGTAACCTCTTTTCCCTTTGTCACAATCAAAATCTGGGCCAAATATTTAGTTACTTGATCACCAATAAGCAAAAAGGCAAGTAACGCCAGGGTAATCCACATAAAATTCCCTCCTTCATTTAGATAAATAAACCAATAAAAACACCAACACATAATGCAACAGCACATAGTATTGCATCCATAGCATAAAAGCAAGCCATATCCTCTACCTGCTTTTTTGTTATCGTTTGATAATAAAAAACTCGACTCAAAAATATAATAAAGAAAATACAAATCAATATACCAATAAGACAAAAGCTCATATAATCATTAAAAATAAAGCAATTGGCTAAAATGGTAATCGGGCCTGCCATCAATAGACCTGCAAGCAGGATGGAGACTAAAGCAATAAAAACTCGATGAGGAGTTTGAGAGGATATCTCCTTAATTGCTTCCTTACAGCGCTTATAGCGTTCACTAAAATTCATGAGTAAGCACCTCCAAAGCCTCAGTAAAGCTTTCAATTGAATATAGCTTCATTCGTTCCTTATTCTTTAAGGTATTATAAGCCAATAAAGCCTCCTCATAATTTTCCTTTGGACATAAGAATATATCCATATCATCCTCAAAGGCAGTATAAATCTTTTGCTGAATTCCTCCAATTGGACCTACTGTCCCATCTGGTTCTATCGTTCCAGTTCCAGCGATATGTCGTCCCTGAGTAATGTCCGTCGGTACTAAGGAATTATATAAGGCTAGTGTCTGTAATAATCCACCAGAGGGTCCTCCAACATTTGTTTGCTTGATTTTATATTGTGGAGAGGCTGTTTTTTGATTTAAATTGTAGTAGGAATAACCAGCAATTCTTAGGTTCTCCTTTGTATTTGTAATTTCTAGCTCCTTCTTCTGTCGCATGACCTGAAAGGTATGAGGCTCTTCCGCTGAAACTGCCTTATTAAACAACTCAGCAAATTGATCAAAATCTGCATCAGCATAAACCTGATCTACCCCAATAATTCGATCTCCAATTCGAAATTCAGATACACTATCATAATAGGCTACAACATAGGCATCAAAGCTATGCTCTAGGTGAATGCTTGGGTCTGTAGCTGAGGCTGCTTGATAGGCAAGCATCAAAGCATACATAATACTGGATTCATGCTGAATCCGTCCCATTTGAACAAGCTCGCTATCTGTAAAATGTAAATAATGCTCTGGTAAATCCTCAAGCTCTGAGGTTGAGCTTAGCCCAACCATCCAATTCTGTAATATGGTAGAATGATCTAGGCTAATAACATAAATTGTAGACAGAGTCCCCTTTGCTTCATAGGGATTAGCAATTTCAACAAAGTCCTTAACTATTGTGGTATCCCCCTTTAGAGTAACCGTTTTATCAGTTCGTACAGTTCCAAGAACTAAAAGAGGAATATTGATTAAAATGGCAAGCAAAAGTAAAATCCAAAACCGCTTAAAGAAATATTTCATGATGCTCTCCTTATATCGACAAAAACCTCAGGCATAGCCTCATATGTAATTTTTGCAGCATCAAACATCCTTCGTGAGGCCTTAAAGGAATCCTCATCATGATATTTATCACTGCAATAAACAATATGCTTAATCCCAGATTGAATAATGAGCTTTGCACATTCATTACAAGGGAATAAGGTAACATATAGCGTTGAGTTTTTTAAAGATGAGGTACAATTTAGAATGGCGTTAGGCTCTGCATGAACAACATAAGGATATTTTGTATTCAAATAATTGTTATCTGTTTTTCCCCAAGGAAATACCTCATCCGAGCAGCCCATAGGAAATCCATTATAGCCAATTCCAATGATTCTCTTATCCTCATTTACTACACAAGCGCCCACCTTCGTATTGGGATCCTTGCTTCTTTTTGCAGAAAGGGCTGCAACCCCCATAAAGTATTCATTCCATGTGATATGATTCATAGACATCTCCTTAAGGATTTAATCGGTCTGGTCCGCGGAATATAAACATAGCATCCTTGATTCCTTGATTGAATAAAAGCATTGTAATACGATCCACACCAATACCAAAGCCACCATGTGGAGGGCAGCCATATTTAAAGAAATCCAAATAGAATTCAACATCCTTTTCTAAGCCCTTTTCCTCAGCCTGCTTCTTTAAAATTTCATAACGATGCTCTCTTTGAGCTCCTGTTGTGATTTCACAGCCCTTCCAGATAAGGTCATAGCCACAAGGTACACCCTGTGCATCACGCATATGATAAAATGCTCTATTTTCCTTAGAATATCCTGTGATAAATAGGAATTCATGACCAAATTTATCTAAGGAAAGCTTTTGGCATAATCTTTCTCCTTCGGTTGTTAAATCGCCCTTTTCACTTTCAGGTACTGTATAGCCATAGCGTGCCTCTAATTCCTGATAGACCTTATGTAAATCCATTCTTGGGAAAGGAAGCGTAGGTACAACAAGATCGATATCATATACTTCCTTTATTTCAGTTGCATATTTCTCATAAACTGCCTTAAGAGCATAGGTTAGCATTTCCTCTTCCATTTTCATTACATCCTCATAGGACTCAATATAGGAAAATTCCAAATCAAAGCCTGTAAATTCAGTTGCATGCTTCCGAGAAGCAAACTTTTCAGCTCGGAAAACTGGGCCAGATTCAAAAATACGCTCAAAGCCAGAGGCCATAGCCATTTGCTTATAAAACTGAGGAGATTGTGCTAAAAAGGCATCTCTATCAAAATAATCTACCTTAAACACTCCTGCTCCTGATTCAGATTCAGCACCAATAAGCTTTGGTGTATGGATTTCAATAAAATCACGATCCATTAAAAATTCTCTACATTTCCCAACAAAATAGGATTGTACCTTAAACATTAAGGTATTCTTGTCCGTTCTTAAATCAATCCACCGATAATCCAATCTTAAATCAATATGAGTTTCTTCTCCCTTAGGAGCAACAATTGGAGAGGGTGCAGCAATGCTTTCTATCTGGATTGTATCTGGATACATTTCCATATGATTTAATTTTACATATTCACTTTCAACAATAGGTCCTGTTGCCTCAATGACACTATCTACTGTTATTTGATCTAGGATTTCTATAAGCTCGGGATGCTTTTCCTTTTCTATGGTTAGCTGTAATTTTCCTGAAATATCTCTTAAAACAATAAAGCACATCGCCTTTTTATTTCGTATGTTTTCAACAAAGCCAGCAACACGATTTACCTTTCCTAGCTCAATCTTTTTTAATAGTACTCGTTTCATTTTATTTTACCTCTTTTTCCTTACAGGATGCACAGGCAGAACGACTATTGATCTTATTTAAAACATAAGGATAAACCTCATATAGAGATATCGTTTCCTGCTCATCTGTTTCATTATTCTTTATATTAATTTTAAATTCTGAAAGCTCATTATCCCCCAAAATACAAGTAAACATTGCTTTATTTTGGTCTGCTGTCTTAAACTGTGCCTTAAGCCCTCTTCCTAGGAAATCCATATCACAGTATAGACCACCCAATCGACATACATTCATTTGAGTAAGACAAGCCTTTTGAGCAGCCTCCCCCAAGGCAATAAAATAAACATGTAGGTATTCATTTGCCTTCAAGGATTTTCCTCCATAGCTTGCTGCTAAAAGCAAGCGCTCCATTCCAAAGGCCATACCAACTCCTGGAATATTCGGACCCTCCATATCGGATACGAGGCTATCATACCTACCTCCAGCACCAATGACATTTTGAGCTCCAAATTCTTCAATATCGACCTCAAGCTCAAAAACCGTGTGAGAATAATAATCCAAGCCTCGAACTAGATTGTCCTCAATTTCATAAGGGATTTTCATTTGGTCTAGGGCCTCTAAAACCTTTTGAAAATGCTGAATAGAGGCTTCATTTAAATACTCCTTAATTTTTGGAGCCTTAAGAAAAAATTCCTTATTTCGATCAACTTTACAATCTAAAATTCGTAAAGGATTCTTTTCTAATCGAACCAAGCAATCCTCACATAAATCCTTCTTATATTCAGAAAAATATTGAACACAGGCCTTCTTATATCGTTCTCTAGATTCCTTATCTCCAATACTATTTATTTTTACCTTTACATTTTTCAAGCCTAAGGCTTTAATGAGGCTTGTCCCTAAGGCAATAACCTCTGCATCCATTAACGGATCCGCACTACCTAGGGCTTCTACACCAAACTGACTAAACTGGCGATTTCTTCCCTTTTGAGGTCGCTCATAGCGAAACATTTGCCCTAAATAGAACAGCTTATTCAAGGGATTGGTTGCATAAAGCTTATTTTCAATAAACGCACGTACAACTCCAGCAGTGCCCTCAGGTCTAAGTGTAATTTGGCGATTCGAGCGATCTAAAAAATCATAGGTCTCCTTCGTCACCATATCGGAGGTGTCTGAAGCATCTCGATGAAATACCCTTCCAGATTCAAAGATTGGAGTCCGGATTTCCTTATAATTGTAGATTTGACAGATCTTCCGTATCATCTGCTCAAGCTTGACCCATGTTCCTACCTCCTCAGGTAAAACATCATAGGTTCCTTTTGGTTTTGTAATCATATTTCTACTTCCCTTCTTCATATTCATAGCGATATAGACTATAATACATTGCTATACGCTCATGATTTTTGATTTTAACTAAGGATTGATATTCATAATGGAATCCACAGGAAAGAATGACCTGCTTTGAGGATTGATTGCCTAGCGTATGTCCTACAAGGATTTTATCTAGGGCTAAAAGTTCAAAGCCAATCCGCGTCATTTCCTTTAAGCAACGCTTCATAATTCCTTGGTTCCAATAATCTCTATGTAAAATATAACCAATTTCAGCTGTATTTATACTTTCATAGTACGTATGAAAATCAATCATACCAATCATTTTGGAATCATTTGCCTTATCAATAATGGCATAGCCAGCAGGTATGCCTAATAGGGGGCGCTTCAAAAAAATCTCTTCTATACACCAAAGAGCCTCCTTTGGCTTGAGAAATGGACCCCAATTCAAATGCCTACAGGTTTCCTCATCCATTCCTATCTCAAAATAATCCATATAATCTTCCCTGACGATGGTTCTTAATTCAAATCGTCCTAAAGCTACATCTGGTAAATTTGTTTTTATAAAGCATCCCTCATTCCAATAAAAAACGTCCTTAAAAAATGATTAAGGACGAATGTATTCGCGGTGCCACCTTATTTCTAGTATAAAACTAGCACTTAAGACCGTTAACGCCTGGTACGGCTTTGTTTAAAAGCTCTATAGAAGTGTCCTTCTTTATTTCTGTATGAATGCTTTCACCAACTCATTCTCGCTTCTTTATACAGATATATAAATACTCTTCTTCCTCATCAATTTAATATTACGCTTCCATTTTAGCATTTATACGACATTTTTTCAAGAAAATTATAAGAAAGAACTGATTAAAGGATCAAGATAGTCACTAGAAATCGTAAAACCAGTATCCTTACGAAGCCTTAAATCTTCCGCAATCAGATCTCTTACTATCAGCTGAGTATCAATAAAGGAATCTGTTCGATAGGCAGCAAAGTAATTGCTGAAATAAACATAATCCACAATGGCTAGCGTATAGGTTTGATCTGTTGCAATAAATGGACCATAATTTTTGGTATAAACAATCTCATAATTCGAGTTTGCATCATAGAATCGTTTTAAATCTATTCCTGAAATTTCACATAATATAATATGATTATCAAAGGGATTTAACGCATAAAGCTTTTTAAAATCAAAGCTCCCAACCCCAACATTATTTCGAAAGGCACCCGTATTACAGCAGGCGGCTGTTGCGTTTGTACCAGCCATCATAACATTTAAGGCATAGGCCTGAAAATGAGAATCATAGCGACTGATATATTGTTGATTTTGGCAATAGACCTCTTCTAAAATATTTTTAGCAGCAAAGTAATGATTTTCTATTATTTTCGTTACCTTGGAATCCTCTTTTTTTGTGGAGGTGACATCAATATGCGATATTTTAGCTGAGGTAACCTCTCTTGCATCTAGGTCATAGGATAAATCAATTCTACCAAAATCAGCTAGCTTTCCACTAGATTGTACAACAGGTAAGCTGACACCCCCTGTTCTTTGAATTAATGCATCCTGATTCATATGGGTATGCCCATTAATGACAGCATCCACTAAATATTTTTCCTGATATTTCAACTGAGCTAACAAAAGATTGGCCTGATACTCAATACAGGAGGATACCTCTCCATCATGGATATTCACAAGGATAATATCTGCTCCCTCTTCCTTTAAATCTTTTCCTAAGGAGGCTACACTATCTGCAATTTCTTGAGATCTCCCCTTAAAGGTATAGCCCTCTGTCATATTGGCATTAATGGAAGAATACAGATTTCCAATATAGCTTACTACCCCTACCTTAACATTTTCCTTTTGAAGCAAAAGCTTAGATACAACCTTCTTGCCCTCAACTAGGGTATTCTCATAATAAATATTAGAATTTACAAGAGGAAAGCTGGCCTCTCCATTTTCTTCATTTCCATCAAAATAGTTTAAAAAACGATCAAAGCCCCAATCAAATTCATGATTTCCAACGCCCATAAAATCAAACTGCATCTGACTCATAGCATCAATAACAACCTTCCCATAGCTAACTCTTGAAATAGCCGTTTCCTGAAGCATATCCCCATTTCCAATTAAGATAGTATTATCCTCCTTGGTTTCCTGGCGAATATCAGAAATCAAGCTAGAAGCTCTAGCCAAGCCACCATAGTCCCCTTCATTCTCTATATGTCCATGGATATCATTCATTTCAAGAATTTCTATTGGTATAATGTTCTCAGTGGATGGATCTGCACCCAGACCACAGGCCGTTAGAGAGCCTAACATAAGAAATAAAAATAGTATTTTTTTCATATTATGACACAAAGACGTTCGTCTTTTTTTCTCCTTCCTCTGTTTCATCTAAAATTTCTTGTACATATTCTAAAAAAATTGTATCCAACTGTTCCGGTTCTCTATGATAGACAACCTCAATATCCAAATAGGCAAGTGTTTTTAGCAGTAAAGAGGTTAGCCTTCGATTATTAAAAACAACCTTTGTAGGTAATCCCTCCTTTTTAAATACCATATCTAAAAACCCATAGCAATATTCTAAAAACTGATGAGGCTTGCAGGAAATTTTTTGAACGATATGCGTATCCTTTTTTTCATAATATGCAACAAGTAAAGTATCATAATAGGGCTGCCCATCCTCCTTCATCGGCTCAAAATATCGGCCAATATAGCAGGTATCATCCACATAGGTACTTTCCTTATATTCATTTGCAAAATTGAAATCAATCTTTTTATAGGCAGGCATTCTTCCTAAAGAAAAATCCTTAGTGAATTTTAATTCATATAAGTGATTTACTGTATCAAATCCAGCAAGAACAATCTCTTCCTTTTGGAAGGCCTCTTCTATATCTTTTAGCTCATTATCTAGTAAACTATTTAAATAATACAGATATTCTACAACCTGCTTGATTTTAGATAGGCTAAAATACTGATACATGTACCCCTCTTTAAACTCACAGGGTAAAAGATTATTTTCCTGGGTAATCCTAATTTTCTTCTTTTTAAAAAAGGCAATATCTTCCTCTGTTAAATCAGACCTAGGAACAAGGGATAATACCAGCATATTGGCAAACACACCATTATGAACTAATCCTGTGCTAGATAAATAAGAATCAAATAAATACTGTATTCCTACATCCTTTAGATAGAAGCTTAGACTAGGTAAATTTCCTGAGGTAAGACTGTTAAATACGGCTATCCCATGGGATTTTTCATCAATCAAATAAAAGAAATTCATATAGGTGAATTTTTCAAAGGCTTTTTTCTTATATAAACGCAGCATTGCCTTTTTCAGCTCAGCATAGCATTCCTTATAAAGCATTATATCCCTCCTTTGAGCTCATAAACTAACACTCTTTTGATTCCGTATTCCTTATTCTTAAGTAATATAAGGCCTTCAAGCTCCGTAGGATATGCTGTTTCCCTAGCAAGCTCAAAGATAACCCTTCCCTTTTCTAATAGACAAGGAAGAACCGCAGCTAAAATATCACAGACCTCCGTCATTTTATAGGGAGGATCTAAAAAGATGATATCCCATTTTTGTTGTGTAGAACGTAAAAACGAAGCATAATCCATGTTAAAAAAGTGAGCCTGCTGAATTCCTAGGCTTTGACAATTTTCCTTAGCAATTTCTAAAGCCTTCGGTTCTATATCATTGAAGCAAACCTCCTCAATTCCTCGAGACACAGCCTCTATCCCCATCGCACCACTTCCAGCAAACAAATCTAAGGCAGACCCACCATCAAAATAAGGGCCTATCATATTAAATATAGCACCTCTTACCTTGTCCTGCGTTTCACGTGTGGTTTCAAGCTGAGTCATTTTTATGATTCTATGTCGATATTTTCCAGCAACAACACGCATGGCTTTTCCTCCTATCGCTTTGGAATGGATTTGACCTGCTTATAGGTAATCTTCTTTCCCATATATTTTTTATTCGTTAAATCCTTTAGATATCGTAAAGCATGCATATGAATTTCAATATAGCTTACATCCTTAAAAATAACAATTTTCCCAAAATGCTCCCGATGGATAGAAATTTCATCATGTAAGAAATTCACAAGCTGATTCGGTCTTATGCCTTCATTTGAGCCTATATTGATGCAAATATAAATCCAATTGGACATCGTACGCTTTACATCTGATTTTAATCGAGGTCGAACAGAATCTATAGGAGCATAGTTTCTGTTTTCTGTATCATTGAGCAATTCTAATAAGCGAATAATGATTGGTGTTGGATCGGTTGTTTTTCGAGCAATATCTCTAAGCAAATTATCATAGCTGTGATTGAGCTGGGCATCATCTAATCCACTGAGAATTCGTTCTGTCAAATTCTTTTGATACCGCACCTGAATTTGCTTAGGAGTAGGAACATCCACGACTTCAAATTTAGACTTCGTATAAGCCTCAATTTCATCAATTCGGCTTTTCTGTCTTGTTGTTGCGAAGGAAATCGCAAGACCTGTCTTTCCTGCCCTACCGGTTCTACCTATCCGGTGAACATAGATTTCATCCTCTAATGGCAAATCAAAATTAATGATTGCCTCTATATTATCAATATCAATTCCCCTTGCAGCTACATCTGTAGCAATCATAATGGAAATTGATCCCAAGCGAAAGGATTGCATTACGCGATCCCTACTGATTTGCTTTAGGTCTCCATGTAAGCCATCTGCCTTAAAATGATTCTCCTGTAAATATAATACAAGCTCATCAACCATGGCCTTTGTATTGGCAAAAATCATAACAGAGGAAAGATGATAAAAGTCTAATAAACGAACCAGTAGGTCCTTCTTTTGTTCCTTTTTCACATAATACAAAAGCTCTTTAATCTTTTCCACTGTCATCGTTTTATGCTCAATCTTAATGGTCTTAGGCTTTACCATATACTTTGTACTAGCCTTTTTGACCCATGAAGGAAGGGTAGCAGAAAATAAAGAAGTTTGACGCTTTTCCGGAACCTCCTTTAGAATCGTTTCCATATCCTCCTCAAAGCCCATTTTCAGCATCTCATCTGCTTCATCCAAAACCAAATAGGATACTCCAGCCAGCTTAAGAGTTCCTCTTTTTAAATGGTCAATGATTCGACCTGGGGTACCAATAACAATTTGTGGCCTTTTTGCAAGAGCTCTTAATTGCTTTTCATAAGACTCACCTCCATAAATGGTGGTTGCCTTAATTCGTGTATACTTAGCTAATTTTTCTATCTCCTTACATACCTGTAAAGAGAGTTCTCTTGTTGGGCACATTACCAGTGCTTGAACCTGATTTGAGCTCATTTCAATATGCTCAAGCATCGGTATTGCATACGCAAAGGTCTTACCTGTACCGGTCTGAGCCTGACCAATGACATCCTTTCCTTCTAATAAATAAGGGATGGCTTCAAACTGGATAGGTGTAGGCTCAGTAATATTCATATCCTTAAGAGCAGCAAGAATTGCTGCATTTACTTTTAAATCTAAAAAATCATTCATACTTTTAACTCCATAACTATTTTATTATACCAAAAAATTCGACACAACACAAGAAAAAGCTAGTCAAAAGGGTACTTTGAATAAAGAAAATACTAGAAACTGCCATTTCTTTTATCCTTATAGCATAATTTCATTCAACTCTTTATGGAGATTAAAGAAATTTCTTCTAAAGCAAACAAAAAAGAGTAGCCTTTTTAGCTACTCTAGTATTCTATTCAGCTAGGAAGGTCGAGAAGACTAATATCTTCTACCTATGAATCCTCTCTTAGTAACATTTAGGGTTCTAGTACACAAGGTTAAGAACGCATCACCTGTTTCCTCTCAGATTCGCTTTCTATTTGTTTGAGCTTCGCGGCCATCTTCCTAGCAATTTAAATATACCATATTTTATAAAAAATGTAAAGAATCTTAAAGAAAAACTCTATGACAAATTTTTTAGTAATTCATACATCCGCTTTACTGCTCTTTCTCATAAATAGGACCAAACCAAAGAGATAATAGAGCAAAGAACTAAAAGTATACCTACCACAATCATAAAGTTATCTCCCTTGCTTTCTCCACTTATGCTTTGGATAGATAGGGCAGCCATAAGAATGGCAATAATCCCAACCATAAACAAGATACAAGGCAATGCAAAATGCATTGTAAAATAAGATTTTGTTTCACTATTGAATTCCACAAAATATAAAATGGTACAGGCAACAATTAGGACAAAGGCGATGAAAATGATAATTCGAAACACTCGAAGGAGTGTTGTATTTTTTGCTGGAACCTCATTGGTTTTTCTTATACTGTTTTTTCCCATAGTTTTTATCCATCCTTATACTATAATTTATAACATAACTCTAGCTGTTTTTCAAGAAATCAGCTATGATATTTATGATTTTATCATCCAATTCTCCCATTTTATGATAATCTAGAGTTCTCCGATATGCCTGCTGTTCTTCCTTCCTTAGGGCTTTAAGATGGATCATAGCCTCTTTTGTATAGGCTAAGGCCTCCTCTGAATAATCTGGATTATGCCCTTTATTCTCTAGAATGCAATAGGAAATCTTAGCATTTTTAAGATGAGCCTCTAGGTATTTTGTAGAGGTTCTATAAGGAATCATAGGATCATCCTTAGAATGCAAAATGAGGGTGTCTGCTTCTGTATTCTTTAAAACCCTTTTGGCCTTTACTAAGCTATATTTCCCACACTTAAAAAAATCAATGCATATCAAGAAGGGAATGAGAGGTCTTAAAAAAACGGGAAGCATTCCTCTAAGAACCTGAGATAGACTAATAAACGGACTCATTGCCACAACCTTCTTAATCTCAGGATGATACTGAGCAATTCCTAAGGCTGCAAAGCCACCCCAGGAATGTCCCATAACATAGATATCCTTTTGAGGAAATGTCTTTTTGGCATAGCAAACCATTGGATCAAGTGAGGCAAGACTATTTCCTAAGCCTCTGATGCTTTTTCCATCAGAGCGTTCTGTTCCATAATAATCAAAGCCAAGAACAAGAAAGCCTTGCTTAGCCAGAGCCTCAATTTCTTGGATATACGCACTATGAGAGCCCCACATTCCATGAGCAAATATAACTAGGACAGCTGGATCATCAAAATAGGAGTATAGCGCTCCTCTTAAATACCCTTTTTTTGTAGGAACCTCAATGGGCTGAAACAAAAGATGCGGATAATCCTTTTCACTGTAATACTTCGTTATTCCGTCTGGCTCATATCGATTCCTAAAAACCCTTTGATGAATGAAAAGGCTTAGAAGAAAAAGGATGAGCAATAGACCAATAAACAGGCTAATGATACTATAAAATAGCTCCATACTTCTTACCTACTGATTTAATTTGTAGATGTTCCATAGCCCTACAAGAGTTAGGCTCTCGATTAAATGGATTTCATTTTTGCATAAAGGAACAATTAGGCTAGAAAGCCCTCCTGTTGCAAAAACCTTGACATGCTCTAATTTCAGCTCTTCTTTAATGCGATCGATCATCCCATCCACCTGAGAGGCTGCTCCATAAATCACACCAGATTGAATACAGTAGACTGTAGAGGTACCAATTACTTTTTTTGGGCATACCAATTCAACACTAGGAAGCAGGGCAGCATTATTCACTAGGGCCTTCATAGAAACACTAACCCCTGGAGCAATACTAACTCCATAAAAAATTTGATTTTTTGTATAAATATATTTTGTTGCTGTACCCAAATCAATGATGATAGCCTCATCAGCTAAGCCCTTGATCCCCGCCACATCACAAATAATATCGGCACCAACCGTTTTGGGATCATCCACCTTAAGCTGTACTCCTGTTTTTATCCCTGGACCTAAAATTAAGGGCTGCTTTAGCATATGCTTGCTTAAAGCCTTCTTTATTGCACTTGTAATCACTGGGACTACAGAGGAAATAATTACATCCTCAATTTCATATTGACTTAAAATCGGCTTCAATACCACATAGTATTCATCTGCGGTTCGATTTAGAGATGACTTCATACGATAGGTATCCTTGATATGAGAGTCCTCTGCAAAGCCCAATACAATATTTGTATTTCCAATATCAACTAATAATATCATAGCTCTAATCCTAAAAAAGGAGGTTGCTTGCCTCCTTTTCCTTTCTTTATTCTTTAACTAAATTCTGCTTTCTAGCTTTTGCTTCTTCTTCAGAGTAAATGGCACCTGCATTAAAGTTAGCACCAATATTATAATTTCTTGAAATAACGCGAACAATGTAAACCATGGATGGAGATAAAATGGAATTCACTGCAAATTCTATTATAAAATTGAATCCAATCATAGTCAAAAACAAATACCCAACTGCATTTGATCCATTTGCCCATGCTTCTAAGGTCTTCCAAAAGAATGCCATACAGCCTAAAGCAAATATACCTGTATTTACAATTGGTGCAAAAACAGCTGCCATAATCACAGCTACAGTAAGATTTTTCTTATATAGTGCCTTAAATATAAATCCAGAAACAACCCCCGCAGCACCTGTTTTCAAAAGACATAGCAGGACGGTTAGAAATGGATTAATGGATAAGAATGCCCCAGTAGAGGGTGCAGTTAATATCACAATTCCCATAAGCACACCTAGACCTGCTCCTGCCCAAGGACCATATAAAATGGCTCCTACAACAAGAGGGATTAAGGCAAGTGTAATACTTACTGGTCCGAAGGTAATATAGTTTGCAATGACCTGTAATACAGCCGTAATAGCTGCCAAGCTAGCAATACCAACCATTCGTTGAATTTTTTTACTATTTTTCATATATAATTTCCTTTCTTTTTAGGCCTTTAAAAAGGTCCCATAAGCAACTATAATTATACCTCTTCTGTTGGGCTTATGCAAGATTTTCTTGCTTTTCTTTTTTCTAGTAACCAAAAACAAAGCGTAACAACACCATAGCTCATTATAGCAAGAATTACACCAGCAATCATATCCATAAAGTAATGCTGCTTAATAAATATAGTAGATAGAGTACAGCCTAAGCCACAGAGAATAACAACAATTCTAAAAGGAAGTAAAGCACGCTTTTTCCTATCAAACGGAATCGAAAAGCCGATAAAAACAAGCATCATTCCAACCACCGCATGAAGAGATGGAAAACAATTCATCGCGTGAGGATCCTTAAGATAAACCCAATTGATTAGATAATCAAAGAAGGTAGAAACATCCTTTATGTCCTTTAGTCCTATACCATTAGGATATCCTGGCTGTCTTTCCATCCTTACATTATATGCTAGATAAAATAGAAAGCAAACTAAGACACATAAGCCTAGGGAGCATAGGATAATCCAATATTTTTTCTTATCAAAAAAGGATAATATCCATAATACAAATTGAGGCATATAATAATAAACCAAATAAAATATAACAAAATATTTTATAAATGGAATATAGGAATCTATTGTGTGTTGAAAGGTAATACTTACAGGTTCTATCCAAATAGCTATATTATAGAATAAAGCCTTGACTCCCCATAAACAAAATGGAATAGCTAGGTAAATCAAATGATATTGATCTATAAATTTACCTATTTTTGTTTGTTTCCAATTTTTCATAGTGCACATCCTATTCTTTCTCCAAAATGCACCATAACTTCATTTCCTTCCTCACTTTGCTTTACAATATCCTCATCTAGCTGGATATGATTTTCAAATAGTAAAACGATTGTAGATCCACCAAACTTAAAATACCCCTTTTCTTCTCCTCTAACAAAGGTGTTATTTTCTTTATGATTTACAATTTTTCCAACCATCATAGCACCAACCTCTACTTGAACAACATCTCCAAAATTTAGTGTGTGCAAAAGTGTATAGATTCTATGATTTTTTTTGAAAAAATTATATTTTTCTAAGGAAATTGGATGTACAGTATGAAATACACCAGGTAGGCTGATATTCTTTTTCTGATGTCCATCATCAAAATAACAATATCGATGATAATCCGATACTCCTAAACGGAATACAAGGCAATAGCCACCCTCATATTTTTTGGCTAAGGCTTCATTTTCTATTAGATCATACACGCTATAATAGGAATCCTTAATTTTATAAATAGAGGTATGATCTATCTTATAAGCACTAAGCTTGGCATCACAGGGACTGATTAATATGCTAGCCTCTTCTTCAATTTTTCTTTTCCCTGGCTTAATTTTGCGAATAAAAAAATCATTAAAGCATTTCACAGCATCCAGCTCATATTCCTCAAGAGAAATATGATTTTTTTTAGCAAAATGCTTGATGTGAAGCTTTGAAACTCTTGTATTCATATAAGCTCCTGTAAGCCTTGAAATAAAAGGCTGAATCAAAAGCTTAAGAATACATCTTCCTAATAGGGTGCGATATAAAAATCGTTGAGATAAAGAAGGCTTTGATAAAGTCATCTTCCCCGTATTACGATCAACTATGAACGGCATAAGGTCAACTCCAGGCACAGCAATACGATAAAGCATATCACTAAAATAGATGCAAAAACAATGGATTGCTTAACAGAGGGCTTTTTAATTCTTACCTTTGTTATAAACAAAATCATTAATATTCCTAAAATAACTGCATAAAGTATATAAAAATTTTCCTTCATAAAGCATCTCAAAAGCCATATAAACGGAATGACAATCGCTGAGGTTGTAATAGGAACACCATAAAAAATACTGATTCCATCTTTGTCTTTATTCAACTCTCTTACATTAAAATAAGCCAATCGAATCATTCCAAACAATATAAACAAGCAAAATAAAGGAATGAAATAATACTCCTTCATGCCCACTGCATAGCCAATAGAAACAGGAAGTACCCCAAAGCAAATTAAATCAGTTAAGGAATCTATTTCAATTCCGTATTGCTTTTCCTCATCCGTTCTATCCTTTTTTGTTCGGGCAACCTTCCCATCAAATAAATCCAAGCATCCACTAATTCCCAAGCAAATTACAGCTGCAAGTGGATTTCCTGTAAGAGCAAAGAATATCCCAAGCCCTCCAACAAGCAAAGAAAGATACGTCATCCAAACTGTATAATTATAATACCCTACCATTATATAACACCCCTACTTCTTTTTTTAAGCATGTAAATATGCTTGAAGATCACAAGTGCAAAGGTGAATAAAAGAGGTATATAAAAATTTACCACTCTTGTTAAAAGCATTGCACTTCCAACAATATTCACCTCTCCCACACAATAGACAAGCCCAAATAAAATCACATACAAGTACTCTGAAATTCCAACACCTCCTGGAAGAGGCAAGGAATCCACACTTAAGGCAATCAATACCTGAATTGCAAACAAATCTATATATCCCAAATCAGCAATTAAAAAATTCTTTTTAAAAGCCAAATAAACAAAATAACTAATAGAGAAAAATGAAACACGTTGA
Source organism: uncultured Anaeroplasmataceae bacterium (assembly GCA_949840955.1). Classification (GTDB taxonomy): domain Bacteria; phylum Bacillota_I; class Bacilli_A; order Acholeplasmatales; family Anaeroplasmataceae; genus Pelethenecus. Next base: position 146,509 of record CATKXV010000001.1, on the reverse strand, counting down.
ATTAAATTATAAACTAACGCCTTTAAGAAATGAAATTTATGCTTAAATATCAGCTTAGCACCTGCTTCATAGGTATCCATCAGTCGAATAAATTTCTTAAGCACTTTCATCTTATTTTTCACTATTTTATGACGATTCAAAAAAACTATCAAGCGAACCCCAATTGCTTCTATCCAATTTCTTTTAAAGGAGGCTAAGAAGCAAATCGCAATTAAAAATACATTAATCAATAAGCCCACAAAAAATAAAACAATCATAATTGGAAAATCAAAGACAAGATTCGGTCTTAGAATTACACATAGAATAGATAGAACCAATAGAACAATTTTAAAAAGAGCCGTATTCATTAATAATGTCAAGGATATATGAGACAAATTCAGACCATCCTTAGACATATAATAGGCTACCATAGGCTGTCCTCCACTTGCTGATGGCGTTACAGCACAAAAATAATAATCAATGGCAGAATACAAAAAATTTGCTCTTCTTGTTGTATGAATCTCCATAGTTTTAAAGATTTGCCTCATAGCAACCCCTTCAAAATAGATATAAAGCAATATCATAATAAAAGCAGGAAAAAGCCATATATAATTAACCTCTTGAATGATGCTAAATATCTCATTGATATCGTATTTTATAAAGATGGTTACAAGCGTTATTATAATCAGGAATAGCAAAAATAAGATACTCCACTGATATTTTTTCTTTTTTGAAGCTGTTTCAACTCTCTCATCCATTTTTCTTACCACATATATAAAAAATAAATACCCCCCCCCCACGTTATTTTATGGAAGGAGTATCATTTGTATTATACTGTATTAACTGTATTCTGTCAATGCTTATTGAATATGAATTTGATCCTGCTCTGCTGGTTCATCAATACTAGGAATAATGAGTGGATCTGATTCTTCTGCTGGCATTTCAAGAATTTCTTCTTTTTTCTCTTCTTTGATCTCTTCTCGCTCCTTAGCAATCGTTTTTCTATATCGATTATATCCCATTCCACCTTCAACGATTAAAGTAATAGAGCAGGCTAAGGCAATTACAGCAATAATCCATGCGATTGTCTTTCCCTCAAAGGCAACAGCACATATAATGCAGGTTAAGGTTAAAAGCCCAATATGAACCCAAAATTTAATTTTATCTGTTTCTTCTTTAAATAAAACCGTGCACATAAAATAAGAAACAACTCTTGTGTAAAAGAATACTGCAATAACAAAACGATAATATTTATAAACGAAATCTGCAAATCTAGATTCTTCATTACTAATTTTTACAATGGCAGCAAAAATCATGGCTACACTTAAGGCTAAATGAATTGCAATCTCTACAATACAAGTTAATCTTCCTCTTCCCGTTTTTAAAGTACGCATCAAAGGAATCATACGAATAATCGCAAAGACTCCTGCCACTAGCCCTGTAAACATTAAAACAATAAAAGTTGCAAACTTCTCGCCTGTGCTTACATCAATAATAAGCCAAACTCCTAAAGTAATTAATAAGGCTGCTGCAAGAATTTTAGCCCAAAAGCCGTATGTTTTAAATGGATTCTTCATACCTAAAACCTCCATATCAATCTATATAAAAATTATACACCACAAAATAAAATTTAACAAGAGAATTTCTCTTTCCTTTTCTATGCCTTTATGCTATAATTCTTAATAATCAAATAAGTAAGGAGTTGATTTTATGAATTTCATTTTTATATCCCCTGCTTTTCCAACAAACTACTATAATTTTTGTGATCGCTTAAAAAGAAATGGTGTCACAGTTTTAGGAATTGGAGATACTCCTTATAATGAATTAAGACAATGCGTTAAGGACTCCTTAACAGAATATTATAAAGTTAATACTTTAGAATCCTATGACGAAATGTATAGAGCTGTAGCCTTTTTCGCCTTCAAATATGGTAAAATTGATTATTTAGAATCAAATAATGAATACTGGCTACGACAGGATGCTCGCTTAAGAACTGATTTTAATATAACTGGTGCTAAAATGGAGGATGTCATTGCTTTTACTTCTAAATCCTTAATGAAGGATTTCTACATCCAAGCTGGTATCCCTGTTGCCAGGTATGCATTTTGCAAATCCTTTGAAGAGGATTTACAATTCATAAAAATGGTGGGTTATCCAGTAGTTGTTAAGCCTAATGTGGGTGTAGGTGCCCAAGCAACCTATAAAATTAATTCTGAAGAGGATTTAAGCAATTTCTATAAAGGTGGCTTTCAGGTTCCTTATATTATGGAGGAATTTATTGATGGAAACATTACTTCTTTGGATGGAATCTGTGACTCTAACAGTAATATTGTTTTTTGTGATAATGAGGTTTTTCCTCCTTCCATTATGGATATCGTAAATGAAAATTTGGAAGTTACCTACTATGTGAATAAAGAAATACCAAAGGATATATATGAGGCTGGATCAAAGGTTCTAAAGGCATTTCATATTCATTCAAGATATTTTCATTTAGAGTTTTTTAGACTAAATCAGGATAAAAAAGGATTAGGACAAAAGGGAGACATTGTCGCTCTAGAGGTCAATATGAGACCACCAGGAGGCCCTGCTCCTGATTTAATTAATTTTGGACAATCTGTAGATACATACCAAATTTATGCTGACATAATCTGTTACGATGAAATTAGAAATGTTAATCTTTCTTTAGAAAAATACTACTGCTGTTTTGTTGGTAGACGAGACAGGCTCTCTTATAAATATTCTACTCAAACCATTAAAGCCATGTATCCAACCCAAATTAAAATGCATGAACGAATGAGTAAGGTATTAGCTGGAGCTATGGGCGATGAATTTTTTGCAGCTAAATTTGAACATTTTGAGGACGTAGAAAAATTCACAAAAATTGTTTTAGAAAAAAATTAAATAGGTAAGAATAATAATGAAAAGACCTCACTTTGAGGTCTTTTCATTATCTTTATTTTTTTCTATATTCTTCTAAATCCCATATAAAATTCTCACTCTTATGCCAGCTATGATCTGAAAATTTTTCACTTGCCTGATCATACTCATAAAAGATATGTAGCAATTCCTCATCACTTATCCATTTTTCTTCATAAGCTTTACTTATATGAACCAATTCCTCTGTAAAACGATTATATGCACATATCCATGTCATTTTACATGGGGTTTTAATCCAATAAGAAGCAATACTATACCCAGTCAAAATTGGAAGCTCCCCATCATACTTCCCATGTTTTTCATGAAAACAAGCTATATTACATTTATCATACTGACCTAAGGGGATAATATCTGCATTTCTTGATATCATTTTATCCTGTTCCTTTTGATATAATTCAAACATATCATCAGCATAAGTATTGCTACAAGAAGTTAAAAATATAAGAATTAGGAAGAAATACATTCCAATTATACTTATTCGTTTTATATTTTTCATTCTTTTTCTCCTGTTTCTTAGCCCTTAATTTGATTTCCTATATTCTTCTAAATCCCATATAAAATTCTCACTCTTATGCCAGTAATGATCTGAAAATTTTTCACTTGCCTGATCATACTCATAAAAGATATGCAACAATATATCGTCATTTATCCATCCTTCATTATATGCTTCATTAATACCAAGTAATTTATTTTTTGAACGATTGAATACCTGAATAGTTGTTTGACCACAGGGTCTTGGCAAAACATAAGAGCTAATAACAAAACAACGAGCTACTGTTAAGATATGTTCACCTTCATGCTTTTCATGGAAACAAGCTACGTCACATTTTTCATACTGACCTAAGGGGATAATATCTGCATTTCTTGATATCATTTTATCCTGTTCTTTTTGATATAATTCAAACATATCATCAGCATAAGTATTGCTACAAGAAGTTAAAAATGTAAGAATTAGGAAGAAACACATTCCAATTATACTTATTCGTTTTATATTTTTCATTCTTTTTTCCTCCTTATATTCTAATAAACATCTTGAAAACCAGCATTGGCTTTAAGAAAATTTCCAAAGAAGAAAGAATTGAAAATCCTAATAGGATAAGACATGTTATTTTTTTATTCATAGAATATACCTCCCACTCTAATTAATTCCATCTATTATTTTTAATTATATATTGAATTTAATCATTTTTCAAGAATATTATTTCTTTTATAATGATATAAAACGAATTATTTTCAAAAAAGCATAAAAAACACCGATTGTACTATCGATGTTTTATAAATCATTTTAATTATTTGTACTACTTACTGTAAGGATTCTTAGCAGAATCGAATTGCTTCTTTACGATTCGTACTAAAAATATTTTTATTTTTACATTGCAAATATGCCAAGAGATGCACAAACCATAATAATAGCAAATAGACTAAAGGCAGATAAAGCACTTGTCCAAACAACAATTTGTCCAGCCAGCTCCTCATCTTGTCCCATTTGAGCTGCCATAGGAGCGCTTGAAACTGCAATTGGAGTAGCAAATAAGGCAATTAATATAGCAAATTGAGTTGACCCATTAAAGCCTAAAAAATAAGCAATAACTAGAAAAATTGTAGGGGTAATAATAAGCCGTAAGGATACAGATATCGTAAGCTGACGCCATAGAGCTTTTACAGCCTTAAACTCAAATCTACCTCCAAGAACAATTAAGGCTAAGGGCGTTGATACTTTAGCAAGACTACTAATTGTACTAGGGATGAAGGCTAAATAGTCATCTAAAAATTGTGCTACATTTCCTCCTGCTGCTTGGATACCCATATTGATACCACATACGACTAAACCAGCTGCAACACCGATAATTAAAGGATTGGTAACAATTTTATAAAGGATATTTTTTACAGATATTTTTTGATTTTCCTCATGATCGAAAATACTCAAGGCTATAACAGCTAAAATATTAAATAGTGGGACACTTACAGCTGCAACAACGGATGCTTCAGCTCCTGCTACTTCTCCTCCAAGCATCGTAGCAAGAGGAATACCAATGATAGCATAATTTGAGCGAAAGGAAGCCTGTAAGATTACACCCTTTTGTTTTCGGTTAGGAATAAAGCATACGACTCCTAAGCCAATCGCAAACAAAACCAAAATAGCTCCTGCTGCAAAGCCAATAAAAGCCCAATTGATTTGAGTTAAATCAGCCATGTACAGATTGCTAAATAATAAAATTGGAATTAGAATTTTAAAGACCAGCTTATTGGCTTCCTTTAAAAAATCATCAGTAAAAAAGTGCATTCTTTTTAATACATACCCAAGTAAAATAGGCAAAATGATTGGTAGAATTGCATTTAAGGTAAATAATAAATTACTCATTTTCTTTCTCCTCTTCTTCTATAATAATATGATTCCCTATAACTTTAGAAAAAGTCACATTCTTCGTATATATTTTTCCTACATTTAAACAATATAAACCTGCATTTTTCAATTTAAAATTATGCTCTATCATAACAGGATATCCTTCTTCACAATCGGAATTATAGCTAAAGGATATATTTTCAAATTCTATTCCCTTAATAGGAGCCTCAGGCAAGCCTAAAAATACTCCAGCTGCATAAGAAATATTTGTGCATTTCATGTTGCTAAATTTGAAATGACCTAGTATAGGTGTCAGCTCTGTAACCTCCTGAGGCTTCTTTGTCCATACATATTCCTCATGTCCTCCAGCTGGCCCCATATTATAAAACATATTGATGACAAAGGGTGTTTTAACCTCATCCATAATAATATTATTAAAGTATACCGAATCAATCGATCCAATTCTTCCTCTTCCTCTTCGAGTTTTTATCCGAAGTCCTCGATCTGTACCCTTAAATATGCATTGCTCTACGATAACATTTTGGATTCCACCAGAGGATTCACTTCCAAAAACAACCCCTCCATGGCCCTGCATCATATAATTATTTCTAATGGTAATATTAGATGATGCCTTTTTAAATTTCTTTGCTAGCTCATATGTACCTGATTTAATAGCAATACAGTCATCTCCAACCTGAAAGGTACAGCCTGCAATCAAGCAATTCTCACAGCAATCCGGATCTAGTCCATCCGTTGTAGGCATATCCAATGGATTTTCTATTCTTAAATTCAAAAACTTTAAATTATTAGAAAAGAAAGGATGAATGTTCCAAGCAGGTGAATTATGGATATAGATTCCAACAACCTCTATATTCATACAATCCTTTAAATACATTCCAAATCCACGCCAGGCAATTCTTTTTTCTCTGTGATTTTTATACCAATCTCCTAGATGTGCTTGCTCATCAATTTCTCCTTCACCAAGAATCCATACATTTTTACAGCCAATAGCTGTTATGGAGGAAGCAAAGCATTCTACTAGGCTACCCTCCCAAGTCCCAAAGGAATACTCTCCGATTTCCTTTGGTAATACGGGAAATTCGAATCGATCATATTTTGCAATGATTTTGGCATCCTTAGACAAATATAATGTCATATCTGACTTTAGAAAAATCGCACTAATCAAATAGACCCCTTTAGGTATAAATACACAGCCATTTTTTGGACAACAGGATATGGCAGCTTGTATTTTTACTGTATCATCTGATATACCATCTCCTATCGCATTAAAATCCTGAACATTTAAGCATACGCTTTCTTGTTTTGTTTTTATCGTTTTCTTCTCTTGGTTAATTCTAATTTGATAGGTAGTATTGGGGAGTAAATCAAAAATCGTAAAAACATTTCTATTTTCATTTCTATAATAGGCATTGTTAACATAAATTTCAAATTCTTCCTTTGCGTAAAAAGGAAGCGTATTGTTCAATTCTAAAGTCACTGTTCTAGATGTTATGGAAAGTACCCTCATACATATAACCTCACTTTGTATTAGTATAGCATAAAATATCGATTTAAAAAATAAAAAAGATGAAATAATTCATAAATGTATGCTACTCCAGTACAAAAATAGGGATTGAATTGCTTCAATCCCCATTTATTTATTCTAGCCAGCTTGCACCTGCATTGCTGCTAGTTAGAACCTTAAGATTTTTTGCTCCCAAGCTTTCATGGAGCTTAATACCACTTGCATTTGGTGTTAAAGAAAGTATTTCTGTAGAGAAATTAGCACCCTTTGGTACCTCTACTCCCTTCACAGCCCCAGTAGTATCTAAGTATGCCTTGGCATACATATGATTATTTGATAAAACCAAATTGGTAGGAAGCTTATCAAAGCGGATCGCTGCCCATTCCTTAGAAACAATTAGGTTTCCTTCTAGGAATACATCCTTTGCAGGATAGTTATATTTTCCACAGAACAAGAAGCTTTGACGACTATCCACAATCGTATTATTCTGAATTAAAATATTGAAAGGAATCCATTGTAAATTCATTGTTGCAGTAGTTCCTGCCTCATTAACACCACTATGAACAACAATACCAGCACGTGTATTTGAGGATGAGTTTGCATTTTCAATATAATTATTTCTTATAATATGGCCAGAATCATACATACGTATGCCACCTGTGTCGACAACTCCTCCACAGAGGAAAACATTATTTTCAATCAAGCTATTTTTACCATGTCTACAGGTAACCAATCCAACACATTCCTTAAATGTATTTCCTCTTACAATAGTTCTTCCTGATTTAATGGAAATGATTTCTATTTCTCCAGATACCTTTTCAAAAAGGTTATCCTCAATTAAAACATGAGAATCTGTTTGGGAATAGGTTGAAGTACCAATACGCATCGTTTCATATCCGTTTGCACCACCAGCATCCTTAAAATTCTTAAATACATTTTTGAATATATGATGATACTGACTTGATAAATCATTTCTCCAAACCGTCAATAAAGATCCACCTGTTGATTTTCCATCAAAGGTATTTCTATCAATAGAGTGATGTGTTCCTGTCAGGGATACCCATTTATAGTCGTATCCAGAAAACTCAAATTGGTAAATATGGTTATTTGTAAATCTACAATAATTTCCATTTAAAGATACAACACCACTATCTGTAGTTGGATATCCGTCCTTAAAGTATAAATTAGCTACTGTAACATAATCTCCAACTACTTCAACTCTTGATTCTCCAGTAATAATTGCCTTGCCTGGATTCTTTGCGAAAAAGAATATCGGATGCTCCTGTGTTCCAGAATCTGTAATGTAAACTGTAATCTCATTATAGGTTCCATCCTCCAAGATTACAGCATCACCAGGCTTCAAATCATCAATAACACAGGCCTTTAAAATTTCTTCTGTATTTTTAACATAGATTTTGTTTAAGATTCTAGAATCATTTTCAGTAATATATTCAGGCTCATCATCTGCTGTAGAACCCACGGTTACATCAATCTTCTTTTCTAGTGTAACATTTTCTTTGGTAAATTTACCTGTAAGTGTAACAGATTGCTCTTGATTTGTTCGATGAACATTTCCATTCAAATCAATAATATTTTCATCTGAGGTTTCCCAAGAAATATATACACCATTGATATCACTTGTCCGTGGTAAGATTAAGATATCTCTATCCACATAATTATTCTCATATAATACAAAATCATCAATTGATTCTTGAACCTGTGCCTCTGTAGTAGAAGGAATTTGCTTCACATTTACATCAAAGGTTCTTCTCTCAACTGTAGCACCATAGGATAGAGTTGCAGTAAGCGTAACGGCTTGATCCGCCGTTATGCTTCTTGTAACATATCCCTCAGGTGTAATAGCCTTAGGATTACTTGTAGTCCATAGAATCATTACCTCTTCTTTAGTAGATTTAGGTAAATATATATTTTTTCTTATTTCATCTGAATTTGGAATAACAAGCTCATCAGCGATTTTCTTAACAAGCTCAAAATTTGTTAAATTTTCAACTGGCGTTTCTCCATCAATAGGAGTATCTGTTTCTTCCTTACAAGCCACTAAGGTAAAGATGAAAGCTAAGCTTGCTAAGCCTACTAATATTTTTTTCATTGAATATTACCTCCTAATCTTAAACGTAATTGATGATCCTCTGTTAGCATCCATACATTTTCAAGATCAAATGTAGTATAAGCAGAAATCCATTCTGTAGTAATTTCATCTAGAGCTATTACATCTTGCTTTGGAGCTTCAGATGAATCACTATTGGAAGTACCAACCTCATAAAGCTTTTCAGATTCACATTCTGTATTTTTCCAGTTTCTTACAAGGGTTCCTTTTCCATAAGATATACAAGAGGAAATTTTTGATTTGGAGGTCTCTTTACTACTATTTTGAATCGTTCCAATGATTTGAGAATCAGGCCTCAATTTACCATTTCCATATAATAGGATATTACTTACTACATTCTTTACTAGAATTTCACTTACACCAACAACACCACCTACACTACTTTGTGTTGAAGCACCATTTACTGTTGCCTGAACATATAAATCTGTAATATACATAGGTGTTCCTGTTTGTGAAGTTGTGTATTTATTTGCATAAGTAGCCATACCAACCGCTGCTCCAATATTTTTTGTACCTCCTGTAACAACCGTATCATAAATTGCACAATTGGAGATATAAGCTGTATATTCTGCTGAGGTTAAATTTGTAAAGCGTCCTGCAATAGCACCTAAACGCGCATCCTCCTGAGTTGCAGAAACAGTTGAAGATTGAATTATAACATTTTCAACAATTCCTCTTAATTCTGTTGCGATGATGGCATTACCTGCATTAGAGGTAGTTGCTCCAGTATAGGTATTTGTTATATTTGCATTAACAAAGGTTGTATTTTTAAACATACCTGGTGTTGCACCACTTCCAGTAATAATTTTATATAGGCCTAGGTTTTCAGAGGCATCGCTTTCCATGGTTAGATTATAAATTGTATAGCCCTGACCATCAAATGTACCTTTGAAAGAATCGACAATCATGTCCACTTTCTTGGTTTCATCTAAATAAATGTTACCAAATAAGAAGACATTTGCTGCATCAGATGGTTTTTCAATTGTACCATCTGCTTTTGTAGTTAATCCAACATTTTCAAATTCAATATACTTATAGAAATCTTCTGCATTGAAGATATTGATTGTTCCTCTGGCAGGTAAATCACGATTGAAATTTCTGTAAGCTGCGGTTGTAATCTCTCTAGATGTAGCTATTTTTGTTCTCTCCTCTAGCTCAGCATAAGCATATAAATAATACGTTGTTTCTGAATGTAGTCCAGTAAATAGAACCTTATCCTCATCTGCGATTCCTTTGCATACGATGTCTCCATCATTACCATTATCTATATCCTCAAGAGTAACATTTTCTAATGCTTTATCTGTTAAAAGATAATGAACGACAGCATTTTCAACAGTTGTGAAGGTTGCTGCTGCTTGCGCATATTTTGCAGTAACACCATCTGCTGTATTTGAAGTAAGCTTTGCAGTGATAGTAAGTGGTGTAACTGGAGCTTCCTCGGTTGTAAAGGAGGTTGAAAGCATGACTGAGGTTAATTTATCTGTCGTACATATTACATAAACATAATATGTCGTTCCATAATTTAAGCCTTCTAATGTGGTTATTCCTGTATTTGATGGAGTTTCTGCAAGAACTTCTTCTTTTGTAGGAGCCGTACTGGATTCAGAAATTAAATAATAAATAGAAATATTCTCTTGTGTTGTTGTTACAACTAAATTATATTTAAATTCTGTTTCTTCCTTTGTTACTTCTATTGCTAAATTGTTATCAGGAAGATCAAAGGTTTCTGTTGTATCAACGATTTGATTTCCTTCTGCAATTCCTTCAAAGGTATTGTCCTCCATCGTAAAGTTTTCTCCATGAATATCGATTACAATTCCCTTACCACAAGCTGTAAAGGTATTTCCTTTTAGTAAATAATCCTGTGGAATGCCTTGATTTGCTGCACCCCATACATAGCTATAATGAACAGCTATGGAATCACCCGTTATGCTTTCAAAAGTATTTTCTACAATACGAGTTCCATTAGCCTCTGTACAAGTAATTCCCTTAGCAACATTCGTTATACTATTATTGAATATCACTGTATTTGGTGTATTGAGCATTATATCAATAGCTCTTGCTCCACCATCAATTTGATTATCATGAATAAAATTATTTCTACCTGTTGCATCATGAGTGGCACCCGTATTTCCTAAGCCTACAGCTGCTCCTCTTCTGGTATTTCGAATTTCATTATGACAAATTTCATTAGAATATTCATCCTCTCCATGTAAATCAATGGAATCTAGAAGAATATCATCAAACTGATTGTTATGGATGAGATTGTTATGTGCATAATATTGAATTAAAGCACCATGGCGTAGGTATGGTCCTACAAAGCTACATTCCTCTACCACATTGAATCTTGTATCTAAAATTGTATCTGTAACATCTACATCATGTGTATTTCCCTGAATGCATACACCATAGCCTGCACCACCGCCACCAAGGCAGGTCGCATTTTTAAAGGTTGATTTTTTAACTACAACCTCTTGTGCCATAGCAATTCTTACACCAGCTCTTCTAAATTTTTCTACAGTAACACCCTCAATCCATACATTGGATGCTTGTTCCTCACTAGAGGCTATGCTTGTACTTGAAGCAACAGTTATACCATATTTAGGGCCAGTATAGATATCCGTAGTTAGATTGGAATCGGTATTATCATAGCCTAAATCCTCTGTATTTGAGGTTACAGTTAAATTCTTAATTGCTACATTTTTAGCATTGGTTACTGCAATCACTGTTGTTTGCTTATCCATATTGTCCTGTGGATCAAAGCAGGATACCAAAATAACACCTGCCTCAGATTCCCCTTTTAGAGTAACATTGGCCTTTAAATGGATATGGGCATAATATCCGTTTTCCTTAGCAGAAGCTTTAAAATAATAGGTTCCATTTGGAATATATACAACATCTCCTGCATTTGCCTCAGCTATAGCAGCCTTAAAAGCTTCATAATTATCAAAATCTGACTGATTTGCTGTGGCACCATGGTCTAAAACAGAAATTACCTTTCCAGTTTCCTTTACAGCCTCTGGCATAGTATGGCTTGACCCATTCTTGTCATATAAGCCTGGTTGATTCCAGTCTCCCACAAAATAATCTGCAAATTGCTCATATTTTGCATCTAAGGTCGTTGTAGTTAACGTCTTAATTTCAATTTCTCTTGTTTTGGTTTTCGCATAAACAAAGATTTTATATTCTGTATTATTTTCTAGGCCATCAAAGATTACCTTACTATTCGCATAAAGCTCTCCTTGCTCCATCAATTCTTCCTTCGTATATGTCTTATCTAAGTCCTTAGATAGGATATACCAAATGGTTGCATTTTCCTTATTTGAGGTAATTTCTAAAGCCAATTCTCCAGCATTTGTCGTCTTTGTAAAATCAACTTCAACCTCAAAGTCAATTGGATCTGCGGCTGTTGTAAATTCCTTCTCTACTATAAGGACATCCTCGTCCTCTGTCTTACTATACAAGTAAATAAAATACTTTGTATTCTCATCTAAATCATCTATTGTAATCTTTTTACTTGTTGTAGAATCAAATTCAAGCATATCCTCCTTTGTACATTCTAGCTGTTCCTTAGATACCTTATAATAGGTTGTAGCATTCTTATTTGAAGAAATAGCGATTTGAATTTGGCCTAATACTGTACCATCACTAACCTCGTAGCTAACTGCTAATAGAATAGGTGCTGGTAAAGTTTTAATAGTATTTGAGGCAACTGTAGTTACCTTAGCTTCATCCTTTGCAACAGCATAAACCGTATAGCTTGTTTCATCAAGTAATTGATCAACCGTTACACTTAAGGTGCTTGCTTCACTCTTACCAAAGGCTTTTAGCTCAACATCCCCATAGTTCTTTTGAGCTATGATTTCCTCGGCTGTAGGTGCCTTAGCTGTACTTAAGACAACAACATAATATATTTCACCTGCCGTACTGGATGTAGAAATTGAGATTTGGTTTCTTTCCTTTGTAGAAAGCTTTACTTCTCTGATTTGTAGTGGAGTGGCATACGCTCCATCATCCCATGTAGCTGCCTTTAGGGTAGGACGACCTGCTCCCTCAAGCATAGTCCAGTACACATCATTACATTCTATTCCAACCTTTGTATTTAACCATTCCTTATCTTTGAAATTTGTTGAATCGACTTCTGTATCCATTGCCTCAGGCTTCTTCTGATTTCCAGATAAGGTAGTATCAGCATAATAAAGATTTTCATAAACTGGATTTGTATTATTTGAGGTGGAACGATTTCCAACAACATAGCCTGATTTATTGCTTTGACTTGCCCAGGTTACAGCAATCGAACTACCTAAAGTAAAGCAATTCTTGATGGAAGGTACAATAGGGGAATCCTTTCTATGCTGTAGATAACCAGCAACTCCACCAACGCCTTCTCCACCTTCAATAGTACCGATAGAATAGCAATTTTCTATTTCAATGCAACGTGCATAGCCAATAATACCACCTACATATTTTCCCTTAGTGATAACGTTACTTAAAGAGTAGCAATTCTTGATTTCTAAGGCCTTGGTTTTACCCACAGATGCATCAGCAGAACCAACAATTCCACCTACATTATTTCCAGAAGCAACAACCTCTGTTTTTGATACGCATCGTAATATGGAGCCAGACTCATACATATCACCAACGATACCACCCACCTTAGCATTTGCACTTTCAGCAGCTAAGCTTTCAACCTTACCACCAACTACAGATACATTGATGACACTTCCTTTATTGTAGCCTACTACAGCACCTAATCTTTGACCTAAAGTAGCAACATAAGGATTTTCTAAAACTAAATTAGCTACAGTTCCTTCCTCACCAAGCTGACCAAATAAGCCTACAGACTCTCTTGCTTCTTGAATATAAAGATTTTTGATGCTATGACCATTTCCATTAAAATATCCATTAAATGCCTTTAAAGAGCCTGTTTGCCAGCTTAAAGGAACAAAGCTTGCCTTATCCTTGCCGTACTTTGCTGATAAATCCAAATCATTTTGCAGGGAATAAAAAGCACTTAATCTTTCTGTATCAGAAGCAACCAGCTCTAAATCCTCGATGGTAAAGATTTTATAAGGATCCTCATTGGTTCCACTTCCCTTATCTAAAACCTCATCCTTTGTTTTTGTAAGGCATGTGGTTTTATAATATTCCTTTACAAAGGTTTTATCCTTTTCTATTGTCACATAGACATCATAGGAGGTGGCCTCCTCTAATCCTTCAATTGTCCTATATATTGTTCCAGCACCTTCCAAATAGGAAACAACCGCAACATCCCCATAGGCTTCATGCTTTTTGATATCCTCATGGGTTGGAGCTTTTGAATCCTTAGCTACAACAATTACGTATAGAGTGGCGTCATTGTCTAGTGCTTTTACAAACACATCAATAGCACCCTCCACTGTTTTTGATTCAGCAATATTAATATCACTAAATCTAGGATACTCCTTTGTATCCTTCTTGTCGGTTTTACATGCTACCATCAAAAGGAGCATAAAAACCATTGAGCAGGTAAATAAAATTTTTTTCAGCATAACTTTTCCTCCTTCCTATGCTTAATAATGAAGCAAAGGTGTCATAAATTTTTTTTGATTGAACTATGACACCCTTGGATCATAAATTAATTGATTGTAAGTGTGATATTACTAAAGGTAGCTGTTACTCCTGCAACAAAGAAACCAACATAAATATATGCCTTATCATCTCCTGCTAAGGATAAATCATAATTACCAGCTGTCTTTTCTCCATTATAGAATAAAGAATATGTAGAATCTGATTTTACAATTTTTAAGGTTACAGATTCTCCAACCTTTAAATAATCATTTATCTTGTCTCCACCCAATCTAGTAAATTCAGTTGCCTTTTCTCTTTGGAAAGCACGATAAGTATATTCAGATCCGCTTGAAATAAATGGAGCACCTAGGTTACCAACAGCTAAGAAGTTTGTATTTAAATCAGCCTTATAGGTATCAACATACATATCATCACGAACCATAAGACCGAAAGCACTACTATTCTTAACAAGCTGAATAGAATCTAGATGAAGCGTAGCCTCTAGGGTAAAATTGTCATTGATAGAAAGCTGTTGGAAGTACATCAAGATTCCATCCTTTTTAGAATTCAGCTGTCCACTATAGTAATTCAATGCACCGTCGGTTCCACCATTTTTATCCGTACCCTTATCCTCTAAAGTAACTGTACCATCGCTATTTTCTCTTATGTCATAATATGACTTATATCCCTTCTTAGGATCATGACTTAGAGCTCCAAATACAGATGCATGCCAATTTCCGGTAGTTTCCCAATAGGTTGACCATGAGGTTGGAGCTGTATAGGTTGGCTCAACATAGTTTGGATTTACCTTTAGGAATTCTTCTCTTGTTGGTTCTTGACTATCTGCTTTAACATATTGAGCTAAGGATGAATTTGAAGTAAGTAGGCTTTGTGTCATTAAATAGCCAACCATTCTTGCACCAAAGGTGTTCAAATGTGTTCCATCCTCTGTTGTGGAAGAAACCATTCCATAATAATCTCTTGATCCATGACCCTCAGTTGTTGATTTCCATTTTGCAGCAGTTAAGCGTGTATTGTCAATTAAAGTCAAATTCAACTCCTCTGCAAGGCTTCTTGTTGCACCTGCATAATCTCCACCACCAAAGGTATTATCCTCTTGCATAAAATGAAGATGCTTAGATCCCTCAGCATATTCATTCTTAGCATCATAGCGAACAATTGGAGTTGCTAAAATAGGAGTTGCCCCCTTTTCTAATGTATATTTAACAAAATTATTATAGATATAGTAGGAAAAGGTTCCCTCATTATCCTTCCCATTATTGGTAAGGGTAGCAAATTTTGTAGAGTCACCTTTCTTTTCATCATTATGACCAAAGGCAATAATCACATAATCTCCAGCCTTTAGATTCGATGTAAAGGTTCCATATTGCTCAAGCGTAGTATAGCTCTTAGAGGAAGCTCCACCAACGCCAAGATTGATGACCTCAGCCTCTTCTTTAAAATAAGGAGCAATTCCTGTACCAAAGCCATCTCTTTGATAATAATAATCTAAATCCTTTGTTTCCTGATCATAAAATGCACAGGTGGAATCACCAATCATATAAACATGCGTTTTAGCAAGTGGTACAGAAACATCCTTCTTTTCCCATTTAGCATAAAGCGTTATATTTTTTGTTACAGCACCAGCCTTATATTCCTCTTTTCCCTCGGCATCAAGATACCATCCTAAAAAGGTATAGCCCTCTCTTGTAGGAGCTTCTGGTAAGGTAAAAGACTTTCCCTCTTCTACCTTTTTTGCCTCTATTCTATTTCCTCCCAATGTATCAAAGGTTACAGTAAATTCCTTTGTTTCTGGGGTAGGCTCTATTGGAGTTGGGGTTGGATTAGGAGTTTCTTCTCCTGTATTACAGCCTGCAAGTCCAAGCACTAAAGCAAATCCTGTTATAGTAAATAATACTTTCTTAAACATCTTTTTTCTCCTTTTATATAATTCGTATATTCGAACTCAATTCTTTTGTTTTTTAAAAAAATAAATTAGGAATGAATGAATTCCATTAGCATATAACGATGATTGACCTGACTTCTTGAAGTTAAGGAGTCAAGTCAATCCAGATTAATTTAATTTTTTTAATTCTTCAGATAATCCTTTGGCCAATAGCATATGTCCTAAATTAGATGGATGAAGCATATCGGCAGATATCCCTTCAATTTGACTCATCCATAATGCTGATGATACCAAATGAATATTAGGGTTGGACATAGAATGAATTTTATTCTTTATAATTTGAATAAATTTAACATTATTGTCATGATATGGAATCTCATCAAAGGCCTTATATAGCTCCTCAAACATATCCAAAATGCTGATTACAAGAATTGGAACGTTCCTTTTAGAAAGGGTGTCTATAAGATAATCAAAGGCCTTTTTAAAGGTGACATCATCCATAAGTCCTCGTACATTTGCACCAATCTCTAGAATATAGCCTTTACAAGGCAATGTAGCTAAATAATCAATTGCTGATTTTTCTAATAAACAAGACCCAGCTAAGCCCTTATTCAAAATATTTACTTTTGTAATTTGTTGCGTTAGGAAAGCATAGGAATTCACTATATCTAAAGCCCCTGCTCCTTGAGATATAGAGCTTCCATATAATACCCAAGGGGCTTCTTCCTTTATTGGATAAAGCTGTCCTGCTTCTAGACTTTTAAAAAGTATTCTTGAGCCATTTCCTAAAATAATTCTCCATAAATAGGGTTTATTTTGATAAATATTATGATACAAGGACTTCATTCGATCATGGACCTTAAATTCTAAGGTTTTCACTTCATTTTGTGCTAAAATGGCCTCTCCATTTTGAAAATCATCAATATAGCAAAAGACCTTCATATGAGAATCTAAGGCTTTTAATGTTATGCTCAAGGTTTCAGAAAAGGACAAAACTTGGATTTCAACCATAGCTGGAATCATTGCCTTTTCCCGTCCCTTAATGGATTCCTTATAGCCTAATTGAGGAATAATCTCCTCTGGATATCGATAAAGAAGTGTACCCTCTTGCTCTTGTTTAAAATGACCAACATTTTTAAAGATAATTAAATTCTTCACTTTCTTACCTCTTTACTCTGTAAAAATGAAGCGGAAGGCCTGATCTCCAGCTTGCTGATTAGAGTAAACCTCCATATAAACTCCATCTACATTCTCATTGGTTAAAATAAGAGTAAATTTATCGGCATTTATATTCTTAAAGCTTTCTGTTACATCAATATAATAGGTATGGAATTCATACTCAGCAAAAGGGAAAGTAAAGGTAGCAAACTCTGTAATTGGGTCTTCTTCCGTATTTTTAACCATGGCTAGGGTCTCATGATGAAGCTTAGAATCATTCCAATATATGGAAGATGTTGTCCAATCCGTATAGGTCGTATTGGTAAACATATTAATGGTTGGTGTACCCTCCTGAGCCTTTGCTGTAATAGATAGATAGACCTTACCATAGGTTTTAGGCATATCTGCTTTGTCAAATAAAGCATAAATCATACGATTGAATTGTGGCTCTGTAGCACTAGATTTCAATTTTAAATTCTTTTGATATTGAGCTGGTCTATCCTGGCTTTCCATAGTTATAAACATATTTTCGGTAGGAAGAATTTCAGTTCCTTTTACTGGAGTCGTTAAATCTGTATCCTCAGGCAAATGGAAGCTTGAGGATTCATCGACAATTTCCACCTTTGAATCCATAGAGGTAAAGGTATTATTTTTAAGAACAAAGTTTTCTCCTTTTGAATCCAAATAGATTCCTCGACCACAGGATTGAAATTGATTAGATTCAATTCTGTAGCGGCTTGGCAATCCCAAGGACGGATTTCCATACACATAAGAATAGGTAACACTTATGGCAGTCCCCTTAATATCGGAGAATTCATTTGATACGATTCTTGTACCATTAGCATTACTGCAACGAATTCCACTATCTACTGCTTCTATTTTATTTTGAAATACAATCGTGTCAGGTGTTCCTAAAAGAATATCTATTCCTCTAGCACCATTTTTAATTCGATTATCATGTACAAAATTATTTCTACCAGATGCATCATGGGTTGCTCCAGTATTTCCTAGTCCTATTCCTGCACCTTTTCTTGTATTACGAATGTCATTATCATAGATTTCATTAGAATATTCATCCTCTCCATGCATATCTATAGAATCAAGTAAAACATCATCAAATTGATTATTGCGAATGACATTATTATGAGCAGAGTATTGGATTAAAGCCCCATGTCTTAGCCATGGACCCACAAAATGACAATCCTCTACAATGTTAAAACAAGTATCAATATATGTGTCTGTACAATCATAGCCATTCCCATAGCCTTGAATATTAACACCATATCCCATACCTCCACCACCAAGGCAAGTAGCCTTTTGGAAGGTAGAATTTTTAACAGCAACCTCTTTTGCCTTTGCAATACGAACTCCCATACGTTGGAATTTTTCTACTGTGACACCCTCAATTAGAATATTAGATGCCTCATCCTCTGCATCAGCAATCACACCTCCAGAGGCTGCAGTGATTCCATATTTCGGAGCTGTATAAATAAGACTTTGTAAATTTGAATTTGTATTATCTGGTAAAACAGAATCGCTTGTATTTGAGGTCACAGTTAAATTTTTTATCGCAACATCATTTACATTAACAGCAGCAATTACGGTTGTGCTATCTGTTTCATTCTTTTTTTCATTGAAGCAGGAAATGATACGAACACCCGATTGACTTTCTCCACGTAAAGTCATTCCATCCTTTAAGGAAATATGCGTATCATACTCCTCTGAAGCTCTTTGATAATTTTTAAAATAATAATCTCCGTTAGGAATATAAATTGTATCTCCTGCAGTGGCATTTTCTATAGCCTTTTTAAATGCAGAATAATTATCAAAATTGGGATTGTTTGCTTTTGCCCCATAATCTGCAACATTAATTTCCATTCCTGTTTCTTGAACAGCCTCAGGCATTTGATGAGCCTTACCATCCTTCTCATATAGCCCTGGCATATTCCAATCGCCCTTAAAAAGATCTGCAAATTGCTTATAATCACTATTGGTTATATTGGGACCATCATTTTTACAAGAGGCTAATCCTATTCCTAAAAGAAGACTAAGTCCTAAAATACATAATTTCTTCATGCTTCAGTCCTCTTTTACTTTAAAACAGGGAAACCATCTTTCAATTCAAATTGTGTATCAAAATCAAAAGAAGGTAGATTCTCCGTAAACCACTCCTGGGTAAGCTCAGATACTTCCTTTCCCCATTTTGCCGTTGCAGGAAGTTTATCAAATTCTACTTCCACTTCCTTATTGAATAGTTTTGTAGAAGCTAAATAGAAGCCTTCAGCTATGCAATTGTCATCAGTAGCATTAGATGTACTCCGGTTTCCTACAATTGGACCTGCATTTTTTCCAATTTCTACTTGAACGGTTCCTTTGAATAAGGAATTCTTCAAAATAGAGTTATTATTCGGAACGTCCTTATTTTTTTGTAAAAATCCAACAATTCCACCTGCATGACGTAAGCCCTCTACGGTTGCATCTACAACAATATTAGAAGCATCAAAAACACGTGCATACCCTGCAAAGCCTCCAACATATTCCCCTGCTTCAAAAGAGTCATCTGTTAATTGTTTGGTTTCACCTTTAATTGTTCCTTTAAAGGTAACATTTGTGATAATTGGAGTCTCAAACGTTGTATTTTTCTTAGCATCAATTAATCCAACAATACCACCAAGTCTTGATACACCTGTGATATTAGCCTCAACCGCAACTCGATTCACCTGAATTGCTGTACCCTCATCACTATATATTCTACCTGTTAATCCTCCAACACGGCTACCCTTTACGTTTAAAACAGCATCTAGTACTGTAACGTCCTCAATAGCCCCTTTACAGTCACCAGTCAAAGCTCCAACATAGATACCTGTTGCAGAAAAGCCTGTAACATTTGTCGATGTATATTGAGCATCTCCTTCTTTTGTTGTATCTAGAACTCTTGGAGTATCATTGTATCCATTTGAGGTGATATGTACATTAGAAACGGTTAAATTCTTAACAACTCCACCAATATTTATTCCTGAAAATAGACCTAAATTTGTAGTAGATTCTTTATCAATATAAACGCCAGAAATAGTATGCCCATTTCCATCAAAGGAAGCTTCTCTACCGATAGAAAGTGGGGTCCAGCTTTCTTTTCCCACACCATACTTGCTTGTCAAATCAATGTCATTTTCTAATCTGTAATATACCTCATCTGCATTCCAATCTAAGTTATATTTATCATAAGGTCCCATACCAACATGCTCTAAATCCTCTATGGTTGATACCTTAAAAGGATTTTCCTTTGTTCCTTCTCCCTTGTCGATATCTGGTTCAATCGTAGTAGCTGTCTTTCTTGTAACATCAGAATATTGATCATTATCCTTAATTACAAAGAATGCATAATAGTCCTTACCAGCCGTTAAATTCTCTATGGTAGCCTCTAAGGATTGACTTGTTCCAGAATTTCCATGCCATACAAAGCCACTAGGAGCTACGATATCTGCTGCCTTAGGCGTTTCATCCTTATCCGATAAAACTGCATAAATGCATCCCTTATCTCCATTTACGGAGGCTTTAATACTTAAATTACTTGTTCCCTCAATACTAGTTAAAACTGCAGATTTAAATTTTAATTCTGTCTTTTCAACCGTATTTTTATCCTCATCTGGCTTTGGAGGAGTAGGTACGTTTGTATCATCTCCACAAGAAAAAAGGGTAAAAGAAAACAACAGTGTTGCTGCACCAAGTAGTATTTTATTTAATTTTTTCATATTTTCTCCTTAATATTTCGTTATTATTCTTCCCAAAAAGGGCCTCCAGAATAACCTAATTCAGTTGAAATATCAAGTGCACATTGTCTTATCTTGCTTCCAATTTCCTCATCTGAAAGAACTGGATTCTTAATATCTGAAAATGATATTGCTGCAATAAGCTTATTAGATCCATCAAATATTGGAGCTCCATAGCAGATCATCATTTTTTCATTTTCCTTATTATCTATAGAAAAGCCACGTTTTTTTGTGTCTCTTAAATCAATTAATAAGGACTCTTTGTTTTTTATTGTATTATTTGTTTTTTCAATAAAACTAATTTTATTTAAAAGATCCATTTGGATATTGGGTTCTAAATAAGCAAGTAAGGATTTACCTAAAGCTGTTGTATATACAGGATGAGTGCTTCCTACATTACATGTAGCAAGCTTGGCTCCTTCTCCCATATACTTATATACATAAATTACATCTGTACCACTTCTTACGCCTACAAATGTAGTACGCTCAAGCTCATCAGCCAAAGGCATTAAATGCTTTGCACAGATTTCAACAAAAGATTTTTTCTGGGTATACTTTTGACCTAATGCAAAAGCTTTGATTCCTAATTCATATTTTTTATCATTGTAAAAATTGGGTTCAATGAAATTTAGTTCTAGCAAGGAATGCACAATATCAAATGCACTACTCTTAGGCATATTCACATTTTCAATAATTTCTTTTAATGTTACTCCATCCCTACTAGCAATAAAATTAAGGATATCAAAAGTTCTACTTATTGTTCTGTTCATAAATAAACCACTACTTTCATAATTTCATTCTTTAAAATTGTAAAACTATCGTTAATAATTATATCAAAATATGAAAGTAGAGTCAAATTCATATGACATTTTATCTCATAAAAATAAGGTTAAAAGGTCACATACCATATGAAATTGTGTGATTATATCATCATCAATTGAAAATAGTTGCTTCTTACTTTCAATAATCAAAGGCAATAGTGTCGCCTCATCAAAGGGGATGATCTGCTTAAAATTCCAAGGGATTTTCTTTTGAACCAATCGTAGGAATATAAATTGAAGGGCTTCCTTTAAATCAAAATCTACACTACGATAGTACCAATTCCTTATTTGATATAGATCAAATCCATATTCCTTCACTATTGTATTAAAATCATAGATGCCCTTCACAGCCATCAACGAATAATTTTTAGATTTTGTACGATTATTTTCTACAGGCATACTTCCATCAGGTTGAATTTGCTCCGACAAGCGATATTCAATCATTTGGTAAACTAAGGGTGCTAGCCTCTGTGGCTCATTTAGATAATCATATATGCAAGCCAAGCCTAGATCATAAAAGATTCCATGATTATTTCTCGCATATTTTTCCTCTAGACCATGGGCAGAGGATTCCATCCATAGACCTAAGGCTCTAACCCATTCTGCAAGCCTTTGATAAAATTCTTCTTCAATATAGCCCATATCATACAGAAGTTTGATTAAGCGTAAAGGATAGGTAAAGTTTGCAGTAAAATCAATGATACCAATTCCTCTACCCAAATTCTTACCTAAAATCATTTGAGCATGCTCTAAATTCGGATTCATTCCTGTTTCCTCATCTAATAGAAAATATTGGACATTATCCTTTAAAGCACTATAATAGGCTGGATTATCTGTAAGATAATATAACAAGGACTGATAATATGTGATAAAGGCTAATTCCCTTAATTTATCCTTATCATATTCTTTTCCTAAAGGGTTGGCTTCTCCATCCTTTGAAATATAGGGAAGCCCATCCTCTGTATTTGGATTTGGCCAATAATAGGTAGCTAAGGACACATAATCCTTTTTATCCATTCCAGGAAGTGGATGCTTTTTATATATCACACTCAATTTTTCTTCTCTATAGGATTTATGTATCCCCTTCAATTTTTCCTCAAACTGCTTTGCCTGCTCCTGTGTGAGCTTGCTCTTTAACGTAAGCAAATCCTTTTTTTCCAAAAGCAAATAATAATTCACAGGATCATAGCAAACAGCATCCTTAAAGAAATCCATCTTATAACAAATCCTGTCCACCATTAATTTGAACAACTTCACCAGTAATGAAGGAAGCCTTATCACTTAATAAGAATTCAACAACAGTTGCAACCTCCTCTGGCTGTCCAAATCTCTTCATTAAAATATTATTCTTCCATGATTCAAAAAGTGCTGGATTTGTTTTCTTAATATTGTCATGGAATGGTGTATCAATTGTACCAGGAGATACAGCATTACAACGAATCTTATATTCAGCCAAATCCTTAGCCAATGCTCTAGTAAATACAACAATAGCTGCCTTTGAAGTACCATATACACCTGCACCAGGACCACCTGCGTTCCAGCCTGCATTAGATGAGAAATTTATGATAGATGGACAGCTTGAATTCTTTAAATGAGGAATACATGCTCTAGACATAAAGAATGCAGAATCTAGATTCAATGCTAATACACTACGATAAAATTCTGTAGTCATTGTTTCAAAACGGGAACGACCACCTAGACCACCTGCATTGTTAATTAATGCATCAACTTGTCCAAAATCAGCTACGATTTGTGCTACACCTGCATTAACCTCTTCCTCTTTGGTTACATCAAAATGATAATATTTCGCATCAACCTTTAAAGACTTTAAATCCTCCATAACTGTTTTTGCAGCTACATCATCAATTCCATTTAAGGCAATAGACCAGCCTGCCTTTCCTAATACTCTTGCGATGGCAGAACCAATTCCACCAGTTCCACCTGTAATAATTACTACTTTTTTCATTTTATTCATCCTTTCTATTTTAAAAAATCTTTTCTTTCTGGTGTGAAGATATCAAGTAATTCTCCTTCTTCTAAACACACGGCACCATGAACAATGTGTGGCTCCTTATAGGTAGAGTCTCCAGGACCAATGATTTGCTTTTCTCCTCCAATATTGAATTCGAATTTTCCAGAAATGATATAGGTACATTGATCATGAAAATGCTCATGAAGCTTGCCCTCAGCTCCTTTTAAAAAGTGCAAATGGCAAATCATCAAATTGTCATTATGAGCAACTACCTTACGAAATACACCTGGATCTACTTCCTCATATTCATAGTCCTTGTCTAAAAAATAGTGCTGAATTTTTCCCATTTTACTCCTCCATTTCTAAACGTAAATTATATTTTACCTCTTTCCCCTTTTCTCTTAAAAGGAAAGTTGTACGCGTAATATTGACTGGATTATCCATTGTTTTTAATATAAAGAGTTCCTTATTGTTTAAGCAAAGCACGATACGAATATTTAAATTATCTACCTTTGCTGTAAAGGTAATGGCTTTACTCTTTGTGATGATCCGATGTGTTTCAAGTACATGCTGATAGCCATGGGAATTGAAACCCAATTCTGCAGGCTCACATACATAATCATTATCTACATGGATTTCTGACTCCAAATGGAATACATAATCAAATATAGCTTCCTCTTCTGCATGAACTAAGAAAGTATCCTCAACCGTGCTTGGAGAAATTTTCACATCACGAACATAGGTAACTCCAGGATAGGTTTGGTCCGCTTCACATAGGATATGTGTAGGATCATACTCTAAGGTAATTCCAGGATTCCTAGATAGAACACTCTCTCCATTTCTTATAACTGTGTTATGAGCAAGAGATGTTTTGTGCCATTCATTGCACAATCTTGCAACATAACCCGGATTCGATAAATCTCGACTTATTCGATGATTCTTATACATAATTTCTAAATTAATTAAATCTGGATGAGCATGAGATGGACCATTTAATCCATATTTAACAAAGGCATTCATACCACCCGCTCTAAGAATCGCAAAATTAGATTTCGGGAAATTTTTAGTTTCATGAGGTAATAAAGAATACTTAGCTAAATCATAATCTGTATTTAAAAGTAATCTTTCATAAGCAATTTCATTATCGATATAATATGGCTTAGATAAAGGTAACGTAGTTCTTGGTAGAGCTGAATTTTCAATATTTTTCAAAATATTTCCAATTTCACTATCTTCTCCATAAACCTTAGCCGCCATATGATAAATATAGCTATATGTCTTCAAATTAATGCTTGGCCAACCATCATTTGGATTTGGAAAATACTGATTATCAAAGGCATAATGATATGCGCTGATAAACATATGCTTTACCTTTTCCTTTTGCTCTTTACCAAAATCATACTGATAAATTTCACTAAATAGAATTAGAGGTGTAATCCCTTCTAAGGTAAAGAAATTGTAATGGATAGACCCTTCATACCAAAAGCCATCTGCTGTAACACCCTCATCAATTTGCTTGCGAATATTGTAAGGGCCTTCAAAAGCAAAGGATATCATTTCTTTATCTTGGAAGAATAGTCCGATTAATCCTATTGCACAATTATTCCAGCATCGTATATTATGAATCGCATTGACCTGTGGCTTTAACAAAAGATAAATTTCTTTAAATAAATGCTCATATACATAATCTAAGAATTCCTGATTCAAATCATCTTTTACAATTTCTAAGGCTTGGATCATTCTTATGGTTATAATAGATTCATTTAACCCCTGTGGAAGGATTCTTCCACAGCCCCACTTCATTGTTTCATAGGAATCAAACACACCACGCTCTTTATTATGAATCTTAAACTTTGTATAGTTTTCTGCATAAAAGCCCATGATGTTCTTAATGATTTCCAAATATTTTTTATCCTTATTGTAGGCATATACACCAGCAGCCTTCCAAATCGTTAAAATTGCTTGGTTTCGGTAAAAATAAGTCCAAACTCCATCATAAAGCTCATTAGAAAACTCTTTACCACAAACAGAGCATTTATGTGTATGTGGCTTTTTAATATCAAATATTAATCTTCCACCATCATAATCACAAAAATAGCTATGTCCCCATTCACTTGTATGCGCTGGATCATCCTTAAAATCCTTCGCAAATTCATCAACTTCCTTTTGTATCTTACATATCGCATATTTGAAATTTGAATTCGCATCGATAGAAGCTACATAATTTTTATTTAAGTATTGCATCTTTATCACCCCATATCATACATTGTTTTGTTTTTTTATTCATTTTAATACCTTTATAGGAAAGGGAGGTTCCATTAGCCAAAGCCACCTTCCCCTTATCTAAATTTAAATAAGCAAAATCACCATCAAAGCTAAGTTCTTCCTTTGAACTAAAATATACTTTATGCTTTTCTCCTATGGATAAGATGTCCTTTTCAAATGTAACCTTATCCTGAGTAAAGCAGATGAGCTCTAAATGCCTATGCTGTAGGCTTGGAAGCTCGTTTTCTGTTAGCAGAGTGTTCATATGAACAATACATTTTTTATCTGGCTCTTGGGTCGTCATAACACTAGAAACCTCTTGTACAAATTGTTCATGCTTTAGGGAACCCTCTGAAAATGTATAGTAAGAAAATTTTTCTAATCCATTTTGAATTAAGAATTGATTGGAATTTATTCTTCTTGCTTCTACATCTGTATTGAGTATACTTTGATATTGATGGAACTGCTCACTTTCAAAATCATTGATAAAAAGAATAAAATCAAGTTGATCTGTCAGAACCATTCTACTAACATTCTTCATTTTTAAATCTAATGGATAAATATTGGTGTTGCTAGCCTTAAATAAGGTGATTGAGCCATTCGAATGAAAATAATCTATGGTTCCATAATACTCCATAGGATTATAATTAGGATATTGCTCTAGCCTTTTTTTAAGTGCATCGACATAAACATCATTTTTATTCTCAATATCTGCAAATTTTCTATCCACCAACAAGGTATTATGATGGGTTGGTAAGATATTTCGATTATATCCATCATCTATAGCCATATATGAATGTCCCTTAGTAAGAATATAGGATAGATTGTCTGGATGATGATGGGATAAGGAAAGAATCCATTTTTTCTCCTTTTGCCAAAGATCTATTCCTGTAGAAAATTGCTTCTTCCCTCCTGGATAACCACACTTGAAGGAAAATACAGTAGAGTCCTTATGAAAACCAGTTCTTATAGAAATCAATCCTAAGTCATCAAACTTCTTCACATGAGGTAGTTCACTCAAATTCAATTCTGGAACATTTGGATCATACCATAAAATCTCTAGCCATGCTTCTGGTAACAATCCAGGTTTAATTTTTGACTGATATTGCTCTTCATAGGCAAAATGACCAACAACCAAATTCCCAAGCTTTTGGGCATAGCCATTGTGATATTCCCTAGCTGCTTTATAATAAATTGCTGCTGAATGAGATGAATATCTATCATGACAATCTCCAAAATTCAATTGCTTTCGCAATTCACTTGCCGACTGATATATTCGATAATCTACCGTGTTCTTTAAAAAATCAGAGACTTTAAAATAATCTATATTTTCTCTATCCTTCATCAAATCAGCATAAATGAAAAGCCATAAAACACCATATCGCCAATAGGTCACTCCCTCATAATCTGATCCATCCTCGGGCATATAAGAAAATACTTTGCTAAAGTTTTCTTTGGCGGATAGAATATAATTTTTTGCTTGAGGATATTCCTTCATTATTGCATAACCACAGCAGGCCAAGCCTGTCATATTAATCCAATTATGGTTTTGATAATAATTCGTAGCCCATCCTTGATTTGCATTGGCTAATTTATACTCATACATAAGATTAGATTGGTAGATAAGCTTATTTAGAATCAGGCTTCTATCCTCTTCTTCTAAGCTATCATATAACCAATTGTAGGCTGTAGATAAGCCAAACATAATCCAGGATGCACTTAAATCAACATTCACCAAATGGGCATTTCCCCAATACGGATAAGCGCACACAGTTCGAATAAATCGAAGTGAATTTGCCAAATACTTTGGTTCTTCACTAATCAAATACATCAAAGATAAATTTAAAATGGCTTGGCAAAAATAGGTTGTACTTTCCTTTGGTGGTTCAATAGGGATATGCATCACTTCATATCGATCACATTGATCCATAAGATGATAGTATTGGAGTTTCTTTTTGCCTTTTATTTCCTCCCTTAGCTGCAACAAATCTTTAATAAAAAATAAGTCACGCATAGCATCAACTCTCTTCCTCTTTTAAATTCTTTTTTTCAACTCTTTTTCTTTGGATATAAGAGCATAGTAATATAATTTTATTTACAATAAAAGAAATGATAAGATAGAAAACTAAAAACAATGTAGCATAGCCAAATGGCTCAACAGGAAACGGGACTGTAGTACTAGACATATTTCCAAAATGTATAATTAAGCGATTGATACATTCATAGGTTGCATAGACTAAAATACTTACAACAAGACACATAAAGAAATCAAATGTCTTAAGAAGTGCTCCCTCCCATATATGACGTTCATTTATTTTTTTATTTACTATTTTACCATTTCGTTTAATGTCAAACATTCCATATACGATTGGATTAAAAATGAAAATATGCCCTAAAGAAATAACAAGCGCCAAAACAAAGATTAAATCAAACGGGTCGTTTTTACCTAAATTGGTACCCCATGCTATAAAGAAGCATATTGCACCAACAAACCACCAACGGAAAAATTCAACCTTTACTCCATCAGGAATCTTTGATAATATGCTTTTTTTCTTTTCAGCTGGTTCTGGCAAATTTCTTTCTTCTTTCATAGTTTCACGTTCCTTTTCTTTATGCTATGCGTCTGCTTTCTTTGCTTCCTTTTTAATGTTTTTTCTATAAAAAGCATACGCTATAATGGTTTCTACTAAACCAAATAGATATAAGGCTATAACAAGTATTGATAGGATGATTCCCTTAATTACAGGGGCAACCATAACATTATTTTGATGCAATAAAGCATCCACATAAATGCTTAATAGCATTCCACCTACTCCCATAACAGCAACTAGCATTATAATTGAAAATATAATCTTTTTTCCTGTAGGTGTTTTTAAACGAATTGCATTAAATAGACATATAAATCCTATTAATACAAACATAAACATATAAATTCCACAGATTTCATTCGTCAATTTATTAATAGCTTGAATTTGGATATTGGATAAAATCAAATGTAGAACTGCTGTAAAGGATATGATGTATTTTGCAATACGCTTTTGATCATTTTTAAATCCATCCTTAAGGCTAGCTCCTAATCTCTTCAAACTAGCTCCTAAATTACTGAAGAATTTACTAAATGAATTTTTTGATTTCTTTTGTTTTTCTTCCATGATTTATTCCTCCACTATTCTGTTTGTTGTTTCAGCATCAAAATAATGAACCTTATTCATATCCAATACAATTTTAATTTTATCAACATCAACAGGATATCTGCTATTAATACGTGCTCTAATAGAGCCTTCCTTTAATAGACATTCCACATAATATTCTTTTCCAAGAAATTCAGCATGGTCCAAAGGTAATTCAAAAGTAGCAGTTGGATATTTCTTCATCATATCCTCATCACAATCAATATGCTCAGGTCGAATTCCTAGCTTCACATGCTTACCATTATATTTTTGAAGTTTCTTTAAGTCCTTATCTAAAATCTTAACCTTATACTCTTCAAATTTGAAATAGCCATCCTCAATTTTACCATCGATGATGTTCATATTAGGCATTCCGATAAATCCTGCAACAAAGAGATTACTTGGATAATTGTATACTTCTAAAGGTGTTCCAATCTGTTGAACATATCCCATAGACATAACAACAATTCGATCTGCCATTGTCATTGCCTCGATTTGATCATGCGTAACATAAATGGTTGTAGTATTTAAGCTTTTTTGTAGCTTTACAATTTCACTTCTTGTTTTTTCTCTTAATTTTGCATCCAAATTGGATAATGGCTCATCCATTAAAAATATTTTAGGATCACGAACAACAGTTCTTCCTAAAGCAACACGTTGCTTCTGGCCACCAGATAAATTGGCAGGCTTACGATTTAAATATTCAGATAAAGAAAAGCGTTCAGCAGCTGCTTTAACATTTTTATGAATCGTATCCTTCTGTTCATGCCTTATTTTCAAGGAAATTCCAATATTATCATATACACTCATGTTATAATATAAGGCGTAATTTTGAAATACCATTGCAACATCTCTATCTACAGGGGCGAGGGAGTTTACACGCTCCCCGTCAATCAGCATATCTCCAGAGGAAATTCCTTCTAGACCAGCAATCATACGCAGGGTTGTAGATTTGCCACATCCGGATGGTCCAACAAGAACAATGAATTCTCCATCCCTTACATTTAAATTAAAGTCATGAACAGCATGTGCACCATTTGGATAAATTTTGTTCACATTTTTTAAAATTAGCTCTGACAAAAGAATCACCTACTTTGACAATTGAATTTTAGAGATTTTTTCCTCTTTTAAATAAATCTCTTGACGTTTTATCTTATATAAGGAACGAAGTCCCACATATACAGAGGCAAGAATCATATAAATATTGCAACCATAGATAAATCCACTTTTTACCATTGTTGCTTCAGATAAATCAACACCCATAAGTCCTTGAATTACCCAAGTAATACGAACAATACAATATACACCAAAGACTATAGAACAAAAGCTAAATGCCTTTTTATAGTTTTTTACTTTGATTGCTATAGTAAATAGGAATAATAGAAAAGCAATATTTACTAAAATCGTAATACCAACCCAAAAGGTTCTTACCATAATTCCTAGCAATAATACCAAATAAACAATTTCAGCAACTACACTAAGTAGCGTAAACCAGTATCCTTGAACATCAGGTGTATAAAAGGACAAGTCTGATCTTCTTTCCTTTCTTTCTTCCTTAGATAAAAGCTGCCACCAAAGTCTATCCTTTGTTACCTTGTTCCTATGACGTAAATGAGCAACTTGAACTTTTACCCTATAAACTTGTTTTTCTTGTTCTACCTGGAAGTCAGCATATGCCTTTAAAACCTTTGGATTTTCATGCTCAGACGCGATTTTTTCCCATAAGCTATGCTTTTTCCTCATTTTTTCTAACTTCTTTTGCTGCTTTACATCTTCTTTGGTTGTGCTCTTTTCCAATTTAAGAAGTTTCTCTTCTATTTTCTTTAATTTTTTGACTGCTTTTGGACGAGAATCCTTTGCCTTTTTTTCTGTGGCATAATATTTTTTCTTGCATTTTTGCAGTTTTCTTTCAATTTGATTTAGACTGTTTTGAACATATAAAGAATTGGATTTATTTCCCAAGGAAAGTTTCTCAAAACTGACATTCTCAAGGTTTTTATCTATTTCCTTTAGAAGTTCAATTTTCTTCTCTCTTTTTTCAATTTTTTTCTTCAATTGATCCTGTTTCTTTATACGAAGACTTTTTCTTTGGTTCTCACTCATGATCTAGTACCTCACTTTTCTTATAAAGTATTCGATTTACCCATAAAATAGATATAAAGGCTATAGTAACAATTAGCAATAATCCAAGAATCACATACCCTATATAAAATGTTTCAAATTTAAGATTATATACGACCCCAATCAGTGTTTGGTCTTCATCCTGCATATGAGTAAAATCTACACCTTTATATTCATTCATTAATTTTGGAAGTGAGAGTAGTCCATATAGACTAGAAGCAACATTAACAACTCCAAATGCTGTCATAATGCCTAAGGCAAACCAATCACAGATTTTAGCTCTTAATTCTAAAATAAACATGAATAGGATAGATACACAGCCTACGACAGAAAACCAAAAGAGAACATCGTTATAGGCCAGCATATGCTTGTGAAAATCTATGACCCCTTGATTTTCCTTTAAAAAGAATCCAAAAAGATTTTCATAGCTTGTCATAAAGCTGAGTGAATATATAGCAACTATGACCAGCATTAATAGATAAAGTATGAAGCCTATCCTTTGCATTTTAAATCTTTTTTCCATAAACATAACAGTCCTTTCTATATCAGATAAATTTTTATAAATTTCATGGCTTACAAGATAAACACCCAGAGGAATCCCCAGCTATTTATCTTATAAGCCCTCAGAGAATAATCTCTGAAAAGCTTTTTTTATTTACTTAGAACCCTTCATTGCTTGATATGCTTGCTGATAAACTTGAATATACGTATCAATTCCACGATCCTTAAGCTCAGCTTGGTATTCAGCCCAAGTAGATAATACCTTTGTATCCTTAGGCGCATTTCCTGCTGACTTATATAGAATTACATTAAATACCAATTGTACAAAATCATCTGCTTCAATTTTTGTATCATTTGAAAGAGTTTCTGTTTGTCTCTTTGTTAAAGAGAATGCAGGTGGAGTTAAGGTATAATAATTCTTATTGTCTCCCTTAATACCTGTACCTTCATATGTAGGTATATTGGTTGTAGATTCTTGTAATAGCTTCCATGCAGCAAATCCATTTTCAGAAGTGTATTGATATTCAAAACCAATTTCCTTTTGATAGCCTACAGGTAACAAGCAACCCATAAAGTTACGTAAGAAGGTAGATAGGTCACCCTTAGCACGAGCATTCGCAGTTTCTAATGTCCAAGAATTATATTTAGGATATTCCTTTCCATCTGGTCCTTGGAATTTAGTTGTTGTCTCAAGCATATAATCTAGACCATAGTTTTGTTGAACTGCACCAGCCTCGCTAAAGAAATAATCAAAAATTTCACAAGCCTTATCTAATTCTGCCTGCTTAGCTGCTGCTGAAATTGCCCAACCATCTGGCTTAATAACACGAGAATTATCCATATAGTATTGCCATACACCATTTACTCTTGAAACAGGAGGTAATACACCAACAACATCCTTACCATTTCCATTATTTAATGAGTCAGCGGTTGTTGAAGCTGTAAAGTCATAAGTTAAGAAACCATAGCTTGGCTTTTCACCTGTATCTGTACCATATAAAGCAGTACGATGATTTGACTTATTTGTAATATCAAATAAATCGTTATAGAATAGACCTTCTTTTACCAATTGAGATAAATAAGTAATTACATCATAGAATTTTTCCTGTGAATATGTATATTGAACCTGACCATCATTATCAATATACCATCTTGAAGTATAGGAATCAGAACCATGAACCTTAACACCATCAAAATAAGTTCCAAGTCTCAATACTTCTTCACGATAGCTAGACTGTCTTGTAAAATATGGATAAACTACAGTAGCCTTTCCACCAGTTAAATACTTAGGATTTGCCTTAATTACACGGAATAAAGCAACTAGCTCATCAATATCATAAGCAGCCTTAGCTCCTAAATATAATTCAGATGGATTTGTATAATCATAATTGTCCTTTATATATTGCTTTAAACAATTTGCTAGGGAAGCTCCATCCATTTTATCTAACTTATTCATTAATTCAATTACGTTTTGGTTTGTTTTTTTAGCAACACTAACACCAGTTTTTGGAGTAACAGTACCACCATTTGCACCTGTTCTTGCTAAATCACCCTTCCAAAAGCCTTCGTATGCCTTATCAATCACTGTGTCTGTATCATAAGAAGCTGTTCCTGAATCTAACAATTTCGTTACCCAGCTTTGACGCATCGTATATCCACGGGCAAATTGACCAACCTCTGCTATATATGGCATATGATAAATGTTACCATCGTAAGCAGTAATAGATGCCTTGATTGTTGGGTTGTTATCCAAATATTTCTTTATATTTGGTAATTTACCCTCATCCATTAGTTTTGTTAAACTAACAAATTTGCCTTCTGCTCCATAGCTCATCAAAGTTGTAGCTATAGAGTTTCCACCATAAATTACAGCATCCTTAAAGCCATTTGCTGCTGCTGTTTTCATCATTTCAGCTGCTTTTTGATCCTGTACTGCAACATCCTTAAAGGAAGCTCCTAAATCAGCCTCAACCTTTTGCCACATTGGCTTTAATTGTCCTGAGGAAACTGTTGTACCATCAGGCAATTCAAGAGGAGTTGACTGATTATAGGTCATTGTTTGATTGTTATTTCCATAAGCCAAGTTGAACTTGATTTGAATCTTGTCATTTCCACCACAAGAAGCTAATCCTAAGCCTAAAGTTGCTGATAAAAATAACGCACCTAAAATTCTTTTTTTCATTGTTTTCATCCTTTCTTTTTTATGTAAAATATTTGTCCTAGCAAATATAGTTACCAATTTTATCCCTTAACTCCGCCTAGATTTACACCACGCGCAAAGTATTTTTGTATGTATGGGTAAATTACTAAAACTGGAATTATAGAGCAAATTATAATTGCATATACCAAGCTGTCTGCTGCATAATTTAGCACAACTGGTGAGTCATCATATAATCGCTGATATGTTTCAATAAGTGTTCTTAAATACACCTGCAATGGTGCTTCTGTCGAATCATTCAAAAGCATTCTTGCCCAATAGTAGCCATTCCAACGAGATATAGCATAGAATAGGGTTACTGTTGCAATAGATGCTCCTGACATTGGTATGTACACCCTTGAGAAGATTTGTATCTCATTAGCACCATCAATTGTTGCCGCCTCTTCTATATCCTTTGGAACCGTACTAAATGCATTTCTTAGCAAGATAATGTTATATGCCTGTACACCAAATGCTATAACCATTCCCCATTTATTATCTACATGTAATGCCTTGTAATTTAGATACATTGGAATCATTCCTGCTGAAAACCACATAGTAAATACCAGCAAGAAATTCCATTTTCTTTTACCTAAAAGCTTGTCCTTAGAAAGTACATAGGCTCCAGTTAGAGAAATAAGCATACTCCATGCTGTACCAATAATGGTATAAAATAATGTATTTGTGTAGGAAATCCAAAATCCTTTATCAAATAATACAATACGATATGCTTCAATTGTTAAATCCTTAGGAAATAGCCATATTTGACCAGATTCATAAGCAATCTTTCCACTAATAGAAACACTAAAAGCATATATGATTGGATATAAGCACATTAAAGCAAATACAGTAACTAAGAAATATGCGAAGATTTTAAATATTATTTCACTTTTACTTAATCTTTCTATTTTCATATTAACACCTTACCATAATGAAGTTTCTGATACTTGTCTACTGATTGCATTAGCACCCATAACCAACGCAAAGCCAATGACAGAGTTAAAAATACCAACAGCTGATCCTAATCCAGGGTTTGGTGTTTCACCCATACCAAGTCTTTGTTCAAAAGTTGACAATACATCTGCTGTAATATAAGTATTCGGTTGATATAGCAATAGAACTCTTTCATATCCAACAGAAAGCATCCTACCAATACGCATAATAATCATTATAATGAGGGTAGGCGCCATGCCTGGAATTGTTACATAACGAATCTCTTGCCACTTATTTGCTCCATCAACCTTGATCGCCTCATACATCACAGGTGATATTCCCATAATTGCTGCAAAATATACAATGGAGTTATATCCACTTTCCTTCCATATTCCTGTAATAATATACATAGGTCTAAAATAATTTGCAGATTCAATGATTTTATTAGAGGTAGGAATGATTTTAAGATTATAGAGAAGCTGAGCTATTACTCCTGTGGAGCGTTCACCTGAATATACAAGCATAATTACAATACCTGTAATTGTAACTTCAGATAAAAAGTGCGGTAAATATGTTATTGTTTGCACAATTTTTCTATATCCTTCACTTCTTAATTCACTGAATAATAAAGCCAATATAATCGGAATAGGGAATCCAAAAACCAATCCATATGTACTAATTACAAAGGTATTACGAAATGCCCCCCAGAAATTTTCTTTATTAATCCCTGTTACAAGGTTAACAAAATTGGATAGTCCCTTAAATTCACTTCCAAATATACCATCAGCAGCATCATATCTTTTAAAAGCTACAATCAAGCCTGCCATTGGCTTGTAGGCAAATAAAGCAAACCACACTACAATGGGAATGAGTAAAAGATACAACATCCATTCTTTTTTAACTTCCTTTAATATCTTCTTTGTCTTAGGTTGTCTCACTTGAATTTTTTCCATCTGTTTCACTTTCTCCTTTCTCTTCAATTTGTTTAACATAATCATCCGTTCTTACCCATTCCTCTTCTTTTAAAAACTCATTCATATCATAAACAAGCTTAGTTTTAAGACGACTGAGAATAAGTAATACTAAAATCGTAATCACTAGTATAAATATTTCTGAAATAAAATATTTTATTCCTCCTAAAGGATCTTGACTGATAATCAATAAGGCGATTTCCTTTCCAACCGTAATGGATAGAAATACGACTAAAACATATAAAGCTAATCTTAATGGATTTGAAACAATACAATTTCTATTTTTATTT
The DNA here is from genome assembly GCA_949840955.1 of uncultured Anaeroplasmataceae bacterium. Lineage (GTDB taxonomy): Bacteria > Bacillota_I > Bacilli_A > Acholeplasmatales > Anaeroplasmataceae > Pelethenecus. The sequence continues at coordinate 109,971 of CATKXV010000001.1, read as the reverse complement.
CCATATATAAGTATTGGGATAACCGCAGTGGCATTAGCAATCATGTAATACAGAATCCCTTTCCATACCTCAATTGACAATGCATTTCCAATTGGCTGCAAAAATATAAGGGGCAGTCCAGAGAAAATCAGTGATATAATTGCTATCCATCCCCAACGTATAGAAAATATAATATAAATCATGATTGCAAAGCTAAAGTAAAAACCAGAATTTAAATTTGCAAAGCTAATCGCAGTAATTACTTCTGCTACTATAGAGAGAATGGTAAAAAATATCAAATCTACTTTTTTTAGATTGTTCAATCTATCATCCTCCTAAAAATTCATATATTCGAACTAAGTTTTTGAATTTAAGTGAAAATGAATCGCAAATCATTCCGTATTTGCGAATTAAATTCAAAAAACATTTCAAATAATATATGAAAACACATAATAGCGCTTCCATCAAGTCTATTGTACAATTTAAAAATGCTATTGTCAAGTAAATTTTTTTATTTTCCTTGCCTATTGATTTTTCTTAGGATGTATGCTTTACATCATCGAGTCTTTCTTTTGTTCGTATATCCGTATCATAATCATTATTTCGAATTATATGTTGACAAGTTTTTCATTTGTGATATAATCAAATTAAAAGGGGTGATTCGTATGCGTAAAGAGCTTGCAGCTGAGGTTTATTCTTATTTAGAATATCTTTTAAAAAATTCTACTTTAGAAAAGCCTCTTTGGAATAAAGAGGTCCTAATTGGACTTAAAAAATCAGGATGGACATACATTGACGGCTGTATGATGGTAGGTCTTACTACTCTTTATCTTCAGACAAGAGATGAAAGGATCTTTGAATATATTAAAAATTATATTGATCCAATTGTTCCTGAAGATGGAAGGATACAGCTCTTCTATTATAATAACTACAATCAGTATACTACTACTGGACGTGATTCTGACCCATGTAATGAGGCTAAGGTTCTTTTCCTTTTATATCATAAGACAAAAGAGGAAAAGTATTTGAAAGCAATTCATTATATGCATAATCAGGTTACTAGTCTTCCTAGAGTCGATGGCAACTTTTGGCATAAGGATAAATATCCAAATCAAATTTGGCTAGATGGATTATATATGATTCAACCTTTTTATGCTCAATGGGAAAAGGAATTTAATCATTGTGAAGCTTTTAATGATGTAGTATTTCAATTAGAAAATTGCTTCAACTTGACCTGGGAGGAAGCTAGAGGCTTAATGGTTCATGGATATGATGGAAATTATCGTGACCCAAAGGAACGTATGATATGGGCTAATCCAAAAAATGGACATTCTAAGGTTGTATGGTTAAGAGCCTGCGGCTGGTATGAGATGGCATTAATTGATTGCTATGAAATCATTGAGGATGCTGTTTTAAGAGAAAGAATCGCAAAATTAATTCAAACAACCATTGATGGATTGCTAAAATATATAGATAAAGCAACGAATATGTTTTGGCAGGTCGTTGATGAGCCTAATAAAAAAGGAAATTATGTTGAAACCTCTGGTACTTTAATGATTGCCTATACGATTTTAAAATCTGTGCGCTTGGGTGTATTAGATAAGGCCTATGCCAAAATAGGGGAAAGCATCTTCTATGGTACCTGTGATACTTACTTTAAAAGAAATGAGGAGGGACATCTTTCCTTAGGTGGCATTTGTATTGGTGCTGGATTAACAGCCTCTAAAACGGATGAATATGCAGGAACTTACGAAATGTATGTAGAGCGTAAGGTTGTATGTGATGATGGGAAGGCCATTGGTCCATTCCTTATGGCATTTGCTGAATTGCTTCATTTAGATAAATTTTAGTTAATTTATGTATAAATCATTTTTTTCTTAAGGAGATCTCTGTCCTTTGATCTCCTTCTCTTCTAAAAAGCAGACAATGATCTTTAAAAAAGCATTGTCTGTTTTTTTCGATTTAAGCTAAATAAAAAAAGCTGAATTCAACAGAAAACAGCTTTAATTTATATGCATCTACGCAGTAGCTAAAATATCCATAGCCAGATTGGATATGAGGTATTTTCTCTTCATTTGTTTAAGCATAACATAGATATACATTTTCTTACTTACCTTAAACCCTTATAAGATACCTTAAGCTAATAATTTCTGATATAAGGACTTTAAGGCTATTTCATAATCCTTTTGAGAAACACCAATAATGATATTTAATTCAGATGGTCCCTGAGCTAAAAGCTTTACATTCACTTTTTCCTCTCCTAAGGTTTGAAAAATCAAACCACACAAGCCTTTTTTTCCTGCCATATTTCTTCCTACAATTGCTAAAAGCGCAATATCATCATCTAAGGATACTTCTGCTTCTAGGGTGTTTTTCAATTCTGTAATAATTTCGTATTGGGATTTTTCAATTTCAGAATAGGGAACAACAACAGAAAATGTATCTATTCCAGAAGGAATATGCTCCACTGAAACCTGGTATTTTTCAAAAATTGTTAAAGCCTTTCTTAAAAAACCCACCTCATTTGACATATGATTTTTTGAAATATTAAAGGACACAAAGGATTTTTTTCCAGCCAAACCTGTAACCAAATCAACCTTGTCATCACAAACATTTTTAATCAATGTTCCTGGATGCTCAGGATCATTTGTATTTTTCAAATTAATAGGAATATTTAAGCTTTGTACAGGGAACACCGTTTCCTCATGCAAAACATTAGCGCCCATATAGGATAACTCTCTTAGCTCCTCATACGTTATTTCCTTAATTGCCTTAGGATTTTCAATGATCCTTGGATCTGCGGCCAAAATTCCAGGGACATCTGTCCAATTCTCATATAAGGATACATTTAAGCATTTGGCTAAAATGGATCCTGTAACATCAGAGCCTCCTCTTGAAAGCAATTTAACACTTCCATTGGGATAGGCTCCATAAAAGCCTGGAACAACCATAATTCCATATTCTGAAAAAGCAAGTCGAACCTTTTTTTCTGTTAAGGCATAATCAATTTTCCCATCATAATGAAAACTAATTAAATCCTTAGCATCCACAAAGGTATACCCTAAATAATCACTCATTAATTTCGCAGTCAAATACTCTCCTCTTGATACCAAATAGTCCTCTGGAATTGACTTGTTCAATTCCTTTTCTAAGCTATTTAAATCACTTTTTATATCATAGCTTAAATTGAGCTCACTTTTGATTTTTAAGAATCGAGAGGATATCATTTCCCATATATCCTCATAAGGAACACCATATTTCAAATGGGCATGCAAAATATATAACAAATCTGTGATTTTTGTATCAGAGGTATCTCTTTTACCTAATGCAGAAACAACAACGATTTTCCTTTTTGCATCTGCTTCTACTATCTTTTTTACTTTAGCAAACTGGGTAGCACATGATAATGATGAACCACCAAATTTTGTCACTACTAACATATACTCCCTCCTAATGGCTCAAGCCCTATAAGCTTCATCATAATTTGAACGGCATTACTAGCAGCTCCCTTTCGAACCTGATCCCCAGAACACCAAAGAACAATGCCATGGGAATGGAGTAAGGATTTTCGAATTCTCCCTACATAAACCAAATCCTGATTGGAGGTAAGCAGTGGCATTGGATAAAGCTTTTGTTCTGGATCATCATAAAGTCTACAGCCAGCATGGCCTTGAATTGCCTCTTTCACAGCCTCAATGGATAACTCTTCTTCTGTTATCAGCTCTATAGCGATGGAATGAGAACGAACTACAGGTACTCTTACACAGGTACAGGAAATATTCAAGTCCTCTCGATGTAAGATTTTTCTACCTTCATTTTGCATTTTCATTTCCTCTGTTGTATAGCCATTATCTAAAAAAGAACCAATTTGAGGAATTACATTTAAAGCAATAGGATATGGAAATATATGTGGCTCTATCTTTTGATTATGAACAATAGCAGCCATTTGCTCTGATAGCTCCTGTGGCCCTAAGGCTCCTGCTCCACTGGTCGCCTGATAGGTAGTAACCGACATGGCTTGGATTTTTGATAGCTTCTCAATTCCATGAATTGCCATAAGAGCAAGAATCGTCGAGCAATTTGGATTGGCTATGACCCCTTTATTTTTCAAAGCATCCTCAGGATTGATTTCTGGAATAACTAAAGGAATATCCTTATCCAATCTAAAGGCACTTGAATTATCTATAAATATAGCTTTAGCCTTTACAATACTATCCTTATAGCTTCTAGCTATATCATTAGAGGTAGCGCCTAAAACAAAATCCAAATGAGTAAAGGATTCTGGCTTTGCTTCTGTAACAAAGTATTCCTTGCCTTGAAAGGTTATGGATTTTCCTATACTATTCTTACTAGCAAATAGCCTTAGTTCCCCTACAGGAAATTGATATTCTTCTAAGACCTTTAGCATTTGTCTTCCAACTTCTCCTGTAGCCCCTAAAATTCCTATATTATATTTTTTCTGCAATTTCAACACCTCACTTCATCTATTCGACCTTACAATAGCCGTCCAATATTATTTAATGCATTTTTTTATTCTTTTGACCATTACAAAGACCTCAAGATATAAACAAATCCACATTATTTTCCCTGAAATAATACATCCTCCATATCATAAAGGCCAACAGGCTGCTGAACAAGAAAGTGGGCAGCCTTTAAAGCCCCTACTGCAAATATTTTTTTTGAATGAGCCTGATGCTTTATGCTTAAAACCTCATCCTCACCACAATATAATATTTCATGCTCCCCAACAATTGAGCCACCTCTTATAGAATGAACTCCAATTTCATTTGGCTTTCTAGGGGATGTACCAAAGCGTGTATAATTCGGTTGAAATTCCGTTGATGCGATTACACTATCTAATAGCATTTTAGCAGTTCCGCTTGGGCTATCCACCTTATGATGATGATGCGCCTCAACAATTTCTATATCAAAGCTATCCTTTAATATCGGTGTGATTTCCTTAACTAGACGATTCAAAAGGATAATACCTAAAGAAAAATTAGCACTTATGAGTACAGGTACAGATTTGCTTAAATCTCTTATTTTTAATAAATCCTTTTCACTAAAACCCGTTGTTGCAAAGACAACAGGCTTATGATATTTTTTAGCAAAGGTAACAATCATATCCAGATTGGCTGGATTAGAAAAATCAAGAATACAATCAAAGCATTTATCGGTATCCTCTAGTACCTTATAGTCACACTCAATCGCTACTGGATATGCAAGCTCATCCTTAGCCAGCTCACAAACAATTTTCCCCATAGCTCCATAGCCTACAACACATATTTTCATAAATCTACCAGCTCCTTACTTTGCTCTAATATCGCAATCATTTCCTTTTTCTTCATTTGATCCATTTCATATAAAGGCAAGCGATATCCACCAACCTGAAAGCCTAAGACGTTCATAGCAGCCTTGATTGGAATGGGATTGGTTTCTAAAAACAACGCATTGGCTAGAGGTAAAAGCTTAGATTGAAGATATCTTGCTTGGCTGTATTGTTCCTTTAGACACAGGCTACATAGGGTATGCGTCTGCCTTGGACAGATGTTAGCCAAAACAGAAATGACTCCTGTAGCCCCAATGGCCATCATAGGAACAATAATATCATCGTTTCCAGATAGCATAACAAAGCGATCATTTAAAAGCGCTGTGATTTGAGAGGCATAGCTCAAATTCCCTGATGCCTCCTTAATTCCAATGATATTGGGATGCTTTGCTAGAGCCTCTAGGACTGAAATTGATATACTCATTCCTGTTCTAGAAGGAACATTATACAAAAGAATAGGAACAAGTGATGCTTCTGCAATCGCAGTAAAATGAGCAATGAGCCCCTGCTCATTGGTTTTATTATAATATGGTGTAATACACAAAAGATAATCTGCTCCTAAGCTTGAAAATAGCTTGGCCTTTTGGATTGCTGTAGCTGTATCATTAGAGCCTGCTCCAACAATAACAGGGACTCTTTTTTGAATAATCCTAAGACAAAATAGGACAAGCTCCTTTTGCTCCTCTAAGGATAAGGTGGTTGCCTCTGCGGTTGTTCCCAAGAGCACAAAGCCATCTGTTTGATGGCTGATATGATATTCTATAAGCTGCCTTAGCCCTTCGTAATGGATGCTTCCATCCTCATAAAATGGTGTAACTAAGGCTACAAAACTTCCTTTTAACATTCTTCTACCTCACTCGTATTTCCTATATAGGTAAGGACTGCGGGTCCTTCCATATATACCTTTTCTTTTTTTCCTATTTCAATCGTTAGGCTCCCCATAGGCTGTATGACCTCAACCCTATGCTTTGTAAGCTTTAGTCTATAACAGGTAATAGCACAAGCACAGGCAGCAGTTCCACAGGATGTAGCAAAGCCGATTCCTTTTTCATAGGTCTTAATTTTAATATGCTTTTCATCTACCAATTCTATAAAGCTTACATGAGTTTGCTTCCGAAACAGCCTGTGGGTAGAAATGGCTTGAGCCTTATCTAAAACTGAAGAATTTAGACTATCCACAAAAACAACGGTATGTACTGCTCCAAAAAAGAAGGAATAGATGGTTAAATGATATTCATCTACTCTAAGCAGACGACCAAAGGAATTTACATCATCAGAAACATAAATCATTTGATTATTATACATAGGACAGCCCATGTCAATTCTACAAAGAAAGGGACTAAAACTCGTAATATTTCCTTTGATTTTCCCAGCCAAGGTTAAGCACTCAAACTGCATAGTATCAAGCCATTTTTTCTCATAAGCATAGCGAGCAAAGCAACGTATTCCATCTCCACTCATAGCTACTCTAGCCCCATTCAAATCAAACAGCATCATTTCTAAAGGAGCCCTTTTAACAACAATAAGCCAATCTGCTCCAGCACCGAATCTTCGATTACATAATCTTCTAGCTAAAGAAGGATAATCTATACCATCCTTATAATCCACTAAGCAAAAATCATTTCCACAGCCATGCATTTTATAAAATTCCATTTATATCTCTCTTTCTAATAATTCCTCTAGAGTCTGTCTTTTTACAACAAGGCGGTCTTTACCATCCTCTACAAAGACAACTGCCGGAGTTAAAGCTTTATTGTAATTGCTACTCATGGAATATCCATAGGCACCCGTAGAATAGGTTAGCAAAAGATCTCCCTTTTGGGCCTCTGGAAGAATAACATTTTCCATAATGATATCTCCACTTTCACAGCATTTTCCTGCAACGGTTACGACTTTATTCTTAAAATCATTTTCCTTACCCACAATATCTAAAGTATAATTGGCTTGATATAACGCAGGTCGAATATTATCTGTCATACCTCCGTCAACAAAATAATACAATCGATTGGGCGTTTGCTTTATTCCACCAATCGTATATAAAGTCGTACCTGCCTCAGCTACAATACTACGTCCTGGTTCAATTAAAGCCTTATGAATTTTTACATCTTGCTTTGTTAGCTCTTCTTCTAGCTTTTGAATCAAATGCCTTGCCATTGCTTCATATCCGATGGGATGATCTGTCTCGGTATAATACGCTCCAAAGCCTCCCCCTAAATTCATATCTAGAGGATATGGAAAATCCTTAGCGATGGCAACCAGCTTTTCGATAGCAATATCATAGGGATAAAAATCAAATATTTGGGAACCAATATGGCAATGGAAGCCCTTAAGCTCTATATGCTTCGAGTTTTTTATTAAAGAAATCATATTTCTATATTCCAAAGAATTATATAAGATACCAAATTTAGAATCAATGTGTGAGGTAATAATATATTTATGAGTATGCGCCTCTACACCAACATTTAACCGAATGTATATGGATACTTTTTTATTGTATAGGGAGGCAAGCTCCTCTATTTTTTCTAATTCATATTGGTTGTCCACCACAAGAATTCCTACATTGTGCTCTATTGCATAGTGTATTTCTTCTTCTGTTTTATTGTTTCCATGAAAATAGATTTTATGGCTTGGAAAATCAACACAAACGGCAGTATAAAGCTCTCCCATGGATACAACATCTAAAGATAAATTCATATCCTTGATCAGTCGTAGCATTTCCTTAACATTAAAAGCTTTGGAGGCATATAAAATTTCAGTTTCAAATTGACTTGATTTAAAATTCGTTTGATATTGATGGATAATTTCCTTTATTCTATGGATATCATATACATATAGGGGTGTTCCATATTTTTCCTTTAGTTCCTTATAATTCATCATAATCCCTCTTCTTTTTTAAAAAAAATAAGCGCTCAAAGCGCTACTACTTGGGTTTCTTATTTTAGCGCCTCTACATTCAAATCATGTAGGAGTGATATAAGTATTTCCTATATCCCCATAGAATATTTATGCCTAAATATTCTATTCGGCAATGATTACCTTTTAGCTACTTCATTGAATGCCTTCTTCATAGCCTACTCATCTACATTGCTACCTCTATTATTCTAAATTGAATATTAGTATTTTAACATACTATTTTCATATTGTCTATAGCTTTGTCCGAAAGGTAGCAATTTTCGCTTCCCTTTCTAAGCTTTTTATTTTTTTTATTATAGCTTTATTTTTATATTTCTCAGCAAGTACACTTGGTAAAAGTCCATAGGAATCCTCTAAAAATGCATAGGATAGAGTTAAATATCGATTAGCCATAGATATATCATTCATATAAATTGCATAATGCAAAGGATAATTTCGTTCATATGTACTATATGGCTCATAAGCCTGTAATTCCTTTATATATTCTAAAATATGGGGCTTTGCAATGGTAAAGATTGTTTCTAAAAACATATTTTTAAAATCTAAAAAGGCACCATGCTGCATCAGCAGCTTTATCATGGCCTTATTTTCATTTCGCACGGCATAAAACAGTACTGATTCCTTTAAGTGATTTCTATGATTTATAAAAGCTCCCTTAGATAAATAAAAATCCACCATACCTATACTATCCAATTTTACAGCAAGCAAAAGGGGAGTATCTCCTAGATGATTTTCTTCCTCAAGATAAGGCTCATAGCCCTTATATTTTTCTAATAATTTCGGATTTTTCGCATAAGTAAATGCCATACTAAGAGTTTGATCGTCCTTGTCCTTATCTCCCATATCTAAAGCATACTTTTCTAAATATAAATCGATGATTTTTTCATCCCCATATCGACAGGCCATATATAAAGGAGTTTGTCCTGCCTTATTTTTCAGCATAGGATTCCCTCCCTTTAAAAACAACACTCGTAAAAAGCTTAAGCAATGATACATAACTGTATAATGAAAACTCGTATTTCCTCTATCATCAGGGAGCTCTGTATCAATATAATGCTGTATTAAAAGCTCAAAAGCCTCCTTATCTTTCACCTTGATTGCATGAAGGAGTAAGGACTTGTTTTCCTCATCTACAATATTCACATTTTCATGCTCTAAATATTCACTTAATTTATCTAGCCGATTATCATATATAAAAGAAAATGGTTCTTTCATCGTTGATTCACATAGTCCTTAAAAACCTTTGCAGATTTGAAGACAGGAGCTTTAGATCCCTCGATTAAAATTTCTTCTCCTGTTTGAGGATTACGTCCAATTTTTTTTGCTCGCTCATGAACCTCAAAGGTACCAAATCCAGAAATAACAGCTTTATCTCCAAAGGCTAATGCATCCATAATGACATCAAAAACAGCATTAATTACATCCTCTGCTTGTTTTTTTGTTATATTCGTTTTTTCGATAACTTTTGCTACTAATTCTGGTTTATTCATATATTTTTCCTCCAAATCTTCTATTTTCTATCATAGCATAAACGGCTCTATTATTAAAGAAGCAATTTGAATAAAATGCTTTCAGCATCTCAAATTAGGCTTCCTCTACTTCCTCTTGGATTTCTTTCTTTCCTTTTCTATTGGATATAAAATATTGAATCAAAGAAATGATTGTTGCAATAAGGATGATTGAATTTGTAAGAGCCATAGAATAATTCTTCAAAAACAATCCATAAATTGTCCAGCATATACAGGAAAAGCCCATAGAAGCCTTAATAAAAGGCACTTTGATATTAGGCATTAATACAATTATAGAATATTGGAAGGATGCAATTACAGGAAGAAAGCCTATGCCAATTAAAAATGGATTGTCTAATTGGAATACAATATTGAAAATCGTTCCTAATACCACACCCAAAACAATAAAAAAGATATTCCAATATTTATTATTTTTATTTAGTAAAATGAATATATTACGTAAGATAGATACTCCATCCTGAACTGCACCAGAAACCTGTCCTAATAAACATTCCCCGATTAAGCTTATAGAATGATTTCCTGTCTGTAGAAGGATAATATCCTTCTTTCTTTTACAGAATGAGCTTATAAAGAATAAGCTCATTCCAATAAGCGTTAAAATATTTCCAGCAATTTGCATTGGACTCATATTAAAATCAATAAGTGTAAAATTAATCATATTTATCAACCTCGTTTAATTCCTAAGGCTTATTATACTCTAATATAAATTGAAAGGAAAGAATTATTTTTCTATAATTCAAATTTTTTCTACAAATTAAGCAAAATAAGCACACTGTTAGCAAGAAAGCTCTATTCTTAAAAACAGATTTTCCTATATAAAAAAAAACAGCATGCTGCTGTTCCTTATAAATTTCTTTTCCTATTTATAATCCAAAAGATACCTTCCTTTAAAAAAACAAACAGAAATAAAGTAAGAATCAAATATATGATAGATGGTTCCATCATAGTACTCCACGGAAAAATTACATTTGTTTCATAAAGAGAAATTAAATAGGCAACAAGAAAATATCCACCAATACCAATGCTTAAGTATTTCATCACTTCTGCTCCGATTCTTGTAACACCTAATTCTAAATTGCTATTTCCATATTGATTCAAGAAAAGATGAGTTGGCTTTATCCCTCGAACATAAAATATAGTAGATAAAATTTGAAATAATAAATTAATGAAAATTAAAATGGCTAGGAATACATTAAAAACAGATTTTCTTAAACTCTGATGAATAGCTGACAAGAATCCCGAATTCTCTATAAATACTTCTTCCTTATTAAAGGCTTGTATTAAATCCCTATCTGTTGTAAAATGTGCCATAGTTAAATAAGTCTCATCTTCTATTGGCTTTTCACCCTCTATAAAAAAGGTAGGTAGAGCCACTATAGTAGTGTCAGATGAATAGGGGTAATCAATGACTCCCTTTACATAATATTTTATATTCCTATAGACAAACGCTTGTCCTAAATAGCTTGAGCTCATATCAAAAACGTAACAAGGCAAAGAATCCTGAATCTCTTCAACTTCTTCCTTTAAAGAAAAATCAAAGTTTTCATAATAGGTAACATAATAAAAGTTCTCTAATACATCCTTTCTTTCAGAAAAATCCAATCTTACCCCATAGTATAAAGAATACCTTACATCTTTTACATTTGGTTTTACTTGAATATAATTTAAATCATTTTTCAAATAATATTCAGCTGCAATTCTATAGGAGCTTACTGTTACTATGGATAAACAAAACATAATGCAAGAAAAAAGAATGAAGTTAACTAAAAAAGATAAAATAGATATAACTCTAAATTGAATTATAAAATAATAAAAGGATAACGTAAAGTTTCTTTTTTTAAAGGATACAGATGAGACTGAAGTCTTATATTCTATTTGACATTTATCCAAAGAAAAAACATCACCACCTAAATCGACTAAGTGATCCACATAGATTATCATATGCTTTTTACTATAATCCACTATTATTTTTTTAATTTGTTCCAAATGATTATCGTCCAAATAATTAGAAAACTCATCTAACAATAATATACTAGGTTCTATAGCAAATGCAATAGCCAAGGATAATAGCTTCTTTTGTCCTCCAGATAATTCATTTACTTTAAGAAAAAGCAAGTCCTTTTCAATTAAGTTTTCAATATAATAGTTTTCTTTTGAAATGTGCAGAACATTTAAATTATTCATTACGGTTTTATTCTCTAAAAGAATAATATCTTGATGAACTAAAATAACATTTCTATTTAAAAAGTCGTTAGTTTGTTTTTTCCCATCAATTAAAATATTTCCTTTAAAGGAGGTGCTTGCAGATAATATCTTTAATAGTGTGGATTTACCACTTCCATTATTTCCTTCCAACCGAATTAAATTAGAAGAAAATTCAGCATTCAAAGAATCGAAAACACAACAATCATCATAATATTTTACAATATCTAGTAATTCTATTTTCATGATTTCCTCCTAATAAACAAATAATGAATACAAAACAAAAGTGCAGTAATGAAGAATAACACTGGAATGAATTCATATCGTATTGGTGTAGAAAGTATATCTATCTGCTTTAATTCTGGTGATGTATAATGACTAATCCAAAAATACATAATCAATATCCCACCTATTATACTTAAAATCAAAGAGCAGCCTAAAATTAAAAGTTCCTTTACATATAATGCTTTATGAATGGATTTCTCATCTGCACCAAAAATTCTTAATTTTTGTTCCAATATTATTTTGTTTTTTCTTTCTGAAATAGATGCAAATTCGGAATAAACAAATATAGCATAAACCAATACTAACATAGCTATTACTATGATACGTGGAAAAAAATAGCTCTCATTTAAATCCCAGTAATCAGATGGTACATTGGTATATTTATAGCCATTAGGCAACACATCTTCTTTTGATATAACATAAGATAAATTATTTGCATTAAAGCTAAAATATTTTTCTAAGCAGGAAAAAGGCAATATGATATAAGAACAATAATAAAATTGATCCGTTGCATTATCCTTAAATAAATCCTTATTTGTTTTTTCTATAGCCTTGATTGATATGATTTCTTCTGCTGTAGATTTTTTTAAAACGATGCTATAATCAGAGGAATTAATCACAAAATCACTTACAATTGCTTCTGTTATTGTTTTAGAAAAATATATGGATTGTACCTGGATAGGAATCAAGTCTTCCTTCTTTTTTAATGTTATATTACTTGTAATAGAAAAACCAGCCATATCAAAGAAGGAATCTTCTTGAATATATCCCTCATAAACATTTTCTGCGGTTTCATTTGTCACAAAGGAATAATTTAAAATATTTTTTAAATAACTTCGATCTACATCATTTCTATTTAAAGTAAATATATGAAACGCAATAAAAAACAAAATCAATAACAAAAAAGTAGAACAAAACTTAAAAGTTGTTAAAAGCCTATCCTCATTAAAAATTTTAAAATAATATTTTAAGGGAATCTTGATAGATTCTTTTTTAATTTCTGCTAAATCATAATCCAACTCATGCATACTAGATAATGATAGGCTTCTATCCATGAGTAAAACATCATTCGCAATTTCCTCTATTGCTTCATCATGCGATACACAAATAATTAATTTGCTTTCTTTTTCTTTATTTAAAAAGCTTAATAGCTCTTGCTTTTTTAACTTATCTAAAGAAGTTGTTGGTTCATCTAAAATATAGCAATCAAAGAAAAAAGACCTACATCTATCTAAATTGGCTTGCTTTTGCTGGCCCCCAGATAGCTTCTTTATTTTTTTAGTAGATGGATAATTATCCATTTGCTGATTTAAAAAAAGATTATTTAGATTCAAATTTTCTTCTAGGGTTAAATCATCAAATAATGTATTAAATTGAGGAACGTAACAGACCTTCTTAAAAATATCTTCACGACAATCTCTTAAATTCCTATTTTGAAAGGTAATATTTCCCTCATAAGGAATTAAACCTAGCATGGTTTTTAGAAGTGTGGATTTTCCACAACCATTTGGGCCTTTAATAAGTACTAATCCTTTTTTAGGAAAACTATAATTCTTTATATTTAAAAATTCTTTCTTCTTATATTTTTGAATTACATTAGATAATACAAACATAAAAAAAACCTCCCTAAATTTCAAATATAAACATATATACAAAGGTATTATACAACTAGCATTCCTCTTTTTTCAACTCCTTTTTTCTTTTTTCAACAAAAAAACCATAGAAAAATCTATGGCTTAAACCTATCTGTTATTTAAAATTATACTGTTGTATTTGCTCTTCTTTGATTAATTTATAAAGTATCAGCTTGTCTGTATCTAAATTCTCTTCAAATAAAGATATTGCCGTTATTTGATGATTGCCATATGTAGTATAATAATAAATTCCTTTATTTAAATTCATACAGGAGGTATATATTGTAATTTCAAATTGGTCTTCTACCATACAACAGCCTCTTTGCTGTTCTACAGAATTTAAAATATGGAAAAATTGATTCACACTTGAATGCTCATCATCCTTTGCTATTGAATTCCATTTAACAAAGCTTGCTCTAACAAAGCGAGATGGAGAAGATAAATCTCCTGGAAGTCCTAATGCTCCCATTCCCCTACTTATTGAATGCAATTCAATTTGACTTAAAAAAGTATTTTTTGGATTTTGATTTGATAAGCCCATATAATTGTTTAAATTACTCATTTGAAATGGGAAGGGTGGATTGTTCGTCAAAACTCCAATAGGATTATCATAAATCATAATACCTTCCTTTGTTGGTTCGACAGTAATAGCATCCTTGCCATCTGAAATGAGATAATGCAAGGAAGCAACAGGAAGCCTTTTGGAATAGGGAGTATCAACGATTGCAATTTTCCTTACTCTTGCTTTAACCTCAGCTACATTTTTACAAAATGATAAAATATACGGAATCAATTCAAATTGACATATATTTTCCTTTTCCTTAGTTACTTTGGAATAATAAGCATTCCCAACAAAATTCAAACCAGCAATCGCTAGCCCCTTTTCATTACAACCATCCATAAACAATGGATAGCCGTCCATCACACAGGCCATTCCTATAATAGCATAATGGGTTTCTATCGTATCTCTATGCCGAAAATGAAAGGGATATTTTCTAGGTACAATACAAATCTGTTCATGATAAGATATATCATAATCTAGGGTTCTTCCAAAATACATATGTTTCGTTTTATAATTGATTGAAGTACACATGAATAAAGCCTCCTATATATTAGTTTGGCAATTTTTCAAAAATAAAATCCCTCTATGAAGAACATAGAGGGAAATATTTAATGTGCTACTTCTTTTAATATTTTGTCCTGAATATGAGCTGGTGCTTCTTCATAACCATGGAATTGCTGATGGAAATATCCACTGCCCTGCGTCATAGATTTCAAATCATTTACATATTCTAAGATTTCACGCTCTGGAACTAATGCCGTAATCTTTTGGTCCTTAACAGAGTTAATATCCATTCCCGTTATTCGACCTCTCCTAGAATTCAAATCTGATAAAATTGTACCAACATCTTGACTATGCACCGTTACAATAACCTCTAATATAGGTTCTAAAACACATGGCTTACATTTCATATAAGCATCTTTAAAGGCTAAAATTGATGCCATTTTAAAGGATAATTCATTTGAATCTACAGCGTGATATTTTCCATCCTTAAGACAGGCCTTCATACCTATTACAGGGAATCCTGCCAACAAGCCCTTTTCACAAGCCTCAATAAATCCCTTTTCTACCGCAGGGAAATAATTCTTAGGCACAGTCCCACCAAACACCTCTTCTGTAAATACATTTTCTGGTGCTGGGGAGAAATCCATTTCTACTACTCCATAAAAGCCTGAGCCACCACTTTGCTTAATATATCTACCTGTTCCATGAGCAGAGGCCTTTATTGTTTCACGATATACAACCTGATAATCCTGAATCGCAACATCTAGCTTATAGGAATTCCTCATACGCTCTAATATGTAGGTTAAGTGTCCAACACCTAGAGTTCCTAACAGAAGCTGATTTGTTTCAATGTTTCTCTTAATTTCTATAGATCTATCCTCTAGCATCATTTTAGCAAGTACACTACCTAGCTTATCCACATCTGCCTTACTCTTTGCTTCTAAGGCCTTATAATAAACTGCTCCTGGAAAATCAATCAATGGATAGAGAATGAAGCTCTTTGGCGTACATAATGTCATAGAGGTCTCAAGCCCTTCTATTTTATTTAATACACCAATATCCCCAGAGGAAAGTGATTTTACAGCCATTTGCTTATTACCGCAGATTTTAAATAATTGCCCAACCACGAAAGTTTTTTTCGTGTTGGCAATCATAATTTCATCTCCAACAGTTAAGGAGCCTGAATTAATTTTAAATATACTTGTAGTTCCTGAATATGAATCAACATAGGTTTTAAAAACAAAAGCTGAAAAAGGCTCCTCATCTAAGGTTTTTCTTAAAACCTCCCTTTGATTAAGATCCAATCCAACAATAGGATTTAAATCTGAAGGATTTGGCAAATAATCCTTTAACATTTTTAAGGTGGTATGAAGTCCAATATTCTTCGTTGCACATCCTACTAAAACAGGAATTAATTCTCCATCAAGTACACCGCTTCTAAGACCCACTTGAATCTCATCATGGGTTAATGCCTCACCCATAAAGAATTTATCCAATAGCTCCTCAGAGGTTTGAGCAACCGCCTCTACCATCATATTGTGAAGCTCAAAAACCTTGATTTTCTTATCATCGTAAATTTCAGCATCCTCACAATCCTTACCATTGTATTTCCTAGCCTTTAAGGTTACTACATTAACAAAACCATCAAAATTATCATTATGCCCCATAGGATAACAAAAAGGAATTGCGTTTTTCCCAAGTTTTTCTCTTATTTCAGTTAAAACATTTTCAAAAACAACATTCTCTTTGTCCATTTTATTCACAAATACCAAAGTTGGAATATTTTTCTTCCTCAATAAATTCCAATGCTTTATTGTTTCTACTTCAACTCCACTAGCTGCATCAATAACCAAAATAGCACCCTTAACAACATTCACTGCTGAGATTGCTTCTCCAATAAAATCGTCATTCCCCGGAATGTCTATTAAATTGATTATGCTATCCTCTGTTTCCAAAGGTATAACTGAAAGTCTAACAGAGCCTAATCTTGTTTGTTCTTCTACTAAATAATCACTAACTGTATTTTTTCTTTCTACACTTCCTTTTGGCTTATTGGTAACAATAGAATATAATGATTCTACTAAGGTTGTCTTACCACTTCCCTGATGACCAAGCACGACTACGTTACGTATTGTTTTATTCATATTGACAAATCCCTTCCTTCTTTGTAAACGCTTACTTTATTTTATTATATCATATGTATATTTTAATTCAAAGAAAAATATAAAAAAAAATGATTATGCCAAAAACATAACCATTCTTTTTAAACAAAAGTTTTACTCTTTATTTCTTTTGAAATAATAATTTGTTGTTATAAGATTCATCTTCATATATTGCATTAATATAGATTCCCGTTTCATCTTCAATTACTGAGGATGCATCTTGATAACGATGAAAAAACAAAAATGTACCTTTTTTATTTAATCCATCGTTTAAAAGAGGAATATATGCCTCTAGTGTCTCAGGATTGTACATTATTGTATAAAGATGAAACCCTTTATCTTCGCCATGAGTAAAAAATCCATCATTTATTATAGCTACAAAATCATTGAATACATAAATTGGTATGGAATAATATGGATATCCATTTTCATAATATACTGTATTATTTGTAATACTTATTCTAGAAGAAGAATTGATTATCTTTGCTCCAGTAAATGTTTTAATTCTAGGACAATTATAAAAGAATGACTTCCTTATTCCACCAAGCCCATAGCACATTGTAAACACATCATAACTAAAGAACAAAAACCTTATATCTTCTACTTCTTTTAATTTGGGTAAATTATAAAAGCTACAATCCATAGTTGGCGTAATTCCTTCTACTCTCTCTAAATTATCACAATTTGAGATGCCCATAGACATTATAGCACCAAAACTAGCTTCAAATTTTATTTCTCTTAAATTTTCACAATTACTTATTGCATATGGATGTACTAAAAATATATCCTCCCAGTTTCGTGGACGGCCTTCACACGTTAAAGTTACCATTGGAGCATTTTCAAATGCTCTATATCCTATTTGGTCCACTTCATGTCCATATATACTATCGGGTATTACTACATTCTCTGGTAAATCATCAGTATAGCCCTTAACTATAAAGGAATTTGTAGAGACTCTGGTATGACTCTTATTTATAAAAAAATCGAAAAAATAGTACCCTATGTAAAACGCAAAGGGGTTCGTTGGTGATTCCTTTATACTATTATTTTTTAAGAATTCTAGCCAACCTTGTTTTCTAATGCTTTCTCTAAGATTAGGTTGGGTTTTATAGTCTGACATATCAAGATAATAGGTATGATAAAAGGCTTTGTAGTCTTCTTCCTCTTCAAATACATATTCTAAATTATCCTGATATGCCATTGGAATATCAGCATAGTCCTTTATATATTCATAGATAACTCCATTATATTCTACTATATCTCCTGTTTCAAATTCCTTTGGATCATCTATACTTTCCTTCTCCTTACAGGATATTAATGTTAATATGGTTATTACTGATAAAATGATTAAGCTTAATTTTTTCATATTATTTTCCTCCCATTTTGTGTAGATAAAAAAAACTATAATTCCTTTAAAAGTATCACTTTCTTTTAGCTTATGATCTTGTCTCCCTTTAAGTCTAAAACTTTGAATTATAGTTTATATTTTTTTCTATGTTATACATTATTTTCCTTCCTTAGGTATCTATATTATACAACATTTCCCATTTTTTGACAATACATGATTGTAAGCGTTTTTATTGTTTGGCAAAAAAAAGGCTGAATTCTTCTATGAAAACAGCCTTTTCTCTTTTACTTATTATAAAAGTCTATTTTTTTATAAGGAAGATCAGGGGTATCATCTTCTCCCTCATCAATCTTTTTTATATCCTTTTCACGGATAAATAATGATGACTTTGTTTCTTTAACAATATATTTTTCTCCCTCTATAATCTTGACCTCTTTAGGAGCTGGCTTTGGCTTTTCTACCTCAGTTTCTTCATAGGCATAAGGATCCTCCTCAAGCTGTTCCTCATATTCAAATAGATCCTTAGGTGCCTCATCCATTTCCTCCTCTGATTCTAAGGAAGAATCATCGTCTTCTTCTGAAAGCAAATCATCATCAAAGATATCCTTATCATCATCGATTTCAGTTGGGATATTATCTTCTACTAAAGTATCCACTATTTCCTCAGCAATAGATGCTTCATCATAGGAAATATCTAAAGGAAGCTCTTTATCTAAATAAGCTTCTTCTACCTCTTGAGCTTCATCAAGAGGGTCTTCTTCAGCTATAAAAGCATCTGGAATTTCAGCATCTATCTCCCTTTCTTCTATAACGGAGGATTCATCTAAAGAAGGACCATCCTCTAGTAAAGAATCCTTTGAGGCTTCATCATCTAAAAATAAATCCTTATTTTCAGATTCACTTACCTCTAAAGCGTCCTCATTATCTGTAGTATCCTCCTCTTCTACTAAAGGCTCTTCAGACTCTGATGAAAAATCAGCAAACTGATTCTTAAATTGATTAATTTCTTCCTCAGTAACTTCTTTTTTTATGGGTATAGGAAGATCCTCTACCTCATCTGGTACATCCCATAGATTCTTTGGGGCTTCTTCCTTCATTGGTGTATTTTGAGAAAAGGGAAGATCCTCTTCCTTAGGCTCCTCAAGAGGCAAATCAAAAAGAGTTTGTGGTTCTTTGGGAAGCATATTTTCATTGGCAAGAATCCGATCTAGCTCGTCTAAAATGGTATCTTGCTTTTTTGAGGATACAAGAGGCTTTTCATTCTCTGCCCCATCATCCATATTGAATAGAGTTGGTCTCACCTCGATTAAATAATCTCCTGAGACTACATCATCTGGCTTGGATGGTTTTGGAAGCCACAAGGCTTCTGGCTTTGTTAAAGCATCTACCTGAATACTTCTACCTGTATCAGATACATTATATTTTAAGGATCTTGCCTCTATAGAGTCATTTCCATTGAGATAGCGAACATCCACCATAACATTTTCCTTGAATTGATTTGGTGTCATCTTAGCAGCATCAACCAAATAAATAGGATTCGTCTTTACTGGCTTTATTACCGTAGAACCTGCTCTGGCACGTCTTGTTAAGACGATATCTGAAATACGCATACGCTTCAAGGTATATCTTGTGGTAAGTAAGAGGAAATCATCCTCCTTATTGGCATAAAATGCAGAAACAACAGAATCCTTTGGCTTTAGATTGATGGATTTTACACCACCAGCATTACAACCATATAGAGAAATTTCACTTGCTCTAAAGCGTAAGCCCTCACAATTTTTAGTAAATACTAAAATTTCAAGTGGATTATCAATCAAATCTGCTGAAACAAGCGTATCATCTCCACTTAGCTTCATTGCACGTACGGGCTTCGTATACCGATTTACATTAAATTCAGATAAGAGGGTTTGCTTCATTGCACCCTTTGCTGTACACAAGAGAACTGTTTCACCAGTTTCAAATTTAGAAATCACAAAGCAGCGAATCAATTTTTCCTTTGGTGCAATAGCTACAACACTATTGATATAGGTACCAACATCCCTAAATTTGCACTCTGCTATTTTATGCACTGGCAAATAGATAAAATTTCCTAAAGTCGTAAAAATAAGCAAGGTATCTAGAGTAGAAACCTCCCCCAAAAATAGTACGGAATCATTTTCCTTTAATCCATTGGTTTTTGCAGCATTAAAGGCCTTAATCGAAGCACGCTTCATATATCCATCTCTTGAAAGAGAAATCATAACCTGCTCTTTAGAAATCAAATCAGATTCATCATACTTTATTGTAGTGGAAGCCTCCTTGTCAATTTGAGTTCGACGCTCTACAGTAACAGATCTTGAAACATCGCTTAGCTCCTTAATGATTACCTTGATTAATTCCTGCTCTGAGCTTAATATTTTTTCATAAATGCCAATATTTTCATTCAGCTCATTGTTTTCCTCAGTTAAGATTGTGATATCCTGATTGGATAAACGATATAATTGCATCATTACAATGGCCTCAGCCTGTTCCTCTGTAAAACCAAATTGCTTCATCAAATTTTGCTTAGAATCTGCCTTATTCTTACTAGCACGAATGATTCGAATGACCTCATCTAATATAGAAATCATCTTCATTAATCCTTCTACAATATGCAATCGTTTCCTTGCCTTAATTAAATCATAATTGGTACGATTGGTAACCACCTGCTTATAATGATTAATATAGGCATCCAAAATAGGAAGTACACCCAAACGCATCGGTCTTCTATCACAAATGGAAACCATATTATAATTGACAGATACCTGTAAATCTGTGTTTTTAAATAGGTATGCCATGATGGCTGAAACATTCGCATTTTTCTTTAAATCAATAGCAATTCTTAAACCATCACGACCAGATTCATCTCTTACCTCAGCTACATCAGGAATTTTCCCATCCAAACGAAGCTGTTCTATTTTTTCAACGGTCTTAGCCTTTACAGTATCATAGGGAATTTCAGTGACAACCACTCGCTTGACTCCATTTCCCATATCCTCTAAGAAATATTTAGAGCGAACAATTACAGCACCAGCTCCTGTAAGAAATGCTTCCCTAATTCCTTCCGTGCCTAAAATTATCCCCCCTGTAGGAAAGTCGGGTCCAGGCATAATTTCAAGCAAATCATCTAATGTCATTTCTGGATTTTGTAATCTTGCGATGGTTGCATGAATAACCTCATTAAAATTATGTGTTGGAATATAGGTAGCATAACCTGAAGAAATACCCATACAGCCATTGACCAAAAGGTTAGGAAATTTTGCAGGTAAAACTGTTGGCTCAATTTCCTCCTCATCAAAGTTAGGAATAAAGGGTACCGTATTCTTATCAATATCCTTAAGTAGGAACTCAGCATTTTTACTCATACGAGCCTCAGTATAACGCATAGCAGCTGGGCCATCTCCGTCCATACTACCATTGTTCCCATGCATATCAATCAAAGGAACACCCATCTTCCAGCTTTGACTCATACGCACCAAAGCCTCATAAATTGAGGAATCTCCATGAGGATGGTATTTACCCATAACCTCACCTGTAATACGAGCTGACTTCTTATAAGGAGCATTTGCTGTGATTTTCAGCTCATTCATTGCATATAAAATACGTCTTTGAACTGGCTTTAAGCCATCTCGAATATCCGGGATTGCACGCTCTTGAATAATATATTTTGAATACCGACCAAAGCGATCCCCAACTACATCCTCTAGCTTGGTTTCCTGAAAGGATTCAGCTAGAAATATATCTAATTTCTTTTTTATATCTTTAGCCATATTATCCCTCCTATACTTCCTCTAAAGTAAATTGCACATGGTTTTCTAACCAGTCTCGACGACGATTGGCATCATTTCCCATGAGAATATCGATTTCTGCTTCTGCCTCAGTTAAATCTTCTAGTTTGACCTGAATTAAGCTTCTAGTTTCCGGATTCATAGTCGTATCCCAAAGCTGCTCCGCATTCATTTCACCAAGACCCTTATAGCGCTGAACAAGCGTTTGAGAATTACATTTTGCTAAAATCTGTTCCTTTTCTTCATTCGTCCAAGCATAGACAATCTCTTCCTTTTTCCCACGCTTGGTTATTTTAAATAAAGGAGGACAGGCGATATAAACTCTTCCATCCTCAATTAATGGACGCATATATCTAAAAAAGAAGGTTAAAAGCAAAACCTGAATATGAGCACCATCATCATCCGCATCGGTCATAATAATGATTTTTTTATAATTACATTTCTTTAAATCAAAGGCACTACCATAGTCTGCACCTATGGTATAAATCATCGTAGCTATTTCTTCATTTTTAAGAACAGCATCTGCGGTAGCACGCTCTGTATTTAAAACCTTACCACGCAATGGTAATATCGCCTGATATTTTCGATCACGTCCCTGCTTTGCAGAGCCTCCTGCGGAATCTCCCTCAACAAGATATAATTCATTGATTTCCTTATTTTTTTCACTTGTTGGAGCAAGCTTTGTAGAAAGATTCATTTCCTTTTTATCCTTCTTATCTAAGCGTGCCTGATTTCTAGCCTTACGAGCCTCTTCTCTTGCCTCGGCCTCTTTAATTGCCTTTTTTATAATAGCTTCAGATAAGCTTTTGTTTTCAATTAAATAAAAGGAAAGCTTATCATATAAAACCATATCTACAGCTGTCTTTGCAAGAGGAGTACCTAATTTCCCCTTTGTTTGTCCTTCAAACTCCAATAAATTCTCCGTAATTCTTACAGATACAACAGCTGTCATTCCTGCACGAATATCCGTTCCATCCAATGCAGAAATTCTACCCAGTAAATTAAATTTTTTTGCATAATCATTAAAAGCTCTCGTCAATGCAGATTTAAAGCCAGTTTCATGGGAGCCTCCATCTGAAGTACGAACATTATTGACAAAGGATACAATCGTTTCACTATAGGTATCCACAAATTGTAAGGCAACCTCAACCTCGATAGATTCATAGCTTCCTTCAAAATAGGCAACCGGATGAGATGGCTTTTTATTCGTATCTAAAAAGGTAACATATTCAGAAATACCATTCTCATAGATAAAGGTATCTGATTTGCCTGTTCTTTTATCGTTTAAAACCATCTTAAGATTTTTTATTAAAAAAGCACTTTCTCTTAATCTGGTTTTTATTGTTTCATAATTATATAGCGTGCTAGAAAAAACCTCTGGATCTGGCTTAAAGGTGACAATTGTACCTGTTTTTTTGGTATCCCCTAAAATCTCTAAGGGACCTATAACAGAGCCACCCTTCTCAAAACGCATTCTATGAATTTTTCCTTCACGCATAGAGGTAACCTCCATGAAGGTAGATAAAGCATTCACTACAGAACCACCAACACCGTGAAGACCTCCTGAGGTTTTATAGCCATTTCCACCAAATTTACCCCCGGCATTCAGCTTTGTATAAATGATTTCCATTGTGTTTCTACCTGTAGCATGCTTTCCACAAGGAACACCTCTTCCTTGGTCGGATACGGTTATCGAATTGTCATGATTTATCGTTAATACAATTTCTCTACCATAGCCAGATAAGGCCTCATCAATTGCATTATCCACGATTTCCCAAACCAAATGGTGTAATCCACGCTCATCTGTGGATCCAATATACATACCTGGACGTTTACGAACATGCTCTAGATCCTCTAGAACGGTTATGGAATCGTCATTGTAAGTATTTGCAGCCATTAAAATCACCCTTTTTTACATTATTAGTTATATCATACCATAAATTCTTATTTTTCTCAAGAATTGGGATGATTTTTTCATATAAAATCCATTCAATTTAAGGGGTATATTCCTAAGAATTTAATCGTTTTTTTCTGATTTTAGACATTTTTTTCTGATTTCAAGAGGTAAAATATACACTATGGACGAACTAAGAAAAAGGATAGGAAAAAATCTTTCCGAATTAAGAAAAAGAAAAAAATATACACAATTGGATTTAGCAGAGCAATTGAAATATTCTGATAAAACCATATCCAAATGGGAAAAAGGGGAATCCTTACCCAGTATAGAAATCCTATATACATTATGTAATCTATATGGAATAACGCTAGATTATTTGGTTCAAGAGGGAACCTATGAGGAAAAGAAAAAATATCTTAAGCATGACAAAAGTAAGATAAATAAAATTATGATTCTTTTGCTATCCATTTCTTTAATATGGTTTTTAATTCTAATCAGCTATGTTTATCCCTATGTTATGATTCATATTAACCTTTGGATATTATTTATATGGGGCTTCCCTGCATCCTTTCTTCTCGTTTTAATATTTAACAAGCTCTGGGGAAAAAGGAAATATAAATTTGCAATTCTTAGCTTTTTTATGTGGAGTCTCTTAGCTGCTATTTTTTTATTGCTTATTTTTTTAAATCAATCCTATCAGGTATGGGCTATTTTTTTACTAGGTATACCTGCCCAAATTGCTATCATCCTGTGGAGCCAAATAAAAATGCATTCAATCCATTAGCTGAATGCATTTTTTTATTATTTTTTCTTTGTTTCCTCAATAGCAAGCTGAAATACCTCTTCTAGCTGTCTTACACAATTATCAATAGAATACTGCTTTGCATATTCAATATATTCTAGACTACGCTTCTTTTTTTCTTCCTCATGCTCCATATAGTATTCTATTTTTTCTCTTAGGGAGCTAGAATTGCCATGCTCAAATAAATTATGCTCATCTAAAGCAAATTGATTGGTTGCAGAAATCTTACTGTCAGATATAATCGGAACAAGACCACAGGTGAAGGCCTCCATACAGCTAATTGCTTCAATTTCTGCATCAGAAGCATGTACATAAAGATCACTATAGTTGATAACATCCAAAAGCTCCTCCGCATTGTAAAACCCAAAAATAGGAGGATTGGTAAGCTTAGCACCTAGGCTTTCTAGGTGAGTTCTCCATGGACCTTGTCCAGCTAATATTAATTGTATCTTAGATTCATATTTTGAATTCGCTATGGCATCAATGATTAAATCCTGTCTTTTTTCTACAGAATACCTTCCAATCATCAAAATAATATATTTATCCTTTAAGGCTTCTGGCTTGATGACCTCTTTTTTTTGGAAAAAGCTAGAAACACCATTGGATATGATATGTAAATTTGAGGTATATCCATGTTCCTTCAGCTGCTCCGCAATCATTTTAGAAGGACAATGAACATGATTGAAACGATTATAAAATCTACGAAATCTATGATATATCATATTATTAATCGATTGAAGCTTATTCATATGTAAAGTTGAAGTTATATTTTCAGGCTGTAGATGAAAGGCTGCCGTCGTTGGTATTCCTGCCTTATCACATAGCTTTTTTCCCAATCGTTGACAACCAAAGGGTAGAAGAAAATGAACGACATCACTTCCAGTTATCGCTTCCTTCAATACCTTCTTATTCTTTTTTGCAAAAATAAATCCTTGTGACTTAGATACCTGATATAAAACAGGAATTTTACTAATTCCTAATTCATACGCATGATCTGGTTCAACATTATCCACCGTTGATGCTGCGATCTTAACTGTATGTCCATGCTGCATTAATACCTCAGCAAATCGTCTTGTTGTCATTGTAGTTCCATTAGAGGCCTGTGCATAAGAATCAACAATTAATGTTATAATCATAAACTACTCACCCTTCTTTAGAAATAATTATACAATATATAACCTATTTAGACAAGAAAAACTTTATTTCATAGAAAATTGTCTATTAACAAAGACTCAATATGGCATTAGTCCAATCCTTATTTTCTAAAACCATATAAGAAACCAATTTAGAAGTTTTTCCCTCATAGATATAATCTATATTCCTTTTTACAGCAACCTCATCCAAGATATCCTGGATATAAGCCCCCCTTTTATCCTCCATTAAATGCTTAGGAAGGCTTACCAATAAAGGACGTATATCATTATCTTCTAAAAACTGAATAGCCTCCAATAAATCCTTTTTAAAGGCAGCAGGCTGATCTAAGTCTGCCTCTCCTATGGCAAGAATACAATCACTATAGATGCCCTTCATAGGTAAGGATTGTATCAAATGATTTACACGACTTATTTTCAGTCCTTCAAAGGAGTAATTATCTATTTTATATTCCTTAGATAGCTTTACTGTTGCCTGCATTGGTGTTGGAATAAAGCTACCCTTCTCATATTTGATGTCTTGAAATAAACTACCACCAAAAATTGCTATGCTTTTTCTCATGTTTTCTTTCCTCGTTTCATCTAGTTTGTAATACTAGTTTACTTCAATATAATTAACTTGTCAAGAGTTTTTTATAAAAAATATTGTAATTATCAATAATTCGTGATAAAATAACGAATGTGGGGTGAAATAATGAATTCAATTAATGATATTTTAACAAAATGGCTAGACGAATTAAATCAATTTACGTATAAGGACTATAAGGATCTTCCTGATATTGACCTTTATATGGATCAGGTCGTCACCTTTTTAGATAAACAGCTGGCTATATTCCAAACCTCCTCCTTAGATAAGCAAATTACTTCTTCTATGATCAATAACTATGTTAAGGGTGAGGTCGTAAGTGCTCCTATTTCAAAAAAATATAATCGAGAGCATTTGGCTTTAATTCAAGAGGTGTGCACACTAAAGCAGGTTTTAACTATTGCAGAGGTCAAGCAAATCATTGATGAGCGATATCATAAGGATAACGTTCAAAAGGATGAAGTATTTGATAATTTCAAAAATCTTTTAAATGAAAAAAATAAAGAGGTTGTTGAGTTGACAAAAAATCTATTAGAGGATATCCATCCAAATGATCTTAGAGCCTTAACAGATTTATCCGTTTCCTTAGCTCTAACAGCAAGCTCTTGTATAGCTATTAGTAAACGAATCTTGTTTTTAAATCGATTATATCAGCAGGATTTAGAAAACAAGAAAAAGGATAAGGACAAGGATAAAGAAGAATAAAAATGGGTTTTTATGCCCATTTTTTTAATTGCTATTTGAGGTTGAAGAAAGCTTTACGGTATAATTCGTATCAAATTTTTCTTTAGCCAATCGAGATATACTAATAAATGTTGCCTTTGTTAATTCCTGTTCTGTATATACATCAACAACAATAACGCCGTTCTCTAGAAGCACTAGCACATCCTCAAAATTTAAAGAAGCCATAATCATTTCCTCTAAGGCAATTTCATTCATCTTTGTTTGTCTTAGGGAGACAATTTTTGCATTCTCTTGTTCAACCTGAGCAACGGTTAGGGTTCCTGAAGCAATTTTCTCCTCTGATTCTTCAATTAATTGATTAACCTCTTCTATACTTTTCATTCGAGCCTCAGCATATTCAGGATTTGTTGTGCTTGCATCAAGTCCTGGAGAGCCTACAGGCTCACTTGTTTTATTTGCTTCATGAATATAGAAAATGGACATCATAACAACTACAGCTAAAAGTAATATTGGCAATCTTAGTTTCTTTTTCATATACTATTCCTCTCCTATAGTAAAGTATATGAGATTTGAGTAGGAATTATGCAAGCTTTTCAATTACTTTTTTCATACGAATGGATTTTTTATAATAGCTTCCATAGACATATTGGATGCCTTCCTTTGATAATTCCATCAGCTCTTCTTTTGTAGAAACATTAGAGACTATGAGCTCTACCTTCTTATTCTCACATAATGCCTTCAGCTCTGATAAAGGAGTCATACCCAACTGGGCAATATCATAAATGAAAAAATCAATGGTCTGTTTAAGTACATCCATAATATTGCTAGAGGCTACCTTATAGCCTAAGCTATGAAGCTCCTCAAGCTGTGGTACTAGGCCTGAAGCATAATAAAAGATGAGATGCTTCGTCATTTTATAAAAGCTATTTTGGGCCTCAATAAAGGAAACAAGATTGGCTTGAATCGTCTTAGAGGTTAAGGAAACTAGGATAGGAATCGTTGCCTTTGAGGTATCATGTAATAGTCTTAGCTCCTTAGAACAGCTGGATATAACATATTTATTGATTAGCTCCTCTAGATTTCTTCTTTCAATTACCTGCTTCATATAGCTATAATCTATATCATAGTTATCTAAGGAAATATGAGCTACATAAGCAAATACCTCCTTTTTTTCTATATCTACAAGCTGTTTATATAAAATTCCTAGGCGGTTATGATCCATAGCCTCACTAATATGCGTTACAAGCTGATTTTCATTAAAGCGGAGCTTTGCTGCCTCACTATCATAATGGCTAATATGATGCTCAAGAGTAGCTACCCTCTTTGCATCATTTAATGCATCATAAGCATAATCAATGACTTTGTTTGGATCCTCCAAAGAGGCGCTTTTTGATACTCTATATACTCCGCAATTCAAGTAGAGCTTTATCCTATCATTTAGGATATTTAAATTCTTTGATACTGTATCAAAGCTTTTGAGAAGCATGGCATCAATGCTTCTTTTATCATTGGTATCCTTAAATAATATAGCATATCGATCAAAGCCTAAATGGTACAGACTGACATTAAAATTAGAAAGAAAATATATTTTAAATTCTTCTGCAATCGCATAAATCAGTTGATTGGCAAAATTAATTCCATAAAGCTCCTCATAAAGCTTAAAATCATGAATATCTAAAATAGCTAGGCTGAGCTTACGATGCTTTAAACACTCTTTTATATCCATACCAAGCTTAACCTCACTATCTAGCTTACTCACTGGATTCGTAAAGGCAATTTGATATAGTTCATCTTCCTTCTTCTTTACCATAGAATGATCCTCTATCAAAGAATATAAGGACATAATTCCTTTTTCATAATATGGAAAAAAGGTTTCCTTAATAAAAATATAATCTTGATTTTTTTTATAACGGTACTCTATGGACTGATTGATAGAGACATATTTTTTTGTATCCTCTACCAATGCCTCATAGCGTGCGATATCCGAAGCATGGATATGAGCTTTGAAATCCTCCTCCGTCAGATCCTCAAGACTCCCAAGGATCTCCTTTGCCTGATAGGATAGATGAATGTGTCCTTCCATCAGCTCCTTAATTCCAGAGGACATATGCTCATAGATGAAAAACATCTTTTTATTCGAGGTACGAATTTCATTTTGTTTTAGCTCTGTAGCTAACGCATGATGGAGCATTTGAACAACAAGCTTCAAGGTTTCATAGGCCATATCCTTCTCCAAAAACGGAGATGAGGAGAAAAAAGCAATGGAGGCATAGCATATATCCTCCTTAAATAAAGGAAGAGAAATCCCATAAAATACAGTTTCATAGTCTCCTTGAGTCACTATGTTTTTCAAGCCCTCTGTTGATTTCAAATCCAAATATACTTCTTGCTCCTGTGCTATAGCCAAAAAATTGATGGTATTTTCAATCATGCTGTAATCTAATCTCTTATCATAGGCTCTTTCCTTTTTATAATGTATGCCTGCATAGCTATGATTATAATAAAGAACATAAGCCTCCTCAAAGAAAATGAATTTCGATAATTCTATCATGGTAGTTCTAAAAATTTCTCTAAATTTGACAGAATCCTCTAGATTATTGACAACAGAAAATAGCTTCTCTAGCTTTGCATAGGTATTAGAAACGTATACTGGAGCAATATTTTTTGTTAATTCATGTAGATTAGGTACAGACTTTGGCTCTTCCTTTGGACTCCCTGCTTCTTTTACTGTAGGAATCACGATATCCAATTGTGCCTTTTGTTCCTTATTTCTTTTTTTCGTCTGGCTATATTCTTGAACCAAATCCTGATAATGCTTCATTGATATTAAGGAATTGGTTTGGGTATAAAGCTCAAGACTTGCCTTACAAAATTCTAAGGCTGTCATATGAGATACATTTTTTAGCTGCTCCTCATAGTTACTTTCTATAATGGATGCCTTTCGGTAATCCTTACTATAGATATAGGAATTTAATAATAATGTAGCAACCTTAATTAAGATTTCAGGCTCTAAATTATATTCATTTAAAAATCGATTTCCTTCACAAATCACTTTTATATAATTCCCCTCATGATAAGAAATTTCTATCTTTCTATATTCTATATCAATCAGTCGATTGGTATTTAAGCTTTCCTGATAAATTTTTTCTAAAGCGGGAATTGTCTCCAAATAAGATTGATAATCATGTACCTCATAATAGATATTAGACAGCTCCTCATATCCCCAGGTCATTTCCTCAATCGTCAATATTTCCTTTAAATAATTTTTTAATTCTATGATAGCACGATTATAATCGTGCTTCGCTACAGCAAGTCTTATTTCATCCTTTGTATTAAGTAAAGCATTTGATACGCGTAAATGCTTCTTTTTTTCATCTATATATTTTCTTGCCTGATCAAAAAACCGAATAGATAAGGTTATATCAATGATGGCATCACATATGGTTATAATCTCCTCTGAGCCAAGCTTAGGAAATTCAGCAACTAAAGCATACAAAGCCTTTAAGGCCTCATTGGTTTTACCTATGGAATGAAGCACAATATTTCGATAACAAAAGGCCTTATAATAGTCAAGGCTTTTTTTATTACAGCCAGACAAAAAAAGGTCAATTTTTTTGATTGATGAAAGTGTCTTATCCAATTGTAAAACTTCATTTAAATACATAATATCACCACCGATATGAAATAGGATGAACTGTTTTCTTTTTATAAATTAAAATTTTATCCTCTGTAATTTCAACATAGCTTTCTGGATAGGCTCCAGGATTGATAAAAAATACGTTTTCCTCTTGGAAGCAGGTCACCTGATGGGTGTGTCCAAAAAAACAGAAATCTGCCTTTTTTTCTAAAGCCTTATAAACCAAACGATCTAATCCATATTTGACATTTTCTATATGCCCATGAGTAACAAAAATTCTTTTTCCAAACTGATAAAGAAGTAAGGAGGAATCCCCCTTGCTATCACAGTTTCCTTTAACAAAATTTATATTGTTTTTAAGCAAATAGGACTCACTTGCTCCATAATCTCCACAATGAAAAATTGCATCATAGTTAGATACATCTAAATCCAATGGAGTATGATGAGAATCACTTATCACAAGAAGCCTCATAGAAGCTCCTTCAGCTTTTTTAAAGCATTGGCCCGATGGGAAATTTGATTTTTTGTTTCTAAAGGAAGCTCTGCCATCGTTTTAGAATATTCTGGTATGAAAAAATATGGATCATAGCCAAAGCCATTGCTTCCTCTTGCCTCTTCTGTAATTTGACCAAAGCATTCACCTTCAACCAAAATATAGGTGTCATCTGGATAGTAAAGACACAAAGCACAAACAAATCGAGCCTTCCTATTTTCAATTCCTTTTAAATTTTTAATAAGAAGCGCATTATTCTTTTCCGTGTCATGGTCTCCTGCATACCTTGCAGAATAAATACCTGGAGCTCCATTTAAGGCCTCCACCTCTAAGCCTGAATCATCCGCTAGGACAATAGCATTTCGGCTTTTAGCCACTTCCTTTGCTTTAATATAGGCATTTTCTTGAAAGGTTTTTCCATTTTCTATAATTTCCTTGGTATAGCCAATGTCCTTTAAAGACAAAACCTTATCCTCAGAAAATAGCTTTTGAAATTCTTTAATTTTCCCTAAATTATTTGTGGCAACTACAATCGTTCTCATATATATCCTCATCTTTTAAGCTATATCCTAATTTTACCACAAACATCTCTATTATAGTTAGAAAAATTAAAATAATTTGTCATTTTTTTATATTAACTGCTTTTCATTAAAAAATATATGAATTTCTTCATACCCTAAGGCCTTCCCTGTAAAAAGCAGAGCTTGTTGAAAGAGTGGGATATCGGATAAAAAGATAAAATTATCTACTTCATAGGAAACCTGATTTTTCTGAACATCACTTTTAAGTAGTGTTATATTCGGATTGGCAGGTGAGGAATATCCTAAAGGAAAATGATTCTGATACTTTGTGTAAAGCTCAAACAATTCAATTTCATTTTGAATATCATAATCTATATATACCTCCTCTAGCTTAGCTGTAGCATCAGCTACTGCATAAAAGCAGGATACCTCCATTTCCTCAAAGGAAACCTCTATATTATTTTTACAAGAGCTACATAGGAATAAAAAAAGGCAAGACAAAAGGAATACATGTTTCATAAAATCACCATATAAAACTATGTGCAAATTAAGGAAAGTATGCTATAATTGAAATATATTAGGAGGTATACCTTATGAAGAAAGCCGTTTATCCTGGATCCTTTGATCCTTTTTCTAATGGACACTTTGATATTGTTAAAAGAGCCTCTAAGCTTTTTGATGAGCTCCATATTTTAGTTTCCTATAATATTACCAAAAATCATATTTTTACTGCTGAAGAGCGAGTTGCTATGATACAAAAATGCGTTCAACCCTTAAAAAATGTGATTGTAGAAGCCTATGATGGATTGGTTGTACAGTATTGCAAAGAAAATCATATTCACCTCATCATTCGAGGGCTACGAAATTATAATGACTATGAGAATGAATTTAATTTGTTTCAATACAATCGAGATATTGAGCCGAACATAGAAACTATACTTTTTCTACCATCGACTAAAAACCAATTTGTTTCTTCCTCTGCAATTAAGGAGCTTGTCCAATTTGACTGTGACATATCCAAATATGTGCCCCAAGAAATCAAGCAGGATATCCAAAGAAAATTAAATAAATAAAAAACAAAAATTTGATGAAAATCATAAAATCTTTTTGTCACATCAAGGAGAAATTTTTCTGTTTTTTAGACTTTATCGACTTAAAAAAGGATATGAAACCATAGCGTTCATATCCTTTTCGTTTGATTTCTTATTTTTTTAATAGCTTAAATAGATCTGGTGTAATTCCCTTATCCTTTAGCATTTTTATGATTCTATCCTCTTGATCTTTTGATAAGCTCTTGTTTGCAAGGCCACACCCCTTACGGATGATACTGCGCAAGTTTTCCTCATCATTTAAGTCTAGGGTTGAAGCCTCACTGACAAGCTCATACATTGCCTCTTGATTGATATTTGATCTTGCAATCAAATCAATAATATTCTTAAAATCCATTTAAAAATCCTCCCAAAATTAATATATGAGAGGACATTCGTTTAGTTGACTACTATTATTTCTTCTTTTAAACTTCTTTGTAGCAATTTCATTAAAGCTGCTTTTGCGGTGGTTTGATTGGTAATCACGGTATGAGCTGCTGTAATGATAGGCAATTCCAGCTTATATTTTATACCAATTTGGTAAGCTGCCTCAATTGTCTTAATTCCTTCTACAGTTTGTTCCATAGAGGCTAGTGCCTCATTCACAGACATTCCCTGACCTATTTTCAGTCCACATTGAAAATTTCTGGAATTTAAAGAAGAGGCTGTTACAATCAAATCACCAATACCAGATAGACCATAGGCTGTTTCAGCCTTTCCTCCTAATGCTAAAACGATGGTGACAATCTCCTTAACCCCTCGACTAATCAAAAAGGCTCTTGCATTTTCTCCAAGTCCCATACCATAGGCAACACCAGAAACAATTGCTATAGCGTTTTTAATAGCACCTGAGGTTTCCACACCAATTACATCACCTGAGGTATAAACTCTAAGATAACGTTCATTTGAAAAAAGTTCCTGAACAAATTTGGCATCTGTAGCTGAATTTGATGCAGCGACTAAAGCTGTAAGCTTTCTTAAAATTAATTCCTCTGCATGAGAGGGTCCTGACAAATTGACATACCCCTTGAAATGCATAGGAGAAATTTCTTCCTGAACAATTTGACTTACACAAAAGGAGGTTTCAGGCTCTATACCTTTACTTACATTAATGAACAGTGCTTTTCTATTCAATAGGCTATTGATTTCCTTTACTACCTGTCTTGTGACCCTTGTAGGTACACTTAATAAAATTATATCAGAAAACTCCACTGCTTCCTCTAAGCTTACTGTAGCCTTAATATCCATAGGAATGGTTATATCAAAAAAAGGATGGGTATGCTCATGATTAATTTTATCTACAAATAAAGGATTAATATCACGAATTAAAACCTCATGATGATTATCACTTAACACCTGAGCAAGGGTTGTTCCCCACGCTCCTCCTCCAATACATGATATTTTCATAGCTAATCCCTCTTTCTAAATTCAAATTTAATAGGTGTTCCAAAGAAATCAAAATTCTTACGGATTTGATTTTCTAAATATCGCTGATAAGAAAAATGTAGATATTTCGGTTCATTCACGAAAAAAGCAAATGTAGGAGGATTCACCCCGACCTGAGATGAATAATAAAATTTAATTTTACCACCATTAAATTCACTTGGAGGAAACATAGCAACTGCATCATTGATTACATCATTAAATACAGAGGTTGATATCCTTCGGTTTTGTGCCTCATAGGCTTCTAATAAAGCTGGAAACAAGGTATGAACCCGTTTATTATCCAAAGCTGATAAAAATACGATAGGGGCATAATCCAAATACTTAAAGGCCTTCCGAATATCCTCTGTAAAATGCTTCATTGTCTTAGAATCCTTATCCACTAAATCCCACTTATTGACAACAATAATACAAGGACGATTCATTTCCTCAATATACTGACCTACGTGGGTGTCCTGATCTAGGATGCCTGTTCCAGCATCTAAAACTAACAATACAACATCACTTCTGCTAATGGCATCAATGCTTCGAATTACAGAGTATTTTTCTACATTCTCATAGATTTTGCCACGCTTCTTTAACCCAGCTGTATCAATGACAACAAATTCCTGATTATAGGCTTTAAAGCGTGTATCGATTGTATCCCTGGTTGTTCCAGCAATAGGAGAAACGATCACTCGATTATCATTTAGTAGACTATTGGTTAAGCTTGATTTCCCAACATTTGGTCTTCCAACTAAAGAAAAATGAATCGCCGTGTCCTTATATTCCTCTACCTTCGTTACAAAATAAGGGATTATCCTATCTAACAAATTTCCTGTTCCTATGCCGTGAGCTGAAGAAACTGGAATAGGATCTCCAAAGCCTAATGCATAAAACTCATAGATATTTTCTTTAAATTTCTGATCATCAACCTTATTTACAGCAAGAATAACAGGCTTATTGGTTTGATAAAGAAGCTTAGCGATATAGGTATCATCATTGGTAACACCATTTCTACAATCCGTTAAGAAAACAATAACATCTGCCTCTTCCATTGCAATTTCAGCTTGAGCCTTTATTTCAGTCAAAAAAGGGGCATCTCCCAATTCGATTCCACCAGTATCAATAAGAAAAAACTCCTTTGACAGCCAGCTTGCCTTTGCATAAATACGATCGCGAGTTACCCCTGGTTGATCATCAGTAATGGATAATCTGGAGCCAATAATACGATTAAACAAAGTAGATTTGCCAACATTCGGCCTACCCACGATTGCTACCTTTGGCAACATAATATA
This sequence comes from uncultured Anaeroplasmataceae bacterium, assembly GCA_949840955.1. Taxonomy (GTDB): domain Bacteria; phylum Bacillota_I; class Bacilli_A; order Acholeplasmatales; family Anaeroplasmataceae; genus Pelethenecus. Next base: position 74,139 of record CATKXV010000001.1, on the reverse strand, counting down.
CACCACCAAATCTAATTATTTTTTTAATACGTCCTTATAGACATCTCCTAAAGTAAAGGTTGCATCCTCTTCCTCTAAATATTTTTCAAAGGATTTACGCTCTTCTTTAGTAGCAATTTTTTTAATAGATAATTTCAAACGCCATTCCTGTGGTCTAATATCAATAATTTCAGCTTGAGCCTCATCACCAACATGGAAATAATCCTTAACAGACCCATTTTGACTTTCTGTTAAAGCTTCATTTGCAGGAACAAAGCCATCTACACCTAATGCTTCAACCTTAAGTCCATTATCTAATACCTCAGTAACCTTAATATCAACACTATCTCCATGCTTTGCTGTTACACGCTTCCATGGATTATCCATCAAAGCCTTGCGAGAAAGAGAAATTTTCTCTTTTGCTGGATCTAAGGATAAAATAGCACATTCTACCTCATCGCCAATAATTACAAAGGCATTAAAATTATCGTTTGGATTATGAGAATATTCAGATTGATGCAATAATCCCTTTACATCCTTATCTAATTCAATAAGTAATCCAAAAGGAAGCTTATTTACAACCTTTCCCTTTACCGTTTGTCCAACAGTAACTGTTTTAGCATAAGCCTCATATGGAGTATCTAATAAAGCCTTACGAGATAATACGAGCTTCCCATTATCCTTAGATAATACCTTAACCTCCATTGTATCTCCAACCTTAGCCACAGCATGAATATCATTCGTAAAGGTATGAGCTAACTGATTTATACGCAATAAGCCTTGATTGTAATTAAAGCGGATAAATAAGCCGAACTTTTCCACCTTAACTACTGTACCCGTTAAGCTTTGGCCAACTTCAATCGCATCCAATTCCTCTTGCTTTGCCTTGGCATAGGCTTCTCTTTCAATGACACGACGAGAAACAATGGCATTCTTTCTTGCTTCGTTGACTTCAATAACACGAACCTCTAGCTTATCTTTAACCTTTACCTCAGCAGGAGCTTGGCTTAAAGGCATAAATAAGGTATTTCCCTCAAAATTCACATTATAGCCTTTATTTGGAATTACCTTTGTTACCATAACCTCAATGGATTCTTCCTTTTCATTAGCCTCAAGAACCTTTTGGAAGGATAATTTAGAAAGCTGATTTAAACGAGATAAATAAATATTTTCCTCATTTATTTTGGCTACCTCACATTCGATTTCATCACCAACATGAACTAGCTCCTTAAAGCTTTCTACACTTTTATCCTTAGTATAATGATCTAGGTGCATTGTTCCTTCTGTAAAATTATGAATATCTAGATATATTGTTTTATCCGTAACTGTTACAACTGTTCCTTTGACTTGATCCTTCACTCTAAGCTTTTTAGGTAAATTCAAATCTTCCATTTTAAAATCTTCCATACTTCCTAACCTCTCATTTATTAAATCTATAATTCTATTTGCAACCTCATCCATAGTCAGATGTGTTGTATCTAATGGAATAGCATCCTCTGCTTGTCTTAATGGGGCTATTTCACGATGAGAATCCTTATAATCTCGTAGCTTGATATCCTCTAATACAACCTCATAGGTTGCATCCTGCCCCTTCGCCTTAAGCTCAGCACAGCGTCGCTTTGCTCGTTCCTCTGGCGTTGCCGTTAAAAATACCTTTAAATCAGCATCGGGTAAAACAACGGTTCCAATATCTCTACCATCCATCAATACCTTGCCTCGTTTCGCTGATTCCCGTTGGTAGGTCACCATTAATTCACGAACATAAGCAAATTTACAGCAGGTTGAAACATTTTTTGTAACCTCATTGCTTCGGATTTGCTCCGATACATCCTCACCATTAAGATAAATGATATTCTCCTCATAAACTATGGTAGTTTCATTTAAAAAATGGTAGGCATTCTCATCTTCTAGATCAATTTTTCTTCTTAATGCCTCTAATGTCACAGCTCGATACATAGCACCTGTATCAATATGTGTAAAGCCTAGCTCCTTTGCAACAAGCTTAGAGATAGAAGATTTACCACTTCCAGCAGGACCATCTAAGGCGACTACAAAATTCCTCATGCAAATATCCCTCTTATACAATCTTAGTTATTATATCATAAAAATTTGTTAATTTCAATTATTACAAGCTATATAATACTTTAATTTCATGCGGTTTTAGTGCCCGAACCTCACCAGTTGCTAAACCATCCAAGGTAACACCACCAAAAGAAATTCTTTTTAATTTTTTCACTTGATAGCCAATTGCCTCACACATTCGACGAACCTGACGATTTCTCCCCTCAGTAATGGTCAAATTTATAAGCGACGAATTATTTTTTTTATCTAAGGAAATGACATCAACCTTTGCTCGTTTTGTCATTTTTCCATCAAGGAGAATTCCTTTTATCAATTGATTCACAGCCTCCTGCTGTAATATCCCATCCACACGAACCTGATAAACCTTCTCTATTTCCTTTGCAGAACGAGTTAATCGATAGGATAGATCTCCATCATTTGTAATCAATAAAACACCTGAGGTATCATAATCGAGCCTTCCAACTGGAAATACACGATATTTCCTCGTTATCTCCTTAGGAAGCAAATCCATAACAAGCCTTCTCCCTAGCTTATCACTGACTGCTGTAAGATATCCTGTAGGCTTATATAAAACAAAATAGACAAGCTCTTCTTTTTGTAAAAGCTTACCATCCACTTCAATTCTATCCTTTTTTGAAACCTGTGTTCCTAATTCCTTTACGACAACACCATTGACCTTAACTCGACCTGATGCAATAATTTCTTCACATTTTCTTCTAGATGCAACCCCACAGGAGGCCATCATTTTTTGAAGTCTTTCTTTATTATCAATCACGACAATCACCTTTATTGATTTTACCAAAAAATATGCAAAAATACAACTGAATTTGATAATTTTCCCTTTTTAGTTTGAGGATAAAATCATAGGTGTTCTTCTTCCTTTCTATTCTTTGATTCAATAAAATGATAGAAATTAAAAAAGGACTATTGACTTAACACTCTTTACTTCCTATAATTAATTGTCATAAAGAGGTACAAGAGCATGAGTAAAATATCAATCATCATCATTACAAAAAATTCAGCAGAAACTATTTCTGCTTGCTTAGAAAAAATAATCAGCCAAACTTATAAAAATATTGAGCTTCTCATTTTGGATTCTGATTCAACAGACGAAACCCTTTCCATTGCAAAAAATCAGTTAGCAAATTATTCGAATGTACAATTTGAAAATTTCAAAAATTCATCCTTAGCTGCGATACGAACTATGGGGATAAAAAAAGCTACAGGGGAATATATACTTTTTGTTCTTCCTACGGATATATTAAACATTTATGCTTGTGAGATGCTCTATGCTTATGCAAGCACCTATCATGCTGACTTAGTAGTAGGAAGCTTTGTCCATCCCTATTATAAAAATTACTTATCTTTTTTTTCCTATAATCTAAGCATTCCAGAGCATCTAAATCAATATAAGGAGCTTTTTTTAGTTCATCCTTTTTTATCAGGGAAGCTATATAAAAAAGAGCTTCTTAAAAAAATAGTATTCCCCGATATCATTTTGTCAGAACAGCTAATCAATATAAATTATTTAGATTATGCAAATCAAATTGTTACAATGGACAAGGTCATCATTCATACCTATGAGCACTATAATCTTTTAAATTCAGATCACTTTTGGAAATCAAAATCAAGCTTTTGGTTTCAATCCTTTCCTTCTGTTTTAAAAATGACCTCTAATCGATTTATCCTAGCTGAAATACAATTTGTTGCCTCAGCAGAGCATCTTCTTTTTGAAATCATATCCTATATCCAGCAAGAGGCTACCTTAGAGGAAATTACGATGGAAATGTTTTCCCTAATGGATAGCAAGGAGTTTAAGGAAGGATTAAAAAGATTTTCTTATAAGGGATTAGAATGGAAAAGCAAAAATAAGGAAGCACTTTTAACCAATTGCTTACTTATTTCTGATTTTTTTTACAGCTATAGGAGCATTCCTTCTCATTTATCCTTATTTAAGCTATTTCTTTTATCCTTTATCAAAATCTTCTTTACACAAAAAAATAGCTTAGACACTAAGGAATATATTGGATTATTAAAGGAAGACTTAAATTTAAATCATTCTAAGGAAGCCCAATACATCAATAAGCATATCTAAGCCATTTATAAGAAATATAGAAATAAAACCACACAGCATAAAAAGCATACACAATCACTAATCAATCCTACAAGATAAGCATGCCTTGTTTTTCTGATCCCGATACTTCCAAAATACAGTCCCATAACATAAACTGTAGTATCACTTCCGCCCTGTAATATAGCTGAGGCAGTACCAGCCTTACTATCCACTCCATAATCCTTAAATATTTGTAGCATAATTGACATGCTTGCATGGGAGGAGGCAGGACGGAATGCTCCTTGAATAAATAGCTCTTTGGGTAGATGCTTCATATGAACTAAATCATTTAATATGCCACTCGCTTTAAAAACATTTACAGCTACTAGCATGCACAAAAGATAAGGGAAGATTGTGATTCCCTCTTTCATTTGATATTTTGCGCCATCAATAAAGGCATCATAAACATTTGTTTTTTTGATAACCCCATGAGCCAATATAAGTAAAATAAAGCCTATAATAAAATAATAACTAACGTTTTCCAATTTTTCGCACCAGCCGATCCATCACAACAGAAAATATGGTTGTTATTGTAGATATAATCAATACATAAGGAATTATGCTCACAGGATTGGTGCTCCCATATTCCTTCCTCAATGAAATTAAAACTGTTGGAATAAGACATAATCCCGATGTGTTAATCAATAAAAAGGTAATCATCTCATCAGAGGCCACCTTAGAATGGCCATTTAAATCATCCAACTCCTTCATCGCTTTTAATCCAAAGGGAGTTGCTGCGGAACCCATAGACATTAAATTGGCAACCAGGTTTAAGGAGATATATTGCATAGCTTCACTTTTTCGATCCAATTTTTTAAAAAGAGGATGTAGCATCATAGAAACATAATTGGTTATCAGCTGCAATAAGCCACTATTTTTACATATTTCTAGCATACCACCCCAAAAAATTAATAATGCATAAATATCTGCAAATAGTAGCAATGCACTTTTGGGTGTTTCAAGCATTACCTCTACTACAATTCCCACTCGCCCAGTAAGGCATGCATAGAGAATTCCTATTAAAAATATTACGACAAAGATTGCATTGATCATTTGCCAATCACCTAAAAAATTATATGTACGCATTCTTCTTTTTATACTTTTCATTCCAGGGAAAATATGATAAAATAAATAAAACATAAGGAGGGAAAAGAATGTATCAGGAATATGCATGGAAAAAATATGTAGATCAAAAAGATGAGCAAATCAATGCATTTGCAGACAGCTATAAAGAATTCATAAGTAAAGGAAAAACAGAGCGCTTATGTGTTTCTTTAGGAGTTGAGCTTTGTAAAAAAGCAGGCTTTAAGGATATAAAGGATTGTAAGCAGTTAAACCCAGGAGATAAGGTATATGCAGTCAATCGACACAAAAATTTAGCTGCTTTTGTTATAGGAGATGAACCCTTAACTGAGGGTCTTGCCATATTAGGAGCACATATTGATTCTCCAAGAATGGATTTAAAACAAAATCCACTTTATGAAAATGAAACCTTCTCCTATTTGGATACGCATTATTATGGTGGTATCATTAAATATCAATGGGTAACCATTCCTTTAGCCCTATATGGTGTAATTGTCAAAAAGGATGGAACAACGGTTTCAATATCCATTGGAGATCAACCAAATGATCCAGTTGTTGGAATAACAGATCTTCTCATTCATTTATCAGGTGAAAAGCTACAAAAAACGGCTGCGAAGGTAATTGAGGGAGAGGGATTAGATTTACTTATTGGCTCTATTCCTCTTACGGATGAGGAAAAGGATCCTACGAAAAAAGCCATTTTAAAATTATTAAAGGAAAAATATGATATAGAAGAGGAGGATTTTGTTTCTGCTGAAATAGAGGTTGTACCTGCTGGTCCTGCAAGAGATTTTGGTCTAGATCGTTCTATGATTGCTGGATATGGACATGATGATAGGGTTTGTGCTTATACTTCCCTAAGAGCACTTGTGGATACACCAAAATGTAAAAAAACAACCTGTGCTGTTTTAGTAGACAAGGAGGAGGTTGGCTCCATAGGAGCAACTGGAGCTTCTTCTATGTGGTTTGAAAATGTAGTCGCTGAATTAATTTCTTTAACAGATGATTACAATGATTTAAAGCTGAGAAAGGCTTTGACAAATTCCTTTATGCTTTCTAGTGACGTTTCCGCTGGATTTGATCCTTTATATCCATCCGTTATGGAAAGAAAAAATTCAGCCTTTATCGGAAAAGGAATTTGCTTTAACAAATATACAGGCTCAAGAGGAAAAAGTGGATGCAATGATGCCCAGCCTGAATTTATTGCTAAGCTCAGAAGGATCATGGACCAAGAGGAAATTTGCTATCAGACCTCTGAGCTAGGACGTGTTGATCAAGGTGGAGGGGGAACAATTGCCTATATCCTTGCAAATTACAACATGAATGTAATTGATGCTGGAGTCCCTGTACTATCTATGCATTCTCCAATGGAAATTGTTTCTAAGGTGGATGTTTATGAGGCCTATTTGGCATATAAGGCATTCTTAAAAAATATTTAAAGTAAAAAAGGAGCTGGTTGATGATACAATCAGCTCCTTTTTTACTTTCCTTTTTTATTTTAATTTTTCTTTTATCCAAATATCTGCAAAATCAACCCATCGAGCAATATAAGCACTTTCTTTTTCCTTGTTTCCCTCACTAGAATCTTCATTTGCAACAGATAATCCATGACCACCCATTGGAAAAAGATGATATTCGACATTTCCTCCAACCCTATGATAGGCCTCAATCAGCCTTAAGGAGTTGATCATTGATACCGATGGATCTGTCTGGGTTCCCCATAAAAATAAGTCCACAGCATTCCCTTTTGTAACTTCTTTTTCTAAGGAAAGATAGTTACGAAGCGTTGTATCAAACTCATTTTCCTTTAAAAGTACCTTAAAGGATTCCATATGTGCTATGGATATATCAGAGGATATAACAGGATAGCCTAGCATTAATAAATCCAAATTCGGCATCTGATATGCTTCATGATGCAGGCAGACCTCTAAAATACAATGCCCTCCTGCAGAAAAGCCTAGCCCTATCAGCTTAGTTACTCTTGAATCCAAACGGATTTCTTTAATGGCTTGAGCCAAGTATTTTCCTGGTAAGGGATAGGTGTCCTCTACCGTTTCACGATAATTAACGATAGCCACATGATAGCCTCTTTTCAGAAACTCCTGTGCTACAGGCTCTGATTCTCTTGGAGAGGTATACTTATAGGCACCTCCTGGAGCAATAACAATCATCGGACGCGCTTGATCATCTATAAAATAGGTTCGATAAAAATTGCTTGTGCTTGAAATAAAATGCTTTTCCATATGATACCACCTCAATAAAAAGGAAAGCTCCATTTGTTCTTTTCTTTTTTCTTCCTTTTTTCTTTCGTCCTTCATTTTATCTAAAATTTCCAACAATCGATGTTCCTGAGCATGATAATATGCTAAAAATGCTTCAGGCTTACTTCTTCTTAATATTGGTCCATATAAAATATCATATTCATCCCATTTGCTTTCTCCTGGCTTGGCAAGCAAAATTGGATAATATTTTCCATCCTCAAATATTAAATCCTCTTCAACAATAGTAAAATGGTGTGTAAATAAAAATCTTCTTAATAGAGGCATGTCTGAATTTGCTTCTAAAATTAATGTTTTATTCTTGATTTTAGTATAGCCCTTCTCCAAAATAGAGGTCATCAAAATTCCACCCATACCTGCAAGAATCGCTGTATCAAATTCATCACCATCAAGAGCAAGAAAGCCATCCGAAAGGATGGTTTTTATTTTGGATTCCAAATGATAAAGCTGAATGGTTTTATGGGCATTCTCTAAGGGTCCTTTAGCTATATCTGCTGCAATACCATATTCTACACCATACTCTAAAATAGCATAAATAAGAGCATAGGCATGATCACAGCCAATATCACAAACCCTTTTACTTCCTTTTGTATAGGATGCCAATTTTTTTAATCGCTTCATATTAATGCTTCGTCATAAAATCTTTAAGCTTACGGCTTCTAGATGGATGCTTCAGCTTACGTAGGGCCTTAGCCTCAATTTGACGAATACGCTCTCTTGTAACGTTAAATTCCTTACCTACCTCTTCTAAGGTTCTTTGTCTTCCATCAACAAGTCCAAAGCGTAAACGTAATACTCTTTCCTCACGATCTGTAAGAGTTCCTAAAACATCATCTAATTCTTCACGAAGCTTCATTTTAGCTGTATATTCATAAGGATCAAGGGCATGAGGATCAGAAATAAAATCTCCTAGATTGGAGTCCTCCTCCTCACCAACAGGAGATTCTAGAGAAATAGGCTCCTGAGCTATTTTTTGAATCTGCTGTACCTTTTCTACAGAAATTCCCATACGATCAGCAACCTCCTGAGGAGATGGCTCTCTAGAAAGCTCTTGAACCAGCTGACGTTGAATTCGTACAAGCTTATTTATGGTTTCTACCATATGAACAGGAATACGAATGGTTCTAGCCTGATCTGCTACTGCACGAGTGATAGCCTGACGAATCCACCAGGTAGCATAGGTAGAAAACTTAAAGCCCTTTTGGTGATCAAATTTATCAACTGCCTTAATTAATCCCATATTTCCTTCTTGGATTAAATCAAGAAATTGCAAGCCTCTTCCAAGGTAACGTTTTGCAATAGATACCACAAGCCTTAAATTGGCATTGACAAGCTTATCCTTAGCCTCGTCTGCTGCATCACTTAACTCTAAAAGCTTTTCATATTCCTCAACAGAAATGGTATTCTGATCATCTGCTTCAATTTCTACGAGTCGTTGCTTAGCAGCTCTACCATCAACTACTCTTCTAGCATATATGGTTTCTTCATCTATGGATAAAAGAGGAATTTTACCAATGTCCTTTAAATACATTCGTACTGGATCATCTACCTTAACGGATGCGGGAAGCTGATCAAAGGTGGATACATCAATTTCCTCAATGTCATTTAATGAAATTGGCTCCTTCACATCAAAATCATCAAAGACCATATCCTCATCAATATTAATCTCTTCCTTTGTTAATTCCTTCACTATATTATCATACTCTTCAGATTCAATAGAATAATATTTAATAATATCCTTTGAAGGGACAGATCCATTCTTTTTTCCTTCCTCAATTAACTCTTTTAAAACTTGTTCAAACTCCATATGTTTACCTCCTCTTATTCAACATGGATTTCTTTTTATTATTAAATTTTTCAGCCAGCTTATTCTTCTTTATTTCGGAATCCTTTGCCAAAAGAATTTGATTGGTTAATGCTTGATTTACAATTTTAATGTGCATTTCTTGCATTTTTGAAAGAATACATTCTAAGTCCTCATCTGTATAGGGCTCTATCGCTCCTCGAATACTCTCAAGATTGTCCAAATAGACTTTCTTTTGCTCCTCAGTTAAAATAGAACAAAACAATGCATCATTAAAATCATCATACATCGCATAATAATTATTCACTAGAGCAATCCATATCTCTCTATTTTCTTTACAAAAGGCATCAATGGAATCACCCAATTTTTTATCAATTTCCATAGCCCTTTGCTTGGAATGCCTAGCATATAAAAATAATCTTAGCTCATAGCTTTTAATTAAGGTCTTTTCTTCAATTGGGAGAATTTCAATAGGAGTCTCATAGATATCCTCCTCTACAATTGGAGTAATAGGCTGTGCCTTAGTAAAGCTTGAGTAATCACTACAAATTGCTGTATATGTGCTTTCAATTCGACCAGCTAAAAGCTTTAAATATTTTTCCTTAGCTGTTTGGCTTGGCATTTGTCTTACAAGCTCAAACACTCTTCCTTTGATGGTCTCAATTTCAAAGGAATCCTTTAAATTGGCATTTAAGAATGCAACCTCAAAGCCATATTCCAATTCATCAAGTAAATGAGATTCAACATATTCAGCATAGGCCTCTCCTCCAAAGCTCCTAACATACTCATCTGGATCCATTCCATTAGGAAGGAGAACCAAATGTACACTCATTCGGGCCTGTTTAAATATTTGTATAGCCTTTAATGAGGCCTGAATTCCTGCCTTATCCCCATCATAGCATAGAATTGCATGATTGGCATACCGCTTTAGGGCATAGGCTTGGTCCATACTCAGTGCTGTTCCCATAGTACAAACAGCCTCCTTGAGCCCCGCTATGACAGAAGCTATAACATCCATTTGACCCTCATGTAGGATAACTCTTTTTTTTCTTAAAATCTCTGTTTTTGCAACATCCAAATGGTATAAAACTGAGCCCTTATGATATAAAAATGTATCTCTTGTATTGATATATTTTGGCTGATTGGAATCTGGATTATCATAAATTCTTGCACTAAAGCCAAGAACATGTCCATCCTCATCCTTTATAGGAAAGGTAATTCTTTTAGAAAACAAATCATAATAGCCTTGATCATTATGCTCAATCAGTCCTAAATCCATCATATTGATTTCTAAATAATTGGCTTCCTTTAAAACCTTATATAAGGAATCCTTTTGTTTCGGTGCAAGACCTATTCCAAAGCTTTTTATGGTTTCGTCATCAATTCCACGCTTGTAAAGATACGCTAAAGCTTCCTTCCCCGTCTTGGTTAAGGTTAAATTTTGATGATAAAATCGGGCTGAGGTTTCTAGCATTTCATAAAACAAAGAATAATCCTGTTTTTGCTTAGGCTTATAGGCTTCCTTTAAGGGAATCCCATTTTTTTTAGCAAGCTCAGCTACGGCCTCCATAAAAGAAATTCTTTTAATATCCATTAAAAATTGGATGGGATTTCCTCCCTTGCCACAGCCAAAGCAATGGGCCAAATGCTTATCCTGTGAAACGACAAAGGAAGGTGTTTTTTCATCATGAAATGGACACAATCCCTTATAGCTTTTTCCCTGCTTAGATAATTTTACATAAGGAGATACGAGCTCTACCATGTCTGTGCTTTCAACAATATTTGTGATTTCTTCTTGGGTTGGCACGCTTATCCCCTCCTAAAATACAATTTAAAACTTAAGCTTTTGTTCAATATATGGAATTACTTCTTCTATTTTTAAAGTAATTTGCTCCATAGTATCTCTATCTCTTACCGTAACTACTCCAGAGGCAAGCGTGGTATCATCTACTGTGATACAGTATGGTGTACCAATTGCATCCTGTCTTCTATAGCGTTTCCCAATATTTGCAGTTTCATCATAAACCGTACTAAAATGCTCATTCAATAATTCAAATATTTCATTTGCCTTTTCTGCATGGGTCTTTTTGATAAGAGGCAATACAGCAACCTTATATGGTGCTAATACTGGAGCCAATCGAAGCACAACACGTTTTTCTTGCTTTTCATTAATCTCCTCATCATAAGAGCTAAATAAAACCACCAATAGCATTCTACCAACACCAACAGATGGCTCTACCACATATGGCAAATAGCGTTCATTTGTTTCAGGATCTAAATATTCCAAATTTTCCTTCGAATGGGTTTGGTGCGCATTTAAATCATAATTTGTTCTAGAAGCAATTCCCCATAGCTCACCAAAGCCCCATGGGAATTCAAATTCGATATCCGTTGTAGCATTAGAGTAAAAGGAAAGCTCTTCCTGCTCATGATCTCTATATCGAAGCTTTGAAGCATCCACACCTAAGTGAATTAAAAAGTCCATACAATATTTACGCCAATAGGAAAACCATTCTAGCTCTGTTCCAGGCTTACAGAAAAATTCAAGCTCCATCTGCTCAAACTCACGCGTCCTAAAAATGAAATTTCCAGGTGTGATTTCATTTCTAAAGCTTTTCCCTATTTGACCTATACCAAAAGGTAATTTTTTTCTTGATGTTCTTAAAACATTCTTAAAATTAACAAATATACCTTGAGCTGTTTCAGGTCTCAAATAAACCTCACTCTTATTATCCTCTACTACACCCTGATGCGTTTTAAACATCAAATTGAATTTACGAATATCTGTATAATCTAATCCACCACAGCTTGGACATGTAATTTTATGAGAATAAATATAATCCAATAATTCCTCATTCCCCATTCCATCTCCAGTTAGCTCACCCTTTGTATAATCCTCAATTAATTTATCTGCACGATATCTTGCATGACATTTTTTACAATCAATTAAAGGATCACTAAAGGAGCCAATATGTCCAGAAGCAACCCATACCTCTTTATTCATTAAAATTGCTGAATCTAGTCCAACATTATACCGATTATTCTTTACAAATTTTTTCCACCAAGCTTGCTTGATGTTGTTTATAAGCTCTACACCTAAAGGACCATAATCCCAAGCATTTGCAAGACCACCATAGATTTCACTGCCTTGAAAAACAAAGCCCTGCTCCTTTAAAAATGCAACCAATTGTTCTAAAGTTATTTTCTGCATATTAACCCTCCAAACGATTAAATTCCATTTTATTAGTATAGCAAACTATTTTCAATTTGTCAATTCATTATGCTCTTAAATACGAAAGAAAAAGTCATAAAATACAAGGAATTTTCCTATATTCATGACTTCTTTATGATTCAGTTTGATTTTTATTCTTTAGATTGATATCTAACTTATACCTTTTATTCAACTGATTTCAATGATTCTACCATTTCAACCTTATTTGTTAAATAAGCAAAAATCATATTAATAAATAGGATACTACCACAGGTGATCAAAATCGTTAAAATATAAGATCGTGGATGAATGTGATAAATATAGCTGATTAATGGATTTTCATTAATAGATAATACAGAAACCAAAAGAGGATATCCAAAGGCTAATCCTATAAGGGAAGCAATAAAGGTTAAAAAGAGAATTTCTATAATGAAAGAGGAGGCAACCTCAAACCGAGAAAAGCCTAAAACCTTCAGTGTTGCAATATCCTTCATTCGCTCCTTAAAATTCAACAATGCCAAATTATATAGCACAACAACTGCTAGCAATATAGCAAAAATCTTAACTGTCCAGGTCATAACCTTAATGGAGGAAATAACATCATTTGCATGGGCTCTCATATCTTGAATCGATTGACTAGAAAGTACACCATCGATTTTATTTACTTCTTCTCCAATGCTATGATTATACTCCTTAGCTTCTGTTTTTATCCAAGCATAATTTGGCTGAAAAGGAATATCCTCAAAATGATTTTTAGAAAGAAATATTCCCTGTGAAATGCAAAAATCAACAATATCTGTAATTTTCACCCGATATCTTTGACTATTATAGATAAAGCTAATTTCATCACCAATATGAGCATCAAGTTCCTCAGAAACTCTTCTTGAAATAATGCAGCTTTCCTTATCATATTCTACCTGAAATATAGAAGCCTCCTCTGGCAATACATATAAATAAGAGGAAATCAAATTTTTCTTTTCTATATTCACGGAATATTTAGCATATTCATCAAGGGAAACAACCTTATCTATTTTTAACATTTCCTCTTCCTTTGAGGAATAGCTGGAGTAGGTAGCTGATACATCATAGGGAATCAATTCCTCGATTTCTAAATCAAGTCCATACTGTATCGTATCCTCTATTCCAAAGCCACAAACAAGCAAAGCACTACAGCCCAAAACCCCCAGCAATACCATTAAAGTTCTACTCCATTTACGCTTCATATTTCTAAAGGCCATTAAAATAGGTAAGGGTACCTTCCTAAAAAGCTTAAAACGATTCAAAAAAGAAATCCGCATAGGAACAGAATTATCTCCTCTTAAGCAAGAGGCAGGCACCTTATTCATTGCTTCATAGCAGGCCAATATACTCGTTACAGCAGTGATAAGAAGTAAAATAAGTACACTGAGCAAATATTCCCAACGAAAAAAAGGTAATTTCATTTTTGGGAGCTGATATAATATGTTATATTTATTTCCCATTACATTAGGAACAATGATGGGGCCTAGGATCATCCCCAATAGAGATCCAATGATGCTTAATACCATAAATATTTTCATATAATGAAATAATATTTCCATTTTAGAAAAGCCCAAAGCCTTTAAAATTCCTATGTTTTTTCCTTCCTTATGAATCAGCTGGGATATGGAGGTCAAAATAATTAACACTGCAACCAAATAAAAGATTACAGGAAAAATATAAATTAATTGCTTGGCCTGCAAGACATCAGCATCTACTGTCATATTGGAAGGAAGATCACTTCTTTTTAAGGAATAAATGAAATTCTCCTGATCCATAAAGGCTTCCTTAGCCTCAGCAAAAATATGATCTTCTGCCTGTATCAAAAATTGATTATGATAGTCCTTAAGCATAGAATCTATGGTTGAGATGTTTAAAAAAGAATACTTCTCTTGAATTGATTTTTTTAAAGCATCATAGCCAACATAAATAAAGGATGGGTTATAAACAGAATTTTCTAAGGATTCTGGATGAGTCATTGTCCCTGAAATTTTAAAATTTAATTTTAAAGTCATGGATAAGCCTCCAAGAGGAACACTTGCCTCAAAGCTGTCTCCAATGAGAAGCCCTGTTCGAGATAAAAAGGTATTATCTACTAAAATCTGATTGGAGGTAAGCTCTTCTTCTAAAGAGGTTTCATAAGGTAGATTTAAATTCGAATCCTTCGTAAAGGTGGCTAAATATAAATCCATATTTCCATAGCTACCTACCATATAGATACGACTTTCATAGGCTACATTCTTTTCATCTAAAAACTCCTTAACTTGCTCATTATAGGTCTTGGTCATGATGATACCATCACACATATTTGCCTCTTGATAAATGTATGCTAGGCGCTCATCAAAATTTCTATAATTGGCATAGATCCCTGTAAAAAGAGTTACTGCTAAAGTGGCAATTAAAATAACGGATAAATAGGCTTTAAAATTATTCTTTATTTCTCTTGCTACCTTAACATTTAAAACATTTCCTACCACTCGATTTCCTCAATATCAAGAGGCTGTTCATTCTTTATATTCTTCATAATTTTTCCATCGCTTAGATGGATAACCCGATCTGCAACTAAAGCTATATTGGCATTATGGGTTACAATGATAACACACTGATTTCCTGTTTCACTTAAGCTTTTTAAAAGCTTTAAAATACTTTTCCCTGTTTTACTATCTAATGCACCTGTTGGCTCATCACATAGTAAAATATCTGGCTTCTTCACTATTGCTCTAGCTATAGAGACCCTTTGCTGCTCTCCTCCTGATAGATTAGAAGGAAAATTGTTTAATCGATTTCCTAAGCCTACAAGCTCTAAAGCCTCCCTTGGATCAATGGAATCCTTCGTATGGGTTATAGACAACTTTACATTTTCATAGGCTGTAAGGTTTGGCATCAGGTTATAAAATTGAAAAACAAAGCCTACATGATTTCTTCTAAATAATGCAAGCTCCTTATCCCTATACTCTGTTACATTCTTCCCATTTACTAAATAGGTACCACTCGTTGCATAATCCATACCACCTAATAAATTCAACAGGGTCGATTTCCCAGCTCCACTTGCTCCTAAAATTACAACCAACTCATGCTGCTCTAAAGTAAAAGATACACCATCTAATGCGGTTATGATTGTATCCTTCATACCATATACTTTTTTTAATTCTTTCACTTCAATAAAAGGCATAGTTTTTCACCTCAAAAACAAAATATAAATTATTATACCACTAAAGAATAAATTATGACAATTGCTTGAACCATTTTTTATAAATTTATGGACTATCCCATCAATAAATTTATAAGTTTTTTCTTTTCAAATCAAAAAAATAAGATATAATATAAATATGAGAACAAAATATAACCTATCAAAGGAAGAAAAGGACTTCTTCTTTGCTACCATAAATAAAATTATTTATAAAGAGGATTTTTTAAGACTAAAGCAATTTCGCCATCATGGAAATATTTCCATTTATACTCATGTGATTAAGGTTGCCTATCTTTCCTATGTCTATGCCATAAAGCATAAAAAAAGAGTGAATTTAAAGGAGCTCATTCGAGCTGCCTTATTTCATGATTTATATTTTTATGATTGGCATGATAAGCATAATGGAGTTCATTTGCATGGATTATTTCATCCAAAAAAGGCAATAAAGAATGCCAAAAGGCTATTTCAAATCAATAAAAGGGAGCAAAGACATATGGCTCATCATATGTTTCCTCTTACCCTCATTCCACCCACAACAAGGGAGGGATGGCTGATTTGCATCTTTGATAAAGTTGCTGCAAAATCCGATTATAAGGCTCTAAAGCTTAAAAAAAGAGCATTAAAAAAAGCCAAATAATGGCTTTTTTTCAATCAGCTACTTCTTCTGCTTCCTCTTTAGGCTTTCTACGATTTGTAAAGAAGCGTACAATTCTTTTTGGGAAAAAGGCAATCGTATCTGCAACAACCATAGGCAATAGCTTTAAGGTTTCCTTATAGGCCTGCTTCCTTATATCTTCCTTTGTAATAACTGATCCATCACTAAAAAGATATCTTCTGCATACACAGCCAATTCGAAGCGTCATTAAAGCATTTGCAGCACCTTGAATTACGCTTTCTAGGACAACACCTAAATAAGGCATATTGTTTAAAAAATCTAAAGAGCTTTTTGGCATAATATCCTCTAGCTTTAAATTTTCTAATCCTTCTGCAATTAAGGCTGTACCAAAAACATTGATGGTCAGCTTACTCAAATTTTTCATTGAGGGTCTAAAGCCACATTGAACAACCAGCTCCTTAATCATCTTGACATTCACTGCAAATACAGTAACCATATCAAATCTTGCACTTTGACATATTGCTGTAGAAATCATTACCGTTTTTGCATCATGAATAATAATATGATTCAGTTGGTTCTTTACCGTATGCTCAAATACATATTGCAGATTAAATAGAAGCTCTTGCTTGTTTTTGTATTGCGTTAACAAAATTTGCTCTTCCTGAGGTAATTCATTGCTTCTTACTATATTTTTAGCCACCTTCTTATATATGGCTACCGCCTTAGGATCATTTTGATCTAAGGAGGTTGCTATAGACAGTGAAGGAGATTTCACTATGATAAGAATCGGCTGTAGGATAACCAAATAAAATAATAACACGACAAGTGCATAAAATCCATATTCCAAATAAGGAGATATTTTTCTTATTTTTTCACCTATATCCAATAAGGAGCTAATCAATATAATTAAAAAAAGAAGGAGAACTCCAATGGCAATCACATAATATAAATATTTTGAGCGATCCTTTTTAATTTTTTTCATTGTACACCTCCAAGTCTATTCTATTGTAACATATTCTTCCAAAATTTTAAATCCTTTATATAAAATTCCCCTTAAGAGCATTAAGGGGAATTTCTTAGCTTGTGATGGTAATAAATAAGGATTCGATATAAGCGTAAACCTCTTCACCTAAATAGCAATAAACCTCAGCGATAGAATCTGGATGATTCATAATCAATGTTGGATTATAGGCATCAATTGAGGCTACATCCTCCCAATCCTCAGATTGAAATACCTCCTCGAATACTGAATTCAAGGTTGGACAATAGCCTACAAAACTTGTATTTTCCAATGAGTTTTCTGAAACCAGCATATAATCAATTAATTTATAGGCTAATTCTGGATTGGTTGAGGTTATAGGAATTGCCATACCATCAAAAAAAACATTATTATGCTCCTTAGGTGCATAGATATTGTAATGCTCTAAATTTTGGTATTGTTCTGCTTCCACATCTGAATAATAGGCATCAAAGAAATCTCCTGAATATACTAAAGCAACATCTAGATTTCCTTGAGAAATGTCCTTTTTCAATTCATCTGTACCCCAATAATCAAAGTGTGTATTTTTTAATAGCATCAGGCATTCTTCAATTTTCTTTACGTCTGTTGTATTTAAGGAATACCCCATATAGAGCTCTGCTGCTGCCAAAGCATCTCTAGAAACATTATACATGCCCACCTTTGATCCCGTTGGAAGAAGGTTTTGCTCAAACAGAACCTTAAATCCATTTGCCAATACTGCCTCTTCTACACCAGCTTTTCTTGTAGAATACATCAGTCCTAGGGAGCCCCAAAAATAGGGAATATAATATCCCTTATATCGTTCACAATCCTTTGAATCCATTAATTTTTGTAATTCAGGAACAAAGATATCCTCCCTATAATTATCTAGCTTCGAATAATCCAATTCTAAAATTAATCCCTCCTCCTTCATTTGATCTAGCATATAGTCTGAAGGAATAACTAAATCATATTCCGCATTTTGGTTGATAATATTTTGATACATTTGTTCATTAGATTCAACGTTGACTTCTTTTACAGTTACACCGTATTCTTCCTCAAAGGCCTGAACGATTTCACTTGATAAATAATCTCCCCAATTTAAGATAAGGAGATCTGCTCCTTTTCCGCTTCCAGTAAAAACAAAAACTAAAACAATGACAGCTAAGGCTAAAAGTCCAAAAAGCTTTTTCACTTTTTTTCCACCTTCTTTCGATATTGTATCAGCTGATAAGCGATAATTCCTACGAAGGTAATTCCCATAAGAATTGTATTATAGGCACAGGCCTGATTCCACTGGCCGTTTCTTTGTTGCTTCAGGTTCCCGTAAAGCCAAGTAGAAAAATTTTGCTGACTTCCGCTTACAAAATAGGTAATTATAAAATCATCTATACTCATGGTAAAGGCAAGCAGTGCTCCTGAAAATATTCCTGTTCTAATATTAGGAAGAATCACCTTATCTAAGGCCTCCTTAGGACTACAGCCTAAATCTAAGGCTGCATCATATAAATCATTATCCTTAGAAAGCTTAGGCAATACCGATAATACGACATATGGTGTTGAAAACAAAACATGTGCTATTAAGGTCGTAAGCTTACCATATTGAGAAATCAAATTCACCTGGAATACAATAGATAAAACCTGAAAAATAAGTAAGAGAAATGCTGCTGTTACAATATCCGCATTTAATATTGGAACATTATTTAGCATAATCATCTGCTTTCTTCTTTTTCTATTTAAGGCATTGATGCCTATGGCTGAAAAGGTACCAAAAATGGTGGAAATAATAGTAGATAAAACCGTAATTTCTAGGGTAAATAAAATCGCCTTGAATAAGGTTTTATTTGTAATAAGCATCCCATACCATTTTGCCGTAACTCCTGGCATTTGATACCCGCTTGTATGTGTAGAAAAGGAGGTCAAGGCAATAACAAGGATAGGAATATAGGTAATCGCTAAAACAACAGCAAAAAATAAGGCAATGGCTATTTTTTTCGCAACATTTTTCGCAATGGCTGATTTGGGAATTTCAACTCGAATTCTTTCTTCCATCATAGCAATGTCTCTCCTTCCTCATCAATTTTTGAAATAATATATAAGGATCCTAAAACAAAAATAATTATAATCAAGCTCCACAAGCTTCCTATATTAAAGAAGGTATGAGAGGATTTAAACTGTCGCTCTATCAGCTGACCGACCATACGGTATGACGGATCTCCATTGGTAACAATTTGAGGAATAGTAAAGCCCATAGCGGCGGGTAGGAATACCATCATAATTCCCGAAACAACGCCCTTAAAGCTTAAAGGAAGGGTTATTTTTAAAAAGCTTTTCCTTGAATTTGCACCCAAATCATTTGAAGCCTCTACAAAGGATTTATCGATTTTTTCTAGCACTGTATAAATCGGTAAAATCATAAAGGGTAAATACACAATTGTCATAACAAATATAATTTTTAAAGACTTATAATTCGTTAAATTGATTGAAATATGAAACACATTGGATAAAAAGCTATTTTCAGATAACAGGTTATTGATGGTTTGAATTCTTAAAAGCATATTCGTCCACATTGGCATTATGAAAATCAATAATAACAAATATTTATGCTTGAACTTAGAGGTGGATAAAAAATAAGCAATGGGATATCCAATGAGAATGCATAAAATTGTTGCAATAAGCGCATAAAAAATACTTCTTCCAAAAGCCTTTAAAAAGGCCATATCCGCTAAGGTTGCAAAATTTTGAAAGGTAAACTCATACTCTGTAAAGCTGAAATTATAAACAGAAAAGGTTTCTATAGTGGAAAATGCAAAAAGAATCATCAGGAGCAAAGGGATTCCTGTAAAAATAATCATCCATACAAAGTAGGGTATCGAATATTTTTTAAAGCTATTCATGAACCTTCATAAGATGGATTTCATAAGGATCTACAGAAAGTCCAATCTTATCTCCTACCTTAGCAATTTCATAATCATGGATAACAAATTCCATTCCACAAACATCAGCACAGATTTCAAAATGTACTCCCTTAAATACAATATCTGTAACTATCCCGACCAGCTTAGCCTTAGCTGGATCAAGCCTGTCAAAATCCTCTGGCCGAATGACAACATCACAGGCTTCTCCTACTTCAAAATTCTCATCGACACAATCAAATACCTGATTCATAAATTGAACCTTTTTATTTCCCAAATAGGTACCTCGGATGATATTTGATTCTCCAATAAAGTTTGCAACAAATCGATTTTTTGGTTCGTTGTAAATATCCATAGGTGTACCAATTTGTTGAATAACACCCTTATCCATAACAACAATGGTATCTGACATAGTCAAAGCCTCTTCCTGATCGTGGGTAACAAAAATAAATGTAATTCCTACTTTTCTTTGTAGCTCCTTAAGCTCATATTGCATCTCTTGACGTAGCTTTAAATCAAGAGCTGATAAGGATTCATCTAGTAATAAAATTCTAGGCCGATTTACGATTGCTCTAGCAATCGCAACTCTTTGCTGCTGGCCTCCACTCATTTTATCAATCCTACGATCCTCATAGCCTTCAAGCTTAACCATTTTTAAGGCTTCCAAAACCTTTTCTTTAATTTGCTTTTTATTTAGCATTAAGGACTTAGCCGATTTGATTTCTAAAGCCTTATCCTTTAAAGCTTGCTTTTTTAAGGATTCTAGGCGCTCTAGCTCACTCCATACAGCAACCTTTTTCAACTTTTTCAGCTCAGCCTCATAGGGCTTCGTTGCTTTAGAATTGGAAACTCCCTGGCTTACCTGCTCTTCAATTAAGGCTTCAATTTCCTTGATTCTCTTTTTGGCTTCCTTTACCTCTTCATCCTTTTCCCACTCCACATCAATTTGAGCATCGAGTTCCTCAAGTAACGGAGTATATTTTCTTTCAACCTCTTCTAGCTTTCTTTCAATGAGTTTATTTTTCTCAACATTTACTTCCTGCTTGATTTGATTTTTTATTTCCTTTAAACGATTTTTAAGACTTGTTTTTTCTTCCTTAGATATGAGATTGCTTTGAAGTTCTTTTAAGCATTTTGTTTTTTCTTCCTCATATTTTGCTGCAACACTATTCTTCAAATCAGATAAAATTCTACTAAAGTTTTTCAATCCGAAAGCCACATTTTCAAAAACATTTAAATGGGGAAACAGAGCATATCGCTGAAAAACGGTGTTAATTGGCCTTTGATATGCAGGGATATTATTTATTGTTACTCCATCCAAAACAATTTGTCCATAATCCGGTGTTTCGAAGCCACCGATCATCCTTAGAATTGTCGTTTTCCCACAGCCAGATGGACCAACTAGGGTAATGAATTCATTTTCGTTGACATATAAAGAAAAATCATCAATAACAACATTTCCATTAAATTCCTTATGTATATTCTTTAATTCAATTAATTTATTTGCCATGTGCTATACCTCATATATTAAAAATTTGGTGGTGTGGATACCCATACCAGTTTTGCAGGAGCATTCGTACGATTTTCTAAATAATGCGTTGAGTTTGTCGTGATATAAAAGGATTCTCCTTTTTTACAAAGCTTCCTTATATTCCCATAGTGCACCATGATTTCACCTTCTATAACATATCCAAATTCCTCCCCAGGATGAGGATAATCATGGATTGTAAACTTATGGGGATCAATAACGACGAAAATTGGTTCTAAGGCATGCTCCTGTGAGGTGGGGACGAGCCATGTTTGTCGATATCCGTCAAATTCTTTTGTATATTGTTCTTCTTCCGTAAAAATGATTCGCTCTTCTGTTTCTTCATGAAAAAAATCAGAAAAATTTGTTCCTAAAACATCTAAGATAATTTCTAACGTTTCTATCGAAGGGGATACCTTATTGTTTTCAAGCTGTGATATATATCCCTTTGTAAGCTCACATCGATTGGCTAGCTCCTCCTGTGTAAGCATCAGCAAGGTTCTCTTTTCTTTGATTTTAAGTCCGAGATTCATTCCAAAGTAGACCTCCCCTTTTGTTTATTATTACTAAACTTTTGGTTAGAAATTCCTAAACAATTATTGTAACAATGCTATTATACAATGAATAGCCTATGATTTCAATGATAAATGAAAAAACCGTTACGATTTGTCGTCTTAACGGTTTATATTCGTACTCTATTTCTAATTTTACTTCCTAATACGTTATCCATAAAGCTCTATCATATTGCTTATAAAGATTTCTAAGCCTATCCCTATAAGAATAACTCCTCCGATTAGCTCTGCATAGGAAGATAACTTATTTGATATTTTTTTTCCAAAAAACAAGCCAAATAAACAAAATAAAACTGTAACAACAGCAATAATTGTTGAGGTAAGTAAAGCTTGATATACAGTATATTCTGCAATGGTAAAACCAACAGATAGTGCATCGATTGAGGTCGCAATACCTTGAACAACTAAAGCAAGATAGCCTAATGACATAGGAGGCTTCTGTTCTTCTATTGGATGTATCCTCTTCTTAAAATTTTCATAAATCATTTTGCCACCAATCAAGCTGAGCAATACTAATGCAATCCAGGGTATCCAATAGCGAAATGCCATAAACCTTTCCATCACCGTATGAACACATAGCCATCCAATTAGAGGCATAGCAAATTGAAATAATGCAAAGGTAGAAGCAATCATAAGTGCTTTTCTTCTTTTCATATTTGGCTCATTAAGCCCATCAGCTATCGATACACTAAAGGCATCCATAGTTAAAGCAATTCCTAAAAAAAGACCATTAAGTATAAGCTGCCACATATTACATTACCGTTCTACAGATTAAATATATTAAATATCCTGCATAGCACCCTAATAAAGCAGCGCCACATTTCCGATTGATTTTCCCGAAAAAACATAAGCCAAATACAAGCAATGTAGAAATCATCATAACTGTCAAATCAAATACAATTTGATTTCCTACGGTCAAAGGATTAATCGTACCAGCAATACCTAAAACAAATAAAATATTGAATATATTTGAACCGATCACATTTCCTAAGGCCATATCATTTTGTCCCTTTTTCGCTGCAACAATACTTGTAACAAGCTCAGGTAATGAGGTGCCTACAGCAACGATTGTCAATCCCACCAGGGATTCCACCAAATCATGATTTAAATGAGCTATATCTCCAACCCCAACAGCAATATTTTTAGCACCATATACAACAGCTTCCCCACCAACAGCAATTCCTACAAGCCCAAGTAAAACAAATACAATGGATTTCCACGTTGGCATTAATGCAATTTCCTCTGCCTCCATTTCAATTCCTGATTTCATCATTCGCTTTGCATCAAATACAAGGTAAACTACATAAACAAGAATAAGTAAAATGAAGATGCTTCCTTCCCACCGGAGTATGGCATAAACTCCATTCAAATTAAAGCATAATCCAAAAATTACGAGTAATGCTGTTACAAATACCAAAATTGGAAATTCCTTTTTACATACTGTCTTTTTTATTAGAATGGGTGTAAAAATAGCACTAAAGCCTAATACAAGCAATAGGTTACAAATATTAGATCCAACTACATTTCCTATAGCAACATTTGCATTTCCACCCTCTAAAAGGCAGGTTATAGAATCAGAAACGGAAACGGCAAGCTCAGGACAGCTTGTGCCAAAGGCCACGATAGTAAGTCCAATAATCATTTCTGATATATGAAATCTTTTAGCGATAGATGAGGATGCATCTACAAATATATCTGAAAACTTGACTAAGAAAAATATTCCTAAAATAAGCAATACAATACAAACAATCCAGCTCCACCATTGAAACATATCTAAGCTTGGCAACATTTTTACTACCTCCTAAAAATAAAAGACCTATACCTATTATATCTCTATAATAAGCATAAGTCTCGTTTTTTAAAGTTGAACCTGGGATAACCCATGATGTAGGCCAACTACTATTGCTAGCAAACTACTCCCCTATAACTTGGAAATACCCAAATGTATTTTAGCACAACTTGAATTGATTAGCAATCTTTTTTTATTATAGATTTAAATTACTCCAATTTTTCAAACATTGAAATAAATTGCTCTATATTTTTATCTTGTAAAAGTTCAAAGTAGTCTTCTCCCTTTTCTATTTCTTTATTTTGCGTTATTTTATCTTTCTTTCAAATTTTAAATTCGTAAATAATAATTGCTGTAATAATCGTATTTGTTTTTATTTATTTCTTATATATCTTGTTGATCTTGATGCTCCAATTTTTATTATTAAACCTTCACGACACATTGCACTTAACACCGATTCCACTGTTGTTGGACTAACATCAGGAAGAATTTTACATATTTCAGCTTTTGATATTGGTATTAAACTATTGAGAATGGTTGCTTCAATTCTTGCTTTCTTCGTTACTTTACCACCATTTACAACTGCAAATCTCTTATCAAGCTCTTTATAACACATATAAAGTGTGGATAAAAAATTCTCAATAAATGGAAAATAGGAATTTCCATTTTCAGCCCACTTATCAGAAGATAATCTCAAAGCTTCATAGTAATAACCTTTATAATTATTGATTTGTTCTTCAAATGATACATATTTACCAGCATCAAATCCGTTTTTATACAGCAACAGCAAAGAAAGAAGTCTTGACATTCTACCATTTCCATCACGGAATGGATGAATGCACAAAAAATCAAGAATAACACAAGGGATCAAAAGAAGTTGGTTGATGTTGGCATCACTACTTGCATCAGCATAAGCCAAAGTCAATTGTTCCATTGCTTCTTTTGTTTCCGATGCTGGTGTAGGTCTAAATCTTACTTTTCTATTACCAGAAGGATCAATTTCCATGATGACATTGTCATTATCTTTGTATTTTCCTCCATATTCATATCCTGCATAAGACATCATTATTTGATGTAAGCTCAAAATATCTCGCTCACAAAATTCAATATGTCCATAATTAGAATGAATTTGATTTAATGCATCCCTATACCCAACGATTTCAGCTTCGTCATGATTTAACGGAGCACTGTCGCCATTGATGATTTCTTTAATTCTTTCATCGCTTGTCACTATACCTTCAATGGCATTTGAACTTTTAACTGATTGAATCTTAGCAATTGATTCAAGCTCAGTAAATATTTTCTCATATTCTTCTTTTCTTAAATTAGCCATTGTCTTTAATGAATAGATACCGCTTGTCAAATTGACTAATTTAGCAGGTAGTAAACCATTTTTTAAAAATGAGTAATCAAATTTTTTCATACTAAAGCCTTCTTTTCTGCATATAATATATCATTTTATATGCAGAAAGTCAATAGATTAATGGTATTTAATGCATATGTTTTTACATTTTATATGCATTAAACTTTTAAACCTATATCTTCTGCTTGCAAAATACTTGCCACAAA
This sequence comes from uncultured Anaeroplasmataceae bacterium, assembly GCA_949840955.1. Lineage (GTDB taxonomy): Bacteria > Bacillota_I > Bacilli_A > Acholeplasmatales > Anaeroplasmataceae > Pelethenecus. The sequence goes on along the minus strand of CATKXV010000001.1, from coordinate 48,391 downwards.
AAACAACCTTTATATTAAATATTTATGCTATGAATGCTATCTGTCGATTTTGATAACTAGCACCATAAAAAATATTGGATTTCTCAATTTTCAAAGGTATGATTTAAAGCTTATTAAGGAAAAAACAATGAAATTATAGACTATATAATATTCTATAAAAATTAAAAAACACAACTTGAGTCTTATAATGAATTAATAAAATCAATATCTATTCAATCGAATAGCAAGCATGATTTTTATTATTTATTACGAATAATTTTGATAAATTCATATGGCGATGGAGTACAACCTGGATCTTCGAATTTAACATTTTTAGAACAGTGAATTACTTTCAAGAGGTCATCTTTTTGTGAACATCTTGTAAATGCTCGAGCACTTACAACTTTGACGGTTTCTGGAATAGTATATTCTTCATCTGGTTTTAGGTTACAATAAAAAATTAATCGCGTCATATTCTTATCAAATAAAACGTTATTTTGGGATGTAAAATAGGAATTGTTTTTGTCAACCTCAAGATATTTTAAACTTGCATTGGTAAATGATAAGATTGATTTTACTCTATTTCCTATGAATAACATTCTTACATTAGATTCATCTAACATTTCACTATCTAAGTTATCAGCATTAATAATTAATGATTTTACATTATGGTTAAGAGCCAAAATTCCGTTGGTGGCTTCTATAATTTTATCATTTATTTGTAAATCAACAAAAGCAATCGCTCTATCATCATAAATTTCGTAAATGCCAATTCTGTTATCACTATAGTTGACTAAATCATAGTTGCTTTGGTTCCATTCTATTTTTTTATTGAAAATTCCTTTTGAAAATTTATAAATTGAAAATAATATTTTATTATAATCGCTATAGTCTCTTAAAGGACGTTGAATTTCCTCATATCCACATTCACATTTATAAAGAATAATCATATGAATTTTACCACAAATTGGACAAATAAATTCTTGCATTTTTCCATCTCCTTTTATAGTTAGTTGTAAAAGTAAATAGCTGACAAAGGTTGTAAGATACAAAACTATTTTTTGAATGTATTAGTACATTATATATAAAACGACGATACTTATATTATAAAACGAATATAGGCGTTACTAAGACATTTTTAGTATGATTGATATAGTCGTTTTATTTGTTTGCCCTATGAAAATAAAAAAGCAGAGAAAGGAAATTGCACAAAATATCAACGTATTTTAATTTCCCACAACTCATCGTTTTCTCTGGGTGAAATTAAAAGGGCCAAGACACTTTGTTGACCATCAACTATATAATATGGAGTTGAACCACTACCAATAAGCCATTTCTCTCCTTCATCCCATTTTGAGTATTCTTTTTCAGTTAATTCTTTTAGAGATAACATACCAGTATAGTGATACCTATTTTCTGTTAAATTATACAAGTCATCCCAAAAATTATTTAATTGATTATTGTCCCAAGCATAACCTCTTTGATAATCTGGAATTCTAAAAATACTGTCTTTGAATAATTTTGAAAGTGAAACCATATTCTTCATATTATTTATTTTCCTTTCAGCAAAAATATATAATTATTATAGCATAAATAGTCAAATTTTACTACCTCATACAATTGTATTGCAAAGATGAATGGTGTTTAATGCATATGTTTTTACATTTTATATGCATTAAACTTTTAAAACTAGAGTTTCTGCTTGCTTGTTTGACCCCGAACCTAGTGCCTCTTATTTACTACTTAGTATAAATACTAAGAAATAAATATTCTTCCCCTCAATTAGGTATTTTGCCAGTGGGTTTCCCGAGGAGAAAAAGGTTGGAACTAAAGTTCCTACTGATTAGATAGAAAAGAAAGCCCTTAACGAATTACTTAAAGTAATACATTAAAATTTGCATATTTTTAAATAAGTAAATCCCCTAGCAAAATTTTCATAATGAATTTGCTAGGGGATAGTATGAAAAATGGAAAACTAGTTAAATACTATATTTTATGTAAGTCAAATTGTTTTCAACTTTAAATTCTATTTGAATGCTTGTTTGCTTATCAAAGCGATTTGTAACAGAAGATTTGATATTCAAAGTATAGAAATCTGATTCTAAAATTGTAAACATATTTGTTTTTTTATAAAAATTCATATATTCTTCTTCTGAGCAATTAATCTTATACCATTGATCTTTAACCAAATGATAATCATGTGTATGAGTATTTCTATCTGTATCAATGTAAAATGTTGGAGCAAAAAATGATGCTTTTTCAGATGCATGCTTATCATCAGTTTCTAAAAGACTTATATGAGGTTGTTCAAAAATATAAATATCTTTATATTTACTAATAGTAACTATTTGTGATGTTTCACTCATAGTCTTCTCTACTACTAAAGTATTTTCGTTAATAGATATTTTACACTCATTTTTTTCAAGAATTTCTTTTTCTATTTCTTGAAGAGTCTTTTCTGATGTAAATTGTCCACCATGACCATTAGGTATATATTTCTCTACATACAATTTCATTTCAAAAGATTCTCCTATATCATTGTTAAAATGTAAAGTGTTTGATGAAGAACCCCCACCTGCTACACAAGACGCTAATAAAACCAAACAAAATAGTAAGCATAAAATATATTTTTTCATATAACTAACTTTCCTTTCCAAATTAATGTTATTAAAAATAACTCAAAATCATAGTTCCACCAATGGCATTATAACTTAGAATAACATCCGAATAACCAGACCAGCCATAATGCACTCGATATTTAGAGTTTGTATAGCCATAAGCGACAACCGCATGATTTCCACTACCATGAGCTCCATCCCCAGATGTAGCATTATTCATAATTTCATAAGTACTGCTACTACTTGTAGGATACTTCATGTTACCGAACAAAATTGGTGGCTGATTTTTCTTGATAGCACCTGTAGAATTTATTTTACCCCACCAAGTTGTTACTTTCCATGATTTAGTTCCCCCGCTAACATTTTTCAAATAATTTCTAACGCAATCTCCCATACTATCGGCTGTTGTACCTGATATATTACTTGAATCTGGATCTTTCCCGTGTTGATGAATTAACTCCCTTGTAAGTAAATCTCCTTTTATAGTTTTATTTGACTTATCCAAATAAGTATCTGAAACTAAAGAATCATCATAGGCAAATGTATTATAGGCTAAAACCAAATTTGCAGCTATATAGCCACATACCCCACCAGCCATATATCCCATTTCATCTCTATATATAAGAGGCTTAAAAAATTCCTCCATGGATATATTAGGTTGATCGTTAGTTGCTAATGGCATTATTTCCACATCATTTTTCCATGATGAGACTACCGTTAAAACATCTGTTTTACCATTCACAAAATCTAAATTAGTTTGATCAGGTAATTCTAGATTTTTATTATATATAATACTAGAATTATCAATCAAATATTGACTTTCTTCTTCTTGAACAATTTCATACTTGATAAGAGTATTATAATACGTATTATTTTCTTTATAAAAATAATTCATCATACCACCATAATATAAATTATCATTATAACCTAAATATGGAGATTCACTTTTTGAAGCATATTCAAATACTATACCTGAATCATTGTGATAAATTATATATCCAACTGGATTTAATTCAAACAAAGTGTATATAGAACCTGTGAAATCTTTTAATTCCTTGACTTTATCAATTTCTCTTTGTCCGTCATCTTCCATTGCATAATCAATATGGCATTGTATCAAATTAAGTAAATTGACTCTTTGCTTCTTATTTTCTATCGCAGTTAAGTTACTGCTCAATTGCACAGTTTTTGAGGAATTTTCATCAAATTCAAAAGTTTGTGCGTTTGCTTTAACTGATCCTGTTCCCATTAAAGTAAGAACTGCAAGACCACAAGCGAATACTGAAATCAATAATTTTTTCATATTTACCTCCATCTTCTTATTGAAATAGTTACCGTTTTTTTGCGTTTGAATAATCTTTTAAAGATAAATACATTAAATTATTCTAAAAAACACATACTAACAAGTAATCGAAGTTTCATACTTATTACCTCCCTTGTTTAAAATTTTTTAAACATTTATCACTAGTATAAAAGCTTTCTAATGGATTTAAAATTATATTATTAATTTATATTAATAGAAAACATTAATATCAATCCTAAAATTATGGTTGATACAATTAATATTAAATTTATTTTTGATATCTTTATTGTTCTTTCAAAAAGTACATAACCACCATATTGCAGTAATAGTACTACTCCTAATAATATTAGATTTAAAGGGATATAATTCACTATTAGACTAAAATAAATGAGAACTAATACAATTAATATTGGTATTAGGATTTTATACCCAAATATTTTTGTATCTGGTAATTCTACCTTTTCTGCAAATGATTTTTTTGCATGAATATAAAGTGGGATAAATGATAAGCCACACCCTGTAGTAATAATCAATCCAAAGGCTGTATTAAAGGTATAAAAATTATCAGATGTATTACATACATAATACTTGCACCAACTACCTAGCATAGTATATAATCCAAAATCTAATGCAGAATTACATAAGTCATTGAGTTGGGTCTGTTCAATGATATAGGCTATGTTCATTAAAAGAATTTTAGGGATAAAAAGTATAATCAAAATATATAAAATGGCATCTATATAATGATTTGCTCTATTAAAAAACAATAATATTACATTCATTAAACTTATTCCTGATATAAGTTGAATTAATATTGCGTAAAATATCTGCAATAATTCTGTATGCTTTAGATAAATATGCTCTCCACTAAAGGATATTCCAACACTTAACAATCCAGCAAATACATAGGAACATAGCATCAAGACAATAAACATAATAACAATCTCTACCAAAGTAAATAAGTACTTTGCTAAAAATAATTCCTTATGCGTAACAGGCAATGCATAATATAAATCTAAGGAAATTCTTTTTTTGTTGTATCCAAAATTATAGAATATTAATAAAAGAATACTTGCAAAAGTAAAATAACCTATAAAGCCCGTAAAACTACTCACAGATACAAAATAACTTCCTAATAAAACAAAGAAATAAATGACAATTCCAACACCTAGTAATATCGGAAAAAAAGGCATACTTCTTTTTAATTCGTACTTGAAAACATCTTTCATTTTATATACCCGCTTTCTTTTATTATTGTCGTAAAATAATCTTCAAAGCTAATAGGTATCTCCTCTATAAATACAGGTTTCATTTTTTGAAGTTCTTCTAAATAAGATATGGATTCTACTTTTTTAAATACTAATTCAATTATCTTATTCTCTATACTCACTGATATAGGCTTGAGAAAATCAAAGTTCTGCTGAACTTTGTTCTCTTTAAAAGCAAGTCGATACTTAATATATTGCTCAAATTGATTATTTGTATTCCCACTAGAAATAACTTTTTTGTTATCTAAGATAGCAAAAGAGTCAATAATATCTTCTAAATCTTTTAAAGAATGAGAAGATAAAATAATTGTCATATCTTCATATTCTTCATAAATATCCGTAATCATATTTTTAAATTCAATACGAGCAAGTGGATCAAGTCCATCAAAAGCTTCATCTAAAATAATATATTCAACTTTACACGCTAAAGCTATACAGATAAAAAATCTTCTTTTCATTCCTTTTGAATAATTAATTATTTTTTTGTTTGGATCTAAATCAAATTTATCCATATAATAATAGAACTTATCTTTATCTAAGTCCTTATAAAAAGATTGATATAGCTGAAGTAATGACTTCACTGATGCATTTAAAGAATAATAAGGTTCATCCGGTAAAAAGAATACTTTTTTCTTAATCTCCTTAGATTCAAAAAGACTTATTCCCTCAAATAGAACTTCACCAGAATCGGGCTTATATACAGTTGTCATAATTCTCATTAATGTGGATTTCCCTGCACCATTAATTCCGATTAATCCAAAAATGCTCCCTTTTGGAATAGTGAGGTTAATTTCCTCTAAAACTATTTTTCCATCGAAGCTCTTCGTCAGATTTTTAATTTCAATCATTATTATCGCTTCCTTTACTTTTATACACATATTTGATATATTCTTCTAACTCATCTTGTGTAACATTATTCTCTTTAAAATGCTCTAAAGTTCGTATAATCTCATTTCGAAAAGCATACTTGGATTGTGAACCTTTAACAAAAATTCCCTTTTTAGGTAAGCTATAGATTACACCTCTTTCTTCTAATAAGGAATAAACACGCTCAACCGTATTTGGACTTACGCCCAGTTGAACTCCAAGTTTTCTACAAGATGGCAATTTTTCATTTTCCTTGTAAACACCTAACTTTATTAAAGATTCTATCTTTTCAGCCAATTCCAAATAGATAGATTGTTTTGTTGTAATTTTGATTTCCATATCTTTCACACTTTTATTATACTGTAACAACTGTAACAAATCAAGAGCCTTTTGGAAACTTATATTAAAAAATAGAAAATAGGAGGGTTTTGTTCCTCCTTTTTCTCATTTTTGATTTATTTTATCATAAAATCTAGAACTGCATTTGCTAAGCTCTTCTAAACTTGGAGTTAGACTTGTGAAAGTGTCTAAGTCTTTGAAGGCTTTATTTTTCTTTTGGAGATAGGCATAGCTTAAGAAGGTAGAACCATAGAGATTAGAGCCATTATGGGTTAGATCTCTAATATTGATATAGAACTTCTTTACTGTACCTTTTTCTTATCCTCTTGTGATAAAATAGTTGTGAGCTTAAAGTAATAGAAACTATCAAACCAATCACAGATTCTCATTAATAGATAAGCTGGATTTCTAAGGGCAGCATAAATGAGTATAATGTCATTTTTTTTGTATGTTCCAATAGATGTTCTAGTTAAGTGTTGGAAAATAAAAAAGAGCCGTTAATAGACTTATGTTGTCTATAACGGCTAATCATGAATGTTTTATAATAAAATTTCCTAAAAATGGACAGTATGAATTTTTTTATCAGTTTGTTTTTCTTACTAGAACTTCGATACCTGATTCCAAAGTTTTTAGCACATTGTAATCAGATGTGATTTCTCCAATTTTTATAATATCCATACCCAACATTTGTTCCTCTTTATCAAACCATATCGCAAAAGTATTATTGGCAGGACAATAAGAAATTTCACCTTTCGTAAAATTTCGTTTTCTTTCACCTTCTACGCTAATACTTCCCTGTATGGAACCGTAATATTCTCTGTCTCCATAACGAGAAAGTCGCATAGATTGGGGTAATAGCTTTAAAAATTCTTTTGCTACTGCTGTATTGTTTAGATTTGCATTTAAAATGATATCTCCTATAACAAGTTCAATTGGTACTATAGAGGTAGCTTTTTTTATCCCTATTTTTTCTAACCATTCATTTATAGAGTTTTGAGCAGAGGCAGTTTGTGTTCCAAGTATTGCAAAGCCATCTAATGTATTTGCACCACTCAAACTTTTAATTGTAGAATAACTACTTCCAGCTCCATAGCCATTATGAGAGCAAAAAGGGACAACTGTCTTCTTAGAAAGATTATTTTCTTCCAAAAAAGTACGTATCGCTCTTGGAACATTTGTAGCCCATACAGGATATCCAATAAATATTGTGTCATACTGATCTAAATTTTCTACCTTTTTTTCTAATTTAGGATTTGTACTTTCACTATGATTTTCATCTACTACTGCCTGAAAATCATTTGGATATTTTTTAATAGTATGAATAGAAAATATATCTCCATCAGTATATTTTTGAATGTAATAGGCTAATCTTGTTACATCTCCAGGTAAAGACATACTTGCAGAAGCCTCGGCATCTACTTCATTTACCATATTTTCCGCTAAGGAAAAATAGGCGATAAGAACCTTTTTGTTTGAAGAAATAGGTGCCTCTTGATTTGGTTTTTGTTCGTTTTCTATAGGAGTATTTTCCTCTGCTGGTATTTCTTCTTTTGGTGTATTTTTACAAGAAACAAATCCTAAAAGATAAAGTATTGTAATACAAAATAAAATAAACTTTTTCATTCTTTTCCTCCTTATCAGTGATTGGAATTAAACCGATTTGAATCTAAGGTTTTGATAATACGTGCAGGATTTCCTGCAACTACTGTATTTGAAGGAACATCATGTGTAACAACACTTCCAGCACCAACAACTGCATTTTCTCCGATAGTAACTCCTGGTAATATTGTAGCACCTGCCCCTATCCAAGCATTCTTCTTTATATGAATATCTTTTACAGTTAAAATAGATCGCTCATAAAAATCATGATTGTTTGTAATTAGAGAAACATTCATTGCAATTTGAACATTATCCTCAATAAAAACATTTCCTGCTGACATACATTTAAAGTAAGGATTTATTGATACTTTATTTCCTATATGAATATTTTCAACAAGATTAATATAAAGAGGAACAAGAATGTAACAATTCTCCCCTAAACCACCAGTAAAAAATTCTTTTATCAATTGATTATATTTTTCTGTAAATGGCATCGTGTGATTTAACTCAAATAGTTTATCAGAGGTTTTCTTTGTCTGTTCAAATCGTTGTTTTCCTACTTCTCTTAAATTGATTCTAGTTTCCTTCATGTTTATTCTCTTTCTTCTATTTTTTTAATGATTCTCGCTGGATTTCCTGCAACTACTGCATTTGCAGGAACATCATGTGTAACAACAGCTCCTGCTGCAACAATTGCATTTTCGCCAATGGTTACTCCAGGCAGGATTGTTGCTGCAATACCTATCCATACCCGATTTCCTATTTTGATGGGTTTAGCTACCGTAGTACTTCGCTCATATGGATTCCTAATATGATTCAGTGTGATGAGATTTACTTTAGGAGCAATAAACACATCATCTCCTATTATAATTCCTCCACGATCAAAGAAGGTACACCCCTGCTGAATCCATACACGTTTTCCTAATGTAACGTTTTTTCCATAATCAATATAAAATGGTGGCAATATCGTTGTTGTTTCATCAATATCTTTTCCAAAAATCTGATTCAATAAATTTTGATTATTTTCATCAAAAGGAGCCTGTTGATTGAATTGATAGGCAAGGCGCATCGTTTCTCTAATGATATCACTGATTTTATGATAGTCCGGATCAGAGGTTTTGATTTCTTCGCCATCTAATTCTCTTTGTAAAATATCTTTCATTTTTCACCTTTAAGTCTTAATACTTTAGTCCTTTAATCCAAGAGGCTATTGTGCTTTGGGTTGCAGTTGAAGAAAAACGTGTTCCACTTAACCAAGTAGAAGACTTTGTTAATTTCTCCAAGTAAGTCGCACTAGAACCTATGCTACTACTTCCAGAGGTACAAAAAGGTATGATTGTTTTCCCAGAAAAATCATAAGACTCAAAGAAAGTATAAACTGGTTTTGGGGCTTTTCCAAACCAAATTGGATAGCCTATATATACAACATCATATTGGTCCATATTCTCTACCATTCCTTTAATCTCAGGTCGGATAGAATCATCTTGATTTTCTAAACTTGTTCTTGAGTTTGAATTGTTGTAGTTCAAATCTGCTGATGTATAAGAAACTACAGGAACAATCTCAAATAGAGTTCCCTCTACTTCTTCTTGAATAAGCTCTGCAATACGCTTAGTTGTATTAGTTGCAGAAAAATAAGCTACTAAAATTTTATGCTCACTAGTTTCATTGGGCTTTTCGTTGGAACCATTTGAATTATTTTCATTATTTGAATTATTATTTTCATTTTCAGATTCAATAGGATCCTCTGTTTTACCACAGGATATAAGTGATACTGCAAAGAAAAGTGTAACTACTACTAAAAGTAAATTTTTTAAATGTTTCATAAATGTCCTCCATCGTATAAAAAAATGTAAGTGTCAACCTTTACACTTACATTATAGTCATTTTTATTTAATATGTCTAATACCTATTATCTATACCTTCTTATGCTCTATAGACATACGAACGTGATTTTGAAATTTTGTCACAGCTACACCAGTTGGCTGATGTTTTTTCCAAGCTATTACAGAAGTTGAAATCAAATCTGGATATAGTCTTTTTACAAGGACTTTATTGTTGCCATACATCGCAACTGAGCCTTCAACAGCCAGAGCATACCCAAGACCTTCTTCCACCATCAAGGCAGCATTATTGATGAGATTATTTGATGAAAAAACATTCTTTTCTTTAAAATAAACACCAAACCAACTAGCAAGCTCAGATTTGATACGATTACGACTTGGTAAGATTAAAGGCTTGTCGGAAAGATCTTCTGGGGTTATGCTTTCTTTTTCTGCAAGTGGAGAGTCCTTAGGAACCACAACTATCCAATGTTCTTTTATTGGCATTCTCAAGTAATCATATTTATCAACATCAACAGGTTCTAGAAACAGCCCAAAATCAAGAAGACCTTTATCAATTTGATCTTTAATTGTGTCAGCATTTCCAGAAAAGAAATTAAAATGGATATGAGGATATTTTTGGCTAAAAGAAAAAATCATTTTAGAAAGCTCACTTACAGAACTTAATTCTCCACTTCCAATGGAAATGACACCTGTGATATCATCGCCACCAGACAAAGTTAAAAATTCTTGTTCTGTTTTATCAGCTAAAGAAACCATCTCTTCTGCACGACGCTTTAATAATAGTCCTGCCTCAGTAAGCGTGATTTTTCTATTTCCTCTTTCAAACAACTTAGCCCCTAATTCTTCCTCAAGCTGAGCAAGCTGACGAGATAAGGAAGGCTGTGTAATATGTAATACTTCAGCTGCTCTTAAGATATTTTCTTCTCTCACTACGGACAAAAAATAACGCAAAACTCTTAATTCCATAAAATCCTCCTTATAGTTGAAAGGCATTTAATTCTCTTCATATACCTTTTAATTATATCATCATTTTAATAAATATGTAAATATTTCTCTATCTTATTTAAGTATATGATAAATATTAACTTCTATTTTGACAAATGATTTAAAAACTAACACTTTGATACTTCTACCTTTTTTATATTTATCAAACAAATCTTTCATATGAGCTTGCATAGAATGTTTAGCTACTTCTGCATTTTTAGTTATAAAGGCAGAAAGAACTATTTTATCAACCCTGTTTGATTTCCACGCTCCTCGGATGTTACTATCCTATTTTTAATAAAATAGATGATCGTTTTATGTTTTTGTCTGTTTTGGCTTAAAAAATAAAAATTAGGAATTGAAAATATCGCAAAATTTCAACGTATTTTCAATTCCCATTGCTTGTCGTTTTCTCTGTGTAAGATTAAAATGGTCGGAAAGATGGGATTTGAACCCACGGTCTCTAGCTCCCGAAGCTAGCGCTTTGCCAAACTAAGCTACTTTCCGATTGCTTTTATATTATAGCATAAAATCTAAATAAAGGTATCAATAAAGTAAAATTGGCCAGTCAAAATTTGGCTGGTCAATTTTCTTATTCTTCTACTACAAGTATGATATTGTCAACTCTTGCGCGTCGATGAACATAATGTTTCTCTTGAGTATCATCAATAAAATAAGCCATTTTATCAGAGGAAACAATCTTGATGCCTCCAAAGCTCGTTGAAGTCATATGTAACTCACATACAAGATACATATCATTCATTTTTACGGATAATTGGTTTTGATTTAAATCATAGATATATTCAATTTTATATTTTTGATCCATAGGATAAATATATGGGTAAGAAGGATAAATCACATTTCCTCCATCTAACCGATACTTTAAAATTTCTTCATCAAAGCGTGCTCCAAAAATTTCACCATAGGTTCCGTTGGATTTTGTTCCATAAATTTGAAAGAAAGTCCAGGAGTTACCTGCATATTCTAAGGATACCTCCATATATCCTTTAACAATTCCCTTCGTAATATTTCCAGCATCAATAATCAGCTGTGTTCCATCATATTCTGAATTATCATATAAATAAGCATCTCCATTTCCCAGCTCAATATGATTTAAATTCATATCAATTCCTGGGTCATCCTTATCATTAATATAATAATAAATCCCTTTCGTTCCCCATTCTTTAAATTCTGGCAAGGAATCTTCCTTTGTATAGGAATCAAAATTTTCCTCTAATAGTTTATTATCACTATTGAGTAAACTTTCATAAAAGCTTTCCTCTTTTATATACTTTAAATAAATTGTTGTATCCTTAGTAAAAATGGTACCATTAGGTATTTTAAATTGATAAGCTTCATCATAGTAAAAGCCTACGAAAACAAAATAAGGAATATATGGATAATAGATTTCGTCCACTATGACCTTCTCAGGAAAGGCAATTTCTCTTGAACCTGTAGGTAATACCTGTGTTATGTTAATTTGCTTTTTTAGTAGAGCCTTATCCAAGGCATATTCCAAATAAGCCATAATAAAGGGACCAACCCCTTTTGCGTCATTTTCTCCTACAGGTTCTGCTAAATAATACTCAAGTGAACCATCCCGATAAGGATTTTTGTCTGGACCAAGGCCTGCTGTTATACAAATGTGGTGTAAGGAATTTTCTTTGAAGCTATAATCATAAATCCCCTCAAAAATTTCTATTCCAATTTGTTCATAATTCTTTAAATATCCTAAGCGAGAAGCCTTCAAGGCAGCATAAGCAATCATACTTGAGCCTGAGGATTCTAAATAATTTTTAATGGTTGCATCTCCATTACCATAGGCATAATTTTTTAAATTAGTTAAATACTCCTTATGTACCAAAAAGGCATTAGGTCCTTTATCAACCAATTGATAAAACATATGGGTTGTTTCATCCTGATATTGTAAAATACCAGTTAAAGCTTCCTCTAATAATTCTAGCAAGTAGTTCTTTTCTTCTCCCTCAGGGAAATATTCTAATCCATCAACTAAAGATACGATAAACCATCCATTGGACCTTAACCAAAAGCTTTTACTATTTCCTGTTGTCTTATCCGCCCAAAATATAGACTTTGTCGTATCATGCCCATGATAGTACAGTTGCTTTTCTTCATCAAACATATGCTCCCTTATATAGGCATACTGCTCTTTTATAAGGCTAAACTCCTCAGGCTTATCAAAAAATTGAGCATATCGAGCTAGAAAGGGAACATACATATACATACCATCAAGCCATATTTGATTTAAATAGCTTTCCTTATGAGAAAAATTCTGACTACCTACAGCTATACTCATTTTCTTTAGTTCTTGATAAGTCTTTTCAATAGCCTTTAAATAGCGAGGATCCCTTGTCATTTCATAGGCATCAAATAAGATTCTACTTTCACATACACTATCTAATTCTCCAGAACGATATCCTGTAGGTTCCTTAGTTTCAGGATTGATGAAATTTCCTTCATAATCAATATAATAATCAATGTAATTCAATAAAAATGCCATATATTGCTTATTATTTGTTTCATGATAAAGATTCACAATAGAATTTAAAAATACACCATCAATGTAGTTCCATCTTCCCTTGAAGCCTTCCTGATTCCAGCTAGGTCTATAGCTCGGAGTATTCTCCATCAAATCCCAAATATAGTCATCCATGTTTTTAGCAACATCAGAAGGTACAATTGGTCTCTTATCATAGGATAAGGTATAGGAAAGCTTAGCATATAGCTCTAAATCCTTTGTTATAGCCTCCTGCATATCAAAGGTCTTTTCATACTGTGTATCTAAATAATAGCCCTCTACCTTCATATGATTGATTTGCTCGGATAAGTCTAAGGTAGCTAGAGTGCTCCCTTTTTTCACCTCATACTGATGTACCTCACTACCATAATGAAGCTTTAGTATTACATAACTATTTTGAAAGGTTACTACAAATTTCTCCTTGTATTCTTTTTCATCCTCTTTATATATCACATAAAATGTTGCTTCTCCCACTTCAATTTTGCTTCCTGCCTCTATAAAGAAGCTGAGCGTTGGATTCAAAATTTCCTCATCATTTTTAAACACATGAATATACGGACTAAAATTATAGTTTTCTGTATATTCATTCAGTTCAATTGCTATATTCTCTTCAATCTTAAAATGTATTTTATCCTCTTTCGTAGTACAGGATATTAAAAATAAGCTAAAGAAGAAAAGTGAAATAAAAAATATTTTATGCTTCATAAAAAACACTCCCTTGATATCTTATAGGTCTTTTAGAATATATAATCCTATATTCATTATAAAGGATTCCAGAAAAAAAGAAAAGAAAAAACTTAAATTTAAAACAATCTAAGCTTTTTCTTTACTATATAGATAATGACTATTCTTTTGAATCTAAGGCTTCTGAGATTTCCTCTTCTATGGTTCCCTTAGGTAAAATCAAATTCATAATAATTCCTAAAAACATTGCTACTGCTGTTGCTGATATGGTAATGATATTTCCTCCTGCTACACCACCAAAGCCTAAAGCAAGACCACCAATACCTGCCACTAAAATTACAGAGGCAATAACAATATTTCTCGTTTTACCAAAATCGATTTTTTCCTTTATGAGCATCTTCACTCCACTTGAAGCAATAAAGCCATAAAGGATTAATGAAACCCCTCCAGTAATACATGCAGGTATCGTTTGTAAAAGGGTCGTCAATGGAGCAAAGAATCCTAAGACAATAGATAAGATACTTGCTAGAATAATAACAGAAACGGAAGCTATTTTAGAAACTCCAATTACTGCCACATTCTCTCCATAGGTTGTATTGGCAGCACCACATAAAACACCTGATACAGCCGTTGCAACTCCATCACCAATTAAGGTTCTAGTAAGTCCTGGCTCCTTATCCAATAAATCTCTATTGATAATATTACCAAGATTTTTATGATCTCCAATATGCTCACATATGGTAACTAAAGCCACAGGAACAAATAGTAGTGCAACCTGTCCTACAGTCTTTAAGGTGAATTCTGCTGTTTGATTAAAGGATTTCACAAACACAAAATCTATAGTAATCCATGAGCCAACATTTGTCCAGTCCTTGTTAAACAAGGAAAAATCAATAATTTTAAGCCAATCTACATGAGCCAAATGCCCAATCCCTGTCAATACACAGGCCAAAACATATGCACCTACCATACCAATTACAAATGGAATGAGGGTTATATTTTTTCTTTTTGATGTTGCACAAAATGCCGTTAAAAAGCAGGCAAACAAGGCAACAAGAATGGACATAAAGGTATATTGCCAAGGCAACGCTTCAGCAGAATTGGATGTAAAAATTTGAATCCCAGCAGTCCCCCCTGTAATATTTCCTATTGCAGATCCTGCAAGTCCTAAACCAATAACCATAATAATGGGTCCAATAACAACTGGTGGTAAAAGCTTATTTAACCAGCCTGTACCTACCTTCTTAATAATTAACGCAATCATCACATAAACAACACCAACCATAAGCATTCCTAGCATAACTGCCAAATAATTCATAGAGCCATCATCCATTATCCCTAGAGTTAGGGCTGTAGACATTGGTGCTAAATAAGCAAAGGAGCTACTTAAAAATACAGGTGATTTTCTTTTCGTAGTAAATACATAAATCAATGTGCCAACTCCTGCTGCCACTAATGTAGGACCAATAGGTAGCCCTGTAATTAATGGTACAGTAATACATGCAACCAGCATTGCCAAAATATGCTGAATTGCAAACAAAAACCATTGCGACTTCTTCTTTGGACTTTCTTCTACGTCTAAGACTAATTCTTTTTCCATACCTAAACCTTTCTTCTATTCAATTTTTTAAAAAGCTAGGCCTTTAGGTTGAGAGCCTAACCTTTTACGAGAGATTATATCACAAGGAATATGGCTTTCATAGAATTATTTTTCTTATATTCATAAATACATTTTATGAAAATGAAAAACAAAATAAAATCTATTAATAATCCTTATAAACTATTTTCTTCAAAAGCTTTTTCAATTATACTATAAAGTACCCATTATAAATTTTTTATACTTTTTGAGGCAATTGTCTCATCCTTTAAAAAGATAAAGAAAAAAGGACTGTTTAAAAAATCAAATTAGACAGTCCTTTTTTCTATCTTTAAAATCCATCCTTTGAATTCAATCGATTGTTCTCCTTAGCGTTAATACCAATCATGCTTTTCATTTCTATCTAAAGTAGCAATAGCATTCATTTCCGTATCGGTAAGCTCAAAGTCAAACACGGATATATTTTCTTTGATATGGTCGGGATTGCTTGAGCCTGGAATTGCAACCACTCCACGCTGTAAATGCCAACGTAAAATAACCTGTGCTGTTGTTACATTATGTTCGTTTGCGATTGCAACAAGTGCTTTATCAGATAGCATTTCCCTAGTATACCCTCTTCCACCAAAGGGATACCACGCTTGCATAACAATTCCTAGACTATGCATATAGGGTACAACCATCTTTTCTTGATAATACGGATGGATTTCATTTTGTACCAATGCGGGTTTTATATTGACTTTTGAAATGAAATCATCAATCTCATCTATATACCAATTAGAAAGTCCGATGGAGTGAATCTTACCTTGCTTTACAAAGTCTTCAATTGCCTTGTATGCTTGAACGTCGTTTGCACCAGGATGATGTAGGAGCATCATATCAATATATCCAATATTAAGCTTATCTAAAGCTTCCTGAATGGCCTTCTTAGGATTGGAATATTGCTCCCCAGGATAAATCTTAGTAATAACAAAAATCTCTTCTCGAGGAATTTCTGATTTTCTGATTGCCTGTCCAACCTGTGCTTCATTCCCATACATATAGGCTGTATCTATGAGTCGAACACCACTTTCCAAGGCGGATAAAACAGATTGAACACAAGTATCTCCATGCAAAGAATATGTTCCTATACCAAGAATAGGCATTTCATAGCCACTATTGAGCATAATCGTTGGTGCTCTTCCATTTACACCACTATCCAAATCAAAGGAAGATACACTTGACATTCCTAAGGTTATCGTTGTACTTCCACTTCCAAGAATAGCTTTTAATTCTGCTGGAGTAACCCCTGTGATTTTTCCCAAGCGAGTGTAGCTCCAGTGATTGGAACCATAGAAGATTACCAGTTGGCTTTGTTGATATAAGACAAATTCACAGGGCTGGGTAGTCATTTGTTCATGGCTTGCTGGTAAATCAAAGCCAAGGCTACCAACCTTTTCAAATCCGCCATAATCTGACATTTGAATTGTAATAGGTCCTGATTTTAATTTTTCCTTTAAAGCATCTGTTGCTGCATTGTTTTCAAGGGTTGCAGCAAGACGCGTGTTTCCAATCATAAAATAAAATTGCATATTTTCTTTTTCCGTTTCTATCTTAATATTCAAGGTATCAATCCAATCACTCACATTTTCTTTACTAGCATCTCTTGCAAATCTTTTTCCACCAATCCATTCAGCATTAGGAGCTAAAGGATGTAAATTGGTATCACTTGAGCCAATTCCACTGGAATGAGAGGTACAAAAGGGAATCACTCTTTTATTTGAAAAATCATAGCTTTCTAAAAAGGTATAGATTATTTTTGGTGCTTGTCCATGCCATATAGGATATCCAAGGAATATCGTTTTATATTTTTCAAAGCCACTTATGCTACCAGTAATTTCAGGACGAGAAGAGGAATCTGCTTGCTCCTGATCAGCTCTACCATTCGTATAATATTTTAAGTCTTCCTCAGTATAGGGAACTTTTGGCCGTATTTGATACTGTGTTCCACCTGTCTTTTCCTTTATGTAGCTGGCAATTTTTTCAGTGGTTTGAGTACAAGAAAAATAGGCAACTAAAATTTCATTGCTCAAGGAGCTATGATCCTTATCCGATGGCGTATTAGCTTCAGGTGGTTGGTGTTCACCAGTAGCTTCTGAATTGCTACAAGCACTTAAAATCAATAGAAATACAATGAACAAAAAATAAAAGCTTCTTTTCATATGGTCTTCCCCATTTCATAGGCATCTGCATATGCTTTCGTTTTTTGTATCGTTCCAATGGCATCTGCACCAACCCCATAAATTATTCCTGATAGTTTTACACCATCAAAGCAATCTATCCATCCTTCTACACCTTGAATTGTTCCTTCCATAGCACTTCTATCTCCTTCTGCCGCCGTCATAATCAGATATATCTTTTTAAAGCTATGGTTTCGTCCATATAAAGGATTCAATCGATCAAGAAAGGTCTTTAGCTGTCCACACATAGAATAGTAATAAACGGGTGTTGCAAAAACAAGAACATCTGCATTTTGAATAACAGGCAACACTGCATTCACACAATCGGGAAGAACACATTTTGCTGTTTTGAGACAGGAAAGACAGCCCCTACAAAATTGTAAATCTATATCCCGCAAATGGATTGTAGTTACCTTATTTCCTACCTCCTCTGCTCCCTTTTGGAATTGCTCAGCAAGAGCCTCTGAATTTCCTCCTTTACGAAAACTTGAATTAATGATTACCATATTTTTCATTATTTCAAATTCTCCTTAAAAAATTTTTCAACCTTATCCCATGGTATTCGATCTGTTCTATCATATAAATCAATATGCTCTGCATCCCTAACTATAAGCAATTCCTTTGGGCTTAAGGCTTTCTTATAAGCAATTTCACTGAAGGAACGAGAGTGAGCCCTATCCCCTACAATAAACAAAATCGGACGTGGTGAAATTTCATCAAGATAGTCCAGCAATCTAAAATTCATGAAGGACAGATTGCTTGCTGTGGTAAAGCCCCCTCTTGCATTAGGATGATGTCCACGTGGAATCGCATAAAACCTAAACCATTCTGCGGTGGGCTCTGGCATTCCCTCTGGAACCTGTTTAAGGGGTGCTTCAGGAAAAGCTGGTATATATTCAGGATAGCCTTTCTCTGCATCTTCCCAACGCTTATAGGAAAGGACTTTTTTACTTGCCTCCAATTGCTCCTTCGTTTGTCCTAGACGACTCACATAGGAAATATCATACATACTTGCCGTAGCAACTGCTTTAATTCTTATATCACATTGAGCAGCACTAAGAGCAAAGCCAGCACTACCACAAATTCCTATGGCTCCAATTTTTTCTCGATCTACAAAGGATAATAGTCCCAAATAATCGAGACAGGCAGAAAAGGTTTCTGTAAACATTTCTGGTGAAGTAATTCTGCGAGGCTCACCTCCACTTTCTCCCATAAAGGGTTGGTCAAAGGCAAGAACAACAAAGCCACGTAGTGCAAGCTCATTTGCCCATACACAAGAGCCCTGCTCTTTTACTCCGCCATAGGGAGGTCCTATAATAATTGCAGGATGCTTCTGAGATTGATTCAAATTTTTCAAAAGATATAAATCAGCAGCAATACGAATTCCAAATCGATTGGGAAAGGTAACATGCTCTCTTTGTACCTTTTCATTTAATTGTGTAATGTAATATTCCATTTTAATCCTCCTGTACTTTCTTTATGATTCTTGCAGGTATCCCACCAACAACAACATTTGCAGGAACACTCCTTGCTACAACCGCACCAGCTGCAATTACCGAATTATCTCCAATGGTTACTCCTGGTAATATGGTGGCGTGAGCTCCTACCCAAACTCTTTTGCCTAGCTTAACAGGTTTCGGTATCATATCCTTACGCTGTGTAGGATTCAAATCATGATTGAGTGTAGCAATTACGACCTGCTGGCCTATAAGACAATCATCACCTATTTCAATACCTCCTTGATCCTGGAAGCAACAGCCTTCATTGATAAAAACTCGATTTCCAATACAAATATTTTTTCCACAATCTGTATAAAAAGGTGGAAATAATCCAAATGTAGAATCAATTGGCTTACCTATTAGCTTGGAAAACAATTCTTGAATTTCTTCTCTTGAATGATATTTTTGATTTAATTCTACCGTTATTTTTCTTGCTTCCTCTGATAACTGATGCATATGCTGATGCACTAATCCTCCTGCAACAACCTTCTTTCCACTATTTAAATAATCTAAGAATTCTTCTGTTTTCATTCTAATCTTCTCCTCTATTTTTATTATATTTCTGCTTTATTCCTATGTCAAATACCTATATGTTATAAATAATTATGCATTTTAAGCATACTTGACTTTTCTTATTTGTTAATGTTATACTTGTAAAAGAGGTGACATCATGGATATACGAGAGCTTAAATACTTTCTTGCTGTTGCAAGGGAGGAAAACATTTCTAAGGCTGCTGATTATCTTTATATTACTCAGCCTAGCCTAACACGTCAAATACAAGCACTGGAAAAGGAAATCGGAAGACCACTCTTTCAGCGGAGAAATCGTAAAATGCTACTTACAGAAACGGGTATTCTATTACGAAAGCATGCAGAAGAAATGATTGAGCTATTTGAGAAAACAAGAAAAGCTCTTGAGGCACCCACAGAAACAATATCAGGTGAAGTCTATATTGGTAGTGGTGAATCCTATGCAATAGAAATTATTGCTAAAATTGCAAAGGAAGTTCAAAGGGAATATCCAAATATTCAATTCAATTTTTATAGTGGAGATAGTATTGAGGTATCAGAAAAGCTGGAAAAGGGATTGCTTGATTTTGGCATCCTAATTGAAGCAAATGATTTAAACAAATACGATTGTCTGCGTTTACCTGTTAAAGATAGATGGGGTGTTCTTATGAGAAAGGATTCTCCACTTGCTAACAAGGCTTATATAGAGCCTAAGGATTTAATAGACAAGCCTTTAATCTGCTCTAAGCATTCTCTTGCTATTCGTAATATTGCAAGATGGATGAACACAGATACAGAAAAGCTGAACATAAAGGCAACCTATAATTTGATTTATAATGCCTCTATCCTAGTGGAGGAGGGCATTGGATATGCCATAGGGCTAGATAAGCTTATCAGCACAGCTCAGGATAGTCCATTTGCTTTTCGTCCACTTATGCCTATAATAGAATCTCCACTTGACATTGTATGGAAGAAATATCAATTTTTCTCTCCTGCGGCTCAAATTTTTTTAAAAAAATTAAAAGAATATCTTTCTCATATATAAGATTTTCAAAAGAGGTGTTTTGATTAAGTATTCAGAGTAACTTGAGCATCTAATTCAGGATGCTCATTTTTTCATATTTATTTCAAAATCAATAAATATACGCATAAAAAGGGCTTAGTCTAAAAACTAAGCCTTTCAAAATATTTTTAATTAGTAAATGTGAAAAAATAAAATTTTACTTTACAGCAAATATATCGTGTTGCTTCCTCTTCTTCTATTTCTTTTTACATTTTTCGAAAAAATTAAAAAATAGGACCTCCAACAAGTCCTATTTCGATGAGAAGTTTCCTAAAACTCCCGTCTCTTTAAATCGCGAAATATCAAGCAATTTTTGTCTTAAGTCTACTGAAATAATACCTTCAAAAAAGGTTAGGCATACTGAAATAATACCAATTTTAATGAAAATCGACTGAAAATGGGAAGTTCAAATCCCATATGCCGTACTTTTTTATCAATGCTTTTTATACTTGGTTTAAGTATTTAAGAAGTTATTTTTGCGTAAATACGCATTTTCAACCCGTATATGGCATATTTTTCAACTTTAATAAGTAAATCACCAGTTTAATAACTAATGATTTATTATTTTAATTATTCTCTTATTTCCCAATGACCTGCTTTTGTAGATCCTAAATGTATAATTTTACCATTCTTTTTTAATTGGTCTAAATGATATTTAGCACTATCTTCTGTTATTAATAACTCTTTTGCTATCTGCTTTCTTGTTATTTGTGGATTGCTCTTTATTAAAATTAATATTTTTTCTTGGGTGTTTTCTTGGGTGTTTTCTTGGGTGTTTTCTACATTAAACCCAGTTCTATCGAATGGTATAGTTACTGTAATTGAACTCTCAGAGAACTTATACGCTTTCTCTCCGTATTCTCTTACAATAATAGGAACGACATGACCAGATTGATCTACAATATCGCATTGCAAAAAAATCTTCATTAGTTCTGCATTTACTGGTTGTGTTTCACCAGATAAAAAACCTTCTTTGGTTAAACCTTTAGGGATGCCACCATATGATATTATTTCTAATCTATCATCAAACCAATATACAGCAGGTGGAATTCCATCTGTCCATTTGTTATGAACACACGCATTAATCCATGCTTCTTTGAATGCTTCTATATTAAATAAATGTTTTTCTCTTCTTGGTCTAACACTTACATCAACATATGTTTCATTTAGTGCTTCAGCATATCTTGTTACTTTCTCTAAAGCACTAATTAAACAAGTATTACCATACTCATTTCTTTTAAGAAAATAAGCTTTGGTTTTACCCTTAAATACTGCAATCTTAATAGATTCCATATTTTCGTCAGCAAGTAACTCAGCCATTTTATTAAATTTTCCACTAGTAGCAAGCAAATTAAAATTCTTATAAAATGTTTCATCATTGATATGAATGTTATTATTTGATAAATATGTCTTAAGGATTCTAAATGTTAAATCTGTTCTCATTGTCTCTTGATCTACAAGTTTTGGTTCAGGAATATTTAAAGTAGCTTCATATTTTTCTTTAATTTCTGCATCATTTAATCCTCTACAGCTTGTCCCAACTCTTATAAAGCATCCTGATTCACTTAATCCCTTAGATTTAATATAGTAAAGAGCTGTTCCTTTAGATACTTCAACCTTTACAATTAGCTTACCTTCTTCTAATACAGCCATAGGCTTTACAAATTCTTTACAAGAGGGATTTATACTATCAACAATAATATTAGAAATAGATTTTAATGTTTCATCTACATTATTAACACCTATAACTTCTCCATCATCAGTGACACCAATATAAATGGTTCCATTATGAGTATTTAAAAAAGATACAACTTCTTTAGCAAAGGAATCATTTAATCTTTCTTTTAATTCTACAGATTCAGTTTCAGTAAACTTCATGCTATCACCTACTAATATTGATTATACCATAAAATAAAGGATATTTTAAGTATAGAAGACATACTTTATTAAATTATAAAAGCCCAATTCAATATTGAACCGAGCTCTTGTCTAAATTATGCATACCCTAACTTTTATTACTTTGATTTGATTTAGACTTTTTTATCCTAATACTATTATTTACACTATTTTGGTAAGGTACTTGTGAAAATTTTTTAGCAATATCTAACTGCCATTGTTTAAATAAGTTTTCATTATTCTTCTCGTTTATTAAGCCCTGTGGTACATATGGATTTTGAATCAATTCCCAATTAATATTTTTATATCCCAATGCTTTTGCCATAGCCACTAAAAGATTAGTTTTATTATCATCTATTTCTTTTTGTTTCTGTGGCACATCTTCGGGCTTGATGTTTAGTGATTTTAAATAAATGTTATATTTTTCTATAACTTCCTTATCATTATAAAAAACTATTGGAACAGAGTTAATTATATTTACAGAGTATTGATCAATATAATTAAATGCTCTAATAGACATTAAATGTGAAAATATTCTCATTTTATCTTTTCTTTTTTCACTCCTATTTTGTAAGCAATAACCGATTATGACAGCAATAATGGGAATTATAATTATTGCAATTATATTTATTATATCTAAAATCATATTCCTTGTCTCCTTCAACTAAATATTATTTAATTGTATCACATTTTTTAAAATAAAGCTAAAATCCAACCACTATTTTTGTAGTTGGACTAATAATATTTATTTCAACATCATTTTTAAATTTGAAGGTTATTAATTTGCTTCTTGGAACTGAAACACTTTCTAATAAAACATTCCACCCGTTTGAACTCCTCCAATTCTATTAATAATACCCAATTGTGAAATTATTTCCTTTTCTTATTTGCATGGCTCTATAAAAATGAGAATTAGAAGGCAATATTTCTACATTATAGTCATTATTAAATAATTAAGAAAAATATTTTTTTATTATGGGTTCATTTGAATCATTATTTGCTAATTCTCTCATTTTATCCCATTCATGTTCTTCAGATTTAAAGAGTAAATAAATCAGCATAATCTATTTTAATGATTCCTCACTAAATTGATTTTCTATCAAGCTTACCTACTATTTTTTATTATCTTATAATTAATTACATTAAAAATATATATCATTATAAATTCAATATATCACCAATAAGCAAATAAGTATATACAACTACTCTTTTAGCTTCATCTCTGGAATATGTTGAATGGGTTCCTTTATTCAAACCATCTGTAATTGAATCTAAAACTTGCCCGATATAACCAAGTTCACTACCAATTATATTGGCAAACGTCTTGCTTGTTGATTTAGATTCAATATATAACATTAATCTATTAACATAATTTTCTTCCTTTACTTTAATTAGTTTCCCAGCATTATTTTTCACATCTGCTTCTTTCGATGGATACAATTTGTTCGACAATTCAATAATGATTCTTCTACACGAATGAACTGCATTAGCCCAATCTTCACTATTCTCAGATGTTAAATTTTCATATACTGATAGAAATCTCTTAATGTTTGTCGGACAGAAAGAAGCAATTTTAAAGTCAACTTTATCACGAACACTTTCAAATATGCTTTCTGTTATATTTCCATAATTCAAAGCAGTATAAATATTCAATATATATTTATATAAAAAACCTCTTATTGCATTAATAAAATTATTGTTATGATTAATTCGCCTTGTAATTTGCTCTCTTTCTTGAGTATTTTTAGCAAGATTTATCATGTAAGGAGTCATATTATCACCATAATTCTGAGGATCTGAAGCAACTTTCATTCTTTCAATTAAGGCATTTTTTTCATCAACAAGTTCTCCAATAAGCCTAGGTTCTATACATTTAACAACTTCTTTTTCTTTTTTATAATAATCTCTACCTATCATTGCCATTATACTTTTGGCATCATCTGTTAGTTTTCCATTAGAATCTCTTTCATAACCACAAGCTTCAAATGTAAAAATACGTATACCTTTTTCATCGTTGATTAATCTGCATACTCTTAAAGCTTTTAATATTAAAGCCTGAATATTGCCTTCATTTAATTCTATACTATCTAAAATTTGACTTGATAATTCTAATGCTTCCTGTGTTTTTTTCATAATATCCCCCCTAATTAAACTGTTATTTTTAAAAAGCATTCAAACAAATATTCTTAACATTTATAATTATAGCATAAAAAATGAAAAAAGTAGAAATATGTATGAAATATTTTAACACATTTCTAAAATCATAAAAAGATTGATGAAAAAACTGGCGAGATTATTCGAGAATTAAAAAGATTCCAGAATACTTGAAATCCCTTCCTCTAAATGCTCTTTTGCCATTTGCAATTTTTCTTCTTTTATTATATCAGTTTCTATATCATAATTGGAGAGGAGCTTATCAAAATTATATTTTTTGCTTAATTCAATTTGATTTGGTAAATTTGAATGAAATTAGGCATAAAAAAACAGATAATACCAACGTATTATCTGTGTACTCTTTGTACTTGACCCATTTATTTGGACAGTGGGTTGTAACACCCACAAGTATTATAAATTATTTTCAACTAATTGTCTATAGACAATTGGCGCCATTCCAAGCTTTATCACTATTCTTTTATTATTGTAGTATTCAATATAGTTTTCTATATTACATTTTAGTTCTTCTAAGGATTTGTATGTATACTCTTTATCATAATATATTTCTGTTTTAAGCCTACCAAAGAAATTCTCTGTTGGAGAATTATCTAAGCAATTCCCTTTTCTTGACATAGACTGTTTTATACCTAAATCTTTTAAGGCTTTTTGATATCCTTTCATTTGATACTGATACCCTTGATCACTATGAAGTATCGCTCCTTTTATCTTATTCCCATGATTATCTTTAAGCATTTTTAGCATACGCTTTATTTGTTCAAAATTTGGATGTGTTGATATGTCATATGCTAATATTTCTCTTGTATGAAAATCTATTATTGGTGACAGATATAGTTTCCCATATTGTGTTATAAACTGTGTTATGTCCGTTCCTAGTTTTTGATATGGTCCTGTCGTTGTAAAATCTCTTTCTAATATATTCGGTACTATTTTTCCTATTTGTCCTTTATAAGAATGATATTGCCTAGTCTTCGTAATTGCTGACAGATTCCTTGCTACTCGCTTTTTATTTACACTATATCCTCTGTTTTTTAGTTCCTGTGTTATTCTTATATATCCATATTTTTGATGGTTTTCATTATATATTCTTTCTATTAAATCTCCTAGCACCTTATCTTTTTCTTCTTTATAGTTCATTTTCTTTAATGAATAGAAGTATGTTGATCTTGATAGTCTTGATATTTTGAGAAGCATTGGTAATGCATATTTTTCCCTTAATTCATAAACAATTTTTACTTTCTCTTTAATCGTTTGCTTCTCTCTAGAATTAGGGAATATAATTTTTTTAGGTATTCGTTCTCCGCTTCTGAATACTCCATCCTATCTTGCATTGATTCTAGCGCTATCTTATTTATTCTTTCTTCATGTACTAAATAATGTGCTCTACTATTTGTATCCTTTATTCCTGTCTCTCCCTTTTCTTCATACATTCTTACCCAGTCTCGTATGATAGATGCATCTGATAGTCCCATCTCTAGTGCTATCTGTCTCATACTTGTTCCTGCTGTATTTCTTTTTATAGCTTCTAATTTTTCTTCTCTTGTATATGTTTTTATACCTCTATCTTTAAAAGCTTCTGGTCCATATCTTTGATACAATGCGCATTGATATTTAACATTTGTTATATTATAGTTATATTTTTTTACTAGTTCTATTAATGGAATTCCTTCCTCTATATGCTCTTTTGCCATTTGTAGTTTTTGTTCTTTTGTTATTTTCATAAAAAAATACCTCCACTTATTGTAACATATTTGTCCAATAAATGGGGGTAAGTTCAGTATAGGTGGTAGGGGAGATGGGATTCGAACCCACACGCTTTTAGGGCGGTTGATTTTGAGTCAACTATGTCTACCATTTCATCACTCCCCCATATATTCAAGGTAATTACTTACCTTGTTTATTAAATTTTTCTATTGCAGCTTGATAAATTGCTTCAAGATGAATAGCATAATGCTTCTTAGAAAATTTTTCACAGGATTTTCTTGTATTCGCCTTAATACTATTTAAGGTTGTAGGAGCCTTTTGAATTTCTTCCATTTTTTTTATTAATTCTTCTTCTCCATCAAAATAAATTCCATTATAATAATCTTCAATAACTTCTTCTATACATTCATCCTTTTGCACTAATAAGGGTAAGGAAGAAGCTAAAGACTCTATATAGGTCAATCCCTGTGTCTCTGATTTAGAAGCATTTACAAAAATATCACAAATATGATAATATAAAGGAATATGATCACTTTCTATAAAGCCAGTAAAGATTACCTGCTGGTCAATCTGTAATTCCTTAGCATACTCCATAAGCTCAGATAATTGAGGGCCACCTCCTACAATTAACAAAATTGCATTATCCTTATATTGCAATTTTGAAAAGGCTCTTAGGAGCGTTTTAATATCCTTTTCAGGAGAGGTTCTTCCTATATATCCAAATATAAATTTTTCCTTTGGAATTCCTAAATGCTCCTTTAAGCTAAGTGTTTCCTCTTCAGTGAAATTCTCTGAATAGAAATGGGATAATTCAATTCCTGTTGGAATAACACGAATATCTCCCTTTATATAGTATTTAGGTGCTAGCTTTAATACCTTTTTTGTAGGAACAATTCGTATAACTGAAGCCTTAGAAGCAGATCCCATAAAGGCCTTTGCTAGTACTTTAAACATAATATTATGAAAGTGCTTATCAAAGAATGGAGATAAATACTTCATATAATCCTCATATAAGGTATGTAAGGTATATACGATGGGAATTCCTAATTTTTTTCCAGCTAATTTAGCCAATCGCGCAGCACTATATTCCGTATGAATATGAATAATATCTAGATGATATGAGGCAATCGTTTTAAGATGTTTCTTTGGATGCTTCGTAAGTCTATAATCCTTTAATCCTTTAAATGGCCATGGCTTACCAGGGAAATTTATGAAGTTGAAGTGTTTAATCTCCTCACTATCTGAAACTTTTCTTTCATCTAGGCTCGAAAACACATATACCTCATGTCCTAATTCTGTTAAGCCCTCATATAACATTGTAATTGAAGTGACCACACCACTGATATATGGATAGAATTGGTCGGTAAATATACCTACTCTCATAATGTATTGCCCCTAAATTATTCTTCTTTGAATGCTGTGCTTTATTATTTTACACCAAATCCATATCAAATTGCAAGCCTTAAACTACATTTCGTTGACATATTGTATGCCTAAAAGTCTTAAACCTTCATTTAAAACGATTCTTGTAGCATGAGCAAGAGCAAAATTTGAATTCCGTATTGACTCTTCCTCAACATTGATTTTTTCTATAGAATAGAATTTATTGAAGCTTTGTGCTAAGGATAATAAATATTTTGCTATTACACTAGGTGCCCTTTCAATAGCTGCACGTTCAATAATAGATTGAAATAATGAAATTTGACGAACCAATTCAAAATAATGTGGCTTTTCAAATAATTCAATATTACATTTGGATAAATCAAAGGTTTTCTCCTTTAAAATAGAAGCAATTCTCACACTAGTATATTGCAAATAGGGACCGGTTTGTCCTTCGAATTTCACGGCTTGCTCGATATTAAATTCAATATCTAAGCTTCTATGATTTTTTAAATCAGCAAATACAATAGCAGCAAGACCAACGGCCTTTGCCACCTCTTCTTTATTCTCTAAACTTGGATTTTTCAATGAAACAAGCTCATATGCTAAATGAATGGCTTTCATCAATACATCATAAAGCTTAACCACTCCACCCTTACGTGTGGACATTTTTTTCCCATCGGTAAGATATAGACCAAAATTGATATGCTCTACATTTTCTGAGAAATCATATCCCATCTTCGTTACGAGCGCCTTTAATTGCGCAAAATGAAGCTTTTGCTCATTTCCAACAACATAAAGAATTTGATCGAATCTATATTCTTTTTTGCGATAAAATAATGCTGCCAAATCCCGTGTCATATATAGAGATCCACCATCACTTCTTTTAATTAAAGCAGGAGGCATTGCTTCTCCTAAATCCACGATTTGAGCCCCTTGATCCTCTTTTAAAAGATGCTTATCCTCTAATTCCTTTACAACAACATCCATTTTATCATTATAAAAGGCTTCTCCATTATAGGAGTCAAACTGAACCCCAAGAAGCTCATAAATCTGTTGAGATTCCTTTAAGGACTCCTCCCGAATCCATCTCCATAATTCTAAGTATTCTGGATCCTGAAGTTCTATTTTACGAAAAGCTTCTCTTGCCTCATCCTCTAAGGAAGGATTTTCCTTTGCTTCCTCATGAAAGCGAACATACAAATCCGTAAGCTTACGAATGGGATCCTTTTGAATATCCTCATAATTGCCCCATTTTTTATAAGCAACAATCATTTTACCAAATTGGGTACCCCAATCTCCTAAATAATTGATGGAATAGGTCTCATAACCACATTTATTAAGAATAAGCTTTAAGGAATTTCCAATCATAGTTGACCGTAGATGTCCAATAGAAAAGCTCTTAGCTATATTGGGGGAGGAATAATCTAGCGTTACTCTTTTCCCTTTTCCTAAGTCAGAGGAGCCATACCCTGCTCCCAAATTCTTTACTTGGGTAAGTACCTCCTTTGCTAGAAGCTTTTTATCAATACAGGCATTGATAAAGCCGCCAACATTTGAAATGGATGTTATAGCAACGGAGGCCTTTTGAATTTCATCCTTAGCCTCTGCAACAATCTCTGGTAGAGGTCTTCTTAATGCCTTAACAACGCTAAAAACAGGAATAGATATGTCTCCTAATTCTGGATTCTTAGGTTCCTCAACAACTATTGTAATTTCTTGATTATATTTCGTTTTATAAAATTTCTCTAATGATAACTTAATTTGTTCCTTAATTGTTTCGATCATAGAAAATCTCCTTTAAAATTAATAAAGACTGAGATTACCATCTCAATCTTTCTTTTTAACTCTTTATTTTGAAAAAGCCTTATTGATGATTAATTCCCAATTATAGGAACCATCCTCTTCCACAGTCACTGAATTAAATATAAGCTCACCATTTTTATAAACATATAAAGCTGGAGTTTTTAGTAAATCAACAGCATCAATTCCCTCTAATACATCTGAATTGAATACTTTTTCATCCTGGTCAATTTCATTTAAGAAGTCAGCATCATCTTTATCCTCTTGCTTATCAACCTTTTCAGAAGAGTAAAGATAAACTACCTTAACTTCACGATTTTGAGCCTCTGTGTCTATAGCAGATAAATATTGACATATTGTAGCATTCGTTAAACTACCATATAATATATAAGTATACTTAGGTTCTTCCTCAGTTCCCTTTGAATCCTCGATAGCCTTTGTAACCTGCTTCAAAGATGCCTTACGAATAACACTATCCTCTCCTAAGGTAGAATAGGATGTACTATTTGCTGTATTATACTCAGTAATTGCAGTATTGAATTCTTCTAGTCGCTTTTCAGTTGCTGATGGAATAGATAAACATACTGTAGTTACAATCATTGCTATTAAAACTAAAACTAAAATAATAAGTTCCTTACGTAAAATAAATTTTGTTTTATTTCTTCTTCCCGCTTTTGCCATATTAGATTAAATCCTTTCTTCAATTAAGAATTAAATATTTACGAATATACGCGTATTTTATTATATCAAAATTCGCATTATTACGCAAGTATTAAATCATAAATTTTTTATTTTTTTGTTGTGGAAAGTTCTTGAGAAAACGTTTTACCTATGGTAAAATTAAAGTGGATATATTTATAAAGATTGAGGTGAGCAAATGAAAATATTATTTTGTGCAAGTGAAGGGGCTCCTTTTGCAAAAACAGGTGGTCTTGCTGATGTTATTGGCGCACTTCCTAAGGCATTAAAGGAAAAATCTTGTGATGCAAGAGTGATTATGCCTTATTATAAAAAAATTAAGGAAAAAAATATCGCCGAATATAAGGGCTATGCGTATGTTAAAATAGCTGAACGAATGGAATATGTTGGATTGTTTGAAGCAACATATAATGATGTCATCTATTATTTTATAGATAGTGATCGGTATTTCAATCGGGATGGTTTGTATGGATATGGTGATGATGGAGAACGCTTTGCATTCTTTGATTTTGCTATTTTGGAGGCTTTAAAGGTTGTTAACTTTTTTCCTGATGTTCTTCATTTAAATGATTGGCAAACAGGATTAATTCCTTATATTCTTAAGGCGAATTATCATTATTATCCTGATTATAATCGGATGAGAACAGTCTATAGTATTCATAATATACAGTATCAAGGGAATTTCCCTATGGATATGATGCGCATTTTATTTATGCCTTATTCATCTTCTTTAGAATTTGATGGTTGCATTAATTTTATGAAGTGTGGTATTTTAGAATCCAATGTAGTAACAACGGTTTCTGAAACCTATAAAAATGAGGTATTGACAGATTATTATGGCTACCGATTAAATAATGTTTTAGGCCTACGCTATTTTGATTTCTATGGAATTGTAAATGGAATAGATGTAGTAAAATTTGATCCAGCTACAGACAAAAGCATTTACAAAAATTACTCTATTCAAACTGTAAAGAATGGCAAAAAAGCAAATAAGGAGGCTTTACTTAAGGAATTTGGATTATCTTTAGAGGATGTTCCTTTATTTGGTTTGGTATCAAGACTAGTTGATCAAAAGGGAATTGATTTGCTTATGCCTATACTGGACGATGTGATTCACTATAGTAATGCAAAATTTATTTTAATGGGTTCGGGAGATAGCTTATATGAAGACTTCTTCCGTAGAATGGAGGCTCAATATCCAGATCGCTTTAAATGCTATATAGGCTACTCCGATTCTGTGGCACAAAAGATTTATGCGGGATGTGATATCTTCCTAATGCCTTCTAAATTTGAGCCATGTGGCTTAGGACAAATGATTGCTATGCGATATGGTACACTTCCACTTGTTCGAGAAACAGGAGGATTAAAGGACACAGTTGAGCCATTTAATACATATACAAATGAAGGAACAGGCTTTAGCTTTACAAACTTTAATGCAACAGAATTAAAGGACGTTATGTTCTTAGCGCTAAATACGTATAATGACAATAAGGATGCATGGAATACCTTAGTAAAACAAGCAATGGAAAAGGATTATAGCTGGTCTTCTTCTGCTGCGAAATACTTAGATATATACAAAAAAATAATGCTATAGTAGGAGGGTAAAAAAATGGAAACTTTAGCTTTAATTTTAGCAGGTGGACGTGGGTCCCGTTTAGACATTCTTTCTGAAAAACGGAGTAAGCCCGCTGTACCATTTGCAGGAAAATTTAGAATTATTGACTTTGCACTATCCAATTGCTGTAATTCAGGAATTTTCCAAATTGGTATTTTAACACAATATCTACCACTTTCTTTAAATGAGCACATCGGTGTTGGTAAGCCTTGGGACCTAGACCGTCGTGATTCATTTGTAACACTTCTTCAGCCAAATAACTCTTGGTATGAAGGAACCGCAGATGCCATACGTAAGAATCTTGAATTCGTAAAGCGTTATGCATCTAAATATGTTTTAATTCTATCTGGAGACCATGTCTACAAAATGGATTATTCAAAAATGATTGAACAGCATAAGCAAACTGGTGCTGATTTAACGATTGCCGCTAAAATTGTTCCAATAGAGGAAGCTGATCGATTTGGTATATTGGAAACAGATTCTAATTTGAAAATTAATAAGTTTGTAGAAAAACCAAAGGAGCCTAAGTCAAATAAAGCTTCTATGGGTATTTATGTATTTTCCACTCAAGCTTTAATTGATGCTATAGAAGCACATCCTGATATCGTTGATTTAGACTTCGGTAAGCATATTATTCCAGACATGATTAAAGAACAAAAGGTTTATGCCTATGAGTATTATGATTATTGGAAGGACGTTGGTACGTATGATTCATATTTAGAAACCAATCTCGAATTAATTGAGGATACAGCCTTGGATTTATATGATCCTTCTTGGAAGATTTATACAAAGAGTGAGGATTTACCACCTGTTAAGGTTGGACAAAATGCAGAGATTAAGCGCTCTTTAATTTCAAATGGTTGCCAAATTGATGGTAAAATAGATCACTCTGTTGTTTCTCCAGGAGTTCAGGTTGGCGAAGGCTCTGTAATAAAAGATTCTGTTATTCTTAATGATGTTGTCATCGGAAAAAATTGTCATATAGAAAATACCATTATAGATAAAGAAACCGTAGTTGGAGATAATTCTATAATTGGTACCGGTAAAGATTATCAGCCAAATAAGGATAAACCGAAAATTTTATCTAGTGGTATCAACGTTATAGGAAAGAAATTGATATTACCAGAAAGTCTTGTTGTTGAAAGAAATGTTCGTATTTTCTCTTCTACCAATGTAAAAAATGTAACTGAAAAGCATATTACCTCAGGAGAAACCTTGAGCTAAAAAAATTAGGATGCCACATATGCATCCTTTTTTTATCTTCTTTTTCTCTTTTTCGAATTTCTTTTTAGACGTTCGGCTAATTCGTCTATTTTAGCTTGTCTTTTCTTTTTATAGCCTGGTGTAACTTTCTTTGGCTTTGGTACATATTTTGCTGCTTCTTTTTGATAATCTGTCTTAGGCTTGATACGTTGCTGACGAGTAGCACGTCCCTTATAGGGGATAAGCTCTTGATTTTTGATTTCATAATAAAGCGGCTTAATTCCTTTTTTAGATAAATTATCCAAATAGGAATCATCAACCTCCTCATAAAAGGAATAGACAATTCCATCTCTATGCATTCTTCCCGTTCTACCACTTCTATGTAAATAGAATTCATAATTATAGGGAAGCTCATAATTTATAATATGGGTAACTCCTTCAATATCTATACCACGAGCTGCTAAATCAGAAGCAACCAGATATTGATATTTTAAGGCCTTACAATCCTGTAGAACTCTTTTTCGTTCCCTTAAGGATAAATCTCCATGCATCATACCTACAAAATATCCTTCAGCAGTTAGGTTGCCTGCAATTTCCATAACCTTCTCTTTGGTATTCGCAAAGATAATAGCCAAATAAGGTTGGATTGTATGAAGCAATGAAAGTAGCATATCCATTCTATTTTTATGCTTTAATGGAATCCAAATGTGCTTTATTGAGGTTATCTCATCTTTAATTTCAATCACGTCAGGTGAGCTTAGATATTTTTTTGCAAAATGCAGAATTCTATCCTCCATAGTTGCTGAAAAAAATAACATTTTGGATTGGTTTAAGATTTTTGAAATCGCATCTAAGGAATCCTCATACCCACCATCTAAAGCCATATCCATTTCATCCACAATAAAAAACTTAGAGGTATAAATCTTTAAAACATTTTCATCAATTGCTAAATCCTTTATCTTTCCTGGAGTACCTATGACAATTTGTGGTGTATTATTCTTCAGCTTTTCTATTTCCTTTAATCGGTCTGTTCCACCACAAAATAACTTTATATCAATTCGCTTTGAAGAAAAGGATGCAATATGCTGAGCCATTTTATAGGTTTGCATAGCTAATTCCTTTGTAGGAGAAATAATGGTTGCAAAAATTGTACTTTCTTCTTCCTTTAATTCCTGAAATATAGGAAGAAGAAAGGCATGTGTTTTTCCACTTCCTGTTTTTGATTTTGCTAAAATATTCTTATTTCCCTTTAAATGACTCAAAACCTCCTTTTGAACTGGAGTTAAAGCCTTAAATTGTAAGTCCTCCATAGCTCTTACAATATAATCCTTAAATTCTATATTATCAAATTTCATTCTTAACCACCCTTTGTATCATACCATTTCTACTATCAAATTACAAGTTTTTCTTTTTCTTTTGAAATAATGCATTTTCTCCATATTTTTTTTGATATTCTTCGATAATATGATCGATTGCAAGCTGCTTTTCGGAAGCATAAGGTATTGTAAATAAATTATATTCCTTAGGAAGTGCATGCTGATGCTTCAGATTCGATAAACCAACCCCTAATAAGCGAAGAGATTCATCATGATAATGTTCCTCTACTAAATCTACAACAATATCATAGATGATATCAAAATCATCGGTATAATCTATGCTCTTTGATCTTGTAATGGTTTTAAAATCGGTATTCCGAAGCGTTATGGATATCGTTTTTGTATAATAATGATCCTTTTTAAGCTTCTGAACCATTTCTCTTGTCATTTTTCTAAGCTCATATAGTACTTCGATTTGTGAATTGATGATACGATCAAAGGTTTGTGAGGTTGAAATGCTTTCAGATTCACTTCTCCTATTTGGGTCAACCACATTGGATGAATTTCCTAAAACATGATGATATACATAGGAGTAGCTTGTATCTCCTATGAGCTCTATAATTTTTTCCTTATGCTGCGGATTCATAAAATCAGCTATTGTTTTTATGCCATGATCTATAAGAATGGGATAGGTCTTCTTTCCTATGCCATAGATATCCGCCACCGATAAGGGATAAAGCTTATCCTCAACATCTCGTTTTCTTACTACGGTGATTCCTAAAGGCTTTTTCATATCGGAAGCCATTTTTGCCAAAAATAAGGTAGGAGCAATACCGATAGAGCAGCTAAGTCCTACCTCCTTTAATATACGCTTTTGAATCTCCTTGGCAACAACCAGGGGATGCCGGACCTTGGATATCTCTGTAATATCGACATAGGCTTCATCTATGGATGCCACCTCAACTAAAGTAGAGTATTGCCTTATTATTTCTAAAAATCGATGATGGTAATATGTATAATAGGAATAATCTAAGGAAACTACAATTAAATCTGGAACCAAGCTATAAGCCTCCTTTAAGCTCATGGCTGAATGGATTCCATAGGCTCTAGCTTCATAGCTGGCTGATGAAATTACCCCGCGATAGCTATTTTCTCTTCCTATTGCAAATACCTTTCCTCGTAAAGCAGGATTCCTTAAGCAAGCAACTGAACAAAAAAAGGCATTCATATCTATATGAAGTATTATTTTTACATTGTTTTGGTTACTCATAAAAAAAATCCTTTCCTTTTTTGAAAAAATATTATATAATAATCTTATATGTATATTATAGCATTTTTATTGAAGTAGGTGAAGACATGGCACAAAATAAAAAAACAAAAAAACAAACAAAAAAAGAATTAAAGAAAAAAGGTTATAAAAATCCATCCGATACAAACTGGGGAAAAATTATAATCCTTATTCTAACAATGGCAATGGCTTTAGCCTCTGTAGCCACTTTAATTTATTATATTGTTGTAAATGTTACACGTGTATAAGATGCCTAAGTGCATCTTTTTTTTATTCCTCTACTATGGTTATACCCATATCCTCTAGCATAGATTCTAAATAGATTCCATAGCCTCTTTTGCTATTATTAAGTAGAACATGTGTTACTGCTCCTACAATCTTATTATCTTGAATAATTGGAGAACCAGACATTCCCTGAATAATTCCTCCAGTTTTTTGTATAAGAGCTTCATCTGTAACCTCAAAGGTAATTCCTTTAATGTCCTTTGTCTTTTGCTTAGCTAAACCCGTAATATTGATTTTAAACTTTTCTACAGTCTTTCCTTGAATACAGGTCCATATTTCTGCTTCTCCAAGCTGTACCTCTGATCTTGTTTTCATTTCTAAGGCTTCCATACCACTATAGTCAAAATTGGAATTGGTATAGCCCTGGACTCCCGTATTGGTATTTTTTTCAACATTACCTATGGCTTTACTGTCAATGCTTGCTCTTTTTTCTCCAGCCTCACTGCGAGTTGGCTTAACAATTTCATTAACCTTGGCCTCATATATTTCACCCTCATAAAAATCTTTGGATGTAATTTGATGTCCTAAGCTTCCATAGGCATTGATTTCCTTTATGTAATAGGTAAGTGTCCCTACTCCTAGAATAGAATCCTTGACATATAAGCCTAAGGAATAGCCATTGGATGCATAGATTGGAGTTATAGAGGCAGTGAGCTTATCCTTATTTCTTTTGTACTCAATTTGGCACTCTTTTCCGCCTGTTTTCTCTAAAGCCTTTAAAAGACTTTTAATATCTGTTATGGCTGTATGATTTAAGCTAACAATTTGGTCTCCTTCTTCTAGTCCAGCTTCCTCCCATGGCTTATAAATTTTCCCATTTTCTAGGATACCATAGGAACCTACAATCACAACCCCTGTATTAAGCTTAATACCAATGGATTGTCCACCTACATAAATTTTATCATTCCTTGAAAGCTCATACGCATTTGCATTAAAAATTCCAAGAAAAAGAAACAGTAAACTAAAGAAAGCAATTATTTTTTTCATGTTTACACCTCCACATCCTTTATTCTTACCATTTCTTTTACGTTTCATATACCCAAATATTACCAATTATGCTATAATGAGATAGGTGATTTAAATGATAAAGCTATGTGCAATAGACTTAGATGGAACATTATTTGATGAAAAAAAGCAAATATCAAAGGAAAATAAGCAGGCTATAGTAGAGGCAAAAAATAAAGGCTGTAGGATTGTGATTGCTACAGGAAGACCCTATCATGGGGTATATCCTATTCTTAAGGAACTTCAGCTTCTATCCAATGATGATTATGTAATTTGCTATAATGGAGCCAAGGTCTTTAATACAGGAACTCAAGAATTAATATATTCCTCAACCATCAAAGGAACCGATGTAAAAGCACTTTATAAGGAGGCACAGCGGTTAAATACCTACTTTCATGCCTTTAGAAAAAATGAAGAGCTCATAACGGATCAGCATAACCCCTATACGGATGTAGAGGTTCATATCAATCATATTGAAGATCATATTGTTTCGTTTTCATCACTAAAGGATGAAGATGAATTTTTAAAATGTATGATGGTAGATAAAAAGGAAAAGCTGGATAGAGCGTTTTTCCATTTGGATGAGGACTATAAAAATCAATATTGTGTTGTTCGTTCTGCTACCATTTTTTTAGAATTCCTAAATCGGGATACAAACAAAGGCTCAGCTCTAGAGGCCTTATCCCATTATTTAAATATTCCTATGACCCAAACCATGGCCATAGGGGATGCTGGAAATGACCTTGCAATGATAGAAAAGGCTGGAATAGGTGTTGCAATGGAAAATTCCTTTGAAGAAGTAAAAAAGGTAGCAAACTATATTACTACCTCTAATGAAGCTTCAGGTGTTGCTAAAGCTTTACAAACCTTTGTAAAATAGGGATTTCCCTATTTTTTTGTTTCATTGAACATAGATTTGGCATGCTCTAATGCATAAAGACTCATTCGGTCTCCAGATAGCATTAATGCAACCTCCTCAATGCGCTCCTCTTTCGTCAAATATTTATAATGGGTTGTTGTTCTTTGATGGATGATTTCCTTATAAATATGAATATGAGAATCCCCCATAGCTGCAACCTGTGGTAAATGGGTTATACAAAGAACCTGAGTCCCCTTAGAAATTTCCTTCATTTTTAAGGAGATTTTTTTTGCTGTGCTCCCCGATACTCCAGTATCAATTTCATCAAATACCATCAAAGAAAGCTTTGCTGTATTTGCAAAATAGCTTTTAAAGGCAAGCATAATTCTAGACATTTCTCCCCCAGAGGCAACCTTATGCAATGATTTTACAGGTTCTCCAGGATTGAAGCTGATTCTAAAATCAACACTATCTATACCAGATTCAAAGAATTTAGAAGAATCCATAGGATCATCTAGGGTGATATCCTGAAACACAATTTTAAATTGAGTATCCTCCAAATCTAAATCATGACATTCCTTTAATATCCCTAATTCTATTGCTTTAGCTACCTTTTTGCGATAAAGTGAAAGCTGTAAGGCCTTTTCCCTTAAGACCTCATATGTAGAAATTAAAGAGGCCTTGGCTTGCTCCAAAATATCGTCATAGTGATATACCATATCGATTTGTAGGGTTATCTCATCTAAATAGGAGATTAGCTCAGATAAGCTCTTCTTATATTTTGCTTTTGCCTTCTCTATCCTTTGGTATTGCTCTATTTTCGTGTTAAGCTCTTCTTGATCAAAATCCAAATCCCTAAGCTGAGAGGATAGATTTCCTTTAATTTCATCTAAAATATAATAACAGTCTAAGGCTTTTTCATAAGCATCCTGATAGCTTGGATCTAAATTTGCAATCTTCTTTAAATAGGTAGATGCCTCATAGATTTGATCTATGGAAAAATAGCTATTGTCCAAATGAGTATAAGCCTCATTTATATTAGAAAAAATCTTGTCGTAATTTTCTAATTTTTGGATTTCTAAGGAAAGCTTTGTATCCAAATCTGGAACCAATTGAAGATTTGTCAGCTCTTCTTGCTCATATTGAAGAAATTCTAATTTTTCTTGACTTTCCCTTTGTCCCTTTAGGATATGCTCATATTTATGGTAAGCATCTAAATATTTTGAATAGGCGATGGTGTAAGCAGTCAGCAATCGATCATATTCTATATCCTGTGCAGGACTGATTAAAGTTAAATAATATTCCGGATTTAACAATCGGAAGGTATCATTTTGAATATGTATATCTGCTAAATAGGAGGCTACCTGCTTAAGCATCGTAAGGCTGATGCCAATATGGTTGAGCTTAATGGAATTTTTACCATTATCCTGTATTTCTCTTTGAATAATGATTTCCTCCGCTAAAGGAATATTGAATCGTTCCAAAAGCTTAGATAAAAGAGGATGATTAAAGGTAAAAATGCCTTCGATAAAGGCCTTTTTTTCTCCATATCGAATCATATCATTATCTGCTCGTTGACCTAACAAAAGAGAAATTGTATCTATAATCAAGGATTTCCCAGCACCTGTTTCTCCTGTAAGAACAGTCATTCCCTCTCTAAATTCAATATGAATATCTTCTATGATGGCAAAATTACGTACACTTAAGCTTTTGAGCATAATCAACACCTACTTACATACTTCAATCCAGTTCATTCTTGTCTTAGCATTTTTTTTAATACAAGCTAAAAATTCTTTATTTCCACTTCCACCTAATATTGGAGATGGAATCAGCTTCAAAATTCCCATATGGTATTCCTCTAAGGCACGATTTACGTGCTCTAAGACCTTTATATGCTGGGCTCGATCCTTCACAATCCCATTTTTTAAATATCGCTTTCCCACCTCAAATTGTGGTTTGATTAAACAAATAAAGAAAGCATCCTCTTCTAAAAATCGTTCAACTGCTGGAAGAATCTTTTCGATACTTACAAAGGAAACATCCATTACAATAAAATCAAATCGAACAGAAAACTTCTCTACAGCCAAAATATTGGTTTGCTCCATCACAATCACATCGGATCGATTCCTTAGGGATGAATCCAATTGATTGCTTCCAACATCCACTGCATAAACCATTTTAGCACCATAGGTAAGAGCACAATCCGTAAAGCCTCCTGTAGAAGAACCAATATCCAATATGATTTTATCCTGAAAATCTAAATGAAAGGCCTGAATGGCTGCTTCAAGCTTAAAGCCACCTCTAGAAACAAAAGGATTCACATTCTTTATTATTTCAATGGTATCCTTTTCCTCTACTTCAAAATTTGACTTCTGAATGATTTTACCTGAGACTTGTATTGCACCCTCTGCTATCGCATTTTGAGCTTTAGATCTACTTTTATAAAATCCTTTTTCAACAAGAAATACATCTAATCTCATTCTCGTTCACTTTTAAAATCCACTAGGCCACTTTCAGTCATTTTTTGGACAACCAGCTGTTCATTGGTATTCAAAATATCAAAGCATGCCTTGGATAATTCAAGTCCTGTTGTATAATTTTTAACAGCGTCCTCCAAAGAAATATCCTTATTCTCTAGACTACGAACAATTTCTTCTAATTTTTTTAAATTCTCCTCAAATGTTTTTGTTTCCATTTTCATTGACCTCCAGAATTTTACTTATAACCTCTCCATTTTTCATTCTTGTAACCAAGATATCATCCTTTTTCACCTTTGTAACATCTGTAATAATTACTCCATTTACACTGTTAATTGAATATCCCTTATCCATAATAGCTAAAGGATTTAATGCCTCTAGCTTAGCGTTCATATACCGATAATTGCTCTTTTTTTCTAAAAGGATTCGTTGGATGAGCAGATTTAATTGCTTTTCATATTCCTTTAAAATTTGTTCCTTATGCTTCAGCATCATTTTTGGATTTAAGGAATCCAGTCTTCTATCTATATTTGCTACATATAGCTTAGCATTTTCTAGTCGTTGCTTTATGAGCTTGGTCATCTTTTCAACATAATACTGTGTGTTTCCCTTTAACACATCCATTGAAGGTGTAGCAAGCTCAGCAGCCGCTGTAGGCGTTGCAGCACGCATATCCGCTACAAAATCGGCAATTGTAAAATCAATCTCATGTCCTACAGCAGATATAATAGGAATATAACTATCATAGATAGCCTGTGCAACAGACCGCTCATTAAAAGCCCATAAATCCTCAATAGAGCCACCTCCACGGCCAACGATTAACACATCGCAGAGGCCTTGCTCATTCGCTAGATGAATTTGCTGAACAATGGTATTCTTTGCATCCTCGCCCTGTACAATCGCAGGGTATAAAATGATTCTAGTAAGAGGAAATCTTCTTCCAACTGTATGAATGATATCACGGACAGCTGCCCCTGTTGGAGAAGTAATTACACCAATACAGCTAGGGTATAAAGGAATCGGCTTTTTATGCTCTAAAGCAAAAAATCCCTCCTTTTCCAATTCTGTTTTTAATTTTTGAAAGGCTAGGTATAAATCACCAATCCCATCACTTTTCATTTCCTTAATATTCAGCTGATACGTTCCAGATGGCTCATATACCGTTACATTCCCTTTAACAAAAACCTTCATACCATCCTTTGGCTCAAATTGAACCTGGCGGGCAAAGCTAGAAAACATAGTAACAGAAATAGAGGCTCCTTCATCCTTAAGCGTAAAATAAAAATGTCCGCGAGAATTATGCTTAAAATTAGAAATTTCTCCCTCTAACAAAACCTCTTCTAAATGGTGATCATGGTCAAATTTGTATTTGATATATTTCGTTAATGCGGTAACTGTTAAATATCTTTCTTCCATAACTTCACCTACTGTAATGCATTCTTAATGTTATCTAAAAGACGATTATTAAAGCTAACTGCCTTATGATCTCCTTGATCACTATACTCCTTTGTAATTTCTAAGGCCTCATTAATAATGACCTCTTTTGGCTGTGAACCCTCAAGCATTTCAGAAACGGCCAAACGAATAATTGCCTTATCCACTAAATTTAACCGATCTATCGTATAATTTTTTAAAGAATGAGTAATTATATCATCGATCTGCTGTAAATGCTGATAGCAGTATTTTGCATAATCTCCTGCAAGAACATCTAAATCCTCTTCTTCTACTAGAGCCTCCTCATAGGTTATGCCTAAAACATCGATAGAATATAATAATTGCATCGCCTTAACTCTTGCTTCTCTTTTCATAAAGCGTACCTCATCTTCATTAATTTCATATTTAATTTTACCACAAAACCCATTTTCATTCAATTTAAATAAAAGAAAAAGCGTTTAATTTCTTAAAAATAGAAAATATACGCTTTTTCTTTATATTTTTCATCCTTTATCTTGGTTTTTTTAAAAATTTTATCAATTTTCACTTCTTGCCATATGATTTGTAATCAATATACTACCCCCAATGAAAAGAAGGATAAATAAGAAGCATGGCCACACAATTCCCAAATAATTTAGGAAATGAAATTCTTTTGCGGTTTGTATATATCGGTTGGCTTCCACAATATAAAAATTAGGGAAAATATG
Source organism: uncultured Anaeroplasmataceae bacterium (assembly GCA_949840955.1). Classification (GTDB taxonomy): domain Bacteria; phylum Bacillota_I; class Bacilli_A; order Acholeplasmatales; family Anaeroplasmataceae; genus Pelethenecus. The sequence goes on along the minus strand of CATKXV010000001.1, from coordinate 5,636 downwards.
TCCAACAGCCTTAGTGGCATCGGGTAATAGCTCTTGTCCTATAAAGCAGCCACATAAAAAGGCAGATACCAAAGGAATCACATTGGAGATACAGCTATAGGCCATATCTGATTTAAACAAGCTGGATAAAAATAGAGCCATAAAGACCATTGTGATTGCAAATAGAATCATATTCATTATATAAAGTCCAATTCTTGAGGTAATTTGATCTGGAAACAAGGCCATACCTAGGCATGTAATTATCCCAACAAAGAAGATAGAAAATACAGCATAGCAAATTCCAAAAACCAGATTCCTTTTTCCTGTTGAATACGAGCTGATTCGTAATCTTCGGTTAATATCTGTTGTTCGAATTTCAAAGGAAACTAGCCCCACAATGACAAGAATCAATGCACAAACCACATAAACTGCCATATCAAACATACCTCGAAGCATACCTGTTGATTTCTTTGAGGTAAGCTCTATGGAGATAGAATCTTCTTCCTCAAAGCGCTCTGCAACATAGGATATAGCGGTATCTTTTTCACAAATACCCAATCTTATCGTTTCTCTTATGGTATTGATATAGGAGGTTAAAAGAGAAATCACAGACATTGCCTCTAAGGAATCTGGGCTAGCCTTCATGACAATTCCTTCTTCTCCTTGTAATATTCTTTCATAAAAATCCTTTGGGAGGAAAAGATACAAATCGATATCATCCCAAAACAATGCATCCTCTACACTGATGCCTTTTTTCAAATCAACAACTTGAACCTGCTTTTCTAAAAATTCAACCCATGCGATAGACTCCATACTTTCCTCTTCAACAAGAATGTATGTAGCAATCCTACTTTCCTTATACTCTGCTGTATCCTGTCCCTTAATCAAAAATACACTGATTAGGGAAAATATGCCAATATACAAGACAAATAGGAAAATATTTTTTTTCATAATTTTCAAAAATAATTTAAAGACTTGCATAGGTTTCACCTCTTGTCTTAAGTAGTACTCCTATAATTGCAAGAAGGGATATTCCAAAAAGAATACAGGAGTAAAGAATGTAGTTGGTATAGGTATCATAATAATATAAGGCATATAAGCTGTTTGTAATTAAAGAGGCTGGATTCAACCAATTGATAAAATTCATATAGTGATCTACAAAATGCTTGACCTCAACAGACATTAATCCAGCCAAACAGGACAAGGATAAGGTAACTGCTGTAACAATCCCTTGAGCCTTGGCCTCTCCTCCTTTAACCAATACACCAATGAGCATCCCTATAGTAATTCCTGCAAGACTCCCTAAAATTAGGGTCAATAGAATTAGAAGGGGCTGTTCTCCTAAGCTTATATGCAAAATATAAGTGAAATAAACATATAAAATACAGGAGGAAATCACCTGCAATAGACCACAGGCACCAAAATAGGATACTACCAACTTCGGTTTTGATACCACACTAGAAGCAATTCGAATTCCTAAGCTTGAACGATCAGCACGGATATCCTGAATAAGACCAACTCCTAATAATGCTGCATATAAGCATGACATAGCCAGCAAGGCATAGAAATAAAAGGTATAAAAGGTTGCCGTTTTAGATGTGGAGGTATCCTTAAAATAAGAGACCTCCTTTGTTAGATTCTCTATAATTTCCTTTACATTTACCTCCTCTGGATTCTTACCTGAGGCCAAATAGCTTTGATAGGCCTCCTCTATGGTATCCTCTATTCTATTTACCTGATGAATAAGAGAGGCTGTAATAGAAAGATTTGTACTATTTTGATTTGAAATGATCTTGATTTCTGTTTCTTTTTTATAGACATAATGATCAATTTTTTTATTTTCTAAATCCTTTGTGGCATCTTCTATCGTTTGATATTCTATAAGTTCATATAAGGGCTTTTGCTCCTCTATTTTTGCTTCTTTAAAAATATCTAGTAGGAGTATGGGAGTCTCATCCTTTATTACACCAATAGATATTGTTTCAATTGGGGTAGAGGAAATAAATTTACCAAAGGCAAAAAATTCCGCAGAAGCTAATAAGATAGGAAAAACTAGAATCCAAAATATAGTGGATTTACGTTTCAATAAAACCTTTAATCGAGTAAGAAATAGCATTTTAATCACGCAATTCCTTTCCTGTAAGCTTTAAGAAAACATCATTTAATGTAGGAAGCTCAGAATAAATTCGACCAATTTTAAAGCCATGGGCTGTAAGCAATTCTACTATCTTTGGTAAATAAGAATCTCCTTTTATCGTCTGAATAATCAGCTCTTTATCCTTGTATTCTACATTTAAAACATAAGCTTCCTTTTCAATAAGTGCTAGAGCCTCCTCTTTCGTTTCAATGACAATTGTAGCACCTAGATCTATTTCCTCCTTTAGCTTTTCCTTTGTTCCATGAGCTATGATTTCTCCCTTATCCATAATGACAATATACGAGCAGATTTGCTCTACCTCCTCCATATAATGTGAGGTGTAAATGATTGTTGAGCCCTGCTCATTTAATTTTTTTATTCCCTCTAGGATTTTATTTCTACTTTGTGGATCTACAGCAACCGTAGGTTCATCAAAAATAATTAGCTCTGGCTTATGCGCAATTCCACAGGCAATATTTAATCTTCTTAATAAGCCTCCTGATAATTTTTTTGGATAAAATTTTCTATAATCCTCTAAAGAGACAAAGGAAATCGCCTCTTCTACATATTGCTTTCTTAGCTTCTTATCTCTAATATATAATCCACAAAAGAAATCAATATTATCATAAACCGTTAATTCATTAAAAACAGCAACATTTTGAGGTACAAGTCCTATTTTAGCCTTTAAATCCAGACGATTGGGCTTCATTTCTTGGTCAAATAATATGATTTCCCCCTTATCATATTGCAATAATTGTAAAATACAATGAATCGTCGTTGTTTTCCCACTACCATTAGGTCCTAAGAGTCCATAAATTTCCTTTTCTCTAACCTCTAAAGAAAGTCCATTTAGAGCCTTTAGTCCATTTTTATATGTTTTTTCTAAATTTTTAACCTCTACGATCATAAGCATAGCCTCCTAAACATTTTTAATTAATAGACGATTAAGTAAATTAAAATCATAATTTTCTAAGGTATCACTAGAAATATAGTTATGCGAATAGGCAAAAACCAATTCCCAATATCCGATGGATAATTGGTATGGATTCCCCTCATGCACAGTCTTTTCCTCTTGTCCCTGACGTATAATATCTGCAAGCATCTCAATGGGCTCACTACTCCATCTTGAAAACATGCTTCCCTTTCCTACACCTGAGGTTAAGCTGTCATTTTCAAAAATGGTAAAATACGATGCAAATTTTTTATCCTTTTTCATGCTCATTTCCACATGCCTAGTTAAAAACAATATTTTATCCTTAGCACACATAGGAGCATCAACTAGGCCTTTAAAATTCTGATCCCGATCCTCTATCCATTTTTCCGAACAGATTCGAAAAAGCTCCTCCTTTGAAGCATAATACCGATATAATAAACCTTGGGATATACCAAGAAATTTAGCCAAATCACTAATTTTAGCTCCAGCTAATCCATATTTTGCAAAATAGTATAAGGCTCCATTCTCAATTTCTTCTTTTCTTTGTTTTCTGATTCTTTCATTTTGCTCTTCATTTCTTCCCACAAGGCTTCCTCCATTTCAATGAATAAATATTCATTCAAAATATATCATAGAATAGAAATAAAGTCAAGAAAAAAAGGAGTATCTTCATCCATACTCCTAAATTTCTTATTCATTTGCAGATGGAGTAAAGGTACGTCCCTTTAGCTCTTGATTCAAAGAATAAAGTCCCTTTGAATCCTTAGAGAAAATTGCCATTTTCTTTAATAAATCCTCTGCATTCTTTTCCTCTTCTACCTGTTCTTTTACAAACCAATCTAAAAATTGCATACTCTTATATTCTCTTGCATCAAAGGCTGCATCATAAATTGCATTAATTAAAGAAGTTACATACCGTTCATGCTCTAATCCAGCCTCTAATACCTCGGTATGATTTTTAAATACTTTGTTTGGCTTTGCGATGGCATCTAATTGAACATGAAGTCCATTATCTATTAAATACTTACGCATTTTTAATGCATGATCCATTTCCTCTTGAGCTTGAATGAAATACCAATTAGCGAAGCCATCTAGACCTTCATCCTCAAAATAATTTGCAAAATCTAAATAAAGATATGCAGAATAGAATTCCTTATTTACCTGCTCATTAACAAGCTTGGCTACTTTTTCATTTATCATTTTATTAATCCTCCATATATTTCATATTATAATCCTTTTGGAAAAGCAGTGCAAGAAAAAAATAGGACTAAATCCTATCTTCTATAACTTTGTTTACAATTCCCATCAAAGCTGCAAGATTTTCTGCTTCCGTTTTAGCAAGCTCATGCATTAGAGTATATACCTCATGTTCATTATGATCTTTGGCAAGAAGCTCTATTTTTCTTGCAAAAACAACATCTTCCTCTGCACGAATCAGCACATTATTTAAATTGAGTCGGATATCATCCTTAATCCCAAAGGCCTCCATCAATACAGCCTCGAAATGCATTTTAGATTCTGCTATTTTTTCTAAAGCCACACTCAATTCCATATATCCTAATCTTTTTAGCTCCATAGCACATACCTTAATATAAGCTGAGCTATGTGTTTTATTATCTAAATATTTCTTAATTTCATATTTAAGTTCTTCACTATTTGCTAAGCCTAAAGTATGGGTTGGATATTTGGTTAAACTTTGATTTTCAAACATTTTATCACCTAAGTATAGTTTGCCTTAAAAAATTCATTTTATACCATTAAAAAGGAAAAGATATATTGAGCAACCGTTGGACTTCTTAAAATATTAAAGTGATTATGATCTCTTAGCTTGATGAATTGACGATTGTGGCTTCGTATCATTTGATATAGCAGTATACCAGATTCCTCCTTTACCAAATAATCATCTGTCCCCCAAAGAATTAAAGTGTCTGGATATATGATATGAAATTCATCGGATAAATCAGAGATGATTTTTGCAAAACGAAAGATATGGAAATAGTTTTTTTTAGGAAAGGCTTTTGCTATGCTTGTATTGGATTTGGCCTTCGGATGGAGATGATAATTCTTTAAATTCAAGTAGCGATAGCTAGGTGCTAGTAGAACTAGACGATGGACAGGGCGTATGCTTTGAATAAAGGCTGCAATAATTCCACCCATCGAATAGCCTATGATATCGATTTGTTCATAGGTAATCGCTAAGGAATCATAAATCTCAATCACAAATCTTTTTACATTTTCTGTATTAAATTTTTGTGTATTATACCCATGCCCGGGAAGATCATAGCACGCAATTTTATCATACATTTGATTTAGCATAGGAAATAAATAAGTAAAATCCGCCTTAGTGGATAATAAGCCATGAAAGCATATCACTGCACGCATTATATCACCTTATATTTTACAATATGTCATTGTAGCATTTTGGTGATTCTAAAATTCAATTTTCTATAAAAGCTTCACAAATCATAACCACCCTTCAAAAGGGTGGTTTGCACTAAGCCTATAAGGCTTTAATACCGACCAGCGCCTAAAGACGCTGGCTTTTACTTTGTTCAAGCCTCTATTGTCTTTGCCTCTTTTGCTACT